>NZ_JBNGVC010000002.1:0-374934 GCF_050524305.1 Bacillus silvicola
ATAAATTTCGATTATCTCTTGGTAACTTTCAATACTTTTCAAAAAATACATTATTTGAATTAAAACAAAATTTATCTACTATTGGTCAACAGCTTCAAAAAGTAGAGAGCGAACTTGCTCAGAAAGCGATTGATCCATCTGCAACTATGGAAAGTCTTAAAGCCTTAACAATCAAAGAAAGATCTTCAAATGCGTTTTAATGTAATTAAAGAACAACATGACACGATGGAAGCTGAACAAAAAGCACAATTTCAAAATCGAACTGGTTTGCAATCTATTGAAGATCCAAAACAAAAGGTAGTTGCAGCGAAAGCAGAATTGGTTCGAGCTACAATTCGTGGAGGTACCTTGTCACAAGAAGCACGAGCAGCTCTTGGTGATAAAAATTCAACAGGTGGTGAAAAGATTCTTCCAACTACAATGACAAATGAATTATTGCATGAACCATTTGTCAAAAACCCGTTAAGAGATGTATCTACATTTACCAGTGTAACAAACCTTGAAATTCCTAAGGTTACTTTTACATTAGATGATGATGATTTCATTGCTGATACAGCAACAGCAAAGGAATTAAAAGCAGAAGGTGATGTTGTAACTTTCGGACGTAATAAATTTAAGGTGTTTGTACCTATTTCTGAGACTGTTTTAGCAGCAACTGATACAAACTTAGTACAAACTGTAGATCAAGCGTTAGAAAGTGGTTTAGCAGCAAAAGAGAAGAAAGTAGCATTTGCTACAACACCTAAAGCTGGGGAAGAGTCTATGTCATTCTATAAAGCTGGCATTAAATCTGTTAATGGTCAGAATTTATATGAAGCTATTACAGCAGCAGTTGCAGACTTGCATGAGGATTTCCGTGAAAATGCAACAATTGAAATGCGTTATGCGGATTACATGGCAATCATTAAAACGCTGGCTAATGGTAGCGCTACGTTATATAATGCGCAACCAGAGCAAGTTTTAGGAAGCCAGTTAAATTTTGTGATTCAGCAGTAAGTCCTGTTGTTGGTGATTTCAGATATTCTCACTTCAACTATGATCCAAATATGATTTATGATCGCGATAAAGATGTGAAAACAGGCATTGAACTATTTGTTTTAACAGCTTGGTTTGACCATAAAATTAAACTGAAATCAGCATTCCGCATTGCAGAAGTACAGAGTACACCCTAATCCTCCCCAGGAACCAACAGGATTAAAAGTTGATTCTACAACAGTAACAACGGCCAACATTAGTTGGCCTCCTGTTGTGTATGATGGGGGCATTAAAGAGTATCATATATTCGCAATGGAAAACAAGTAGGGACATCAGTAACAGCAACCTATAAAGATACAGGATTAACTGGTGATACAACATATTCTTATCAAGTGAAAGTAGTTGGAAATAACGGATTAAATTCTCCTTTAAGCGTTGAATTATCAGCGAAAACCAATACTTCAGGATCATAGGTGATTATATGCTTAGAGCTATTAAAAGGGAAATTAAAAATCGATGGAGATGAAGAGGATACAGATATTCAACTTCTAATAGATGGAGCAAAAGAATCCTTATTAGGAGCTGGTGTTCCTGAAAGTGAAAAGGCACTATATAAGATTGCGGTAATAACACATGTTTTATTAAACTATGAGAATCAAGATAAATCATTAAATGTCCCTGCATTAAAACAGTCATTAGAAACTACTATACTCCAATTAAGGGACTATAATACCGGTGATAATCATGAACCCAAGTAAATTAAATAAACGAATAACAATTCAACAAGAAACAACAAATAAAAAAGATGAAGATGGGAATCCAGTTCCGTCAGAATGGAAAGATCTTGTCACTGTTTGGGCAAGAGCAAAAACACCATTTGGAAAGGGATTTAACTATGAAATATTCGCTGGAAATACCGAAAATGCGGTACGAACAGTGAATTTTTTTATGCGATTTCGCAGGGGAATCGATTCGAAAATGCAAGTCCTATATGCTGGAAGGCTCTTTGAAATCAAAGCTGTTGTAGATGTTGATGAAGAACATAAAGAAATCTGTTTAGTGTGTGAGGAGCGGTCCATATGGCAGAAGTAACGACCTTTGGAATCCAGGAAGCTATTCAGCGTTTCGAAGCGTTAGGAAGAAACGTAAAAACCATTGAAAACGCAGCGTTAAAAAAGGGCGCTGGAGTAGTGAAAGATGCATTAGAGGTAGAAAGTCCAGTCAGTGCATCTCCTAAACCGCCTTCACCCAAAGAATCTTGGCGAACAGGGAAACATGCAAAAAATGAAGTTCTTGTTGGTAAAGTGAAGACTCGAAATGGAGTCAAATCAATTAGTGTAGGATGGGAAAAAGATGATAATTCCCCACACTTTTATATGAAATTTCAAAACTGGGGAACCAGTAAAATGCCACATCCACCGCATAAAGGATTTATAGAAAAAACAGTAACCCATACAGAAGTAAAGGCAATTCATGAAATGAGAAATGTCTTTGTAGCGGCGTTGCATATCGTATGAGATTTCTAGAAAAAGATGTGTTACGTGCTCTTACGACTCCTTTTATTGTGGAAAAGCTGGGTGGAGAATACATTTATAACATGATTCGTGGCGATGACAACGGCAAAACATGGATCACTTATTCTGAATTAGATAATAGTGCTGGAAGATACGCTGAAGGAGCGGAATCTACCAGCACTATTTTATTTCAAGTTGATATTTGGTCTTTTATGCCTGTTAAGGCTGATCTAAAAGAAGCAGTAAACACTTCTATGAAAAATATAGGCTTTAAGCGTATTACAACAGCAAATTTATATGAATCTGATACGAAAATATATCATTATGGTATGAGGTTTCGTACGGAATTAAAAGTATAGGGGGAAAATAAGTATGGCAATTGCAGTCGATTTTAGGGATTTACATTATGCAATTTTAACAGAGGCAGCAGATGGTAAGTTTACGTATGCTACACCTAAAAAAATTGGAGATGCGGTAAGTGGTAAAGCTTCTCCTAAAAATGAATCTGTTACGTTCTACGCGGAAGGTGGACCGCTAGCAACAGCAAGTGCGTTTGGTGGGGTAGAAATTGAATTGGAAACAGCAGATATTTCATTAACTACTTACGCAGAGTTGTTAGGGAAGAAACTAATTAAAGGGCAGGTAATTGATAACGTAAATGATGTCGCTCCATATGTGGCATTATTATATCGTTTACCGAAAGATAATGGAAAAAATCGTTTTTATTGCTACTATAAAACAAAATTCGAAATTCCAGAAGATGAGCATAAGACAGCGGAGGATAAGCCAACTTTCCAATCAGCAAAAATTAAGTGTAAAGCAATCCAACGATCTGATGGTAATTGGAGACATCGTCTAGATGAAGAAGAAATTGGTTACGATACAGCGGTTGCATCAAGTTGGTTTAAAACAGTTCCAGCACCACCAACGGAAGCAGCACCATCTAAATAAAAACATAGAGAAGGTACAGCTAAATGCTGTGCCTTTTATTTATGAAAGGAGATTAAAATATGCAAGAAACACAAAAAACAGAAACGTTTAAATTAATTTTAAATTTATCCGCGGGTAAAAAAACGTTCTTTCTACCTAATTTTCTTTCAGCCACTGATGCATTTGCAGCGGCAGAGTGGACAGAAAAATTAAGTGCTGAAACTGTTCCATTCGATTTATTAAAAGAAGCTACTCAATTTATCGTCAAAGTATTTGGTAACCGTTTTACCGTAGAGGATTTCCTTGATGGTATACACGCTTGGTTTTTAACATCAACTATTTATTCTATTTGTCTAGCAATTGTAGGGCGTATTGCGGAAGCGGTCGCTATTATTAGTGCTATTGATTCGAAGACGAATTCACCAAAAAAAAAGAGAGTGAGAAACAAAAGGAACCATTCAAACCAACAGAAATGATGCTTGGTATTTATAGCATGCTTCAAGATGCTGGTATATCTCAAGCAGATATAAATCAAATGGATTTAGTGCTTTTCTTTAAAACTTTAGCTTATAAGAAAAATCAAGATGATAGACAAGTAGTTCGAACAGCAAATCAGGCCCCGGATTGGTTATAAAGGTAGGTGAGATAAATGGCTGGAGATATGGAGATTGGAGCTCGGGTCACGCTTGATACACAACGTTTTGAAAATGGTGTTGCGGGGATTAATCGTGGTTTGCGATTACTAGATTCCGAGTTTAATTTAACAAGCGAACGGGCTAGGTTACTTGGAAGTTCCGTAGAGCAGTTACAAAATAAATTAACGCATTTAAATGAAAAATTCACTTTGCAGGGACAAAAAGTAGAGCATTATCGTCAAAAAATTGAACAAGCAAAACAAAAACAAGAGCAATTACAAGCTTCAAATTTAACATTAGCGGCATCGATGGAACGTCTTGAAACGCAGTATAATCAGGCTGTACAAAATTTCGGTCGTAACTCCCAGGAAGCCAAACAATTAAAGCAAGAATTAAAACAACTTCAAGCTGAATATACGTCAAACGGTCAAGCGCTTCAACGATTAAATACGCAAATCGATAACAATACGATTGCTATGAATCGTGCTGAAACAGCTCAAGAGCGGATTCAAAATGAAATAAGAGAAACGAACCGTGAATTAGCCGAGCAACAGAATCGTCTTCACCGTACTGGAGAAAGAATGCGTGATACAGGCAATAAAATGCAGGATGTTGGCGGACAAGTGGGGACTACTTTTGCAGCCATGACTGGGATTATTGGTGCTGGACTTGCGATGGCTGTGAAAGAATCAATGAACTTTGAACAGAAGATGGCTGATATTCAAGCAGTTTCTGGTGCAACTGGCGATGAAATGAAGAAAATTAGCGAACTTGCTGTACAGATGGGCGAAAAAACAAAATACTCATCTGTGGAAGCAGGGCAAGGTATTGAAGAGCTAATTAAAGCAGGGGTAAGCCTAACGGACATTATTAATGGTGGTTTAGAAGGTGCCTTGAACTTAGCGACAGCTGGGGAATTAGAATTGGGGGATGCAGCAGAAATTGCTTCTACAGCTCTAAATGCATTTAAGGATGATAACTTATCAGTAGCCCAAGCAGCTGATCTATTAGCTGGTGCAGCAAATGCTTCAGCAACTAGTGTTGGAGAAATGAAGTTTGGGTTATCAATGGTTTCGGCGGTTGCAGCTGGTGTGGGACTTAGTTTTAAAGATACAACAACAGCATTAGCTTTATTTGCACAGAATGGTTTAAAAGGATCAGATGCAGGTACTTCTTTGAAAACCATGTTAGCAAACTTAATACCAAAATCTAATGAAGCTTACGATATGTTTAGTGAATTAGGATTAATCACAATTGATACTGGAAAAGCAATGCAGTTTCTCGGAGAAAAAGGGATTAAACCAACTTCAACTTCCTTTAAAGATGTAACAGGAGCGTTATCAGAATATGCGGCTAAACAAGCTGGTGTAAAAGTTGGATCTGAAAAGGCAGAAAAAGCATTCCAGAAGTTAACTTTTTCAACTGGTATTATGACAAACGCCTTTTTTGATTCAAATGGAAACCTAAAAGAAATGTCTGATATAGCTGAAATTCTTCAAATGGCAATGCAAGGATTAACCGCAGAACAAAGACAATCATACATGTATACATTGTTTGGATCAGATGCTATTCGTGCCGCTAATATTCTTTATAAAGAGGGCTCAAATGGTGTGAAAAATATGTATACAGAAATGTCAAAGGTAACAGCATTAGAAGTTGCTGAGACAAAGATGAATACAACAAAAGGAAAGATTGAAGAATTAAGTGGTGCTGTAGATACTCTTAAAAAGTCATTTGGTGATGCGTTGTTACCTATTTTAGTTGATGTAGTATCCGGTGTTCAAGGTGTCGTAGATTGGTTTAATAATCTAGATGAATCTACACAACAAATGATTGCTAAAAGTTCTTTATTAGCTTTTGGGATAGCAGGAGTAACAGCAGCTGTAGGATTCCTTGCTATGGGTGTCGGAGCTTTGTTGGCAAATCCAATTGCTCTAGCGATTACAGGAGCAGTCCTTGCTGTAGGAGCGCTTGGCATAGCAATAGTTGATCTAAATGAAAAATCAAATCAAGCTCAAACAAATATGGCTAAGTTTGGTCAGAATGTAAGTGATGCTACAAGCAAAGCAGCTGGTGCTTATGTCGATTTAAAAGATAAAGCTATTAATAATATGATGGATTTGAAACTTAAAACAGGTGAAGAAGCAAATAAAGCAGCTGACGAAACCATTAAAGCTTTTCAAAGAATGACGAATGAAGTCATCAAAGAGTTAGAAGGAAAGAAAAGTGAGTTTAATAAGATGTTTAGTCAGTTGATGGGAACAGTACCTGAAAGTGCGAAAGAAACTTTAGAGCAGGTTAAGAATAATGTAATTGAATCTATAAATAAAGAAATCGAAGTCGCTACACAAGCAGAGAAGATTTTAGAAGAGGGGATTAAAAGGTATCAGGGAGATACCATGAAAATGCCGAAAGATTTTGCTCAGAAGTTTGATCAAGCTCTACAGGTTGCTGATAAGAATGTCCAACAGTTTTATACAAAATCTAAAGAAATAGCATCTATTTCAAAAGAAATTGAATCAGGTGGAATGTTATCTTTAGATGCTGGTAAAAAGCGTTTCGAAAGCATCATAAAAGTATATGATGATGGTGTTAAATCTTTAGAAAAACAAACTAAAGGTTGGCGTGAAAATGTAGAGAAGGCTTTTAAACTTGGTGAAATTAAACCAGAGGAAAGAAAAGCTACATTAGATGCTATTGCACTTTACGAATCAAAACATGTTAATGATCTACAAGGAATCAGGAACGATGGATTTAAAGTGTTACAGCAACATTTAAAATCGGAGGATGCAGAGACCTTAGCATCACAAGCTAAAAGAATTGAAGCGGAGGACAAAGGATGGGGCGAACGATTCAAAGCCGCGTATGGATACCGGGAAAAATCTGCTGACTTAGAACAACGATTTAGAAGTGATCAAGAAAAAGCAGAAAAAGATTACCAAGATAAATTACTTCGATATGAATTGCAATATGGAAAATCAAAGATTGAAAGCATAGGGATGTATCTTTCTGAGCTTCAAAAAGGTACAGAGTCGTCTAGATTGTTAGCGGAATCAATGGCAACAGAAATTGACGGTAAAATGAAAATTGATTTAGGACCAGCTGGGCAATTTACGATCGATACCTTCTTACAGAAACTTCAAAAAGGCGAATTAGATTCTTCAGCTGTAGCAACCGCGAATGCAAATAAATTGAAAGATGTTTATAAAGTAGATCTTTCACAAAGTGGTATTGAATCCATGCAAAAATGGATTGATGGTATTAAAACAAAGGATACCAGTCAAGTGAGAGAGTTTTTAAATAAAAATATGCAAGGTGATACCACTATCGATCTAGGAATCTACGGAAAGATGACGATGGATTCGTGGATTACAGGTCTTCAAACCGGAACGTTGTCGTTTGATACTGTATTCCAATTCTTTCAACAAAATGTTAAGAATGGTATGAAAGTTGATGCTACTCAAGAAGGTCAGAATAACATACAAACCTTAATTAACGGAATGCAAATTGGAGCGTTATCATTACCACAAGTCGCACAGACTATGGGATTAGATATTAAAAGCAATGTTCAAGTTGATCTTGGGGAAGCAGGACAATTTAATGTTCAGACGCTTGTTCAAGGTATGCAAAATGGTTCTATCAATGCTGAACTAGCAGCGAAGGCAATTTCATTGTTAGTTGAAAATGGAGCAAAGTTAGATTTAACACAAGTTGGATTTGATATAAGTCAAACTCAAGCTAATGGGATATCTACTAATACAGCTCCTGAAACAGCAGCAACAGGGAAGAAGCAAGCTGTGGAAGGAATTATGGGTAGTACAACTGATGGTGGCGGTGGTAATAAGAGTGGTAGTGAACTAGGACAAGGCATAGTTAGCCAAGATGGCTATATTAGGGGAAGTGCTTTGCAAGTAGTTGCTAGTGCTCATGGTGCTTTTAATACTATTAATGGAAATCCAGCTGGTAATCAAGGTGGACAAGGTGTTGGTAGTGGAATTGTTAATCAAAGCGGTTATATAAGAGGAAGTGCTTTAGAAGCTGTAAACGCGGCTCATGGAGGCTTTAATACAATCAACGGTACTCCGCAAGGGCAAAAAGGCGGGAGCCAGTTTGCTGAAGGAATGGAAAATACAAGGGGACAAGCGAGATCGAGTGGTTCTAATGTAGCGGAAAGCGGTAATTCTGGTCTGAAAAGTGTTAGTTCTATAAGCCCTGGTGAAGCGTTTTCTAGTGGATTTGCTAGCGGTATTTCTAATGGTAAATGGAATGTGCAAAACGTAGCAGCAAGTTTGGCACGAGGCGCATTTGAAGCGTTAAAAGCCACGTTAGATGTAAACTCTCCATCGAAATTAACACGTGATCAAGGTGGTAAGCCTTTTAGCGAAGGTTTTGCACTTGGTATAAGAAAAATGTCCTACATGGCTGAAGATGAAAGCCGTACTCTTGGTGAAAATGCTCATAAGTCCCTTATAAATACGCTACATCCTAACAATTTGGCATTTGCTGGTGTTCAAATGGCGCAAGGAATTGCTTCGGGTATCAAAAGCCAATATTCTCTGGTACGAGATGCGTTACAAGATACAGTATCAGGCGCTATGGAGGGAATTCATTCGGTAAATCCGAAAGAAATATTTAGTTCTGAAGGTATTGCAATGTATGATGCGAGCAATCTTTCTAGATGGAGAAAAGTGATATCAGATAATTCTAATGTTGTTCAATATAAATCTAACAGTGATAATTCGAATAGAGGACAAAATATGCCGTATACTCAGAGAGAGTTAGCGCAGAAAAATCCAATACAAATTAACATTGATGGGATGACATTGGCAGAAATATTATTGTCTCCATTAGATTTGTTACAAAACAATCAGTACAGTACTCAATTGTTTATGCAAGGAGGGAAGTAAGTGATTCCTCAAACTTTAACTGTTATAACGAGTAATGGAGAAGAGTTTATTATTGAAACTAATAATGCAATGGAAGTATTAAACTTCCTTCCACCATCCCCTTTATACAATGCTCAATATGAAAAAATCGATGGAAATCATGGAGAAATCGATTTAGGTGGAAGTTTCGATGCAAGAGATAACATTCGCACTAAAATTCTATTTTATGCAAAAGATATTTGGGATTTTTATCTGTTTCGTGATGAAATTTTTAAATTGTTCGCTTCCCAAGAACCATTTTATATTATTACAAATAGACAACCCGGAAAACGTTGGAAGGTCAGGGTTGCAAACACTTATGAAATTGAGCCTCAAGCATTTGGGCAATATGGGGAATTTAATATTATTTTTAAATCAGCATCATCTTTTTGTGAATCAGTGGGGACGACAATGGATCCATTTACCTTTGATTCTGGATTGTGGCAAATAGGACAAAACTTACCGGCAGAAGATTTAATTTATAAACATAGTACAAGTTCATTCCGTATTTATAATGCTAGTGATATTGAAATAGATCCAAGAAAGCTTCCACTTGTAATTCGAATTCGTGGAGCAACAAACGGTTTGACGATCACCAATCGAACGACAGCCGATGTATTTAAACTCAACATTCCAACTACAGCTGGTGATACGATTGAATTGAATAGAGTAAGAGTATTTAAGAATGGTAATACTGTATTTACAAGTACAAATAGAAAAGTTATTAGATTAGCTCCTGGATGGAACGACTTTATTGTGTCGGGTATATCAGGGGCTTTTCAAATTGAGTTTGATTTTAGATTTTATTATTTATAGTTGGTGATGTTATGACCGATATATATATCAGAAGTATTAGCGGAACTGAAGAAATGTTGACGGATTTTGAAGTTTCAAGAAAAGACGGTGTAAATGGAGATAAAACAATAGATGTGAAAGTCATTAAAACAGAAACAAATGAACACGCCTATTCGTTAATTTATAATCAAAACATCTTTATTTACGAGGATGACGAATACATTATTAAAAACTTTAATGAGAGAACAATAGGTAATAAAGTAGTACGAACTTGTAAGGCGATTCATCGTATGTTTGAAGATTTAACGGATAACCATATTTACGATCAAATAAGTGGAACTTTCCGACTAGATAAAATGCTGGAGTTCGCTTTAAAAGGTACAGGGTATAGGATCGTTATATACAACAATCAGTTATCATTAAGTGTGGAAGTTGAAAATTTTGGTGATGAAAACTCATTGGCATTATTCAAAAGTATCTTAGCTAAATTTGGAGCAGAATTTGAAGTTGTTGGCAATGAAATAACGGTAATGAAAGAAATTGGTACTTATACAGATGAACAATTTCGATATTACTTTAATATTAAAGATCCCTCTCAAGATATTGATACGACTTCATTTGCAACATATATAAGGGGATATGGTAAGCCAAACGAAGAAGATGGATCTTACGTTGTTACAGCTGAATATACTAGTCCGCTTGCGAAAGTTTATGGTATAAAACACGCTAAGCCTGTACGTGATGAACGGTATACGGATTACAACAGTTTAAAAGATCGAATTATTCGTGAGTTACATGACAGTATTGATATCTCGGTTCAGTTGACAGCAATAGAAGCAGAAGAATTAGGTTGGCAATATATTAACAAAGGCGATTATGTATGGTGTATTATTGACCCATTTGATTTAGATGTACGTATACGTGTTGTTGAAGTTGAGGATTTTTCTAATAAAAATAAATCGTCAATTTATACGCTTGGACAAATTAGGCGTAAAGCTTCAGATATAATGGTTGACCTAAAAGCATCACAACAAGCCGTAAAAAAAGATATTGGTGATACAAAGGTAACCGTCATACAAACGCAGCAAGCTGTTACAAAAGCAGTCGAAAAATTCGATACAACGACAATAGATGTTACTGAAATGAAGTCTACTATTAAACAAACTAACGAAACGGTTAATGAACAAGGTGGAGAAATACGTACACTTAAACAAGAAGTACAATCGCTAGAATCTAGTGTCGGTGGTATAGAAATTCCTGTCATACCAGGAGTTGTAACTGAAACAAAAGATGGATTAATGAGTGCAGCTGATAAGAAGAAAATAAATCAAATAAAGGTTGAAACAGGACAAGTTTATGACTTGCCTATTTTAATACAAAAAATTAGTACATTAGAGAAAGAAAACAGTACTTTCAAGCAGCAGATACAGAGTTTAGATGATCGTGTGAAAGTATTAGAAGGAAATAAACTAGTTTAAAAAACGAATTTTATGAAAAGGTGGTGTTAGGGTTGCAAATTCAAAAACTTGACCTTCATATTACCCCAACAAATGCTGTTTTTGGAAGGGATTATAGAATTAAAGAAAATGAAAATAAAAATAGAACAATGGCAGCTATTAATGAGCAAACAGGTTACATTAAAGAAGAAATTGAAAAACAACACGGTCGGATCGATCATCTAGTTATTGAGGGGTCTGGAGATAGTAATCCTGAAGTTATTGATTCTAGATATAGTTCTTTGCTTTCTTCCTCTTTCCCAGTACTAAATACACGTTTGGAATTTATCGAAAAAGATTTAAAAGAAAGATGTGTAAATGTCTCATGGTTTGGTGTAAAGGGTGATGGTACCGATGAAACTAAACACCTTCAAAAAGCAGCGGAATTTGCAAAAACAAATAAACTAGGAATTTTTATTCCTAAAAACTTGTTAATTGCAGTTTACGATACAGTGGATTTTAGCGATATTCTTGATATCTCTTTAGAAGGAACGATTAAATCTTTTGTTGATCATAAACCTGCAATCATTATTGGTGGACATAGTTCGAAAACAGAAGCGATTCAGGCGTATATTGCGAGGGTAATAAAAGGAAACACGCTTAATTCTGATGATATTGGTGTTAAAATTATCGGAGTTAAAAATGCAAAAATAACCATCATGCACGATTTCTACACGCAACTTTATGCGAATGCAAAAATAGAAGGGATCACTTCTATTTCCTATAGTGATTTTTCGTTCGGGAAGGTAGATGTGCTTGATTTGTATGGTGAAGACCAAGATTCTTGGATTACCGATTGTAATTTTTACGGAGGTCGGTATAAAGAAATCAAAATTGGTAATTCATCAGAGTTAGGATACGTACACAACAATAACATATTTTATGAACCTTGTGTGGAAAACGGGGTTATTCGTATTTACTCAGGGAATCGAAATATTTTTAATGATGTGAGAACAGAAGGCATAACAAAATTTTACTTTCACAAAAAAACGCGTGGGAATGTAATCTATGACAATTATGTTCCGAATCCGCAATTTGCAAAAGGTTTTGGTGTAGTAGAAAAGAACGAAGGATTCGAAAATTTTGTAATGAGTAGAATCGAACAAAGCTACTATCGTATTCCTATTTTTACTTTAGATGAAGATACATTTTTCCGGCATGGACAATGTGAACAAAAAATACCAGACTATGAATCGCTAATAAAACAAAAGAACGGATACCAAATGCTTTCATGGCGTGAATTCTTCAATCAGACATTTGAAACTCAATATGTTCGTAGGATTGGCTATATCACAGATGGGAGTTATTTTAGACCGGAAGTCGCAGCATATGACAAGTCGGGAAATCTTTTGAATGAATCAGATTCCATATATGCTTCTGGATCTATTTGGGATAGCGAAGATAAGAAACAAAAATTCTTGAATAATATAGGGAGTACGGAATTTGCAGTTACTTCAGCGAACGCATCAACATTTAGACTGATTTTAAAACCAGGAACAGTGTTAGATAGCGATCGATTCAAACGTATTACGATATATATCGAAGTTCGTCGTGAACATATTCACTATGCAACCACGATTAAAAATAAGTTACGTAATTTACAATTTTTAAAGCGAGATAGACCACCTACTTTGGGAACATGGGAGGTAGGGGATAAAATAGAAAAATTCCCTCCTGTAGCCGGAAAAGAAGAAGGTTGGAAGTGTATCGTGGACGGAACACCGGGTGTATGGAAATCATATGGCCAAATATCAATTTAAAAAATGAGGAGTGTTTTTATGGGTGTAAAATTAAACAAGACATTAGATATTGGATTAGATGTTGAAGGCGCTTATGGACGAATTGATAGTATTTATGGTTCGAAGTTAGGTTTAAATTTCACAATTAATTATTACGTGTCTAGAGAAGCGTTTCTAGGAGGAAAACCATACCTAGAACAAAGAACGTATCATTTTGTCCCAAGTGTTCTTATCGGATCGCAAAATTTTATTAAGCAAGCATACTTATATCTCAAAACGCTCGATGAATTTAAGGTGGCAATTGATGTGTTTGAGGAAGGACAAGCATAAGAATTTAATAGGTTCTAGGTACAGTGAATGAAATGAGGGATGTATATGATGGTGTATATTGTTATTCAAACAATTTACAGGGAAAGTGAGATTGTAGCGATATTTAAAGAGGAAGAAGCCGCAAGCAGTTATATTGTAAATCTTAATAATAGTAAAAAATTAAAAAAGTATCCGGAATCAGAGTATGAATATTATATAGAAGCCCATGAAGTAAAGTGAATGCAATATTTATTTCCAATGAATATTTTTTAAAACTTCACAGTTAATACACCGCTAATACACAACAAAAAGATATTATACGTTGATACACATATAGAAAAACGAGGATAAATATTATGAAAAAAGACGTTAATTTCATTGTCGGTTTATTTTGGGGAAGTTTATTATCTGTTGCTTTATGGATTTCTTTTTTTGGATGGATGAAGATTGTAATACCGCATTTGCACCATTACAAAGATTGGCTAATTAGTTTTTGGGAACTTTAATTTTGGGCTTAATAAAAATTAATAAAATACGGATTTGAAATGTTATATTATAAAGAAACGCACCCAAGAATTTATTCGTAGATGCGTTTTATATTTACCATGGCAGATCATCAAATCCTAAAATATCATAATCTAGTTCTAATGATGTTATTTTCTGAATTAGGTCCGGGTTTGGATTCGGGTTCATAATATAAACTTTAGCTTTTTTAGGTAGTTGATTTAAAAAGAAGTCAATTTCTGGTCTATCAACGTCCCAATATGAAATACCAACTATAACAAATGCATCTAAATTTCTAGCAAACTTTATGTACTCGTTGAGCATTGAATGAATCCAACTAAGTTTCAGTTGGATATTATGCATAGAGGGAGGGATAATATCTGCTTCCATTCTTGGTAGAAGCCAGTCTTGTTTAGGGACAATAAATGGTAATCCTATATCATTAAGTGATGTAGTAACTCTCCATAGTTCATCAACTGGTAAACCGGAAATTAGGCCTTTTATATCAAAATCTATAGAACCATGAGGCTTTAAAATAGGTACTTTACTAACGCACTCGCTTGTACCAATTCGTGAGTATGGGATATTGGCGAATTTTAATGCCCTTTCTAAAAGAACATCATAATTAAAAGAAATTGCACAACTTAAACGAGTTCTATTTCGCTGTAGCCATTTTACCCATTTCCATTCAAATAAACTATATTCATCGATGGCGAGTTGAAATGAAGAATATGCTGCTACTAAAAATTTTCTAAGCTCACATTCTTCCTTTGACCCGTATTTGTATTTGGAAATGTACTTCTCAATTTCTTTAAAGTCATCATTCTCAGGAGGACTTATTAAAAGTTCATCCCTTATAGTTGGGAAGTAATCAATAAAATTATCATAATTTATTTTAGAGTTTCCGAATTGATGTAACGGTTTTGATGAACTCAGATCCAATTGATCAGTAAAATCTCTAGTAAAACCATTACCTACAAACAATCCAACTTTTTTCATTATCAGCACACCCCTTTATTATGAAAATATTAACATATATTTATGTAGAAGTGGACAATAATGATTTAATAAAATACGGCTGTGAGTAAAAATTCAATTCATAGATCAAGAGGAGCGATTTCGCTTCTCTTTTTATTTTGAGGAGATGATCAGTGTGAAACGAATAGTAGACCAAGCAATTTATGAAAAGCATGTTAGCCAAGAAAATAAAAACCTTGTCAAAGATTTTCTAATTGAAAAGAAAGCACAAGGGAAAGCGGCAAGCACTTTACAGCAATATCATTGGGACTTACGAATTATTTTGTTTCTAATACATCAACACTTCGAAAATAAAAATCTTATTGAATTAACACGTAAAGACATTCGAAATTTATCTATTATTTTTCAAGAGATGGGAATGTCAAATGCACGTGTAAATGGATTAATGAGTGCATTAAGGTCCGCATTAGAATTTTGTGCGGATGATGATGATTACAATTATGAATTTAATGTAGGTTCACGGGTCCGAGGATTACCTAAAAATCCAATTAGAGAAATTACCTTTATAACTGAAGAACAAATTGAGTGGTTAATCGATGAGCTATTAGCACAAGAAAGATATATGTTAGCTACGTATTTAGCAATTTCGTATTATAGTGCAGCTAGAAAAAATGAAGTTTATCAAGTTCAAAAAGAAGGATTGACAGAACAATATTATACAAATATTGTCCGTGGGAAGCGCGGTAAAAAATTTAGATTATATTACAATCCCCGAGTACGAAAATGTATTCGTTTATATATACAGCAACGCGGTAAAGATACTATTCCAGATTTGTTTGTACGAGTTTATAAGAATGGTGGGCGAAAACTTTTAAACAAAAGTGTATTTAATTACTGGTGCAAGATATTTGCTAAGATGTTGAACGAAAAGGAAGGCAAAGAATTTAAAATCAATCCTCACTGTTTCCGTCATAGCAGATTAGATAATTTAAAAGTACAAGGTGTGCCACTAGAAAAGCTAAAATCACTTGCGAATCATTCGGATATATCAACGACTGAATCTTATTTAAAAGATAGAAGTGAAGAAGATATTGCAGAGATATTTGGGATGGATCCAAGTTATTTTGCAGCATAAAAGGAGTGAAGTTATGACAATTGAAATTGGAGTACTTATTGCAATCGCATCAGCATTTATAGGGTATTTTTCGTACTCGCTGAATCGATCAAAAGAAATTAAATCAGATGGGCAGCAGGGGGCAGAAATGAAGGCAAAGTTAGAATATATCAGCAAAGGTGTTGACGATATTCGCATAGATCAAAAGGCAAGTGAAAGACAGATGGTTTCATTTGGTGAACGTATTACAAGGGTTGAAGAAAGTGCCAAACAAGCACATAAGCGCATTGATAATGTAGAAAAGGAGATAAATTAACTATGAATCAATCAAAAGAGAATATCAAAAAACGATTCCGCAATTGGAAAACATGGATTGCGGTTTTTTCTTTGCTTGGATTTTTATTTACTAAATTTGGTGTGCCAGAAGCTAAGAGTTTCTTAGATGAACTGGCACCTTATTTATTATCTGTGGGTATCGCTTTAGGAATTTGGTCAGATCATGACGATAATCAAAAAGGAGATGTTGAATAATGGGTAAGTTAGCTGGTTCAGGTGGTCATAATTATATCGTTCAAGGTGCAAACAGTATTTACGGAAAAGAACACGTTGAAGATAGACGTTTTCTTGATGCAGTTGCAAAATATGTACAAGCGGCAGGATGGAGCTATGTAAATTGTTCTGATGAAGTAGGAACAACTCAATACAACGTATGGAATAACGCAGCGAATAATCATTTGCGTATTAAAGATAGTAATGTAGATGTACAATTCCATTTAAACGCTACTCCAGGTGGTACAGGCTGTGAAGTTTGGTTGCATCCTTCATACGGGAATAGAGAATTAGCAGCAAAGATCTCAAAGGCAATGGCTGATGCATTTGGTTTGAGAGACCGAGGTATTAAATTAACAACAGATTTAGGTTGGATTAATAAAACAAAGACAGGATTACTTCCTGAAATTTGCTTTATTGATAACGAAACAGATATGCAAAAATATCGCGCTAACTTTGATAAAGCGGCTAAAGCGGTAGCTGAAGCTATTGTTGGGAGAGCTATTCAATCCGGAGATGGAAGTAACCCAGTAACACCAACACCTATTCTACCTTCAACTAATGAAACAGGAATTGCTTATATTGAGGGGAATGGCGTTAACCTTCGTAAAGGACCTGGTACTGGATACGGAGTTGTTCGTCAATTAGGTAAAGGAGAATCCTACCAAGTATGGGGTGAATCAAACGGCTGGTTAAATCTTGGTGGCGATCAGTGGGTGTATAATGATCCGTCATACATTCGTTATACTGGAGGAAATGCACCTGCAACTCCACAGGCATCCAATGATGGTGTAGGGGTAGTTACTATTACAGCAGATGTATTGCGTGTTCGAACTGGTCCTGGAACTAATTATGGTATTGTAAAAAATGTGTGCCAAGGCGAGAAATATCAATCATGGGGATATAAAAATGGTTGGTATAACGTTGGTGGAGATCAATGGATTTCAGGTGAGTATGTAAAATTTGAAAGGTAAAAAAATTATATGGATGTAAATGTGAAGTTCTTTTTTTACAAAAGAATAGTTTGGTGAAAAAAACACGAGCTATCTTTTTGACAGCTCGTGTTTTTTTATTGATATTGAATTTTAAAATTAAATGGCTTCATTTCTAATTCATAATTTTCACTTGAACCTTCAAGAGATATTTGGATTTCTCCTTTATCTACAGGTAATTTTGGAAATGCTAATGTAGCATCAGCTGTAACGCCAGGCAGTAAATCGTTTGGTATTTTAGGGTATTTAGCTTCGTAGTTATCTGTTCGTTCAAATTGTTGACCATTTACTACTAAACTTGACTTAAACTCATAGAAACTGAACTTAGCAGCGGCCTCATTTTTTATAGAAAATAACACTCTAGTTTCGTTATCGGCAAGTTCAATTTTTTTGATTGAAATTTTGTAACCGTTTTGAGCTTGTTCTTGATTAACTTCAATTGTTTTTTTTGCAGGAGCAAAAGCGGTTGCATAATCTGATTTTTCAATACTAGAGGCTAATATTAAAGGTGTTTTTAATGATGCACCGAATCCGTTTTTTCCCTCAAAGGTATCTTTAACTTCCCCTTTTACATGAATAATATCTTCGACTTTTACATCAAGTTTAGTATCTTTGATAGCAATTACAGTATTCATGCTATTGTTGAGCCCAGCCCAGCCTTGTATGTATGTTCCATCTTTATCTTTTTCAGGCTGAACAAAAACCCTAGCATAAAAATCAACTTTTTTACCTTTGTATTCCTTTGGGTTTGAATACATTTTTTCGAATTCTCCTTTAGTTAAAACTTTTTCAGATTTGGTTTGTTGCGTTTCTGTATTTTTCCCTTTAGATGATTCTTCTTTTGATGTTGTTTCTTTTGAGCAAGCAGAACCTAAAATAATAGATCCGCAAATTAAAGATAAAAACAATTTTTTCACAGTGTATCCCCCTAATATATGTTTTAAAATTACAATATTTAGTATAACAAAAATCTTACATTTTTTAATGAATAAAATGTAAGATTTTTTCTTCGGTAGGAATATTAACCCGTTTCTATCTCTTCTATCCATATATCTTCTACATGTAAATTTAGTACTTTCGCAATTTTAATGGCATTTCGTAAAGAAGGTTCACTTTTACCATGTATGATTTGACTTAGTTGTTGTGGTGTGATTTGCACTCTCTTTGCTAGCGCTCCTTGTTTTATCATCCGATCATCTAAAATTTCTTTGAGTCTACATTTCATGTTTATTCACCTCATCTTCGTATATTCGATAACAAAGTGAAAATTCCTATTTACTTTTTTTAAGGTGGACAAACAAGTTTTTATTTTCTAGTTCATATACCTATATCAAGACCACGAGGAATACCAAGTGGAAACAAGGACATCAAGAGGGGAGAGGATTACATGCGTTGGCAGTATAACCACTTGAATACAACTCCATATTTACATCCTTCCAAAGAATTACGTCAAATGTATAACGAGTCCAAATCAAGATCAGAAACGGAATCAATTATGAATCACATGAAAAATCATGAAGTGTTTAATAACAAGGAATATAAAAGATATTTCAGTTTATCCCAGGTTATTGAAGAGGATTTATACGGTGAGGAAGAAGACATTCTAAATTGGGAAACTTTAATGGAGTGTTATGATGTCGTCCTTACGAGAAAAGGCATTGCATTTCGTGAAAAGGAAGAGGAGGAATAATCATGACTCTTGCAGGAGAAGTAGTAATTATTTGGACGGCAACAGGTTTGTCAGTAATTACGATGAAGGTAGCAGAAAAAATGGGGAAGAGTGTTCCATATTGGCTTCCACGTATCACTTTGTACACAACGCTCACAGGCTCGTTCTTATACCTTCTACGTTATGTTCTAGTTATGTTTCTATGAAGGAATAGAATATAGAAGGTCAGGACAATAAGAAAGGTATAAGAAAATGCTTGTCTCGTTATATTCCAAAAGAGTGCAATGATATCCTTATAGGATATGTAAGGGGGAAATGTTTATGTTGGAGTTACTACTAGTTCCCACAGCAGCATTAACTTACGCACTAGTAAGTGATAAGTTCAAACTAAAAGATGATGATAAAAAGAAGATTCAAGTCTTTTTCGAAGTGAGTGGGATTGCTATTAAAAGAGATGATAAATTACATTATCCTAAATTTCAAAAACAAATTGATGATGATCGCAGCACAACATATATTTACACTTTACCTGTAGGTATGCCCAGCAAAATTATACAAAAGGTTGAGGATGTTGTGAGTGAGGGGTTAAACAAACCAGCTCGGATTGATTATGATAATTATAAATTAAGCATTCGAGTATTTCATAAAGACATACCTAATAAGTGGAGATGGTCCGAAACATTAGTTGAACAAGGAAAATGGCTTGTACCTATAGGGCAAAGCTTAGAAGAATTAATTTATCATGATTTTGATAAAACACCACACATGACTTTAGGTGGTTTAACACGTATGGGGAAAACCGTATTTTTAAAGAATGTAATGACATCTCTTATTACAGCACAATCAGACCATACTCATTTATACATTGTTGATTTAAAAGGTGGATTAGAATTCGGGCCATATCAAAATTTAAAGCAAGTGGAATCTATAGCAGAAAAACCGATTCAAGCGTTTCAAATTTTAAATACAATTCTTGAAAAGATGGAAGAAAAAATGTGTTATATGAAGGAAAGGCATTATACAAATGTTGTAGAAACGAATATAAAAGAACGACATTTCATTATAGTTGATGAAGGGGCAGAACTTTGTCCTGATAAAAGTATGGGTAAAGAACAGCAAAGGTTATTAATCGCATGTCAAAGGATGCTTTCTTATATAGCAAGGATTGGTGGGGCGCTTGGTTTTAGATTGATTTTTTGTACACAGTACCCAACAGGTGATACATTACCGCGACAAGTTAAGCAAAATTCAGATGCGAAGCTAGGATTTAGATTACCGACACAAACAGCTTCTCAAGTAGTTATAGACGAATGTGGATTGGAAACGATTAAAAGTATACCTGGACGCGCTTTGTTTAAAACGGATAGGTTAACAGAAATTCAAGTACCTTATATTTCTAATGAAACGATGTGGAATGTACTAAAACAATATGAGGTGGAGAAACATGAACATACAAACACACATCAAAATGAATCGTCAGATGATGATTCTGACCTCGATTAGAAAGCTGAAGTTTGCTACACGCAGGCATTTAATGGCTATACATGATTTAGGTGGTATAAGAAATGCAAACCGTATATTAAAGGATTTAAGCTCGTACGTTAATAGCACAGTGTATAAAAAAGAATATGTATATTACTTAAATAAAAAAGGGCGTATGCTATTCGATGATACAGAAAAAATAGTACCAACAATTCGATTAGCACACAGCCTTATGAGAAATGAAGCTTGGCTCTATCTGTTTTGTCCGGATGACTGGCAGATAGAAACAGCTATACGTTATAAAATAGATGATAAAAAGAAGACCATTATTCCAGATGTGAAATTCCGAGATGAAGAAGGTATTTTAAATGCTGTAGAAATAGATCGGACTCAGATGATGAATGTAAATAGCGAGAAGATGAAAAGGTATGGTGAGTTTGCAACTTACTACAAAAATAAATATAAAGGAAAAATACCAATCGTTCATTTTTTTACCCTAACGGAATACAGACAAAAAACTTTAGAACAATTTGCAATGAAGAATGGCGTTTACGTGAAGGTGTATGTTGTTCCAGAATTTCAATAAAAAAGAGCTGAATGAAAATCCAGCTCTTTTGCCCCCTTTTTTCTTAATAACGCCCCACCTTTGCCCCGCTTTTTAGAAAAGACTAGAAAACGTATGAAAAAACCAAACGATGAAAACCCAGATATAACAAGATGTTTAAAAGAGGAGAAAAACAAATAAAAGGGGTGTATCTATTTTTAGGACAAGGGCAATAGAAGAAATAAAAAAAGTGCTAACAAGTTTGCAAACGAACTTGCTAACACCTATACGAAATAGACATAAAATATCGCTGATATGTCATTTGATAAAACAGTAATAATTTAGTACTTATAATGAACCACTATATATTATAATAGAAATCGTAAAACATATTGTTTTACAAAAGTAAACGTATCCGGAGGGGAAAACGGTGAAGGGGACTAAAAAAGAGATACATATAGAGGGTAAAGTAATTCATTACACACATATTGAAAAAGGTTCTAATACAATCTGCTTTATGTTCTCAGGTTCAGGCTACAATTATGATAAGCCGTTATTTTATTATGCAACGATGCTTATGCTTGAAAATAAAATAGATGTAGTACATATTCATTATTCCTATGATGGACAATTAATGAATAAGCCAATGGAAGAAGTAACGAAAGTAATGATGGATGATATTAATCCTGTAATGAATGAAGTGTTGAAAAATGGACGCTATAGCAATTCTATATTTTTAGGGAAATCACTCGGAACGATTCCGATTGCAAATAATTTAATGAAGAGAGAAGAGTTTTTACAGTCAAAAATGATATTAATGACACCGTTACTGACGTTTGATACGATTTTTGATTCTATCTTGCATAGTCATCACGAAGGGCTTTTAGTAATTGGGGACAAAGATCACCAATACAATGTAGATCAAATTGATCAGTTACATAAAACGAATTTAACGATTGATGTCGTCAAAAACGCAAATCATTCTGTAAATGTTGGGGAATATGAAACAGAAAATTCGATTGAAGCTATAGCAAAAGTAATAGAAAGACTTAAAGAAGTTGTGAGGACAAACTAATTTAAGTTTCAATACATGCAAAAAGAGGTGCAATTTGCACCTCTTTTTTAATTTAATAAGCCTTCAAAACATGAAGCAAATAATCTTTCCGATTCAGCGGGTTATAATCAACACGTTTTCGAGTAGGGAAGGGAGCCGTAAGCTTTGTGAAACCAGCTGGCTTCGTTGTAAATATACCTTCTCCTTCTGTAAATGAATGTAGTATTCGTTTAAAATTCTCTGTTTCCCAACAGGTAATGATCCAGTTAAGTGATAAGAATCATTATGCAATATAGGCTCTGCGAAAGTTGCTGGAATGGCTGCAAGCTTATACATTGCGGTACTAATTGCATGCTCCGGTACGGTTAATTCAAACTCGTTTACTGGTTCATATACATATGTTTCAGCTTGCTTTAAAGCATCCATTAATACGAGCGGTGTTAAATTTCTAAAGTCACTCGCTGTTGTAACCGGGCTTGCGTATCCGGTATGTGTTAACGTGACAATAATATCGGTAACTTCCCAACCGTATAAACCTTGTTTTAACGTTTGAAATACTGTATTCTCAATCGCTTTATGAAATGCTAAAGGCAGTGATCCAAGTTCAACACCTAAGTTATACGTTATGCCAGAGTTAAGTGTACCTCGTTCAACTTTGAAACCAATTGTTGCGTAGAATGGATTCGCTTTTTCACCCATTACTTCGGCGGCATAACCTATACCAACTGGCTTTTCAACACATACAACTCGCGTATTTGAAAAAGCAACTTGTATATTGTATTTCTCATAAAGCGTTGTTTCGATCACTTCTTTTTGTACTTCACCGAAAAGGCGAATGTATAGTTCATTATGAACACCGTCTTTCCACACTTTAATGAGCGGATCTTCTTCGCATAGTTCCATAAGAGCAGTGTATAAATCATGAATTCGTTCTTTAGGTACTGCATCGATGACAGCTTCCATTTGCGGTTCGGCAAAGTGAATATCCTTTATATAATCCGTCTGTTCACCGATAATATCACCAATTTTAATATCATTCAGTCCCCACACTTTACAAAATTCACCGCTAGGAACGGTAGAAGTTTGAACGGCATCTCCATTATGAAATATGCACATTTTTTTAATCTTTTCTTTATGTGATTGAGACTCAGCGCGCTGTATCTCAACATATTTTCTAACGTGTAAACTACCTGAAAAAACTCTTACATAAGCAACCTTTTCACCAGAAGGTTCACGTTCTATTTTAAATACAACACCAGATAATATTTCATTTTGTGCCGATTTATTAGCTGGAATTAGTGCTGAAATATTTCCAAGTAGTTCAGCTATTCCCATACCTGTCATTGCTGAACCGAAACAGATCGGATACACATTTGCTTGCTGTATTTGTATTTCTAGTTCTTTTCTTAATAGTGTGTCCGGTACTATGTCGTTATTTACATAGGATTCAAGCAATGATTCATTATACAATGCCAATCGTTCCATACAATCGTCATATGATTTATATTCAATAATACGAGCTTCCTTTGTTCCTTCGTTCTCAGTAGAGTAAAAGGGGAATGCGTCATTTGAAAGGATTTCTTTTATTTGTTTCACAACTTTTTCAGTATTTGCACCACTACGGTCTATTTTATTTACAAATAATAAAGTCGGTATGTTTAGTTTCTGTAATGTCCGCATTAAAATCTTTGTTTGTGCTTGCACACCTTCAACGGCAGAAATAACTAAAATTGCACCGTCTAAAACACGGAATGATCGCTCCACTTCAGCGATAAAATCAGCGTGTCCAGGTGTATCAATGACATTTACTTTTACATCATCAATAAAGAAAGAAACGACAGATGCTTTAATTGTAATTCCGCGCTGTCTTTCTAATTCCATTGAATCAGTTTGCGTACTGCCGCTATCAACTCGGCCAAGTTCTTTAATCACATTCGTTTCATAAAGAATACGCTCAGTCAAACTCGTCTTGCCAGCGTCTACGTGCGCTACAATCCCTATATTTATTGTTGTCATATATAAATATCCTCATTTCATTTTCCATTTTCATTTCCTCATTTCTATTTGTGTATTGCCGCATTACAATCACTCTCCAGTCATTTAAATTATTACTATTATAATGTAATTTACATTTTTTGTAACGCTACAATGCGCCTTAATTTGGAAAAAATAAAATGAAAACAAAATGCTTGCATTCTAAATCGATATAGATTATATTAATTGACATATCAACTATTGATGTATCAAACATTTTTAGTTTGGATGTAAAGGAGGGGTAATTTGACAAGTTCATGCTCAAAAGAAGCAATAATTTTATATAAATTACACTTCCTCAATAAAGAAGTAAGTTCGAAGTTTGAAGGGTGTACGGGTATGAGTCAATCTAGACTAGAGCTTATACTTCAGTTATATGAAGTAGGTGAAATTAGTCAAAAAGCACTTCAGCAAGAAGTGAATATTGATAATGCTGCGATTACGAGGCATTTAAAACAGCTGGAAGCAAACGGAATGATTACAAGACGTAAAAATCCAGATGATAACAGAATTACGTTAGTTACTCTTACAGAAGAGGGGCGAAATAAAATTCAAGTGTATCAAGAGGAAAAAGAGCGTTTCGCTACTTCAGCATTTAAAGGATTAAGTGAAGAAGAACGCGACAATCTTTTAACGATGTTAGACCGCATTCAAGAAAATATAAAAGAATTATAAAAAAGGGAGAATACAACTATGACAAACTTACTAAAAACAAATGACTTTAATGAAATTTTAACAGGACGCCGTTCAATTCGTAAATACGATCCAGCTGTAAAAATTAGCAAAGAGGAAATGACTGAAATTCTTACAGAAGCAACGCTTGCACCGTCTTCAGTAAATATGCAACCATGGAGATTCCTTGTTATTGAAAGTGACGAAGCAAAAGCAACACTTGCGCCACTTGCTAAATTTAACCAATCTCAAGTAGAAACATCTTCAGCAATGATTGCTGTATTTGGTGACTTAAACAACTTTGATAACGCAGAAGAAATTTACGGTACAGCAGTTGAGCGCGGTTTAATGCCAGCTGAAGTAAAAGAAGATCAAATGCAAAAACTTTCAGGTTACTTCTCAATGGTTACACCAGAAGTAATGAAAGATACTGTTTTAATTGATGGTGGTCTTGTAGCGATGCAATTTATGCTAGCAGCTCGTGCTCACGGTTATGACACTTGCCCAATTGGTGGATTTGAAAAAGACCAAATCGCAGAAGCATTCGGATTAGACAAAGAGCGTCACGTACCAGTAATGTTAATTTCAATCGGAAAAGCAGCTGACAGTGGTTATCAATCAGTACGTCTTCCAGTTGAAAAAGTTGCTGAGTGGAAGTAATTTAACATAGTACAGAAATAAGTGAGGTATGAAAGGGGAAACACCATGATTATTATTCACGCAATATTTCAAGTAGATCCAGCGAAACAACAATCATTTTTAGAAGAAATTCAGCCACTCATTCATGGTTCAAGAGAAGAAAGTGGAAATGTATCCTATGACCTTTATAAAGATACAGAAAATGAAAATGTCTATACGATGGTAGAAGTATGGAAAGATAAAGAAGCAGTTGCGAGTCATAATACGAGTGAACATTATACTGCCTTCGTTAGTAAAGCACCACAATTTTTAACTGCTCCACTTGATATAAAAGCTTATAATGGAGAGTTAGTAAAATAATATGATAAAAAGATATCCTTAGCGTATTGCTAAGGGTATCTTTTTTATTTTGATAGGAACATATTTACTTCTACTGCAATGTGTTATAATTTGGAAAATGATAATTCTTAATTTTCAGAATAAATAAAGGCAGGAGATAAATATATGAGCATATTAAAGAAAATTACTAACAATATTTCGAAGGTTATTATAGGGAAAGATGAATCAATTGAGCTGGCTGCAATAGCTCTTATAGCAAGAGGACATATTTTATTAGAAGATGTACCTGGGACGGGAAAAACAACATTAGCGAAAAGTTTGGCTAAAAGTGTGGACGCTAAGTTTCAAAGAATACAATTTACAGCGGATACTTTGCCTGGAGATGTTATTGGTCTTGAATATTTCGATGTGAAGGAATCGGATTTTAAAACGAGGTTAGGACCTATTTTTGCAAATATAGTATTAGTGGATGAAATTAATCGGGCTGTACCGAGAACACAATCTTCGTTACTTGAAGTTATGGAAGAACGTACTGTTACAATTGCGAAACAGACACATTCACTACCAGAACCTTTTTTAGTAATTGCAACGCAAAATCCTCTT
Organism: Bacillus silvicola; assembly: GCF_050524305.1. Lineage (NCBI taxonomy): Bacteria > Bacillati > Bacillota > Bacilli > Caryophanales > Bacillaceae > Bacillus > Bacillus silvicola. Next base: position 26,492 of record NZ_JBNGVC010000002.1, read on the forward strand.
GAATCGGCTGGTACATTTCCTTTACCTGATGCTCAATTAGACCGATTTTTACTTACGATTCGGCAAGGTTATCCTACGAGAGAAGCAGAAAAGGAGATGATGAATCGTTTTCAAACGAATGATCCGTTAGAAACGTTACATTCAATTATTTCAACTGAAGAAATTATTACAGTGCAAAAACGAGCAAGAGAAGTGTTAGTAGGGAATGATGTGCAAGATTATTTACTTGAAATTATTGAGGCAACGCGTAAACATGAGTTAATTGAAATTGGTGTAAGCCCGCGGGGGACGTTGGCATTTATGAGAGTGATTCAAGCACGGGCAATATTAAATGAAAGAGATTATTGTACGCCAGATGATATAAAGACGCTGGCTGCATCCGTTTGCGCTCATCGTTTAACGTTAACGATTGAGGGAGAGATGAAAACGACGAAAGAACAAATCATGAAAGAAATTCTTGGTGCGATTAGTGTGCCAGTGGAGAATGTACGATGAATCAACAGCTTGTGTATACACCTTTAGCGGAGCCTTTCGTAATGGGAGTTATGTCAGTTGTAGCCGTTATTTTATGTGTATTTTCAAGTAATCTATTGTTTTTATCTCTCGTATTTTTGTATGTAATTTTAATAGGTGCTATGTATGTATACATACGTAAAGTATCTCGTGTTGAATGGGAATACAGTCAGGGGAATTCAAATGTTTTTATAGGTGAAACGAATATGTGCAAAATTAAAGTTTCAAACAAGTCGATATTTCCTATTCTTAATATCGTATTTCGATTTAAATGTGAAAATAAGCTAACTTGGAATCATGATGAAATAAACAAAAATCATAGTACAGGTTCAAATTATTATATGAATTTTAATTTAAAAGGAAGAGAGTCAGTTTCATTTGATTTGCAAGCTGTAGCGTTAAAAAGAGGAATTGCGAAATGGGAAGAAGTTGAAATTGTCATTACTGATCTCTTTGGATTCATAACGAACCATATAACATATAAACAAGTTGATACGCCCTCCTATTTAGTCTTACCAGCTGTGCCGAAAATACAAGTGCCTGAATTACAAGAATGGTCACGGGGATTTCGAAAAGCGATGTCTTCACCGCTATATGATGAAACGAAAGTAATGGGAGTGAAGTCTTATGAAAATGAAGATTTTCGTTCTATCCACTGGAGTGCAACAGCGAAAACAGGGACGATAACTGCGAAAAAGTATGAGCGAACGCAATCAGATAAATACGCGATTTATCTCAACTTGCAAAACAAAAGTGGCGTTTCTTTGCGAAAGGATACAGAAGAACTAATTGAATTAACAGCAGGCATATGCAAGCAACTGCTTTTGCAAGATTGTTCATTTGAATTATGGATTAATAGTGTGAAAGATAACGGTTTGCTACATATAAAGAACGGGGATAATCGGAAACATTTGCAAAATGTATTAAAAGTACTTGCCTCAATATCGGACCAAGATACGCCTGTATCATCTTCTTATTTTTACACAGCTGGCTTTCGTCGTAAGGAATTGGATGCAGTTCCTTTAATTTTGGGTACTTCTCCAAAGAAATATAGTAGAACGAATAAATGGATTGTAATTAAAGAATAAGAAGGGATTTATGTCATGTGGAATAAAAAACGGCATATGAAAGTGAAGTTTTGGAGTGTAAGAGCTTTAATCATACTTTTCTTTGCGATTAGTGCAATATCGTTATCACAAGGTGTGGTGCATGTACAGAACATAGTAAAAGAACGTTTTTTTAGTGAAAAGAAATCTGAAAAAATTTATAAGGAAACAATAAATCCTAATAATACGGAAGATTATGAAACACCTATTGAAAAGAAAAAAGTAGGAGATAATGGAGAAAGAACAACAACGGGTAAAAAATTTAAAGATTTCGAAAAGAAAAATTCATGGGGAGCCATATTTTCTTTTCTTTCAAATTCATGGATTACTGTATTTTTTTATGTAGTTATTGTAGCGGTAATTATATATTTTCTTTATAAATCAGTTAGGAAAAAGTTAATGAAATCAGAAATAGAACAGGAGAAACAATCGGTAATGAAAGAATATACGGTAAGAACCGAAAAAAACGAGAAAGTGAAGCATCGGTTAAAGCGACCATTACCTACAGATACGATAAGGAAAGCGTTAGTTGAATGGGAAAAGACTTTACCATTTCATGAACAGAGAAGGTCCTATGAAACGATGCAACAATGGTTAAAACGAATATGTAGAACGAGAGACATTATTCCGTTGTATGAATCAGTTCGCTATGGAGAAAAGACTTATACGGAATTAGATGTAGAAAAAACAATGAAGTGGATAGAGGGGGATGGGAAATTGGATTAAGTTAAAATAATTGAACGAAAGAGAATTAGGAATTACAAGGTGTAATGTTTCATGTATTATCCACCTTAATTCAATATTCATAGTATGAAAGGTGGAAAACAAAAATATCTGCAGGGGTGAGGTGAATAAAGAATGTTTCGTAATTGTTTTTACAATGAGAAGCAAATGCGTCCTTTAGGGGGGCAGGGGCCTGCACAAAGTACTATTCAAGCTGTTCATCATGCTATACAAGCGCAGCAACAAGCATTTCAAGCACAGCAAATGCAGGAAATCCATAATCCATCACAATCGTATTATTCATTACAGCCTTATTACCCATTACAATCGTATTATCCATCACAGTCCTATTATCCATCACAGTCTTATTATCCAATGTAGGTTAAAAAGGATGGTACGACTTTTTAATCGATTTCGTATGAAACTGTATATGATTGATAGCGAATGAAAGTAAAACGGAAATATTCTTTTTGTTGGAATTCATTCAAAAATAATTTGAAGAAAGCATTTTTTATTAAGTTTCAGGTTAACAAAAGAGGATTTGCTACGAATAGCAGGTCCTCTTTTTAAATGACAAAGAGGACCTGTGAATATTTAGAAGTAATCTATCAAAGCGGACCAATTAAACTTTAACAAAATAGTTATTTGAATAGGAAAAGGGAAAAGAATTAAGTTCACTCGTTCTTAAGAGTTTTCCCTTTGAAATTTACTTTTTGTTCGTTGTTCTATATACGTCTGAAATTGGTAAGTCCACGCCATGTAAATCTTGATTAATGCTTTTCTTTTTAACATTGGTATTGTCTGGATTAGTTGTTTCTTCCATCTGTTCTTGAGCTTTACTAGGAGTATTTAGAGCATCTGATGACACGTGGTCAAGTTGTTGACTTAATAGATTTTTTTCATCCATGTTATGTAGCTCCTTTGTGAATTTAGATATAAAAACAATGTAATTAAAAATAGTTACTTAAATATTTTGTATCTTTGAATGGAATCATATGCAGAGATTAACTAATTATAAAAATTATTAGTACTTAATAAAATTGTAATCTTGTTAGAAAGGGGGGAAGGGGGAGAAGAAATTTTGGACAGTCTTCAAAATCTTAATTTGTTGGGCATGGGGTACCGCCACATTGCTATCAAGTTAAAAATCTGTTGTTCCCCAAAACGATAAAAATAAACTTCGGTACCATAAAAACACAAAATCTCCATTTAGGGGGTACTTTAAAATCTGAGCTTGATGGGTATGATATGGTGCTCCCATGAGGGATTAATGATTATTGAGTCTAAAATACAACACCTCTTTAAAGGGGAATGGATTTCTTGAGGTGAAAATAATAAAGTTATAAGTGAGTTTTGGGAACAGAATATATAAAATTTGGTTACATCCCGGCTAACTAAACCAGTATAATCGCTCATCATTTACCCTTTTTTCTGTTTATAAAAACATTGAAGATGAGAAGTTTAAGTATTATATAGTGAAAAATAAGAAGGATATTTTTCACTGCCTTAAAAAGTTCCTTAAGAAATAAATTCAAACATAAAAATAATTAAATGTATAGGAATCATAAGGCTGCAAGGCGATTCTTTAAGAAAGCTTTGCGGTCTTTTCATGTCTCTAATACCTGGGTAATTATAGTTGATAAAAATCCAGCACTTTTTCCTTTTTTGTAAAAATGAGTTTTGATTTGAAAACGGCTGTCCAAATCGGTTTATTTTGCGTTTTGATGAAGAAGTTAATACAATAGGTCTTATTCATTATAAAACGCATGTAAAGATAGATACAGGCTTTACATGTGTTTTTAGGGAAAATGAAAAGGGTACTCATTATTTATGACTTAAATTCTTTCTCTACGAACTGGTGAATTGCTTCATTTCGATTCTTCAGCCTATTTTCATGCCAATAATTCTCTATTTGTTCCACTTGTTCTTTTGTAAATGTAACTAAATTTTCATGTATGGGGAAAGCTTGTTATAATAGTGGAGAATAACTTGGGTACAATTGATAATGAAATGGGGAAAGACGCTAGATGAAAGCAACCGGAGTGACTAGAAAAGTAGATGATTTAGGGCGTGTGGTAATTCCAAAGGAACTTAGAAATACGCTAGGTATTAAAGAAAAATCACCATTAGAGATCTTTGTAGAAGGTGAAGACATTGTTTTACAGAAATATCAGCCCGGTGGTGTTTGTGCATTAACAGGAGAGGTATCAAATCGTAACATATCATTAGCAAACGGTAAGATAACATTAAGCCCAGAAGGTGCAGAACTATTAATAAAAGAAGTAGAACAGTACCTTGTAAAATAAGTGGCTTCTTTCAAGGGACTTTTATTAAAATTAATATAGTAATTTCGTGTATCGTAATATTTAGTTAGTTTATATTTTCGTATCGGTTTTAGAAAACAAAATCTGGTGGGATTTATCGAATTCTCTGAACGTAAATTGCATGAGAAACATATGTAAAAAGGAAAAAATAATAAAAAGGCTAGTTAGTCCATTATAAGAGCTAACTAGCCTTTTATTTACTAAAGTAAACCTTAATAAAGTAAATAACTCTCGGCTGGTCCCCACTAATCACTTTCACCTGAATACACTTTTAAGTGTTCCGTTGCTATAGATATGGCATGATTTTCTGTATCAATTAACGATAACCCCTGCTTAATAGGAGCCCAATACTCATATCCGTAATCCTCAAACCACGCAAAAACTTCTGTAGTGTAAAAACCATCATTTCGTTTGATAACATGAACTTTGTATCTTTTACTTGTAGAAACAATCTCTTTAATGATTTCTTTCATTGTCTATCTCCCTCTACCTTTTATCCAGAGTGTACTACATCAAGAATATAGATGATGAAAGGTATTTTGATTGCATAAGGTATTCATATTAAGTTTACATAACACATCAATATCAGTATGAATATATCTAGAAACAAAAAAAATTCTTTGTATGTTGGCTGTTAAATACGGTCTTTTCCAAAACCAATCATGATTTCACCTTCATGGTAAAATTCTATAACAAAATTATTTGGACAAAAAAGATAAGTGTCGCTACCAACCGCCGTTACATCGCCAATATTACGTAATATATCGTTTAAATTTGCATAGAGAACAGGAGTAGGTCCGGTACTCCAGAGGATATAGACTTTACTTTCCAATGGGATAAGATGAGATATTTGATTCATGGAGTCAATGGCATGTTTAAGGGAAACCTTATTCCAACTGATTCGTCCCCACCATTCAAAAGGGTAAGAGTCATTTAATAATTTGTATATTTCTGATCCTCTTTCAGGAGATAATTCTTTAGTTTCAGCACCTAACACGCAGATGCATTCATCATATAAAGCACCATGAGTAGGTTTATGCCTTTTTCTATTTGCTTCAAGAAGTTTTAAGAGTCTTTGAGACCTGTTGTTTTTATTCATCATCCAGCCCACCATAAGGTAAATGAAAATATATAATAAAATCTTTATAAACAGATAAAAACCTTTTTATTTCTTGACTAATATCTTCTAGATTCCCATATATATTATCTGCGGCTAAATTAATTTCTTCATTGAAATTATACAGCTGTTCATCTATATAATCGAATCCCTCACAGCAATTATTATGTACTAATTTAAATATAAATGGTTTTATTTTCAATGCATTTTCTCCAGTTATAATAAATTTCTCACATAAAAGTCCCAGTATAATTTTCACTGGTAATTTTTCATCATATCTTCCCTTTATGTTTTTTAATTTAGCTGCAATATCGACCAATTTATCATTACTGGATAAAGAAACGTCAATAATTTCATTAGCAGGGAGTTTGGCAGAGCATGTACCATATGTCAAACCTTTCCCTGTCTCTTGGTATGCGTTATCCCATAGAGATAAGAAATAATTGAATACAAAACGAGAACATCCGATCGTTTTATTGATTAGGGTTGCTTGTGCTTTATTTGGATAGATACGAAATTTATATGCTGTATTGATTATCATTCCATTCACCTCCATTTCTATATGCGTCTATTATACAACAAACATATATTCGATAGGTAGTGAAGTAATAGTTTATGTATGTCGAACAATTAAGATGGCTTCCTGCCATCTCTTGTCCGAAGCCAATTCATCTCCCACCTACTCACTAAGCGTTCCTTGAGGAAGGAGTCTTCTTGGCTAAAATGATAAAAAATTATCTTGGATGCAAGAGGATTTTTTTATTGGGAATAGTAAGGATGAGGGGAGGTGCATTACATATGGGAAAAGGTAGAAGTAATAATGCTGGTAAAAAACAACCGAATTTCGATGATTCGTCTAATTTCGCTAAACAAAGCCAACCGACAGAAAAGAAGAAGAAATAAGAAAAGGAGCTCTCTTTATCAAGAGAGCTCCTTTTTAAAATATTGACGTACCGATCACTCAACCAAATAGTCACAAGTGTAGTTTTGAATTCGATCACAAAGTGAAATGGAAGGAAGATGTTAGGAAAAACGTAGAAAGATTAAATTTCTATGTTTTTTTGCATCCATTCAATGCTACATATGTACATATTCATTATTGAAGTTATTAACAATAAAATGTATTATAGAAAAGCACAATTTTTAATTCAAGTAAGCGGGAATGTGTATTCATAATAAATAAAATATTCAGAAATGATAGTATTGTCTGGGAAACGAGGTGGAATTAATAGAGACATTACATATTAAATGGTATGGATTGTATAGTTTAAATGACTTTTACAGTAGAGAAGAAGCTTTTAAGAAGGTTATAAACAAAGAGATAATGCTCTATATAGAAAAAAATAAAGGCGCTTTATACAAAAGATAAGGGGACTTCATAAAGATTCGTTTTGTCATGAAAGCGAATTAAAGGTTAGATTAGGAATAATAGAATTCCCTAGTGGCGAAAGCTGTTCTGAAAAGAAGGTAAAAGAGGTAAAATCTCTTTTAATTTTACGGCATATCCATTGGAAAGCGCAAACTAAAGAGGGCATTTGATTTTAAAAATTATAAATCGGTGAAGAAGAGGCTTAATTGTTAAAAGTATACTTAAGTACAGAAACTTATCAATCTTTAATTTATTAAACTATTTTTGAATAACATATGTCAGATACTTGAAAAAGAATAAATTTTATTATTTTTATATGGAATTCTGTATGGGAAGTGTAGTTCATTTTTATTATTTAATAAAAATATTAAGATTCTTAGGAAGAATACGTAAAGATTAGTGGCGAAAATAAACACGGAGGTTTGAAAAATGGGACAAGGAAGCAGGTTTCAAGCAAAACAACAAAATCGTCGTAATAAGGGGATATTTAATATCGCATTTAGTGTGGTATTAGTAACAGTTGGCATAGTGACATATCAGTTGTTTTTCACTTCTGATACATCAGAGAAAGCAATTGCTCAAGAAAAGAAAGCAACAAAGATAGAAGAAAAGAAAAACGAAGATAAAGAAGCAACAAAGATAGAAGAAAAGAAAAACGAAGATAAAGAAGCGGCAAAGGTAGAAGAAAAGAAAAATGAAGATAAAGAAGCGGCAAAGGTAGAAGAAAAGAAAAATGAAGATAAAGAAGCGGCAAAAATAGAAGAAAAGAAAAACGGAGATAAAGAAACAGCACATTTAGAAGAGAAACAAAAAGTAGAAGAACCTGTAAAAACGAACGAAAATGAAAATAAAGAGGGAGAAAAAACGATATCTCAAGAAAAGGGTTCTCAAACTAATCCTTCTTGGAAGCCAATTGGTACAGAGCAAGGAGCAAAACCTGCAATGAAATTTAAAGAAGGAACAGCAGATTGGAATGAGATGAAAAAAGCAATTTCATATGCTGTTGATGTTCCAGAGAGTCAATTGATTTTTGATTTTATTGGGAATAATGGTAATAATAAAGCCTACGGTAATGTACGAGATAAGCAAAGTAATAAAAAATATAAGGTTGATATTGATTGGGTAGAGAATCAGGGTTGGAAACCAGTATCTGTTCAAGTGGTAAAATAAATAAGAGAACTGTAAATGCTATCCGCTCTTGTTGTGAGAGACTAAGCTATTATAGTATAGATAAGATAAACTTGATTCTATATCGTGCCGTTGATTCTGAAGGAAACACGATTGACTTTTATTTGAGTAAATCTAGAGATCATAAGGCTGCAAAGCACTTTTTCAAGAAAGCTTTGCAGTCTTTTCATGTTTCAAAGCCTCGTGTTATAACAGTCGATAAGAATCCTGCTTTTCCAATTGCTATCGAACAGTTGAAGGAAGGAAAAGGATACCAATAGGCACCGAAATCCGAAGGATAAAATATTTAAATAACATAGTAGAACAAGAGCCTCGTTTTATTAAAAAACGTATACGCTCTATGTTGGGATTTAAATCATACAAAACATCAGCTTCTATATTGAGTGGTGTGGAAGCCATGCATACGCTCAAAAAAGAACAAATTGATTTGCAGGACCAGTCTGTCCAAAATCAGAATATTTTTATCAACCAGCTGTTTGGATTAACTACTTAACAGGTAATTTCGTTAGGAATCCATGATTCTTTTTTATTTATCATTTTTTTGCACCAGAACCCCATATCGCTATTAAGCTAACAAAGAGACTAATAATACCAAGGAAAGGCTTTCTTTTCAATAGGATACATTCTATCAATAAGAGAAATATGTAATTATGCATATCCTTTTTTATTATTTCAATAGTATCAAAGCTTAATATATAATTAAAAGGTTTTTAAATGGATTGATAAGGAGATGCGAGTATGAAGAAAATCATAGGACTTATAGTATCATTATTTTTATTATTTTCTACTTATGCACCAATGTTTACAGAAGCAGCCGAAGTTTTAAATAAAGTAGGCTGAGTGAAGAAAATAGAGAGCCTGCTCGTAATGAGTAGACCTTTTTTATAACGTTTCTTTATAGGAAACCCGTTATATATGCGTTATAGATCATATGCACAATGTCAGTCCTTGATACGTCTGTAAAAAACGTATCAAAAGGTGTACTTTTTGATACACAGCATATAACTTTTTAATTAACTAAGCAAATTTCCCTTTGTCGGGGGGATGAGCAAAAAAACTAGTTTAAAAATTTTCACACCAGAAACAGATAACGCGATAAAGTATTAGTTACTGTGCGTGTAATTATAAAAAAAAGAGCCTTCCCAAATGATGTTTTTAATAGTTTAGTTTATATGATTTTAGGAAATTAATAGCATTTTATACCACTATTATTTACCTAATTTCCAAGAAATAGAGGTGATTGTAGGTGACTAAACCTTTTAAAAAAAATAGTCGTTATATGGCTGGATTAGACAGTCTAAGGGGCCTAGCTATACTAGGTGTTATTTTGTATCATATTAACTTTAATTGGATGCCTGGAGGATTTTTAGGGGTTACTGTATTTTTTGTACTCTCAGGTTATTTAATTACAGATATTCTAGCGATGGAGTGGAAGAGAAATAAGAGAATTGATTTGAAGAAATTCTGGCTTAGTAGGGCAAGGAGATTGCTTCCAGCAATGTTTGTTATGCTCGTTATAACGTTGGCATGGATTACGATTTTTCATAGCTCTTTACTTGAAAAAATGCGTGGAGACTCATTAGCGGCGTTATTTTATGTTAGTAACTGGTGGTATATTTATCATAAATTATCTTATTTTGATAGCTTTGGTCAGCCTTCTCCACTAAATCATTTTTGGTCGTTAGCTGTTGAGGAACAATTTTATGTGGTTTGGCCGTTCGTCATTAGTTTAGGATTTTATTACATAAAAAAACAATCACGCATGATCTTATTTATTTGTCTAGGAGCAATTGCATCTGCTTTAGCAATGGCAATTCTATATGAACCAGGCTCTGACCCAAGTAGAATTTATTACGGTACTGATACACGGGCTTTTTCTTTATTAATTGGAGCGGCACTTGCTTTAATTTGGCCAAGCAGTAGACTTGCGAATAAAATTATTCCGCAAGCACGTCTTATTCTTGATGTTATTGGGGGAGTTGCTCTTAGTATCATTCTCATTATGTTTTGGAAGACGAATCAATATGAGCCGTTTCTATACCGTGGGGGAATGGTCCTTTTATCAATTGCTACAGCCTTGTTAGTCGCTAACCTTGCGCATCCGGCTAGCAGAATCGCACTATTTTTGAGATTTAGACCACTGCGTTGGATGGGCGTGCGATCATATGGAATATATCTTTGGCATTATCCGATTATTACATTGACGACTCCGAAGGTAAATGCTGGAGAGTTTTCGATTACAAGAGCAATTCTTCAATTTCTCCTAATTATAGTTATTGCACAAATTTCGTGGAAGTTTATTGAAAATCCAATACGAAAAGGTGCATTGAAGAATATTCGGATTAAAAACTTGAAAATAAGAAACTTAACTGTAAGTGGTAAGTTAGCTTTAATATGTGCAGTATTTATTTCTTCGATAGCTACTTTTGGATTAACAACAGCTACTAAAGCAAAGGAGAATCCTCCAAAAGATAAGGTGGAAGCTGTGCAAGAAGAGCAGGCTAAACATCCCGTTGCAGTTTGGGATAAACCAGCTAATGAACCACCTCAAAATAAAGAAGAACAAAAAGAAGCGATTCCCGCACAGCCTAAAGACCCTCTAACAGTTACAGCTGTAGGAGATTCAATCATGATTGATATTGCTCCGTATTTAAAAAATACTTTTCCTAATATTAGGATTGATGCGGAAATAGGGCGGCAAATGTCCAAAGCAATCCCTGCTGTGGAACAGCTAAAGAATGAGGGGAATTTAGGAAATCATGTCATTATTGGATTAGGTACAAATGGAGCCTTTACTAAGGAGCAATTAGCATCATTAATAAAAGTGATTGGGGATGAACGTAAAATTATATTAATTAATACGAGAGTACCACGTCCGTGGGAATCGTTGGTGAATGAGAAGTTAAAAGAAGCAGCATCAGCTTACAAAAATGTAGTGTTAGTTGATTGGTATGCAGCAAGTGCTGGAAATCAGGCATACTTTGAACCAGATGGCGTACATTTAACGAAAACAGGTGCAGAAGCATATGCTGCCCTTGTAGCAAAAGCAGTGAATCAATAGAGAGTACGGAAACGATTCTGATGAAAAGATTTACAAAACGTATTTACGAAATTCTAACAAAAGAAAATGAATTTAACGGATTACCAGAAAGAATTCTCCTTCCTCAAGCGTGCACAGGGCGTAGCCCAACGATAGGTGGGAGATGAATTTCAGTTTGGCGTAGCCAAAAAGCACGTAACTGTTAAGATCAAAAGTGTGGGTAGAAAATTATGGTGAAGCAATCGCTGGTGATACCGGTAGTGCCATTAAAGGTAATCGTATTGATGTTTTAGTAGGTTCAAAAAGTAAGGCCATGAATTGGGGAAGACAAACTGTTAAAGTAAAAGTTCTATGATAATTATGGTTACCCAAATAGAAGTCAGTTCTCTTTAATGAGATAAATCGTTTTGCACTAATAGGGACAGTAACAGACAAAAACGGATGGCTAATTAATAATGGTATTTACTATGCTAGTCGCTTTGGCAAGTTTTATAGTACACCAACAAAAGGACAGCAAGTTGTTACAGAAGCAATGGGGATATATCCATATTTAGGGCAACAATATTTTGTTGCAGCAGAACAAATTGCTACTAATTACGGCGGGATAGATGCAAATGGAAAAACGGTAAATTTAGATCAAATTCGAGAAGATGGTAAGAAACATTATTTTCCAAAAGCGTATACATTTGATGATGGGGCTATTGTCTTTAAAGCGGGGGATAAAGTTAGCGAAGAAAAAATTAAACGTTTATATTGGGCAGCAAAAGAAGTACGATCTCAATTTTATCGTACAGTTGGTAGTGATAAACCACTCGAAAGTGGACATGCTGATGATGTGTTAACAATGGTTATTTATAATAGTCCGGATGAATATCAATTTAACCGTCAACTATACGGCTATGAAACAAATAATGGTGGAATTTATATTGAAGGAACAGGAACCTTCTTTACATATGAACGTACACCACAGCAGAGTATTTATAGTTTGGAAGAATTGTTTCGTCACGAATTTACACACTATTTACAGGGCAGATACGAAGTTCCGGGATTATGGGGTCAAGGAGAAATGTATCAAAATGAACGCTTAACATGGTTTGAAGAAGGAAATGCGGAGTTTTTTGCAGGCTCAACGCGATTAGACAGTGTGGTACCGCGAAAAAGTATCATTGGTGGATTGTCTAATGATCCTGCGAAACGTTACACAGCAGCGCAAACATTAAATGCAAAATACGGAACGTGGGATTATTATAATTACTCGTTTGCATTGCAATCGTATATGTATAATAACCGTCCTGATATGTTCGATAAAGTGCATGATTTAATTCGTACAAATGCTGTTCCAGGTTACGATGCGTACCGTTCTACATTAAGTAAAGATAATAAATTAAATGAAGAATATCAAACTTACATGCAAATGCTGATAGATAATCGTGATAAGTATACAATTCCGCAAGTATCAGATGATTATGTAGCACAGCACAATCCGAAACCACTTTCGGATGTTGCAGCAGATGTCACCAATGAAGCGAAGTTAAAAAATGTGAAGGTAACAAATAATAAATCACAATTCTTTAATACCTCCACACTACAAGGAACATATACAGGAAGTGCGGCAAAAGGGGAAAATGAGGATTGGAAAGTGATGAATCAAGCAACGAATGATATGCTGAAGCATCTTGCAGAAAAAGAGTGGAGCGGATACAAAACATTAACTGCTTATTTTGTAAATTACCGTGTCAATGCCGCTGGACAATTTGAATATGATGTTGTGTTTATCGGAGTGAATACAGAAGAAGGTACTGCTGTAGAAAAAGAACCGAATAATTCATTTGATGCAGCGAATCCATTATCTTTGAACACGTTATTAAGAGGAAACTTAAGTGATCAAGATCAAGTTGACAGATTTGTTATCGATGTAAAGGACCCAAAAGATTTACAAATTACCGTTACGAACGAACAAAACCTTGGACTGAACTGGGTATTATATTCTGAATCAGATCTAAATAATTATGTAGCTTATGCAACAAAACGTGATGGAAACAAATTGCTTGGAAATTATAATGCGAAGCCAGGGAAATATTATTTAAGTGTATATAAGTATGGCGGTGGAACAGGGGATTATACTGTAGAAGTAAAATGATTTTAAGTAGTCGTTTTTAAAAAAATAGATGCCCATAGGCATCTATTTTTCTTTTTTTAATGAAATGATGGTGTATATACAAAAGATAAACTCCAATACCTTTTCTTAAAAAATCAAGGATTTTATACTAGGGTTTATTTCATATGCAAATTTTAAAATTACCTACACGTGCCCTTTAGAAAAAAGAAACAATCTCGCCTAAAATTGACTTTACATAAGCTTAGCTTGATAGCGATGGGGTACCGCCATATTGCCATCAAATTAAGAAAAAAATTAATCCCTCTACAACAAAAACGCTATTCTTTTTCATTGCGGATATTGTATTTCTTTAACCGACGAATCAGTGAAGTTTGGGTAATTCCAAGAACTTTTGCAGTTTTACGTGTAGTCTTATTTTTCTTAATTGCCTGTTCAATAATTATTTTTTCCATACTTTCGATAATCTCGTTTAAATTGTTGCCTTTTTTCAGAGATTGTAAAGCTTCTTCTTCCATACTTACTGAAAGAAAGCGCTCTGGTAAATCATGAATTGAGATTTCTTCCTTTTTAGCCATAATAACGAGCTGCTCAACAGTATTTTCCAACTCGCGTATATTTCCCGGCCACTGATAACGTTGAAAAACACCTATCGTTTGCTTCGAGAAGGTACGTGTCTGGTTGAATATTTGGTTATACTTTTGCAAATAGAAATGGAGTAGTGGAAAAATATCTTCATGTCGCTCGCGTAGCGGCGGAATGTTTACTGGTAAAACATGAAGGCGATAATATAGATCGGCCCGGAATTTTCCCTCTTTTACCATTTCCTCGATTTTGCGGTTTGTTGCTGCAATAATGCGAATATCAGCCTTTACTAACTGTGAACCGCCAATAGGCATATAGGTCTTGTCCTGCAGTAATTGAAGGAGCTTGGGCTGCAAATGTAGCGGAAGTTCACTAATTTCATCCAAAAAAAGCGTTCCTTTTTCGGCTGTTTTGACGAGCCCTGTTTTCCCTTTTGAATTCGCACCTGTAAAGGCTCCCTTATGGTAGCCGAACAATTCAGATTCGAGAAGTGTATCGGGAATTGCTGCACAATTTAAGTGGACAAAGGGTTGACTGTTTCGTTCACTCAATTCATGAATACGTTTTGCAACTACGTTTTTTCCAACGCCTGTTTCTCCGTTAATAAGCACAGTTGAATCAACACTTGCCACTCTTTCCAGGATTTCAGCAAGCAAATTATGTATTTTACTATGTCCAATAAAGGACTGTTCCTCTTGCATTAGAATATACCGGGTATTCATTTTTTTTATTTCTAGCAAATACCGCTTCAATACGGGGGCTAATTCTTCCCATTCTAGCTTAGAAACATTATCCATCCAATTGTTTATATCATGACCATGTGCTACAAAATAAAGGGGGTTTTCCTGCTCATCCAAAATAATGTCCCCTGTTACTGTCATCTTATTACCACCGGTGATTTCTTGCACAGTGGTTACAGTACTTCCATTTTGTAAAGCCATTTCGATTACGGATGGAGTGAACGCACCCTCTTTTTTCAGAACGAAAATATTCCTACCAATCAAATGTTCCTTGCTTTTGTTAAAAAGCTTACAACATGCTTGGTTTACCCACATAATCGTTCCGTTTTTGTCAACAATATTCATCCCACTTTCAAGACTATCAAGAATCTTCAAGAGATATTTACTTTCAATTTGGACAGGAATGTCGGACATGGCTTAAATCCTCCTATGAATGCATCTATGTTGAAACGCAAGTGGTTCAACATAGATGGAAATTAGTGAAAAGAATGAACCATTTATGAATCTATTGAAACGAATTTAATTCATTATATCTCACAAATGCCAGATTTAAATGAAATTTTTATAATTTTCCGTCTATTTTTAATGTTTTTGTTCCAAATTGATGGCATAATTTTTGCATTATAAAAATGTACAGTGCGGAATTATTAATTTATAGAGGGAGGTAGTTAATGGAATCTTTTCTATTTGTCAAGGATTTCCCTTTTTATTGAAAGCGCTTTAATCGCGCGTAATTCTAATTAAGTCACGTTTATGAAGACTAAAAGGTAATCTGCACTCGTTGTCTCTTTCACTTAAAAAGAAAAGTTTTATGTCGTTTTTTCAATTTGTACTTATATAAAAAGGATGGTGTTTGTATGAATGCAAATCTAGTATTTATCAATGGTGAAGTTATTACATCAAACAGACAAAACTCAATAGTAGAATCTGTAGCGATAAAGGATAATCGAATAATTGGGGTTGGTTCAAATTTAGAAACGAATAAATTCATTGGGGAGAAGACTGAAGTCATTGACCTAGCAGGCAAATCTCTTCTTCCTGGATTTATTGATGCACACACACACCTGGTTTTATATGGGGTTTTTCAATTGAATATCAGTTGTAAAGAAAGTCACATCGACTCTGTTGCAGATGTGCTGAATGAGCTTAAGAAAAAAGCGTTGGAAACTCCAGAAGGTGAGTGGATAAGAGCTTGGGGATTTAATGAAACTACCATAAAGGAGAAAAGGTATCCAACGATTGCGGAGCTAGATGCCATTTCAGCGAAGCATCCAATCATCATTTCTCGTACGTGCGGACATATTTGTATCGTAAACACAGCAGCACTAGAGAAGGCTGGATATGACGAAAAGACACCGAATCCTCAAGGTGGAGTAATTGAAAAAAATGAGAAGGGGGAAATTACAGGGAAATTATTTGAAGCTGCAAATATGAAGATGAATGATGTAGCAAGTTATACAGATGATGAGCTTATGAAAGCTGTAAAAATTGCGTCGGATCATTTCATTTCTGGGGGTATCACGAGTATTCATGAAGCAGCTACTTTTGATTCTAATTGTTATCGTTTGTTACAAACAGCTATAAAAACGAAAGACATCGGTGTTCGGATATATGCAATAATTGGTACCATAAATGAATCGGATAAATTTGTAAATAAAATGATGAATGCAGGGATAGTAACCGGTACAGGGGATGAGAAGTTTAGAGTTGGGCCGGCTAAAATATTTTTAGATGGAAGTAGCTCTGGTCCAACAATTGCAACTCGAAAACCCTACTCCAGCGATCCTAACAATTTCGGGATTCTTTATTATAGTGAGGAAGAAATATATAAAGTTCTAGGTGAAGCACATAAAAAAGGCTATCAAATTACAGTACATGCTCAAGGTGATAAAGCCATTGAAATGTATTTAAATTGCGTAGAAAGAGCGTTAAAAGAAGCACCAAGGAAAAATCATCGTCATCGAATCGAGCATGCAGGAGTTTCAACTCCAGATTTACAAGAAAGAATGAAACAACTTGAAGTCATCCCTATTCCAAACCCGCCATTTCCATATGAATATGGCGAGATATATGCTCACAATTATGGTGAACGTGTTAATTATATGTACGCTGCTCGTGATTATATAGATAAAGGTATTATTGCAGCAGGTAGTTCAGATGCACCGGTTACCGATTATAATCCATTATTGGGAATTCATACTGCAGTTAATAGAAAAAGCCAATTTGGAGCTGAAATTGGCATTAATCAATCCATTAGTGTACTAGAAGCTATTAAACTTTACACATGGAATGGCGCTTATGCAAGTTTTGAAGAGGATATAAAAGGAAGCATAGAGGTAGGGAAATTAGCTGATTTAGTTATTTTAAGTGAAAGTATTTTAAAAGCTGAACCAGACCTTATTAAGGATTTGAAAGTGGAAACAACGATTATTGACGGAGAAATTGTCTATCAAAAAGAGAATGATTTAATGATGAAAAATTAGATTTAGGAAAAAAATGGAGTATTGCAATGATATTACCTCGTATTATTCGTTACCATTAGCCCGCTATTTGCGGGCTAATAATCAGTTGGGGATGGACAAAACCCCGCTGATTAATGTTTCACTTTATTCTGCATATCAGAGATTTAGATGCTAGTAAGTTAAAAAGGATATATATTAACAAATCCTTTTATAATATCGGCTCTTAATCCATAAAAATTCAAACGATGAAATAGGAGGTCGAGAATATTTTGAAATATATTAAACTCTTACTCTTAATTCCTTTTATAGGGTGTGTTGGATTCTTACCATTTGCAAATAAAATTGAGCCTTACGTATTAGGGATGCCTTTTCTTTTATTTTGGATTGTATTTTGGATGGTACTTTCCTCAATTATTTTAACCATTGTTTATAAGCTGGATCCTGATAATAAAGGGAGTGAGGCAGAATGAATATATCATTATTTATTATTTTTATTTTCTTAATTCTATCTCTTTATTTAGGGATAGCAGCCAGACGAGGAAAAAAGATGAATTTGCAGCAATTTTCAGTTGGCGGCAGAGGTTTTGGAACCCTGTTCATATTCCTATTAATAGCTGGAGAGGTTTATACGACTTTTACTTTTCTAGGCGGAAGTGGTTGGGCGTATTCTAAAGGTGCTGCTGCATATTATGTACCCACGTATATATTTTTAGCATATGTAATATCTTATTGGATTGCACCTAAAATTTGGAGATACGGTAAAGAACATGGTATTATTTCACAACCTGACTATTTTGCATCTAAATATGATAGTCGTGCAATGGGGGTTATAGTAGCTATTGTGGGAAGTTTGGCGCTTATACCATACATTTGTATACAAATGAAAGGGTTAGGGATTATTGTTTCAGAGGCTTCTTTTGGAGCTATTTCACCAATAGTTGCAAGTATTATAGGTGCAATAGTTATTACAACATATGTAATATTTTCTGGTATTCATGGATCAGCTTGGACAGCTGTGATTAAAGATATTATGATTTTGGGAGTAGTTATTTTTTTAGGCCTATACATTCCTAGCCACTATTTTGGTGGAATTGAGCAAATGTTTAAGTCTGTTGAGGCTGTTAAACCTGAATTGTTAACGTTAGCCGATCAGGGACTAAGTGTACCGTGGTTTATCTCTACAATCCTTTTAAATGCAATATCTTTTTATTTATTACCGACTTCTTTCACTGTGGTCTTCTCAGCAAATGGTGAAAAAGCACTTCGCAAAAATGCAATTACTCTACCTTTATACACGATATTATTACTGTTTGTTTTCTTTATTGGCTTTTCAGCTATCGTAAAAATTCCTAGTTTACAAGGAGCTGATGGAGATCTTTCTCTTTTAAGATTAACTATTCAAACATTTGATCCTTGGGTGGTTGGAATAGTTGGAGCAGCTGGTTTATTAACAGCTTTAGTACCAGCTTCTGTTATGTTAATGTCTGCATCTGTTGGATTAACAAAAGGGATTTACAATGTTGTTTTTCCAAAAGCTACCGAAAAACAACAATTAGTAGCCTCAAAACTATTCATCATTATCCTTTCTTTGACTGCTTTAATCTTCACCGTATTTGGCGGGACAGCACTTGCACTGTTAAATATCATGTCGTACAGTCTTATCGCACAATTGGCACCTGCATTATTCCTTAGTTTTTCTCAAAAAAATTATATTAATAAATATGGCGCAATGACTGGTATTATTACAGGGGTACTTATTGTATTGTATGCTACGATTTTTAATATAAAAATTGCAACCTTTTTCCCAACAGTCCCACACACTATTAACGACATTAGTACAGGAGCAATCGCATTATTTATTAATATCGTAATAACTATTATTGTAAGCTTAGCTTCAAAAAACATAGCGGTTCAAAAGGGGTCTACCACATCAATATCAAGCTAAAATAATTGTATATCCATTAGCTTAGCAAAAGATAAAAGGATGTCTGTTCATGACATCCTTTTTATTTTGGAGCAAAGAGGTATGCTTACTATTCTGAAAATTGTTATTCTTACAACTATTACATATAATAAAGGCTATAGGGATTTATACAGGGGAGTTATGAATGGAAAATACTTTAGTTGATTAACTATTTCTCGTTTTAACCAATATAACAATTAATAGATTTGGAGTTGAGTACATTGGGACAAAATAATTATAAATGGAGTAATAAGCAATTACGAGAACATGTTGGAGTACTAGATGGCATGAGAAGTCCACACATTTTATTAAAGAATGCGACATATTTAAATTCATATATGCGTGAGTGGATGAAAGCAAATATTTGGGTTTATGATGACCGCATTGTATACGTAGGAGAAAAACTGCCAGAGCAATTTACTCATTGTGAAGTTATTGATTGCGAAGGGAAGTATGTAGTTCCTAGTTACATAGAACCGCATGCACATCCATATCAATTATACAATCCAGAGACGTTAGCAAATCATGCAATGCAATTTGGGACAACAACTTTTATTAATGATAATTTAACTTTATTTTTCACATTACAACGTGAAGAAGCATTTCGTTTATTAGATGAATTTAAAAAGATTCCGGCAAGCATGTATTGGTGGTGTCGTTTCGATGGACAAACTGAGTTGCAAAATGGCCAATCATTGTTTAATAGTGAAGAAATAATGGAATGGCTTAATCATGAAGATGTTCTTCAAGGCGGGGAGTTAACAGCATGGCCAAAACTATTGCATGGCGATGAGGAAATGTTAAATTGGGTACAGGAAACAAAACGATTACAGAAGAAAGTAGAAGGGCATTTTCCTGGAGCATCTGAAACAACTTTAGCAAAGTTAAAATTGTTAGGTACGGATTGTGATCATGAAGCGATGACAGGGCAGGAAGCATTAATACGCCTTATGCAAGGCTACACCGTTTCTCTTAGAAATTCTTCAATTAGACCGGATTTAGAAGTTTTACTAAAAGAATTGCTAGAACTAGGTGTTAAACAATTTGATAGATTCATTTTCACAACAGACGGTTCGCATCCATCATTTTATGAAAACGGAATGACAAATAGATTGATAGAAATAGCGATTAAGCAAGGGATACCGGTTATTGATGCCTATAATATGGCAAGTTATAACATTGCTCGTTATTATAATATGGAGTATTTACATGGTGCGATTGCCACAGGGAGAATCGCCAATATTAATATTTTGGAAAGTAAAGAAAACCCGGTGCCGATTAGTGTAATTGCAAAAGGACAATGGATGAAACGTGATGGAGAAAATAAAAATGAATCATTACGTATAGAATGGGATGAATTTCAAGTAACCCCTCTACAACTAGACTGGTCTTTAAAGAAAGAAGATATGATTTTTTCTGAAACAACAGGTATAAAATTATTAAATGATGTGATTTCAAAACCATATGTAACTGAAATCGACTTAAACGTTGAGGAACTTTCTATTGAGCATGATGAATGTTTCCTTATGATGATTGCTCGTGATGGCACTTGGCGAGTGAATACAGTTGTGAAAGGTTTTGCGAATAGATTAGGAGGTCTTGCTAGCTCTTATTCCGGTACAGGTGACATCATTCTTATTGGAAAAAGGAAAGAAGATATGCTTACAGCTTTTCATAGAGTAAAAGAGCTAGGTGGCGGTATGGTAATAGCGGAAAGAAATGAAGTGTTACACGAAATTGCATTACCGTTGCTTGGGATTATGTCCGATTTAAAAATGAGCGAATTAATACATAAAGAGAAAAAAATGGTGGAATTACTACAAGAGCGAGGATACACCTATAACGATCCAGCATTTACGATTTTATTCTTTTCTGCGACGCACTTGCCTTTTATACGGGTAACACCTATAGGATTATATGATGTGAAAAGTAGTAAGGTACTTGCTTCGCCGATGAAACTGATAAATCAATATTAAAAGGAAAGATTCTATAAAAAGTCTATTTTATAGGACCTTTCTCATTCTTAGCATAAGAATATCCTAAGCCTCAAATAATATAGTATCTAAATCATTTGAGGTGATATGTAATGATGAAAAAAATATTGTTTATTTTAAGTGTATTTATTTTATGTGTATCTATTCAACACGTTGTACATTCTCAAACAGATGCACCAAGATTATCTTCGGATTGTCTCGAAGAAAGAAAAGTTCGAGATGAAAAGTATGCGGAAAATATAATACAGGACATTAAATCCACATTTAATTTAAATATTGATGAAAACAGTTTTTGGGAAGTTAGTAAAAGAGACCTAGAGGCTGCGCATTTGATGTATGGCGGAAAGGAAAATGATTCATATTATAATTCATTAACTAAAATTTATGATAGTGGTGGATTTAGAGGGCAACCTAGCTTATTTGTGAGGGCGCAAGAAGCATTTTTACTTTATAAAGAAATAGACGATACTAATGTAATGAAACGCCTAAATCTAAACCTTGAAAAAGGGGAATGGATTGTTACCGAAACAAAAAAGAAGCAAGGCAAAATAGTGGAATACAAACCGTTACAATGTGAAAAGGATTATCTGAAAAAGAGGAATGAATACCATAATATGAAATGATGTAATGAAATACTAATTAATGTTGTTTTTATCTGCTGAAAGGTTGCTATAGAAGAAGGTAAGTATACATATTAACCTTATGTATACTTACCTTCTTTTTTTGAGGTTATTAACATTTAGGATGGTGTATATTGCAAATTACTTGCTAGTAAATGTGCTTATAATTTTCAAAGGATCTTTTTATCGTAAAAAGAGAGAGGAGTATGTGTCAAAAGATTTATACATTGTTGAACCACTTATGTATATTTTATTCTACAGTACTAATAAAGAAATGTTTACTATGCGCAAAAAATATCATTGGCACAGTTTTTGCTTGTATTAAATTTAAGGAAGGGGATTGTATGTAAGGAATCTGTATTCGTAATAGTATAAAACAAGCTACTATTGCATCATTGATCATACTTGTATTTATAGCGGAACTGTAAATACATACAAATAAGTATGTTCTGATATAAAAATTCAGAATTTTCTTTAAAATTATTAGGGGGCAATGTTATGGTTAAATATTCAAAAATTTCTAAGTTGATTCTTGGTGTTGGACTAGTGACAATATCATGCAATGGTTTACAAATTCAAGCAGAGACAAAAGAAAAAAATGTGAAGAACGTATTACAAATGGAGCCGGTAGGTATACAGAAATCCGTTGATGAGTTGGCACACTCTTCAAAAGTACAAGAAAATGCATCTTTTACAAAACGGTTAAAGTTATCGGATTTATCGCAGCGTCCGCTAGCGCCAAACAAGGATGTTAAACCGTTAGCTGAAGAAAAAAAGTATTCGATGGCTGAGTTAAATCAATTAAGTAACAAACAATTAACTGATCTTCTTGTGACAATTAATTGGTATCAAATTCCGGAATTATTTCAGTTTAATAGTGATAGTCTCAAATTCTATCAAGATGATAGCCGAATGCAAGCGATTATTAATAAACTAGCAGAACAAGGACAAGCTTATACGAAAGATGATTCAAAAGGGATTGAAACATTAGTAGAAGCTTTACGTACAGCATTTTATTTAGGTTTTTACCATGATGAATTAAGCAAACTAAATGAGCGTAGCTACCATGATAAATGTTTACCGGCTTTAAAAACAATTGCAAAAAATCCGAATTTCAAACTTGGTACATCAGAACAAAATAAAGTTATTTCATCATATGGAAAATTAATTGGAAATGCATCGGCTGATGTTGAAACGGTTTTATATGCAGGTGAAATTTTCAAACAATACAACGATAATCTTGCAACTTTCATTGAAGACCGAACGAAAGGAGACGCTATTTATGAGTTGATGAAGGGGATTGACTTTGATATTCAGACGGATATGTACACGACTGGAAAAGAGCCAAAAGATACGATGTGGTATCGAAATATTGATAACTTTATAAATGAAGTAAATCGTTTTGCACTAATTGGTACAGTAACAAATAAAAACGGCTGGTTAATTAATAATGGAATTTATTATGCTGGTCGATTAGGCAAGCTTTATAGTACACCAACAAAAGGCCAGCAAGTTGTTACCGAAGCGATGAGGATTTATCCACATTTTGGGGAGCAATATTTTGTTGCAGCAGAACAAATTACTACAAATTACGGAGGAGTAGATGCGAACGGAAAAACAATAAATTTAGATCAAATTCGAGAAGATGGTAAAAAGAAATATTTACCGAAAACGTATACGTTTGATGATGGAGCAATTGTCTTTAAAGCTGGGGATAAAGTTAGTGAAGAGAAAATTAAGCGTCTATACTGGGCGGCAAAAGAAGTACGTTCTCAATTTTATCGTACAGTTGGTAGCGATAAACCACTTGAAAGTGGACATGCTGATGATGTACTAACGATGGTTATTTATAATAGTCCAGATGAGTATCAATTTAATCGCCAACTGTACGGATATGAAACGAATAATGGTGGAATTTATATTGAAGGGACAGGAACGTTCTTTACATATGAACGTACACCAGAGCAAAGTATTTATAGTTTGGAAGAATTGTTCCGCCATGAATTTACGCACTACTTACAGGGAAGATACGAAGTTCAGGGATTATGGGGCCAAGGGGAAATGTATCAAAATGAACGTTTAACATGGTTTGAAGAAGGGAATGCAGAGTTCTTTGCAGGTTCAACGCGATTAGATAGTGTAGTACCGCGAAAAAGTATAATTGGTGGATTATCTTATGATCCTGCAAAACGTTATACAGCATCACAAACATTAAATGCGAGATATGGAACGTGGGATTTTTATAACTATTCGTTTGCATTGCAATCATATATGTATAATAACCGTCCTGAAATGTTCGATAAAGTGCATGATTTAATTCGTGCAAATGATGTTTCAAGTTACGATGCATACCGTTCTACATTAAGCAAAGACAATAAATTAAATGAAGAATATCAATCTTATATGCAAATGCTTATTGATAATCGTGATAAGTATACAATTCCACAAGTATCAGATGAGTATTTAACTCAGCATGATCCAAAATCGCTTTCGGACGTTACTTCAGATATCACTAATGAAGCAAAGTTAAAAGATGTGAAGGTAACAAAAAATAAATCACAATTCTTTAATACATTTACACTACAGGGGACATATACAGGAAGTGCGGCAAAAGGAGAAATTGAGGACTGGAAAGTGATGAATCAAGCAACGAATGATATGTTGAAACGTCTTTCAGGAAAAGAGTGGACTGGATATAAAACATTGACTGCTTACTTTGTAAATTACCGTGTTAATAATGCTGGACAATTTGAATATGATGTTGTGCTTAGTGGAGTGAATACAGAAGAAGGTACGGCTGTAGAAAAAGAACCGAATAATTCATTTGAAACAGCGAATCCACTATCTTTAAATACGTTACTAAGAGGAAACTTAAGCGATCAAGATCAGGTTGACCGATTTGTTATTGATGTAAAGGACCCAAAAGATTTACAAATTACTATTACGAACGAACAAAATATTGGATTGAACTGGGTACTATATTCTGAATCAGACTTAAATAATTATGTAACTTATGCAACAAAACGTGATGGAAACAAATTGCTTGGCAATTATAATGCGAAGCCAGGGAAATATTATTTAAGTGTATATAAATATGGCGGGGGAACAGGGAATTATACAGTGGAAGTAAAATAGTTTACTATAGTTGGTTTGAGAGGCTGCTAGTTGTATTTTTTAGTTTAATGTTAAATATTAAACTACTTCAATACACCCCTGTTCTAATTATAGAACAGGGGTGTATTGGCTTTATATTTTTAAATTAAATAACCTAATTGGATTTTGACAAGAAAATAATTAATATAGATTTGAATTCTCATTCGTAAAGCATGTTTTAATCTTCTTAATGCTCTTTCATTTTTGTCTCAATTCTTGTTTTCAAATCAGTTGATACTTGATCGAAATACCCCAAAACTATCTTCCTAATATCATTGGAAATGACTTTCAAATCATTAGCTAAATTTTCAGCAAGATGTTCTTTTTCTATCGGTTGTAACTTCGCATAAAAATCACCAGCCTGCCCAAAGTCGTCTTGCTTAGTTATAGAAGTTCTTTCAAGTTTTCCTTCAACGTATCTTCCATCACCGCTTGTAATTTGATTAGCAGGTGTCCAATCTTGCTGCTGGTTAACCTGTAATTTACGAAATTCTGGTCCAATTCTTCGTCTTTGAGAATCGCTATAAATATTAGCACGGCCCTGTAGCATTTTATCATCAGATAGTTCTGCTCCATCCAGTAAATTAGAAGGAGAGAAGGACACTTTTTCGACTTGTTCCATATAATTTTCAGGATTTTTATTTAATACCATTTTACCGACTGGTATAAGAGGATACGCCTTTTCGTCCCATACTTTTGTATCATCTAAAGGATCATAAGAAAGATGAGCTTCATCTTTTGGATCCATGAGCTGGACATATAGACCATATTCCACTGGTTTACCAGCCTCAATTGCATCGTATAAATCTTTCCCGCTATAATCAGGGTTTTCCGCAGCTAGTTTAGTTGCTTCCTCACTAGTAATGAATTGTACACCTTCAAATGGATACCAATGATACTTTATATACTTTCGATTACCTTCAGCGTTTCTCCAAACATATGTATTTACACTATGTCCTGGGATGTGGCGAAGGCTTTTTGCAGTACCAGTATCAGAGTATAAGCGGACAACAAAATGAATTGATTCTGGTGCTGTAGCGACAAAACTCCAAAAACTATCAGGGTCTATTAAGTTATTTTTAGGTGAAGGTAAGAGCGCTTTAATTGTTTCAGGGAAACGCATCGGATCACGAACAGAAAAGACAGGAATGTGATTACATAAAAGGTCAAAAACTCCATCATTTGTATAAAATTTTGTAGCAAAACCGCGTACATTTCTAGAAGTATCAGGTGTTCCTTTCGTACTAACTGCAAATGAAAATCGTACCATAACAGGAACTTTCGCATTAGAATTTTGTAAAAAACTTAGTTTAGTATGTTCTGACATCGGATATATCGTTTGGAAATAGCCGAATGCACCGTAACCTTTTACATGAACAGGTCTTTCTAAAATTTTTTCATGAATAAATTCTTGTAACGCCTCGTGAAGCACACTATCTTGCTTTAAAACAGGTCCACGTGAACCAACTGTTTGAGAGTGAATTATAGCTTTTTCATTACGTTCTCCATGTTCATTAAAGTCTTTCCCTAGTAAAGATTGCCTCTGTTTATCATAGTTTTCATCCATCAATATAGCCTCCAAATTTTTTTTGTCCATTGTTACTAAATATGATTTTTTAACCTTGATTATGTATGACATGCAAAGTTCAAAATAGGAACAGACCGCTAGATGAAAAAAACGCGTATGCAGTGGACCTGTTGAAATAGAAGAAATTATGGAAAAATGAATATCGGGAAGAGAAATAACACGTTTTATTTAAGAGGTGGAAGAAAACCACTATTAAAATATCAATCTTAAAAATTAATTTGTAAATGAATTTATAGATAATGAACATGAAAAACGGGAAAATAGCCAGGAGGAATTTATTATGTCGGATTGGTCTCAATTAGATAAAGAATATATGATGCCTACGTATTGTCGTACGGGGGTTGCGATAGAAAGAGGAGAAGGAAGTAAACTTTATGATGTAGATGGTAAAGAGTATTTAGATTTATTTTCTGGTGTAGGAGTAAATGTATTAGGATACAATCATCCTAAAATTGTGCAAACGACAATGGAGCAAGTTACGAAGTCATTGCATCTACCGTTTCATTTTTTAAACCCAGTTGCGATTGAGTATGCAAAGAAATTAGTTGATTGCTCTTTAAAAAACGGAAAGGTCTTTTTTACGAACTCAGGTACGGAAGCGACAGAAACAACGTTGAAATTAATTGATAAGTATAGAGCTAATACGCATGAGGAACGTGAAGGAATCGTAGTGCTGAAGAATAGTTTCCACGGACGTACGTTAGGAGCACTTCATTTTACGAGACAAGAAAGTGTATATCAAAATTTCCCTAAAACATCGATTCCGGTATATGAAGTAGAGCGTGAGAATATAGAGCAATTAGAAGAAACAATAATTCATGAAAATCCAATTGCGATTATGTTAGAGCCTGTTTTAGGAAGCGGCGGTATATATCCTTTATCGCGTGAATATTTACATGGTGTTCAAAACTTATGTGAGAAATATAATGTACTACTTATTGTTGATGAAGTACAAAGTGGTATGGGGAGAACAGGAAAACTATTCGCTTATCAAAATTTCAATATTACACCCGATATTATTCAAATTGGCAAAGGAGCAGGAGGCGGGATACCGCTAGGTGGAATTATTGTAGGTGAAAAATTATGTGATGTATTTACACCAGGAGATCACGGCACAACGTTTGCTCATTCTTCAATGGGAACAGCTTTAGGGTTAACGGTTTTAAATACATTGATTGACGATGCTTTAATGCAAGAAGCTTATGAAATGTCACTATATTTAAATGATAAATTGCGAGAAATTCAGAATGAAAATTCTTATTATATTCAGGAAGTACGTCATGCTGGTATGATGTTTGGAATTAGTTTGAATGATACGAATACAAATGTAAAGAAATTACAGGTAGAGCTAATGGAGAAAGGGATGTTAGTTGATGTTACACAAGGGAACATCATCCGTTTACTTCCTCCATATATAATTACAAAAGAAGAGATTGATGCATTTATTTATGAGTTTATCTCCTGTATTCATAGCTTATCAGCTATAGCAAGTGTTTAAAAAGCTTTATGAAAAAGTACCTTATTTTTAATTCAAATAGGAAGAAAATAGGGGTGGAAAAAATAAATTTACGTATTAAAATAAAAAGCTGAAAAAGGTACTCGTATAGCGCCTTCTTCAGCTTTTTAAAATACTAAATTACTTAACCTAGGGAGCATCTCATTGGACAAATAATTAATTATGTGAAACAATAATAACAGATAAGGAGACGTTGCTTTTCCTTAAGTGCTTCGTATTGAATTTATTCTAGTAAGAGAAGGTGTGCTTAAAGAAGTTAAATTAAATAAGGGGCTGTTTTACTATATGCAACAAAATAATGATTTAAATTTTGAACCTCAAGACGTTAATATTGTCAATCCTAAACAAGCGAGGAAAGCAGTTATTGCTACTGGCATTGGGAATGCAATGGAGTGGTTTGACTTCGGATTATACGCGTATTTAGCAGTAATTTTAAGTCAATTATTCTTCTCAGGTGTGAATAATAGTGGTTTGCAACTTGTACTAACATTTGGTACATTTGCGGCGGCCTTTCTCGTTCGACCAATCGGAGGTATTTTCTTTGGTAGAATAGGAGATAAGTATGGCCGAAAGATTGTTTTAAGTACAACTATTATTTTAATGGCACTTTCTACATTATTCATCGCATTACTACCAACCTATGAACAAATTGGTGTATGGGCACCAATACTACTTTTAATTGCGCGAATGATTCAAGGCTTCTCTACAGGCGGCGAATATTCAGGAGCAATGGTTTATATCGCAGAATCTTCTCCAGATAAAAAGCGTGGTATACTCGGTAGTGGTCTTGAAATCGGGACACTCTCAGGTTACATTGCTGCTTCGGTAATTGTTACCATTTTGACGTTATTGTTAACAGATGAGCAAATGCTCAGCTGGGGATGGCGTATTCCTTTCTTAATTGCTGCACCAATTGGTTTGGTCGGTTTATATTTACGACGTCATTTAGATGAATCTCCAATTTTTGAAGAGATGGAAAAAGCACAAGAGGAATCTGAAGACAATGAACAATTTTCATTTATTGATATATTAAAATATCATAAAAAAGACTTCGTATTAAGCACAGTAATTGTTGCCTTCTTTAACATTACAAACTATATGATCCTTTCGTATATTCCTTCTTACTTAACACAAGTACTAAAAGTCAAAGAAACAACTGGCTTATTAATTATTTCAATTACGATGGCACTTATGATTCCACTGGCACTTTATTTCGGTAAATTAAGTGATAAAGTAGGTAATAAACGCGTAGTGCAAATTGGTTTACTTGGTTTAACTGTATTTGCAATTCCGGCATTTTTACTAATAGGTAACGGACATATTGTAGCTATGTTTGCGGGTATTTTCGTCTTAGGTTTCTTCCTTAGTGTTTATGAAGGAACATTGCCTTCGTTATTACCAGCACTCTTTTTCACCGATGTACGTTATCGTGCACTATCTATCTCCTTTAATATTTCTGTATCTATATTTGGCGGGACAACACCGCTCGTATGTTCATATTTAGTTCACGCTACTGGTAACCCGCTCGCACCAGCATTTTATTTAACTGTTGTAAGTGTAATTGGATTAGTTGTATTTAGTGTACTGTTTGTTACAACATCAGGACGTGCACTAAAAGGATCTTATCCTACCGTAGAATCGAAGAAAGAAGCACATTTAATCGCTAAAGAAGACCCTGAAGAAACACTTTGGTGGCATGAAGAATCTTTAGCAATTGAAGCAGGAAAAAAAGCATAAATTGTGAAAAGCAACGTGGACTTTTACACAAAAAGACTCCTAGTTTAATAGGAGTCTTTTTGTGTGTGTCATATCTTAAATTGATTCATTTTTTCTTCTTTTTCAAACCTTTCTGATACGCATAAAGCTTATTAATTTCTTCCTTAAATTCTTGCAGAAGTATAGTATCTTCACGATTTGAATAACGTACTGCATTATACGCATCTATAATTATATGCCTCTGAATATTTAAACCTTCTTCTTCATTAATTCTCTCTAGCCAAGCTTCAATTGTTTCTCCTCGTTCACGGTTTAAAGGAGGGGCTAACTTACTCTCCAGTTTGAAAATTTCTCTTCGAATTTCGTTATGTGGTGGTTTATTTCGCTTCGTTCGTTTTTGACTAATTCCTTCTTTATCAGTAATGATTGTAGATTCAAAGACAGGCATATTTGGTAAACTTAAATGTTTTCGTTTTTTTACTATTTTCCAAACGACATAAATAGCGATGGCTGTACAGACTAATACTGTAATGCTATTAATAAGTATTGGGTCAAAGTCAGGAAGTTTTTTCCCGTCTTCAATTCGTGGTTTTAAGAGATGTCCTTTATTTGCCCAAACATCTTCAGTGTCTTTTAATTCAGCTGCTTTAATTAATGGCATTAAAGCATAGCCGACTCCTAATGCGATAACTTCCGTCATAAAACCAAACATAAGTCGAATAAAAGGGAACACTTGAACAATTAACATACTCATTACACCAATCGTAATGATTGAGGCAAAACGTAATAGTTGTTGTTTACGATTTGCCCCGGTTAGCCAAAATGTAATCATAAGATGTAAGGCTAATATTAATAATTTCCATAACGGTGGAAAGGGTGCATAAAATATAGCTGAAACGACAAACCATACAATACCACCTAGAGATTTTTGAACTGGATATCCAGGTCCGACCGCATGTATGATAAAGAAAAATAGTGGTAATATGATTGTGCCAAAAAGAGAGAAAGGTAAAAATAAAGAGAAAAGAACTATTTGAAGAACTAAAAGTATTACAAATCCTGTTATTTTTTTCTTCATTAATTTATGAATAAGAAATACTCCTACATAGCCTGTTGTTAAAAATATTGCAATGCCAATTAGTTCATCTCTTTCTGTTAATAATGAAAGCAGGAGGAGCAGAATGAAATCATGAATGTGATATAGCCAAGTTTTCAAGCTTTTCCACCATCCCTTCATTATTAATGAGAAACGTAGGCTGAGATAGAAGAGGAAGCTCATTCTTCTGCAGACCAATGTAAATCAATGTAGATGATCGCTCTCTTTTTCTCGTGACATAATGAAGGAATCCTTGTTTCGGAAGTAACGTACTATCATCTGAAATACGTGCTAATTCCTCTAACGTCTTTGCGTAATGTGTTTGTCCTTCGTTTAATGGTAAATGCAATGCACCAGTTTCTGCTAATACACTAATAAATAATTCAAACGGTATTTGATGCTTCGTTGCGAATTGACAAATGTATGTTGTAAATGAAATAAGGTCTTCTACATTCTCTTTCCAACCGAATCCACGATTAGCAGCTAAAGAAAGACAAATCGTCCAACTATAATTCTTTACAGGTTCATATTGCTTCGCTTGTAACGCCTGCATTTTGGCGGATGCTTTCCAATGAATAGAGCGGAATGATTCACGCTCGTAGCGCTTTACACCGATAATAGATGTTTCATCATTGTAAAAAGAGAAATTCGTTCGATACGAACCTGTTAATAGTTGCTGAAGTTCTTGTAAACCGGCTACTTCTTTAGGAGTAGGGTATACAATAATTTCAGTTTTTAACTTATCGAAAACAGGTAAATGTACAGTTAAAAGATGAAAAGGATCTTTTAAAACACATTCGAACTGTTCAATTTGAAAGACACCACGCTTCGTTGCGGTTAATGTTAAATCCCATTTTTGTGCTGAATGAGCAGGTTGTGAAAATGGGAAAGAAAATAACGTTTTCGATATTCGTTCAATCCCTTGATCCTTATGCGGTATAAGAGATGAATTTAAATGAAAATAACAAACACCGTTTACGAGTGGTATGCTTGCCCCATTTTTTAAATGAATAAAAAACTGTCCAGATTCATCAGGAAATAGCCGCGTTATTTGTTTCTCGTTTATTACTTGAAACTTTTTCTCTATAAAAGTGACATATTTATAAATGAAAATAGCAAATAAATAATAAAAGAAAAAGAGAAACATAAGCATTCGTTGCGGGAAAAAGAATGTGAAAAGCAACGCGACTGGAACAGTTAATTGAATAATATGAAGTTGGAAAAATAAAGGTACAGTTACAACGCGCTGTCCATTCATGCTTGTTCAATCTCCACAGGTACGTCAACTTCTTTTAAAATCCTTTGCATGATTTCATTTTTTGTCGTACGTAAAGCTCCTTCCATTGACAAGACGATACGGTGATTCCAAACAGAAGGAACTAAAAATTGTATATCTTCAGGCGTACAATATTCTCTCCCGCGTAAAAAGGCTAGTGCTTGAACTGCACGCACTAAAGCAAGTGTGGCACGTGGACTTACACCGTTAGCGATGTAATCATGATTTCTTGTAGCGTGAGCAAGTTTAATAATGTAGTGTTCTAACGGTTCTGATACGAAAATTTCTTTTACTCGTTTCTGTGTTTCTAAAATAGCATCTAAAGTAATAACAGATGTGACGTTTTCTAGTGGTGCATTGTTACGAAAACGACGCATCATTTTTAGCTCATCTTCAGGAGACGGATAACCAATTGAAATCGTCATTAAAAAGCGATCAAGCTGTGCATCTGGAAGAGGGAAAGTTCCTTGTGATTCAATTGGGTTTTGCGTCGCAATAACAAAGAACGGTTTCGGAAGAGGAGTAGACTGCTTTTCGAGCGTTACTTGTCGTTCTTCCATCGCTTCTAACAAACTAGATTGTGTTCTCGGCATCGCGCGGTTAATTTCATCTGCAAGTAGTATATTTGTCATAACTGGTCCAAGTCGTAATTCGAATTCACTTGTTTTCGGATTGAAATATTCAATACCTGTTACATCACTCGGAAGTACATCAGGGGTAAATTGAACGCGAGAAAAATTACCACCAATGCTTTTAGAAATTGTTTTTGCAAGTAATGTTTTTCCGGTGCCAGGCACATCTTCCAGAAGCACATGTCCGTCAGCAAGCAATGAAACGAGTAATAGATCTATAACATTTTCTTTACCGATAAAAACAGATCCTATGTTTTCTTTCAATTTATTTATCATATGTATCATTCCTTTCAAAATAAAAGCGGATATTACTATATTTTAACGAATTATTCAGAAAATTGATATGATTTTTTAATTCGAAGAAATGGATATTTAATTATTAAATTACTCTTGCATATTTTGGAATATGATTATACAATATCGGTATACGATGTATCGTTAGTCGATATATCAAGAAGCGATGTATCGGAGGTAGTTATAATGAATGCGAAAGCGCAAAAATATATTCCGTTAACTGAGGCAACATATTACATATTATTGTCACTTGTGAAGCCAATGCACGGTTACGGAATTATGCAAATGGTAGAAGAGATGACAAATGGGGAAGTAAAACTCGGTCCTGGTACTTTATATGGGAATACGACGAAGTTACTAAAAGAGAAATTGATTGTTGAAGTTGCCTCTACAGACAGAAAGAAGTGCTACGAGTTAACACCATTTGGTAGAGAAGTGTTAGAGCTAGAGTATAACAGATTGCAGAGATCTGTAAGGAATGGAAACAGTATATTAGGGGAGTGAATGGAAGATGGAGACAAAGAAGGTATTCAAACTTTTCATGGCATGGAGTTTAGAAAAAGAAGAAGCTTTTTTACGGAAAATGCATCAAAAAGGCTGGGCGTTACAAAGGTATAATTTGATGTATACGTTTAAGAAAACAGAACCAAAAGATGTAATATATAAAGCGGATTTTAGATTGGTTTACAGGGATTCAAAAGAAAAACAACAAGAGTACTTTGAAATATATGAAATGTCTGGTTGGAAACGTGTCACAAGTTTTACAAGATGGAATTATTTTTGTAAGGAAGTAGAGGAGGGAATTGAGTTACCTGACATATATTCAGAGAAGGACACGAAGGTGCAAAAAATGAAGGAGTTATTACAATTTTTCGCATTGATTTCAATAACTATATTACCCTCAATGTATAGCGTATTTTTAAATTCAACAGAATCAAGAGTGCCAATTTGGGCGAAAGTTATGACAGGGCTTGTAGGTTGTATGTATGCTTATTTCTTTATGAGGCTCTTATGGAAAATTAAGAAATTGAAAAGCGAAATATTATAATAAAGATTGGATTTTAAAAGAAGATGATTACCGGAATCATCTTCTTTAATTTTTATGTAATTCTATTTTGTTCACTCTTTTTTACATAATAAAAGACTATACATTTAAGGCATAGAACTAACAGTTACAAAGATAATACTAGTAATAATACCTAAAAAAATCATAAATGATGAAGAAACGATTAATAATAATGAACTACTGATTAATACTATTTTATTAGATTTTTGATGTTTAAAGTGGTAATAAAGTAAAAAGCCGCAAACAGTAGAAACAATCCATATAGCTAGACCGTAAGGAGTTGTTATCTTCTTCCAGTCGAAAATCCAAAAGTAAAAAATGCCTATGTGACAAGTTAGTAGTAGAAATGTAGATGGAATCATTAACTTTTTATTTAAAATCATTTATTTCACCTCTCTTATGTAAATATTACCAAAAGAGTGTGGGGTTGAAAATAAAATAGGGAAGTGAATCAGGTTTTCATTTAAAGAAACTACGAGATGAGTAAGAGATATTTCTAAACCAATTTACATTTTCTTGCGAATGTAAATGGAAAAAGAACCATATAAAATTATGAAGGGAGGAGAGTCATAAAATGCAGAGAATGAACAATTATTTTCGTGCTCGTGCGAGTGTGGTATACATGATGACTAATAATGAAGTAATGAATCACATTGTTGCTTTTCATATGGATACGAATGGAATGCTTACCTTTCTGGGTTCTTACCGAACTTACGGAAGAGGTACTGGTATAAAGGAAGTTTCTACAGAAACGGCAAACGATGGTATAGATCCTCTAGCATCACAAGGTTCTCTGACTTTGTCCCGTGATGGTCGTTTCCTATTTGCAGTTAACGCAGGCAGTCATAGTATCAGTAGTTTTATCATAGCAGATAACGGGGTGCCGATTTTCGTGGATGTAAAGCCATCAGGAGGTGCTCAGCCCAATAGCATTGGTGTGTATGATAATCTTCTTTATGTCTCCAATGTAGGTAATGCTGCAAACAATTTTGCATCAAATATTACTGGATTTCACATAGATGATAAGGGAAACCTTACACCTATTCCAGGATCCACTCATGCTCTCAGTACCTTTAATGCTCAGCCAGCACAAGTTCTCTTCACCCCGGATGGTAGTAAAATCGTTGTTTCTGAGCTTACATCAAATCATCTCAGTGTCTTCCATGTAAATAAAAATGGTACGGTTACAGGACCAATTGTTAATGATTCTTACGGTAAAGGCCCATTGGGTGCTTACTTTCTATCGTCCGGAATTCTCTTAGTTACAGAAGCAGTTTCAAATGCGTTGTCATCTTATTCATTGAGCAATGACGGTACTCTTCATGTAATCAGCGGCTCTGTACAAAACGGATATAAAACTGCTTGTTGGGTTATAACAACGAAAGATGAACGTTTTGCCTACACTACGAACACTTTAAGTGGCACCATATCTACCTACCAAATCGCCCCGAATGGAGCACTGTCAGTAGTAAGGCATATTACTAGTACTCCGCCGGGTACAGCACCAGGTCTGCCGATGGATGTTGGAGTAAGTAAGGATGGAAGGTATTTTTACACACTTAATGGAAATCAGGGGACAGTGTCAGCATTTAATATTCAAAGTGATGGTAGTCTAGTAAGGTTGCAGGTTGTTGCTTCATCAAATTTTCCTTACTTTGGGTCGCAAGGTTTAGCTGTTCTTTGATTTTATTGGGCCGCTATTTTTGTGTAGAACAGAAATATATATGACGGTGTACGAATAGTAGCCATGTAGATAAATTAGGAACCTTTGATTAAACAGCAATTGTGCATCTTACTTATGTAAAACAGAAAAAACCCCCTATAGAAAATTGGTAGGGGGTAATAAAGATGTTTAAGAGAAAGACTGATTTTGCGCAGGTTTAATAAATTGTTCTGGATTTTCAACAAGCCCGCATACGGCACATTGGACGCGGTAAGTTGGTCCTTGATAAGCCATATGAAAAGCGTTCATCGTTTCATTTGTGTATTCTTCTTCTACTTGACCAGTTTGCGGATTTAATTTTACTGGTTTTACTTGTTGCTCAAGAATATTAAAGCGAGTGCGGTTCGTTTTACAGCTTGGACATAACATTGGTTCCATATGTATACACCTCCATTTGTAGCATTTCTTAAATGATATGAATTTATGCACATAGTTTTATGGTCATGTAACAAAACTTTCTCAACATAAATAGGTATATATTATATTTAAAATTCAGAAAAAATAAAATATAATAATA
Organism: Bacillus silvicola; assembly: GCF_050524305.1. Classification (NCBI taxonomy): domain Bacteria; kingdom Bacillati; phylum Bacillota; class Bacilli; order Caryophanales; family Bacillaceae; genus Bacillus; species Bacillus silvicola. The sequence goes on from NZ_JBNGVC010000002.1 coordinate 62,929, forward strand.
TGTAAGAACTGGTTATGTCCAAACCAAATCTCCTGTTTTATGCCAATAAGCTGGGGGCCGAGAAATCGGCCTCATTTTTTTGTGCTCGGCTCTATAAGGTACAAGGTTTTTAAAAACATTTGTCGAATTTTTAGAGGTGAAGGTAAAGGGGGGAATAATGATGAACTTAAAAATGAAATACATTATTTTATATGTAGAAAAGTTTGAACAATGTCTTCAGTTTTATAAAGAAATTTTAAAATTACCAATAAGAGCTGAACACGGTACATATATCGAATTTGAAACAGGATCTACAATTTTAGCAATGAATACGCGAGAGGATGTAAAGGAGTTAACTGGATTACCACTTACTGAAGGGGTATTACAGTCTTCTCATTTTGAATTAGGGTTTGTTGTAGAGGATGTAAAGGAAACGATTGAGAATTTAAAAGGACAAGAGGTTAAAGTTCTAGTTGAGCCAATCGTAAAACCGTGGGGACAAACAATTGCTTACATTGCTGATCCAGACGGTAATTATATTGAAATTTGTAGTTCATTAGAATAGAAGGAGATAAAGAGGATGGGGTTTCCGAAATTAGAAACAGAACGTTTACTATTAAGAGAACTTACACTGTTAGATTCAGATGCAATGTTCCATTATTTTTCAAAAGAATCCGTTATTCGTTATTTTGGGATGGATTCTTTCGAAAATATTGAACAAGCGAAAACGACTATTCAAACGTTTAGAAAGCGTAATGAAGAGGGAAGTGTATTTCGCTGGGGGATAGAGAAGAAAGGTACGGATCAATTAATCGGTACGTGTGGATTTCATTTAATTAACAATCATCATAAACGAGCTGAAATTGGTTATGAGCTAGATGATACATATTGGGGACAAGGATACGCAACCGAAGCACTGCAAGCAATGCTAGCTTACGGATTTGAAAATTTGCACTTTATAAGAATTGCCGCTGTTGTATATATAGAAAATGAAGCTTCCCGTAATTTATTAAAAAAAGCAGGGTTTCAGGAAGAAGGATTACTTCGGAAATATATGATTCAAAATGATGTTGCTCATGACACAGTCGTTTATTCATTATTAAAAGAAGGCTGGGAAAAGTAATGAGCACAAGTGAAATAATGAAAGTTATTAAGGAACATAAAGATGAGAGATTTATATTAGGTGTAGATGGTCTAAGTCGTTCAGGTAAAACAACTTTGGTTAAAGAGTTGGAAGAAGATATGAAGAAAAGTGGAATCCCGTTTCATATATTCCATATTGATGATCATATTACCGAGCGTAACAAGCGATATAATACTGGATTTGCAGAATGGTATGAGTACTACAACCTTCAATGGGATATAGAGTGGTTGCAGCAAAACTTATTTCAGAAGTTACAAAGTGACATGCAATTAGAGTTGCCATACTATCATGATGAAACAGACACATGTGAAATGAAAGAAATACAGCTTCCTTTAGTAGGTGTAATAATTGTTGAAGGAGTTTTTCTGCAGCGAAAAGAATGGAGAAATTTCTTTCATTATATGGTGTATTTGGATTGTTCAAGTGAGACACGGTTTCTTCGCGAGAGTGAGGAAACGCAGAAGAACCTGCCAAAGTTTCAAAGTAGGTATTGGAAAGCTGAGGAGTATTATTTGGAAGAGGAATTGCCGAGGGAGAGGGCGGATTTCGTAATACGCAATATGTAACAATGTAAGTAAGTACAAAATAGAAGGTGGATAAAATGGATATATTATGGGATTTTGATGGGACGTTATTTAATACGTATCCTGCATATACAATGATGCTTTCTGAAATATTAGGTGATGCAGTAGATAAACGAGAAATATACAAAAACTTAAAAATATCATATTCCCACGCAATTCAATATTACAACATTTCAAATGAACAGGAAGAACAGATTAAAGTTTTGAAGAAACAGTTTACTCCAAAAGATATGAAACCATTTGAAGGTGTCGAAGAGATTTTGAAATTTGCGCATAAAAACGTGATTATGACACATAAACATAGGGCAGGAGTTATGGAAATCTTAAAGTATTACGGATGGGACAAATACTTCATCGATATGGTTACAATTGACGATGGTTTCCCTCGAAAACCGAACTCTTTAGCTTATGATCATTTACATAAAAAGCACAATATTGATCTAGCAATTGGAGATAGGGAGTTAGATCTATTGCCTGCGAAGGAATTAGGTATTACAACATGTATGTTTCAAGATAAATGTGATGTAGCGGACTATTCTTTATCGCATTACTCTGAGTTTTTTAAGGTAGTTATTGATAGAAATAGGGAGTTTTCTTTATAAATGGCTTGAATAAAACTTCTACTTTTACAAGCGCAGCAAATGAAGCAAAGTATAAAGAAGTGCACATGATAAATTTGATAGTAAAATGAAAACGTGATTATCAGAAGAAAAAGCTGGTTTATATACTGTTGTTCTTGTAGCGAAATATAGTAAAGAACAACGGACCTTTATCATTACTTATAATGATAAAGAAGAAATAGCAGATTTATATATTAAATAAAAAACAGATACAGCGGAAGTTCCCGCTGTATCTGTTTTTTATGCATTAACCAAATTATGGTTATTCGTGCTAATATGAACTCATAGCTATATAGAAGGGGTGGGTAATTATGAAAACAGAAATAGTTCTCAAAAAGAAGTACAGCATAATAAGCTATGTATCTTTGCTCATCGGAATTATGTGTTTTTTATTCGTTTTTATAACTCCGACGAGGATAGCGAATGCGGGAAATATAGTTGGAGATTATATAACGATTGCTCTGACAGGTGTAGGTATTATGCTTTCAATAATCACAATGACGAAAAAAACAGAGAAGAAGGGGATTGCTATTATTTCATTAATACTGTCCTCATCATTCTTTATATTTTGGATGATCGCGATTATTTTAATTTTGACTGGTCAAGTTAGTTTTGCGCCGTAATACTGAATAAAAAGAGTCCTTCATACAAGAAGGACTCTTTTTATTCGCTTTCTTCAGATTGATATTCTAAAATATCCCCAGGTTGGCATTCTAATGCCTTACAAATAGCATCTAAAGTTGAAATTCTAATTGCTTTTGCTTTTCCATTTTTTAATATAGAGAGGTTAGCCATTGTAATTCCAACCTTCTCTGAAAGCTCCGTTACACTCATTTTCCTTTTAGCTAGCATTACATCAATATTAATTATTATTGCCATATTATTCACCTCAGACCGTTAAATCATTTTCTGATTTTATATCTATCGCATTTTTTAAAAGTCTTTGGAGAACGGCAGCAAAGACTGCGATAACCATTGAAGCAAAGATTAGAAGCATGCCAAGTATAATAATACCAGGTGCGTCATCTCTCTCCGCCACAAGGTAGAAGAGTGGCATGCCTACTACATATAGTATACTAATTGTTACTGCACATTGTTTTATCTTCTTTAAAGCTCTAACAGATAATTTCGAGAAGGCGTTACCCTTGTCAATGTAGCTTACAAGTTTAAAAGCTTGGTACAGAGCAAAATAAAAAGGTACAACCGTTGCATATAGATTAAGTAAAACAAGATATTTTATATATGCAGTATCGGGGTACAATTCCGCTGCATAATTCCCTATGTTAGGAACTAAAAATATACATAAAGCAAGAACAGGAATACCGATAAGGATAATAGCTGTCTTTAAAAAGAGTGTTGATCCTTGTTTCATATAAAGCACCTCATTTATTAATTATCTATTAAATTTAACATGATATTTATCGTTTAACAATAAATTTTTATTTATTTTAATCTTGTTTTTATTGTTAAACTAATTTTGGAATTTCATGAAGATAATCGTTCCTTATTTCTGTAAATGATGTTATGTTAAAAGTAAAGATTAAGCCTTTTGTATATTAAGAGTTTTTAGAAAATCAATATTTTACGTAATTTGACGAGGTGTTAATGAAATGAAATCGTACACACAATTTGAACGAAGAAAACACATACTAGGTGAATTAGAAAAGTATAACCGAGTGATGGTAAATGATTTAGCAAAGGTATTAAATGTTACAACAGAAACGATACGAAGAGATTTAGATATGTTGCACAAGGAAGGGCAGCTTACGAAAATACATGGTGGTGCAATTAAGAAAAAAGATCAAACACTAGAATTTCATTTTGATAAACGTCGATCTGAAAATATTGAAGAAAAACGAAAAATTGCAATGGAAGCGAGTAAACTCGTAGAAGATAATGATATTATCGCAATTGAAATTGGGACAACCACAATGCAAATTTTAGATTACATACACGATAAAAAGAATTTGACAATTTTAACAAACTCGATACCAGCTGTAAATAAAATTATTGAGCTGAAAGACCAGTATGATTCCTTTGATTGTAGGTTAATAGTCATAGGGGGAATATTGAATACGAATTCCTTAGCATTGTCTGGAGAAATGACATTAAACTATCTGGATCATTTCACTGTTAATAAATTATTTGCTTCTTGTGATGGTATTTCATTAGAAAAAGAACTGACATGTTCGTATATTGAAGATGCACAAATATTTAAGCAGCTAAAGAATAATGCAAAACAAGTTGTAATGATGGCTGATGAATCAAAGTTTAATTTGACAAAGTTTTATAAAAGCGGAAGTTTTAATGATATAGATGCGTTATATACGAATGCGAAGCTCGATGAATCGTGGCAAAATATGCTAACAAGTAATGGGGTTGAAGTAATAACAGTATAGAAAAGCTAAAAGAAGACTATTTCTTAGTAAGTTGAGAAATAGTCTTCTTTTATTGTTTATATGTTGTTTTGTTTTGTTAATTTGTTGTTTTTACAATTAGTTAACAAATAAACAACATTGTGTTAATAATGAACTCTTACAATATGAATTAGGAGGTGGCAAGAATGCAAATAAAACTATCAAAAGCTGTGTTCTTTTTACTACCAGTTGGAATACCTCTAATCTTGTTTTGGATTATTCCGAATTTCATTAGTTTAGGTATTAGTTTTACTGATTGGGATTTTATGACGAATGATTTTAATTTTGTTGGTTTAGAAAACTATTTTAATTTATTTACACAAGATTCTTTTATGCAAGCATTGCTCAATACGTTTTATTTCGGAATTGGAACAGTCATTCCAACAATTGCATTGGGCTTAGGTTTCGCATTATTCTTCCGAAAAAAATTTAAAGGTTCTGCATTGTACCAATTAATGATTTTTTCACCGTGGGTAACGCCAACAATAGCTGTATCCATTGTGTGGTCACTTTTATATGAACCTCAATTTGGAGTTATTAATAAAGTGCTAAACTTTTTCGGGATACCAGGTTTGGACTGGCTTCAAAGTAGTAAAACAGCGATGTTAGCAGTCATTATAATGACAGTTTGGAAATTAGTTGGTTGGACGATGATCTTCTATATCGGCGCATTAGAAAAAGTTCCAGATAGTTTATATGAAGCAGCTAGTATTGATGGAGCAAATTCATGGCAGAAATTTCGATATGTAACACTGCCAATGGTTTCATCAACAACTTTCTTCTTAGTTGTCGTCAATACAATTTCTTCGGTGCAGGCTTACGATCAAATAAAGATTTTAACACAAGGTGGGCCTAGTGGTTCGACGCGTACGTTACTGTATTTATTCTTCCAACAAGGGTTTGAACAGTTTGATATGGGATCTGCAACAGCAATCGCATTTATCATATTAATCATTACAATTTTACTATCTGTTATTAACAAAATAATAGGTGATAAGTGGGTGAACTATTAAGGTGAATAATATGAAAAAAGGTCCATTAATCGTAAAGCATCTCTTTTTAGCATTATCAAGTATACTATTTGTTTTTCCATTCATATGGATGGTACTTGGTTCGTTTAAAACATCTAGTGAAGTATTACAAGGAGGTTTTTGGCCTAAAGAATTTCACTGGGAAAATTATCGGCAAGTATTAGACATACTACCATTTAACACATATTTATTTAATAGTTTTTATACATCTTTCATCATTACTATATATGTGCTTGTTTCATCTGCACTGTTTGCTTATATGTTAGCATTTTACAAGTTTAAAGGTAAAAATATTACATTTAGTGTCGTGATGGCAACCTATATGATTCCTGGAGCTGTTTCGTATGTTCCTGTATATGTAATGTTAGGGAAATTTGGGCTACTCGATTCACATTTTGGATACATGATTTCTATGGCTGTTAGCGTATTCGGTATTTTCTATTTAAAACAATCGTTCCACAAAGTTGGTCTTGAAATAGTAGAAGCAGCCAAAATTGATGGAGCAAGTGATTGGCGTATTCTTTGGAAGATTATTTTTCCAATGACACGTTCATCATTTGTAACACTAGGATTGGTCACATTTATTGGTAATTATAATAATTACGTCTGGCCAGCTCTTATATTGAAAGATAATACGCAAAAGTTAATTACGAATGGAATTGCTGATTATTTCATTAATAGTTCCTTAGGGCGAGATTGGTCACACATTATGGTTGCAAGTACAATCGCAACAGTGCCGCTCTTAATCGTATTTTTGATTCTACAAAAATGGTTCTTATCTGGTGTTACTGATTCAGGAATAAAGGGGTAATTAAATAGTAAAGGAGATTTATGGGATGAAAAAACTATTCATGCTTCTAACAGTTATAACATTGTTTGTTAGTGCACTTGCGGGTTGTTCAGGTGGAAAAGGGAGTACGGTTAAAGCGAGTAAAGAAGGGGAGAAGGTTGTTGTTCCATTCATTAATGGAGTAGGGGGCTCTCTTGCGGATCGTGTAGATAAGATTGTGGAAGAATACAATAAAAGTCAGGACAAATATGTAGTGAAAACGACAAAAGCGGGTAGCTACGATGAGTCATATCAAAAGTTACAAAGTGGATTTGCAGCGAATAACCAAGAAGCAATTGCATTACTAGGTTCTGATGTCATTCAAGAATATGCTAAAAAACAGTTAATCGTACCTATAGATGAATATGTTAAAAATGATACTAATTTCAAAAAAGAAGATTATGGAAAAGGGTTTATGGAGCAAGCAACAATTGACGAGAAGTTGTATGGAATTCCATTCTACGGTACAACGCAAATTCTTTATTACAATAAAAAAACATTAGCGGAGAATGGCTTTACAAAAGATGATTTAAAGACGTGGGAAGGTGTAGAAAAGGTAGCAAAAACAGTCGCAAAACGTGGTGAAAATGGAAATGTGACATATGCGGGCTGGATGCCAATGTGGGGAACTTCCAATTTAATTGATGCGGTTCGCAGTGCCGGTGGAAACGTATTAAGCGAAGATGGTAAAAAAGTATTAATTAACGATGACACTTGGGTTTCGGTATGGGAGAAATTCCGTACATGGCTACATGAAGATAAAATTATGAAAATACATTCAGGTGGTACTGGATGGGAATATTGGGATAAAACTGTAATTGATTTAGTTGAAGGTAGAACATTAGGATTTACAGGGTCATCTGGTGATCAAGGATTTGTTTTTAAAACATTAGGAAAAGGAATGACGGAAGAAGAACGCCTTAACACATTTGAAGCATTACCTCAGCCTGCTTGGGGTAATAATAAACCAGCGCCAAAACTAGAAACATATTTATTCACATTAACGAGAAATATTGATCCAGAAGTAGCAAAAGGCGCGTATGACTTTATGAAGTTTGCGACAAGTACGGAGAAAACGGCTGAATGGTCCAAGGCTACAGGATATATCCCTGTTCGTAACAATGTAACAGAGTATGGTCCATATGCTGAATTCGTTAAAAAACAACCACAAGCATTAGTTCCATTAGAACAAGCTAACAATTATGGAGTGGGACCATTTGTAGATCCAACGGGCGGTAAAATTAATGACGCCTTAAATGTAGCGAAAGATAAAGTAGAGATTGAAGGAGTTCCAGCGAAAAAAGCATTAGATGAAGCAGCTAAAGTTGCGCAAGAAGAGTTAGATAAAGTTCTGAAAAAGAAGAAGTAATATCACCAACATGAGGTGCTTTTGAACGAAGGAAGTGCCTCTAAAATTCCTTTATTAAAACGTAAAAGGTGTGAGAACGATGATCGAAATAACAAGTACGATAACACTCTCTCCATTCGTAAAAAATAAACATTGTTTCCAAATGGATGAAACTGATATTACAAACTTTACATTAACTATTGATCAAGGGGACAACCGGAAAATTCCGCTATTATTAATCTTGCGAGACCCTAACGGTTATGTACGTATACAATATCAAACGCCAGTTGCAAATGAAAAACTAGTCGTTTCGAAAGATTCAATATTTTGTTCTGCTGGTTGTATAGGAGGAGAAATACAGTCTGGTAATTGGGAATTAGAAGTCATATATATCCCTCATTGTGCAAAGAAAGTAGTGAAATTTACTGGAGTAAAAGTTGACTATACAGTAAATATAGTAGTGAATGAGCAATTGGAACGAAAGTATAATAGGGAGCATTTTTGCAAGGAAAATGTTTTTATTGATGAATACAATTATGAAAAGATAATAAATGAAGAATATCGCTGGTACAAAGGAGAATTTCATGAGCACACAGATTTAACTGATGGCGAGATAGATGATGAACTTGGAATGACAGTATGTGAAAAACAGAAATTAGATTTTTTATATGCGACGGAACACAATATTGTTATGCCATCGTATCAAAAAGGAAACACATTAATTATACCATCTATGGAACTTACAACTCCTTACGGTCATTACAACATATTTGGGATAAAGGAATACGTTGATTTTACAAAGTATGTAGATGAATCGTTTAGCGCAGAAACAATGAATGAACTATTTTCTTTCTTGAAAGAAAAAGGTTATTTATTGAGTGTGAATCATCCGTTTATGAAGCCTTGGGCGAACCAAGTGAATATTAACTTAGAAAATGTTCATACGATGGAAATTATGTGTGATCCAACTTATAAAAAAAGTAAATCATCCACTTTAGAAGCTTTACGTTGTTTCGACCAAATGTGGTCAAACGGTCTTAAAATCTGGGGAATAGGAGGAAGTGATTCTCATTTGCATCCGTCTAAAACATTCCCTGGATCAAAAGACCCATCGATTTATGGTGATCCAGGAACATATGTATTATGTAATGGTTTATCTATTAAAAACTTAAAATCTGCAATCAAAAAGGGACGAATTTATTTCTCTCGATTTAGAAAACTAGCGATAGATATTCAAAACGAAGGCGAAACGATTTATGTCGGTGATGAGGCTAAAGGAAATATTATTTACAACATTTCTACTGACAAACCGTGTGAGTGGAGACTAATAATAAATGGGCAAATAATTGAACAAAAATCTGGCAGCAACGTAACTTTTGAATTTTCATTAAATGAAGGGGCGTATGCTAGGGTTGAGGGATGGGAAGAGGACGAGTTAGTAGCGTTTATTAATCCTATTCATAATAAAGTTGAGATTAAAAATATGAAAACATGGAATGAAGTTATAGGGGGAATAAAAGGTGAATAAAGCAATTATTTTTGATAAAGATGGAACATTAATACAGTTAGATTCAGTTTGGTACAAAATTGTGCATCGTGTGTTAGAGGATATATTTCAAACGTATCCAAATGAAAAAAGTAAAAGAGATGATTACTTATCGATTATTGGTATGAATGATAACGATTTTGAGAGTACGAGTTTACTAGCATGTCGCACAAATTACTTTATTGCGGCTGCATGGTACTCGTTGTTAGAAAATCAACATGTGGATAAAGAGAGTTTCATTCATGATGTATGTCTTTTATTCAAAAAGTACTCTACAGCAGATGATCTTGTATTTACAGAAGTGGAAGGTGCAAAGGAAACGTTACGATATTTAAAAAACAATGAATATATTATTGGAGTTGTTACGGCAGACGATGTGGATGCAGCGATTCATTCTCTGAAAATGACTGAGTTATATGATTACGTAGATTTTTTAGGTGCAGATGATGGTGTGAATAGAACAAAACCGGAAAGTGATTTTTATCATATGTTTAAAGAAAAATTTTCTCTAACTGAAGAAAATGTGCTTATGGTAGGTGATACATTAACAGACGTTACATTTGCGAGAAATAGTAACATTAAAATAGTGGGCGTCTTATCGGGTGCGAGTAGGAAAGAAGATTTAGAAGGAAAAGCAGATTATATTTTAGACAGTATGAAGGATATTTCGAAGATTTTATAATTCATGTCATCATAATTTTTAGCAATATGTATAAATATAGCTCAAATTTTAGGAGGATATTATGGCTCAACTATCATTCAAAAACATTTACAAAAAATATGATCATGATGTGACAATCGTAAAAGATTTTAACCTAGAAGTAAATGATGAAGAATTTATCGTTTTGGTTGGCCCTTCAGGGTGTGGGAAATCTACAACATTACGTATGATTGCAGGACTTGAAGAGATTTCAGAGGGCGACTTTTATATTGATGGAAAGCGTGTAAATGATATTACACCGAAAGATAGAGATATTGCAATGGTATTTCAAAACTATGCGCTTTATCCGCATATGAGTGTTTATGAAAACATGGCATTTGGATTAAAACTACGAAAATATAGTAAAGAAGAAATTGACCAGCGTGTGCAACATGCAGCAAAAATTCTTGGGCTTGGGCAGTATTTAAGCCGAAAGCCAAAGGCACTTTCAGGTGGGCAGCGCCAACGTGTTGCCTTGGGCCGAGCAATTGTTCGAAATGCAAAAGTATTTTTAATGGACGAGCCTTTATCAAACTTAGATGCGAAGTTGCGTGTTCAAATGCGTGCTGAGATTACAAAGTTGCACAAGCAGTTGCAAACAACAACTGTGTATGTTACACACGATCAAATAGAAGCGATGACGATGGCAACGCGCTTAGTTGTGCTAAAAGATGGGATTGTACAACAAGTCGGTACACCGAAAGAAGTGTATGACAATCCTGAGAATGTATTTGTCGGAGGATTCATTGGCTCCCCTGGAATGAATTTTTTCAAAGGAGTATTAACAGATAACGCGCTTATGATTGATAAGTGGGAAATTGAAGTGCCAGAAGAGAAGATGAAAGGCTTGCGAAATAAGGGCTATACGAATAAAGAAATCATAATAGGAATACGTCCAGAAGACTTTTATTATGGAGAAGCAATCGGGGCTTTACCGTACAACGCAAAAGTAACGGTATCTATTGATGTAGCAGAATTAATGGGGGCAGAAACATATCTATATTCCAACTTAAATGGACAATCTTTTGTAGCTCGTGTAGACACTTCTTTAGATGTGCAAAACCAATCAAATATAGAGCTTGGTTTAAACATGGATAAAGTGCATTATTTCGATTCAGAAACTGAGAAACGGATTGTTTTATAGATAATAATTAATATGATTATACCTTTAGAATTTCTTCAACTACTACAAATAAATGAATAGTAAAAAGCCGATTATCCTCTAGATTACAGGAAATCGGCTTTTTTATATAAAAGATCGCTTAGCGTACGAAAATCGCTTTTTGTTGGCAGTGCCCTGTCACAATCAAGTTGAGAAAAACAAATAAATCAAAACGAGACAATTCTTAAGTTGACGGATGTGTGATGCTACTCCTATGTTAAGGTTCGAGTCATTTGAAACAGCAACCTCTATATTGAGTGGTGTTAAAGCGACGTATATGATAAAAAAGATGTATCGCTTGTGAAAAAATTGCATCACCTTGAATGAGCTAATACGATAAGAATTCGTGTTGGGCCTAATTAGGGAATACAGTACAAATCAGTATATAGTATACAAGCGCTCCCTTTCTATAAATACGGTATGTTTTTAATATAATTAAAAGAAAATTTTTGTGTTCTTTAATATGATGTGACATAATACCAGCTTTTTTCTATTTTTGTGATCTCTTTATATTCATTATTAAAGTCGTATTTGTTTGGTCTAGTATCATTTGGTGTGTAAATAAATCCTGAAAAATTATCTAATATACCACGATAAGTAAAAAAGAAAACAGAAATACCATTTTTATTTTGTTGAATAATTACATCCCCACCGTTTTTGGAAGTGGATGCAAACTGTTTAGGTAAATGAATTTGTCTACTATCATAATGAACATTAGGAGTTAACTCTTTATGTTCTATAAGTGCTATAACTTTTTCACGGTCTTCTTTATAGATAATAAAATCTAAATTTATATAAATCTCATTAAATGGTATACATATCCAAGTAATTACTATGATTAGTTGAATAATTAACGGTTTCCAATTTTTGTATTTAATGAGATGTATGATTGTGAAAATTAATATTAAGAAAAACAATCCATGAACTATTATTGAAAGAAATGGCATAACAAATGGGGTAAGGAATTCAACTAAATACCATTTGAAAAAATGATAAAGTATAAGAGCGATACCGCTTATTAATGTAATCTTGGTTAAATTCTTATTCAAATTTTGAATCTCCTTTCTATACTAAAAACTATGTGATTTTAGTATGAATATAAAATGTTTTTTCATAATTTTACCTTTTTTTCATGTTATTAACTTTGCGTGATTAATATTTTGAATATATCATAGATTTAAAATTAAATAAACGGACATTAAATTTTTACATTTTATATAGAATAAAAGTTAAATAAAAGTGAGGGGAGTTTTCAAAATAGACTAGTTTTTTATTTGAAATGCAATTTGATTTGTTTCATGAAATAGATCCAGTTCCGGTAAAATCAGTTGCAACAAGTGAACATTACGTTCATTGTGTATGTTATTCGTTTTTTATCGTTTTAGAAAACTGGTTATTGTTAGTTTCGTGACAATGGAGAATTAATAATAAAAAAGAATAAATATAAGCTTACGTAAATGTTATGTAAAATAAAATCCTTGCTTACATACGAATGTTACATTGAGGATGTCGAAAACAGCTTATGGAGGAACACCAATGACGAATCTTCGTAAAAAGATAATGAGGCTAGCATTAATAGAAGCTATTCTCGACGTAAGCAATTTGTAAGGAATGAGTAAGAAAAAAGAGATTTTTATATTATAAAATATTTATTATACCTACATATAACACCTACTACTAATAATGTGTTATAATACGAATTAGCAACAAAAAGGAAAGGAATTAGAAAAAATGACCTTACAAAATACTAAAAATTTAAAAAAACAAGTTGCTCCTTTTGAAAAATCAACGGCAAAAAAAAGTATTTGGCAAATCATCAATACGGTAGTGCCATTTATTATCTTATGGTACCTTGCTTATAAAAGTTTGTCCGTTTCTTATTGGTTAGCATTGGTTCCATCTCTGTTAGCAGCTGGATTTATGACGCGGATTTTCATTATTTTTCATGATTGTACCCATTATTCTTTTTTTAAAAGTCGCCGTGTAAATAGAATAGTAGGAACATGTATGGGTGTTTTAACTTTATTCCCGTTTGATCAATGGGGGCATGAGCATTCCGTTCATCACGCTACAAGTGGTAATTTGGATAAGCGAGGTACAGGAGATATTTGGACGCTTACAGTGAATGAATATTTAGCAGCACCATTTAGACGCCGTTTAGCATATCGTTTATATCGCAATCCGTTGGTTATGTTTGGATTAGGTCCGATTTATGTTTTCCTTCTTAAAAATAGATTTAACAGAAAAGGTGCTAGAAAGAAAGAACGCATGAACACTTATTTGACGAATGTTTTAATTGTTGCTTTAGTAGGGGTACTTTGCTGGGCAATCGGATGGCAATCGTTTCTTTTAGTACATGGTACGATATTCTTAATAGCAGGTTCAGTAGGTATTTGGCTGTTTTACGTACAGCACACATTCGAAGATTCTTATTTTGAAGAAGATAAAGAGTGGGAATATGTGAAAGCGGCAGTGGAGGGAAGTTCATTTTATAAACTTCCGAAAATTCTGCAATTTCTAACTGGTAATATTGGATATCATCATGTTCACCATTTGAGTCCAAGAGTACCTAACTATAAACTAGAAGAGGCACACAATAATACGCTTCCTTTAAAAAATGTACCAACGATTACTCTTGCCACAAGCTTGCGTTCAATTCGTTTCCGTCTTTGGGATGAGCAAAGTAACAATTTTGTTACCTTTAAAGACGTCAAAAATTTAATTAAAAACAATGTTTCTGTTCAAGTGAAATCCGAACTGTAACTTCATCATATTTAACTGACTCCCCGTAATCATTTTTGATTTAAGGGGAGTTTTTGTTTAAATCGATATTGGGGAGCGTTTCAAACAAATAACAAAGATAATGGGTTTACAATATTAAACATGAATTTATTTTTTGTGAAGGTAATTATACAGGATTTTCTACAAAAAATAGGGAGGCTGTAAAACTAAAATCCAAAAAACGGAAAGTTATTATGTAAAAATGAGATTTGAAAATAAGTAAGTAAAAAAACGCTCTTACAGAATTAGATGTAAGAGCGTTTTTTTATCAAAATAAATTTGGTAATTATCATATCTAAAAACAAAAAACATAATGTAATATGTTTTTTAACTCATAAGTTGGCCCCAATTGAAATCATAAATTGGTCGTGAATTATAAATGAAAATGCTTATTATCAGTTTAGGATATTCGGAATGATTAGCCTATTCACTAGGCTTAAAGAAGATAAATTTTTAATGGATTATTGCCATGAATATATTGATAAAGTTCATCAATATATTTGTAGCAAGGAGGAATTCAAATGAAGAGAGATGATAATAAGATTGGTCACTTTACATCTGAAAAAGGAAAGGAAGACTTTTAAATTGCTTACGATGAATCAATGGCACTTCTTCAAAATCCTAACGATACGAAAGATATAAAAACTAAATATGGCACAATTCGTGCTTATTACTTTACTAAAGAGGAAAACAAACATAAGGAACCCCTACTCTTACTCCCTGGACGTGGTGCATCCACTCCAATGTGGGTGCCCAATTTAGAAGGGCTAAGGGAGCAAAGGCCAGTTTACACGATAGATTTACTCGGTGAACCTGGAATGAGCGTGCAAACGAAGGCGATTGAAAACCAAAAACAACAAGCAGAATGGTTAAATGAAGTAATTGAAGGAGTAAGCTTAGAAAAAGTGCATATCGTGGGTGTTTCCATTGGAGGTCGGACAACAATGAAATTGGCCAGATATAATCCTGAGCATATTGCTACGGCTAGTTTATTGGATCCAGTCTTTGTATTTGCGTAAATACGCATAAAGATGATTCTTGCATCTATTCCAGCTCCCGTCCCTATTGTACATAAGTTTATAAGAGAAAAGATGTTAAGCTATGTATCTGGAGGAGCAGAAACAAATGACGATGAGCCTATTGCTAAATTAATCGAGTCGGGTATGCGTAACCTATTCTTTTTGCAAAATCATCAATTTGATTAAGTTCTGTAAGAATAAACAGGTTTGAACGCATCCAGTAAGACTTTGATAGATTATTGTCAGTTACAACCTCAATACCTACAATTCCTCTTTTATCATATAAAAAGAATCTTATAGATAAGAAATGAGTTACATTGTCTATATCTTCACCTGAAACCCCATTGGAATTCCTGTAGTTTAAAAGTGGAAAACCTGATTCTTCCCTCCTTTAAATCTTCGAGTTCTTCATTTGTTTTAAAAATTAGAATTGAAAGTTTTTTTATTTTTTTACAAATAGCACACAAAAACGACATACTTGTAGACTATTTTTATATACAGGACTTATTTTTTGAAATGGTTACTACATATAAAGGAGACTCCAAAATGGATATGGATTCATATTATTGGGAAATGGTTAAGAAAAATATTGGTGTGTATTCTGAACAGGAACAAGAATGTCTTCGAAATAAGAAGGTCATTATTTTTGGACTAGGGGGAGTAGGTGGATATGAAGCAATTCTGTTTTCGCGAATGGGAATAGGGCATATTACCGGTGTTGATCCCGATGAATTTGAAGTTTCTAATATTAACAGACAAATGTTAGCGCTTTCTAGTGTTATAGGTGAACCAAAAGCAAAAGTTGCAGAACAGGTTGTAAAAGATATACATCCCTATATATCAACAAACTTTATCCAAACAAGAGTCGATGAAGATAATGTAATCGAGCTTATAAAAGGGCATGATATCGTACTAGAAGCCGTAGATGATATGCCTTCAAGAGTCATTATACATAGAACAGCTAGAGAATTAGGTATACCAAGTGTAGGGATGTCAGGTAGCCCCCCAACACGAGGATTTGTTTCTACATTTTTCCCATCCGGAATTCCTTATGAAGAAGCATTAAATATCTCAAGTGTCGGATGCAAATTAACAAATCAAGAATTAAGACAACAGATTGCTGATATAAAGAAAAGTCGAGCTTGGTATTCTGTGGAGAAAGGCGCACCAAAAGAGTGGGCGCAAGATTTTTGTGATGGAAAAGCAGGATGGATTATCACGCCGATGCGTGCTCATCTATTGTCACTATTTAGTTTTCATGAAGCAATACAAGTTTTAACTGGTCGTGAACCTCTAGCTAGAGCGCCTAAAGGCATTGTAATAGATTTAGATAGTCATATCCCGGTTCAAGTAAAAGAAGTCCCAAAAGGTGGATGGGATTATAAAACACTGTAAGGAGGAATACAATTTGTTAACAAAAAATAATGATATGCAAAATATATATGAAGAAAGTTTTACGCGAAATATTGGTGTTATCTCTGTAGAGGAGCAGGAGAAATTAAAAAATTCTCGAGTTACTGTAGTTGGAGCAGGGGGCGTAGGAGGAATTACACTTATCCAATTGGCGCGAATGGGTGTGGGTTCTTTACATGTTATTGATCAAGATGTATTTGAAACAAGTAATATCAATCGACAAATGCTAAGTTCCATTAGTAAATTAGGACAGCGAAAAGCAGAGGTCGCTTTAGAAATTTTGCAAGACATTAATCCATTATTACAAGTAGAGATAACAAAAGAATTTGTTACCGAGGACAATGCATTAGAGCTTCTAACGAATACAGATATCATTATAGATGCAACTGATAATTTAGTAGCGAGAGTGATTATCCATCGTACAGCTCAGAAACTAGGAATCCCTTCAATTTGGATTGCGGTGACGCCTCCATTTAGAGGTGGCGTCATGTCTTTTACTCCTGACTCTACACCCTATGAAATTGCGTTAGGATATCCGTCTTATCAAAAAGAGTTAACAACAGAAATCCAAGATGAAATTCATAAACTAAAAGATGGGCGTGCTCTTCATTCTGTCACGTACGGCGCGGATGAGAACTGGGCAAATAGTTATGTGCAAAAAAATCGACCATGGGCGGTAATCTCTCCTGTTGCGAATATAGTAGGCATTCTAGCAAGCTTTGAAGCATTTAAATTTATAATAAATCGAGAAGACTTAAAACCTGTAATAAGTCCAAATTTAATCCAAATTAACTTTGCAAATCAAAATATGGTACATGTGTCTGTACCTGAAAATGATAGTTGGGATTATACAACATTATAGATGAGGTAAGAGAATATGCTTCCTTTTTTGTTACTGGGGATTATTGTTACACTCGCTCTGCTCGTTAAGGATTATGCGCTAGCTGGTGCGGCTTGTTTATTAGGAGTTTTACTTGCTGTTGGACAAAAAACTTTATTACATCTTATTCAACAATATTCTTTTCCAATTGGTATTTTCTTTCTGATGCTATTCCTTTTAGTACCAATCACATCTGGAAAGATTACAAGTGAAAACGTAATAAAATTAATTACCTCTCCTATCGGATTAGGATCCATTCTAGCAGGTTTTACTGTGTCATACATAGGAGGAAAAGGTGTAGGAGTTCTACCTATGAATCCTACGATATTGTTAGGTGTCTTAATAGGTACTCTTATTGCCGTAATATTTACAAAAGGATTACCAGCCGGATTAATTATCGCGGCGGGAATCATAGCTATTATTTCTATGAAATGAAAGGAATATTCTAAATGAAGATAAAATGGACACACATTAGTTTAGTAGGGATTTTTTTGATAATACTTATGTCTAGTTGTTCTAATATCAAAGAAACTTCTCAAAATGATCAAACTTCTAAAGTAGTAAAACAAGAATTAGAAATTCAGCAAGGAGAAGAAAAATTATTTTTACTTCATAAAAACTTAAATAATAAAAAACAGTATACATCTGATGAAATTATCTTATTTTTAGAACCATTTAGTGTACCTACAGCTCAGGCATTTGATGTACCAAAATTTTCATGGATGGATGAGTATGCCAAAAAAGGGTATGATACTTGGGCTATGGATTTCAGAGGGTTTGGTCGTTCTTCTCGCCCTAAAGAAATGTCAGATCCTTCTTCCCAAAACCGTCCGGTTATTCATTTGAATGATGCAACCAAAGATCTAGAAACGATTGTAGATTGGATTAAAAAGAAGAGAAACGTAAAAAAAATTCATATTGTTGGATGGTCATATGGAGGCGTTGTGGCTGGAAATTATGCAATATCCCATCCTCAAGATATTAATAAGCTTATTTTATATGGGTATATGCATGGGTTCACACTTCCTATGATGACACAACCTTTCGAAAACCCACTACAACCTAATCAGTTTAATCCTGAAGCACCAGCTTATCAAATCGTAGACTTTGATAAAGGAATGCATCATTGGCATATGATGATGGGAAATAAAAAAATTGTTACAAACGAAGCAATGGATGCCGTAAAACAAGTTTTTATTGATTCAGATCCTATGAGTAAGAATAATAATCAAACGATTCGTCGACCAGTTGGTCCACTTGAAGATTTATTTTATATTTGGAAAAATCAGCCTCTATATGATGCATCTAAGATTACCACTCCATTACTTGTCATTTACGGGGAAGATGACATATTTGCAGACCGAAATATGATGTCAAAATTAACAAGTGCAAAACAAAAAAAAGAAGTAGTAATCCCCGATGCAACACACTGGGCTGTGTATGAAAAGAATCGTAATATCCTATTCGAACAAACATTAAACTTTATAGAGGCGAAAGAAGGCAAACAGGAATGAAAAAGGGTTTAACAATATTAGATGCTACCTTACGTGAAGGAGAACAACAATGTGGTATTCGTTTCTCCAAGGAAGACAAAATTACATTACTTCACAAGTTAGAGGATTTTGGAGTAAGTCTTATTGAAGTTGGACACCCTGGCATCTCTGAAGAAGAAGAAGAGATTTGCCGAGAAGTTGCAGCATCTGCAAAGCATGCCGAAATACTTATGCATGCTCGGGCGAAAGAAGAAGAAGTTCAAGCGGCTTATCGTGCTGGTGCCGATTGGATAGGAATCTGGGCGTCTATTAATCCTATTTCTTTACAAACAAAATACACCAATCGATCAAAAGATTATGTTATTAATCAGGTGAAACAAGCTATTGAAGAAGCAAAATCTTTAGGAATGAAAATCCGTTTTACTATTGAAGATGCTTCACGAACGGAATGGGAAGATATCGCCTACATTGGACAGGTTGCACATATAGCTGGAGCAGATCGAATCAGTTTAGCAGACACTGTAGGAATTTGGGAGCCAGGTCAGTGTGCGACAATCGTGAAGAAATCTGTTGAGACATTCCCTTGTGAGATTGAAGTTCATCTTCATAATGATTTAGGATTAGCCATGGCAAATGCTCTCGCTGCAATCGATTCGGGGGCATCTGTCATTGATGCTACATTGTGCGGAATAGGTGAACGTGCTGGGATTGTTGATTTGCTAAATTTATCAGTAATTTTATCTCAAAAGCGTAATCTACAGTGCTTTAAACTACAGATGATTCCTGAATTAACGCAATCTCTCCAATTAGCTACTGGTTGTCAAGTAGATCATTGGAGACCGATTATTGGAAAGAATATATTTACTCATACTGCATCCTATCATATAAAAGCTGTTCAGCAGAATTATTCAGCATACGAGGGTATTCAACCTGAAATGTTAGGAAGAGTAAGGAACATACAACAAAAATGTATAGAAAGAAAAGGGCCTCGGCTTTCAAAGTCTCTTCGAGTTAGTAAACCATTTGTAAAAGGAGCATCTGAGCTTTTATATCATCGTGATGGTCCAGGAGAGCGTTGGGTACAGATGGATTATAGAACTGATGAACGTGCTTCATTTTATGTAATACAGCGTGTATTTTACGACGCCCATATGGATGAGAACTTAGAAGGGCATGTAGATACTCATGCACATCATTGTGATAGTGCCTTTATTTTTTGGGGGAATAGAATAGATGGTACTGGTCTCATGTGTGAAGTGGAAATTGAAGGAGAATTGCAAATAATTGAAAGTCCAGCATCTGTTTTTATTCCATCAGGGTTAAAACATAGGTACAAATACCTTTCGGGTACAGGAACATATACAAACATCGTACTAGCACCTAATTATAATTCTAGTTTGTTAGAGGAAAGCTCATCAAAAGTATTTGTATATTAATTAAATTTGAACAAAATAGTTTAATAAATGGCATATAAACAAAGGAGAGCCCGATTGGTGTGAGCTAATAATTAGTGGGAGATGAACAAAACCCCACTGATTAAAGCTTCACTTTATAATAAAGATTGATAACTTGTAAAAAAGTTTGATAAAAAGACGTTATCTTTTCCGATGATTTTTCAGAAAGAATAACGTCTTTTTTCATTTCAGGGGGTATTTTGTTTTGTTAACTTGATAGACATGGGGACGAGCCCCTAAAATACAATGCTGCTAGAAATTTTTGCGCTATATTCTCTTTTATTTATGATAGTTGATTAACAACACTTTCTAAAAATTTGTCCACCTTTTCTTTTGATGTATCCGGTGTATGATAACCAATCGTAAATGTAAGTCTTCCATTATAAAAGCTTGCACCCATTGAAAAGAATGGCGCATACATAATGGGCGATGTCATATACCCGTCCTCAGCTTGAACTTCACCAAACTGAATAGGTTCATCAGCGATCACCCCGAAATTTGTCAGTAACGGCAACGCCATCCCCATCTGTAAAGCCTGTTCGTATTGCTGATTATACATTTCCTTCACCACAGATAGCTTCATACCTGCCAGTAGCTCCATTCCTGCTGCTGAAGAAAGACCTGGATTTTGAGACTTTATTTTATCCATTGATTGTTTAATTCGAACGAGAGTCTGATTAAATGATTCATCATCCTCCATTTTAATCACTGGCATTTCCATGCCGGATAAGTTGCAAATAGCCCCAGTTGTATAATTAGGCAGATATCGACGTAAATCAATTGTTAAACCGATCATTTTTTCTGAGGTACGAGGTTCTGCATACACAGTGAAATGTGATAAAGCTCGGAAGTATGCAGTCATGATTACATCATTCAAGGTAGCCTGTTGTGCTTTTGTCCATTGGAGTAGACGTAGAGATTGCTCATGGTTCAACCGCCGTACGGACATTTGGGGGGAGTTATTTTTGTTGGGTTGAGATGGAAAAGCCCATAACGATGTCTGTTGTTCTTGGTTAGGACGATACGCGCTTTTTATGTCCGATATTCCAGCATATTTGAATACATGTGATTGATCTCGAAAACTCTCATTTCCCTCACCAAATTCCTTTATAATTTGATTCTTGGATAGTCCCAAGGAAAGTTGAGTATAAATTGCTCCAAGCAAATTAATATATTCCTTGACCCCTGCACCATCTGAGCATAGATGAGATAATTTCACAACTAATATATCTGTTGCAGTGCCTCGTAATAATTTTGTTTGAACCATAGGCCCCTGAATACGATCACCAGGTTCCTTAATAAAATCTATTGCCATTATTTCAAGTTCTTGATCATTTCCTTCTGCAAAAAGGCAAATAGGTGAGTTAGTGGCAGATGAATGTTCCTCCCAGTAAGGAATATCATTTTCTACAAACCGGCTGTTCAAAACCGGCTGTAATTGTAACGTTATCCTTACTGATTGTTCAAGTATTTTCTTTGATATACCTACAGGAAAATAAAGAACTGCATTAATTTGTTGATCTGCAGAATAAAGACCTAATATATAATTCATTCGATCTTGAGGTGTTACTGAAAACTTTCTTTGTTCCATAATTTTGTCCCCCTTTTAAGACTTTTTTGGTATAACCTTATTCTCCATATGGTTGTAACTTTTCTAGTCACTTTTCTTCAAGAGCAAATAATTCTTATTTTTAAAATTTTTTTACGAAAGTATCTTTTTCGTACTGGTTCTATTCTTTTTACGGCTCTTTGTAGGTGATATACCCATTGTTTTATTGTTATTAATATTTCCTATCTCTTTCAATAAAACAAAACATAATTTGATTTAGTTTATATATATACAAACATTTTATAATTGTGTTTAGAAATTATCAATAAAACAATTAAAATATTTTTATGTCTGTTAATAAAAAACAATAATATAATACGTTCAGGTGTTACTTCATAATAAAAGGTTGATGGGCATGGAGGACCACCAATCTTTTATCATATTGCTTTAGATGTTTGTATTCATTATTACATTGTTTACAAATAACTCCTGTTTGCACTTGTATCACCTCATCATTTTCAAACTTCCAAACTAGCTAGGTCTTCATAAAAGTTTCTCAATTTAAAATTTTAGAAAGGAACATAAAGTAGTGATAAGAACTGTTAATACTATTAAAGGGGGAGAAAGAATGTTTCGTCGCTTGTCTATTTTTTCTTTAGTTGCGGTTTTCGTTTGTTCTTTGTTTGGATTTAATTCATCTGCTTTTGCATCTACTGATAATGCCCAAAATACTGAATTCACCTCATCATTTTCAACAATTCATCCTTTACAAAAAAATGATGTATCAGGTCTTTGTACAAATGGAGGAAAAGTAGGTGTATATGGCGCTAATGTACGAAAAACAGCATCTGCTAGCGCTAAGGTTGTAGGTTTCATTAATAAAGATACTAATGTAACTGGTACTTGGGTTAATGGAGAATATGTCCAAGGACATTACGATAATTCATCTAAATGGTTATATATATCTTCATTAGGTGGTTATATATCTAAAACAACTTTAATTAATACTTGTGGTGCATAAAAAATAAATTGGTAATTAATTGAGTTCTTTTATCTTTTATTATTATTTATAGGGGGCACATTACATCGCTATCAAGCTAACAAAATGTATCTATTGAACGAAAAAAACGCTATTCTTTTTGTAGAAATATACAAAAAGAATAGCGTTTTTCGTATGGATTTATCGACTTCTGATGAAATGGGGTTATTTTCTAAAGAGTTGCAACGATACACGTCACCTGATGCTTTAGAGCAATTAGCTAGAAATGTAGGATTTGTTAAACGAAAAAGTAAATATCGCGCACAAGATTTAGTGGCCCTATGTATTTGGTTTAGCCAAAACATAGCCCATCTATATATATTTGGAAGGATAATGCTCCATTCATACTCTGTTCATAATCCTTATGTAATATAGAACTTGTAATAGGAAGAGAAATTTTGTAAAGGGGTGATTGATGTGCTAGCATCTGCTATTACATTTATTACAGCAGCACTTATTTTTTATTCAATTGGGGTTTGGAGTGAAAAGATTCAAAAAACATTAAAACCTTGGCATGTGATTATATTTTGGGTTGGATTAGCATGCGATACGATTGGTACTACATTAATGGAGAAAATGGCTTCAGAAGGTTCGCTATTTAGCTTTCATGGGATTACGGGTTTATCAGCAATTTTGCTTATGCTATTTCATGCTGTGTGGGCCACTGTAGTTTTGAAGAAGAAGGATATAAAAATGATTGCAAAGTTTCACACATTAAGTGTAATTGTGTGGTTCATTTGGTTAATTCCATATATTTCAGGGCTTGTATTTGGAATGACCAACAACTCATAAATTGAATTTGAATTTTAAAAATAAAGTTCTTCATACATTAGGAGATATATGAAGAAGCTAGAGAAATAATTATACAATTTGTTTTCCTTTAGCTCACAATCCATGTATTGAGAATGGAAAGGAAACAGAAAAAACGTATATTACATTATTAGTAAAACCCCCTTAACATGAGTTGAGGGGGCTTTTATTAATAATATAAAGCAATTTAATAAATCTATTGGTCGAACGAGAGAAGGTTGCTCTTAGTAGTAGAATAAGCATTAAAAACATCCATTTTTAAATTGTTTAGGTGAAACACCAGTATGTTTTTTAAAAACCTTTGTAAAATGACTCTGATCATGAAAATTTAATAGTGTAGAAATTTCGGATATAGAATGTCTCGTAAAGGTCATTAAATTTTTTGACTCATCAATCTTAGCTCGCTGTATATATTCGCCTAGTGAAATTCCAATTTCTTTTTTGAAAAGGGAAGATAGATAACTAGGATTTAATGCGACTATTCCTGCTAGTTGGGATAGTGTGATTTCTTCGTACAGATGAGTAAATATATAATTTTGACATACGTTTATAGGTTTTGAATGTTTTTGTATCGTCCCATTTCTTACTCGTTCTGAGAACTCAAGTAAAGCATTCTCCAAAAATGGAGAAATGGCTTCACTTTTATTTATTTCTTCGAGTTTTTGAATAAATAAATCACTGAGGGTATATGCGATTTCAGGGAATAGTCCACCATCTATAGCTGATCTAGTCGCAAGTGTAATTGCTGCGATGGCAGAATTCTTCTGGCTTCGCAAATGACTTGTTTTTGATAACACCCCAAGATCCCCTGATTCAGGTAATCTCCTTAGATTTTTAATTAAATCATCCTTTTTCCCCAGCTTAATACACTCGAAAATTTCCCTTTCAATTAGTGGGTCGATATGAGTTAATGTACTTTGACGTTGCTCCGATATCTGTATATCAGGCTGTTCAATCTCAAAATCATCCTTTTTTAATAGTATATTTTTTTGCAAAATATCAGCAACATCTAATTTTTGTTGATATAGCATGTAATAAAGAACCATACTTACATTTAAAAAATTCAAATTGCTTAAGATGGGGAGAGAATGATAATATCGTATTATTTTCTCGTTGTCTACTTTTAGTTGAAGATCATTAACGATTCCTTTAATTGATGTTTCTGATAATCTGGAATAGAGGACAGGTCCAACGATGATATTCCCACTCAGTTGATCGTTCAAACGTAAGCTAATTGAGAAGAAATTTTCAAGAAAAGAAGTCTCTTCTAGTACTGGAAAAGTATAGGGTGGATTTTCCTTAAATAGTTGATTAAGTAAGTCCTCTTTTGAAGAATACAAAGGGTTGTGCTGAAAATTGGGCGAGATTTCAAATGCTAAATCCCCTTTGTTATCAATGAAAAAGATAGGTGTTTTATGTATGTCAAAGACTAGCTTACAAATATAATATAAATCTTCTAGTTTGGAGCAATTCATTATTTTTACCTCAATTCTTTAAAAATCAGCTAAATATATGTATAAGTTAAAAGCAGCATAAAATCCGCTCTTAAGCGAAGGTTTCACAATAAGAGGGTACATCTTATGTTACTTTGCAAAGTAATCATAAATATAATCAACTAAAATTTTTACAAGTATTCTAAAAAATATACCATAATATCTAAAAAATAATAACTATAATGACATTAAGAAAGCGTTTACTTAATTGTTTTTTAGGAGGGCTATCATGAAAAGAGATATTAAGAAAATCATTTCACAAATGACATTAGAAGAAAAGGCAAGTCTATGTTCTGGATTAGACTTTTGGAATACAAAAGGGATTGAGCGATTAGGAATTCCTTCTATTATGGTAACTGATGGACCACATGGACTTAGAAAACAAGCAGAGGGAGCAGATCACTTAGGGATTTATAACAGTATTCCATCGACTTGTTTCCCGTCAGCAGTAGGGTTAGCAAGTACATGGAATAAAGAATTAATAAATCAAGTAGGAGTTGCATTAGGCGAGGAATGTCAGGCTGAAAATGTAGGTGTTCTCCTTGGACCAGGTGCAAACATAAAACGTTCGCCGCTATGCGGAAGAAACTTTGAGTACTTTTCAGAGGACCCATATTTATCATCACAAATGGCTGCAAATCATGTGAAAGGCGTACAAAGTCAAGGGATTGGAACGTCATTAAAACATTTCGCTGCTAATAATCAGGAGCATCGCAGAATGTCTGTAGATGCAATTGTTGATGAAAGAACATTGCGTGAAATCTATCTTGCTAGCTTTGAAGATGTCATTAAGGAAGCACAGCCTTGGACAGTAATGAGTGCTTACAACAAAGTAAATGGTGAATACGCTTCGGAAAATAACTATTTATTAAATGATATTTTAAAAGATGAATGGGGATTTGAAGGTTTTGTCGTTTCTGATTGGGGTGCAGTAAATGAGCGTGTTGAAGGTTTAGCTAACGGTTTGGAGTTGGAAATGCCTTCAAGCTTTGGAATTGGTGAGAAGAAGATTATTGATGCAGTTAATGGTGGTGAGCTATCTGTAGAAAAGCTTGATCAAGCAGTAGAGCGATTACTTTACATTATTTTTAAAGCTTATGATAACCAAATAGAAAACGCTGTGTATAGTAAGGACGCGCATCATCAGCTTGCTAGAGAAGTTGCAAGTGAAAGTATGGTTATGTTGCAAAATGAAGATTCCATTCTTCCGCTGAAAAAAGAGGGAACGGTAGCGGTAATTGGAGAATTTGCAAAGCAACCACGTTATCAAGGCGGTGGAAGCTCTCATATTAATCCAACAAAACTTGAGAGTATTCTTGAAGAAATTGAAACTGTATCAGGCGAAAAAACGAATATACTATTTGCTCAAGGTTATGATCTTGCTAGCGATGATATAGAAGAAAACATGATTAATGAAGCAAAAAAGATTGCAGAAAGCGCAGATACAGTGGTTCTTTTTGTTGGACTTCCAGATCGTTATGAGTCAGAAGGTTTTGATCGAAAGCATTTACAAATACCAGAAAATCACGTTCAATTAATTGAGGCTATTGCTGAGGTTCAAAGTAATATCGTTGTAGTTTTAAGTAACGGAGCACCGATTGAAATGCCATGGATAGGTAAAGTAAAAGGAATACTTGAAGGCTATTTAGGTGGGCAAGCATTAGGCGGAGCAATTGCTGATTTATTATTTGGTGATGCGAATCCAAGCGGGAAATTAGCAGAAACATTCCCGAAAGTTTTAAGCGATAATCCTTCTTACTTAAACTTCCCTGGAGAAGGTGACAAAGTGGAATACAAAGAAGGTGTCTTCGTCGGATACCGTTATTACGATAAGAAAAATATTGAACCATTGTTCCCATTTGGTTTTGGGTTAAGCTATACAAACTTTGAGTATAGTAATCTTTCAGTAGATAAGAAAGAAATAAAGGATACAGAGACAGTTTCTGTCAGTGTAAACGTGAAAAATACTGGTAGTACAGCGGGGAAAGAAATTGTTCAGCTTTATATAAAAGATGTTGAAAGCACAATGATTCGTCCTGAAAAAGAGTTAAAAGGATTTGAAAAAATAGAATTGCAGCCAGGAGAAGAAAAAACGGTTAACTTTACTTTAAATAAAAGATCATTTGCTTATTATAATGTTGAATTGAAGGACTGGCATGTTGAAACAGGTGAATTTGAGATTTTAGTAGGTAAGTCTTCAAAAGAGATCGTTTTACAAGATAACATGCATGTTCAATCAACGACTATAATTCGAAAACCAGTGCATCGTAATACTTTACTTGGGGACATATTTGTGGACCCAATTTTAGCACCAATCGCAAAAGGGCTTATGGAAAAAGCATTAAAAGATAGCCCGTTTGCTAGTATGGCTGAAGGGGATAGTGATACATCTGAAATGATGGGGGCTATGCTAAACTATATGCCGTTACGAGCGTTAGTGAATTTTAGCGCAGGTGCTTTTACAGAGGAAATGTTGAGTGAAATCATTGGGATATTGAACGATGCGCAGATGAATGGATAAGTGTGAATGTGAAGAAGTTAGATGGGAGATAATGGCCTGGAAATGACCGATTGGTTTGGGATAATAATTAGTAGGGATGGACAAAATTCCACTGATCAAAGTTTTACTTTATACATTTGAACATTCTTTGGTGAATTTTATTTCATTGTAGGACGTTTCTCCAACATGCAAAAAAGGTAAATGAGAGCTAGAATCTCATTTGCCTTTTTTTGTGATTATTCTGCTAATGTAGAATGATATGCGTGTCTATCCTCTTTAATCATCACTTATAAATATGAGCGATGAGCTGGCCATGAACCTTGGAGTTTACGAAGTTGTATAATTTGTCCTGTATGATAAGCATCGTGCAAAAGGATATTCATATATTGTTGCCAAACTGGTAGAGAAGGACTTGGCTGATCCAGTTCTGCTTCTTGAAGGGATGTTAATGAAGATTGTAAGGCATCATGTACTTGAAGCGTTCGCTTCACTGTTTGCTGCCAAGCATCCTCATCATTAGGTCCACCTTGGACAAACGTGTCATCATTATTTTGTGGAGCAACAAATGTGTCATCTTGATGTAAGCGGGAAAGTAAGCGCTCTTTAAAGGTTAGTAAATGGTTTGCATTTTCCCAAATCGTATTACTGGACTTTCCTTCTGGTTGCCAACATGCTTGTGCAGCGGTAAGATTCTTTAACGCTTCTGATATCGGTGGGTACCATTCTTCATCGTAAAAAACTTGTTTGACTCCATTTTGTAATATTTCTTTTTTACCCATTCGTATAGCCTCCTTAACTATGAGATAGACCAACGATACGTGTTAGAGAAATTAGGTAGAAACGTACCTACTTATCATCTGATTGATATTTTGAAGTTTCTAGAAGAACTATATGACGCCGTTGTAGCAATTGCAGAAATAAGCTTATGCTTTCTAAATCATTTTTCTTACTGCAATAAATTCTCCTTTCTCTTCAAGAAACCTGCCTCATAGTTGAACAAGAAAATCAACTGCAACTTAAAATTAAAAATTCTAAAAATATAGAAGGTATAATTCGATGAATATAGAATTTAATATATAGCAAATAAGGAGGGGATGAAATGGAAGTCTTTCACGTAACGAGTAGAAAGAGGGAAACATACAACGTTCAAATGAAGTATTCGATACTTTTCGAATGTGCACTTGGCATCGCGGCAATTACTCATAAGAGGTTAATCGACACGCTTGAAAAGACTCAAAGTGAATGGGAGGAAACAAGACAATCTTTACCTCATGAAATGATAGAGCATTTGCAATTTGTCGAGAAGCACAATACGTGGAAAGCGTTGCTACAGTTACTGTATGATGGAGATTTTACGGACTTATCTCAGTTTGCTCACAATATCAATTCGCTATCAGAATTAGATTTTAAATATGTATGCTTACCGTTTTTAGGGGAAATCCATCAAGAGAAGAGACGTTTAGCAGCTAGCGGAGAAGTTTCAGCAGCACAAGGACTAATGGAATTAACACAGGAACATCAATTTTTCTCTGCGTATATTGAGTTTATATGTAATACAGATATGCAATTATTAAAAGGGCATTTAATCGCTGTTATGACAGGATGGTATGAGAGTGTTATTAAGAAAGAGGAAGAGCAACTACTTTCTATACTAGAGCGAGATTATGAAGCGAAAAATGAAATGAATAAAAAGATGAAACCGGAAGAGTTTGTCGAGTGGGCAACAGGTGGCGTTATATATATGCCAGAGCCAAGTGTGCATCATGTATTTCTTATCCCGCAAATTACGTACAGACCGTGGAATATAGAAGCAGATATTGAAGACACGAAAGTGTTTCATTATCCGGTCGCAAACGAAAGTATACATCCTGAAGATCCGTATGAGCCGAGCTACTTTTTAGTACATAAACATAAGGCGCTCGGGGATGAAGCGAGATTAAGAATTGTAAAAATGTTGTTTGAAAAAGAACGTACATTGCAGGAAATAACGGAAAGATTGCAACTTGGGAAATCAACAGTACATCATCATTTGAAATTATTACGTTCAGCAAAGTTAGTTGATATACATGACGGAAAATATGTGTTGAGAAAGAAAGCAGTACAGTCGTTAGCGAAAGAATTAGAAGTATTTTTAAATAGATAATATACAACGAGAATGTACATAAAGGGAGGAATTCAATAGAAAAGTTGGTGCGTTATATTGGAAAATGTATTGAAAAATCGTTCATTCTTTTTTATGTGGATTGGTAGCGCGATTTCAGAATTGGGCGGGGCTTTCGGGACGTTATGTAATTCAATTCTTGTATATGAGTTAACAGGATCAAAAACAGCATTAAGCAGTATGTGGTTATTATATTTTATCCCGTCTCTCATACTGCAACTAATAAGTGGACCATTTATTGATAAATGGAGCCGAAAGTGGATTATGATTTTTTCACAATGGACGCGGGCATCTGTTTTCTTACTACCTTTAATGATGTTAGTTATTGGTAATATAGAAGTTTGGCACGTGTATGTCGTTCAAATAATAATCGGGCTCATTACACCGCTT
Organism: Bacillus silvicola; assembly: GCF_050524305.1. Classification (NCBI taxonomy): domain Bacteria; kingdom Bacillati; phylum Bacillota; class Bacilli; order Caryophanales; family Bacillaceae; genus Bacillus; species Bacillus silvicola. Next base: position 93,271 of record NZ_JBNGVC010000002.1, read on the forward strand.
TATACACCTGCAAGTCAAGCCATTACACCGAGCATTGTAAGTAAAGGGCAGCTTCAAGGCGCAAACGCGTATATAGACGGGATGACTCGTCTCATGATGTTTCTTGCGCCAGTATTAGGTGGTATCGTCATTAATTTTATTGGAATGAAGCTTACACTATTTTTTGTGTGCGTTTGTCTATTCATTAGTGGAGGATTGTTACTTTTCATAAAAGAAAAGAGAATAAAGCAAAAACTTCGAAAAACGTGGCTAGAGCAATTTCTTCACGGTTTTACATACTTCTTCACGAAACCAGTAATTGTTTGGCTCGGTGTATTTCTTACTTTCGTTCAATTTGGAGTAGGAGTAACGATGGTTACAAATCTGCCTTATATAAAAGATGAGTTGTCAGCAGGATATGCGGAGTACGGATACTTCATGGCAGGTTTCCCACTTGGCTATGTAGTTGGATCAATATTAGTCGGAAAAGTAACATATAAAAGCCGGCGTATACTTATGCTTGGAGGATTGTTTATAGGAGGGCTCACATACATTTCTCTAGGGTTCAATCATAGTATAGTAATTGCGGTGTTAATTGAAGTAATTGCAGGTATTTGTATTGCATTTTTCAATGTTCATAACACGACGATATGCCAACAAACAGTCCAAAGCAATATGATAGGAAAAGTATTTTCAGTGCGACTATTTTTCATACGATCCGCTATGCCATTAGGTGTGTTTCTAGGCGGAATACTGAGTGAAATGTGGGGAGTAAGAGTATTATACTTTATCATCGGTGCGATTATATGTGTCACTTCTTTAATAGGGATATTGCTTCCGTATTTTAAATTTTTGGATGAGTCGATTGAGGAGAAGTCAGCATAATTCTAAAAATTTAAAACTTTATAATTGAAAATAATTATCATAATCAATTATAATGGAAGAATACTAGTATTCGTATTACAAAGAGGGAGTGGGATATATGTTTATCGAAACTAAGACATTTACAGTAAAAGAAGGTACATCTGATATAGTAGTGCAGCATTTCACTGGAGAAGGAATTATTGAAAAATTTGAAGGATTCATCGACTTAAGTGTGCTAGTGAAAAAAGTAAGACGAGGAGATGAAGAAGTTGTAGTTATGATTCGCTGGGAATCTGAAGAAGCATGGAAAAACTGGGAAACGAGTGAAGAACATTTAGCTGGACATAGAGCGAGTCGTGGTAAACCAAAACCAGATCATATTATTAACGTTGATCACGCAGTTTATTATGTAAAATCATCGAAATCGGCTTATCAGAAGTCGTAATAATATAAGCAGAGGATACATGTTGTAGAAGCTAACATGTATCCTCTTTTTTAGTACTGGGGGGATGTAAATGAAAGAAAACCTTTCATTCATTACATATAAAAAACATAAAAAATTGTTACAAACAATATTAAATGAAAGTTTATATATGTATAAGGTAAATGGATTAATGATCATCGGATCTATCGCAAGAGGTGACGCATATCCCGAATCCGATTTAGACTTATATGTTCTTTTAGAGAATGGACAAAAGAAGGATTTTCATTCAGAAATGAGAGAAGGTATTTTAATTGAATATAAGTATGCAGATTTTAATCAAATACAAGTAAACTTTAAAAATAATCCAATGGAGTTATACTCTTTTTTAGAAGGGGAAATTTTAATTGATAAAAGCGGTGAGTTGAAAAAGTTAAAGGAAATAGCTAAAAATGAAATCGAAAACTACCGTGTTTCTAGTGATAAAGTAAAAGGCATTTCTCATTGGTTGCATAGTTCGCTAATAAAAATTCGGTCTGCTTTGAAAGTAAATGATGAGTTAAAAGCTTCATATATAGTTCATACATCAATGTGGACATTGCTAGAGGGAATATGGGCTATTAATAATAAGCCAGCCCCTCCAGCTGGATCTGTTTTAAGGTATATTCAAGCATTACCTATTAGACCGACTAATTTTGATGAGTTCCTTAATAAAGTGTTCTTAGGGGATACGACAGAGCGGATTTCTTCAGCAATTTTCTTGATTGAGTGGATTTTACTTAATTTGGAGAATAAATAATAAGGCTATAAAACTTGTCAACTTATATAGGTAAATCGATACTCCATGTCGAATTGTTCATATGATTGCATTCCTTTCGAAAAACGTTCTAAGCTATAGGAAAAAGCATAAGACTATAAAAAAGTCTTAGACGGTATATCTTTCTTTACATATGTAAGTGTTATCAATATGAGTATATATATCCTCTGCTTAAAAGGAGATGAGTAAATGAAGTTAAATCATATGAATCTATGTGTTGATGATTTATCAGAAGCGAGACATTTCTTTGAAACATTTTTTGATTTTCAATTTTTGGAGCAAAAGGGAAAGGCACTAGTAGTGATGAGTGATGAGAGTGGATTTATACTTGTGCTAAGCGATCCAAAAGCATTTAAGGGGAATAAGGAAGTTATGTATCCGGAAGCTTTTCATATTGGTTTTTTAGTGGATACTTCAAGTGAAGTTGATCATGCATATAATCGTTTAGTAGCTGGTGGCATTGAAATAGACAAGGAACCGTATGCAATGAGAGGTAGTAGTTATGGTTTTTATTTTTCAGTATTTAATGGCTTATTAATTGAAGTTTCTTGTCTTGATTATAGAGAAGGTAAGAAAGTTTCAAAACTAAATAGCATTCATCAAGAGTAATTGTTTGAAGGTGTATATATAGCCCCTTACCCAGTGTGGAAGGGGCTTATTTCCATTTAGAACACTTTTATAATGGAACACGAAAGCAAAATAGAAGCGTCACTTAGTCAGAAATTCGACTTATGGGACAGCTTCTTTATTTATTAATCTAACCGAATTTCAAATTCAAGCACAGCTGGATCTTTCATAAACGGCATACTTCGGTCTTTAAATCGTAAGCTTATTCCAGACAAAGTATCAGGAAGAGCAGGAGATACAATAAATTGGTAGCTTACATGTCCTTCTGTTCCAGTCCATCCTTCTGCCCAGCAATCGTATGTATCTTTTATAGATAATTCAATAAGGCTGTGTGCATTTTTCTCATTAAGTTTTTTGTTTTTTGAATCCCATTCTTTATATAAATAAATTATACTAGCATTAGAATATTGACGAATAAAGGTTACAGTATATACTGTTTCATGACGTTCATAAGTTTTTAAAACGGGTATATGTTTTTTAAACTTAGCCGGCTCAACCCGAGGTTTAAATTCTTCTTCGTCCATCATGGAAGAGAATAATGAATTTAAATAGTCTGGATAAAATCCATATTGCTTTGCCCAATTATAAATTGCTTCATCGGGCGGAAAACCAGGATTTCCATTCGAAAGCTCTTTTCGTTCTTTTAATAAAGAACAAATTTTTTCATCAATAGAAGATAAGTGTTCATCGTAATGATCAGTAGGGCGTTCAAAAGACATGTGGTGCATAATCATTCCTCCTTTTCTAATAGTTTAACAAAAAATGACAGACTACTGTATTACATAGTCTGTCATTTTTATTTTAATTTTTCACATCATTATACAATTCCAAGGCCTCTTTCACACTCAACCCGTTTTTCACAATACCATGTATCGCTTGTATCATCGCAGCTGGGTGTTCAGATTGCCATATGTTTCGGCCCATATCTACGCCAATTGCGCCTTCTTGCAGTGCATTATACGTAATGTTTAATGCGTCTTCGATTGAATCTAGTTTCGGTCCGCCGGCGATGACGACTGGGGCAGGGCATGTGCTCGTTATTTTTTCGAATCCTTCGCAGTAGTACGTTTTAATAATGTCAGCTCCCATTTCAACACATACGCGGGAGGCGAGTGCTAGAAAGCGAGCTTCACGTTTTTGTAGTTCTTTCGCAACGGCGGTAATACCGAGTACTGGCAGGCCGTAATCATGAGCCTCAGATACTACATTTGCGAGATTTGAAACGGTTTGTGTTTCATAGTCTGATCCTACAAAGACAGAAACTCCGACGCCAATTGCGTTTTGTTTTACTGCTTCTTTCACAGGTGTAACAATTGTTTCATTAGCTAAATCTTTACCGACAACGGTTGCCCCGCCTGATACACGCATAACCATCGGTGTGTTGCAGTTTTCAGGTATACAGGAGCTGAGTACACCTCGTGTTAAAAAGAGGGAGTCTGTATAAGGAAGCAAGTTTTTAACTGTTTCTAACGGTTGTTCTAGTCCATGAATTGGTCCTAAAAAGTAGCCGTGATCTATCGCTAACATAACTGCTCTGCCATCAGGTAAAATTGTGTTTAATCGATTTTTAAATCCCCAAGTCATTAGGAATCACTCCTTCGTTAATGTTGGATTTTCAGTTTGTACTGTATCTTTATTGGGTAAATGTGGTGATTTTATAAAAACAGCTTTAAAAGGTTTGTCAGAATGGTTAATAAGATAGTGAGATTCATGAGGGCGAACTTGCAAGACATCACCTTGTTTGATTGGAACTCTTTCGTTATTTACATAGAAATCTATTTCGCCTTCTAACGCATAGAAGACTTCTTCGCACGTTGTATGATAATGATTTTGAAACTCTTGCCCAGGCTGAATAACGACAAGCCCAAGATCAATATTCGGACCTTGTATTAAATATTTCGGGCCGTTATCACCGAAGCGATAGGAGAAGTCATTTTCATTCGCTTTTAACATACATTTCACTCCTTTATGTAATGTGTTACAGAGCACCGGGTGCAATCCACATATGTGAGGTGAGCCCTTTATCGGCTAAAGCGAGCTGACTGTTATACACAGTTTTCCATGTTTCATAGAATTCCTTATATAGTTCATGATTTTCAGTGACTGGCTCAAATGTTTTTTCCCACTGTACAAACTGTTCGGCAGTCTCTGCCATAGATGAATATATGCCAGCACCAATCCCAGCAGTAATTGCAGTTCCTAAAGCTGCTGCTTCTTTCACAACTGGTACTTTCACAGGAATTCCGAGTACGTCTGAAAGAATTTGTGGCCATAGTTTTCCTTTAGCAGCACCGCCAGCAAAAACGACTTCGGAAGGGAACGTACCTGTGAGATTTTCAATTAGTTTTAAATTGCCAAGTGTAACGAAGGCGGCATTCTCTTCAATCGCCCGGAACATTTCTTTCTTACCGCATTTGTCAGCATCTAAGCTTAAATTTAAAAAAGAAGGTGCGGCATGCCGCCAAGAAATGTAGTTCATGACGTTTGAAAAAGTGGGGATAATCCCATGTGAGCCTACAGGTACTTCGTAAGCTTGTTCTTCTAATAATTCATAAGCATCTATACCGAGTTTTTCAGCAAGTTTCTTTTCTTCTTGGCAAAAAGCATCTCGAAACCAGCGCATAACGAGACCTGGAAAAAAGGCGATCGTTTCATATTGCCAAAGGTTAGGAACGACATGGCAATTTACGCGAAGTGCCGCATTTGGATCAGTTTCTGGTTTTGTTATATTTACTTCTTGCTGCCAAAAGCTACCTCCGCATATTAATGTTTGATTTGGCTTAACGACTCCAGTTCCGAGTGAAGCCATTTGAGCATCACCACCGCCAGCAACGACAGGAATTCCTTCATGTAATCCTGTTAATTCAGCACTGCGTTTTGTGATATTCCCGATAACTGTACCAGCTTCATTTACTTTTGGAGCAAAGGCTAGAGCAAGACCGCATTGCTCAGCAACCGAGTTATCCCACATTCTATTTTGTAAATCGAATATACCTGATGTGCATCCGTTTGAAGGATCGATTTGTAAATTACAGCACAATTTATATAAAATCCAATCGTTTAACATCGTAAAGGAGTGAATGTTTCTGTATACATCTGGCTCATGCTTTTTTATCCAAAGCAAGCGAGGTAAAGCACCTAATGAAAAAGTTTGACCGGATTTTTTATATAAATCCACTTCAATTTCGGAACGAATTTGTTTTAATTCACTAACTTCCGCTGATGCGCGTCCATCAACATTTGCACAAGCCCATATTTCTTGCCCGTTTTTATCGTATAAAACAAAGCCCTCACGCATACTCGTTGCACTAATACCTTTAATAGAAGAGGGGGATGTATTACTTTTTTGCAGAACATCTTTCGTACACTCTTGAACGAGTTTCCAGTTTTCTTTCACATCAAAATTCATAGAACCAGGGTAACGACTATCTGACTTATGAATCCATTCTTTTTGACTAACAGCAAGTTGATTACCGTTTAAATCAAAAAGAACTGCTCGAATGCTCCCTGTACCAGCATCGTAAGCTAATAGAGTAGACATTAAGATTCACCTTCCTTTCTTAATAAGGAGAGGGCAGTTTCTTCATCGGTAATTAATGTATGAATGAATTTTCCTTTTAAGGCGCCGTATATTGCATCTATCTTTTCTATACCGCCAGCTACACCAACGACATGCTTCATATTTTTAAGAACAGAGAGTGGTGTGCCAATAAGACGATTATGATGAGGAAGTTCTAATTGTTTTCCGGCAGTATTGTAAAATTGGCCTAAAATATCTCCGGCCCCGTCCTGACTACGTATATATGTCATTTCATGTAGCGTTAATTTTTCTTCTTTCACAATAGTGGCATCTTGAGATAAGCTTCCAATGCCAACTACTGCTGTATGAGCGAGTGAAGCGACGTGAAGCATATCTTTCACGCTCGGTTCTGATAGAATAATTTGCGTCATTTCGTTTGTAGATGTAAGAAAAGGGGTAGGAATAATATGAAGGTCGCCTTGCATGTAGTTTAAATAGCTTTGAATTCTTGGAATATAGTGATTTACGCCTCCTGTAAGAGTAACGATTGAGAGATTCATAGAGCTATCAAAATGAATATTTTCTAACATTTTGCTTATCGTCTCTCCCCAGCCAATCCCAAGTAAATCCCCCTGTTGCAATTGAGTTTCTAAATATTGTGCGGCAGCTTTTCCGAGTGAATATGCATAATCTTCTGTTGGCGTTGGAATAACGAAAGCATCTTTTAGATAGAATTTTTTTATTAGGTCACGTTCAATACTTAAACAGTGTAAGCCAGAACCTTTAACGTGGAATGTAACTACGCCTTCCGTGCGCGCTTTATCTAACAACCGAACGACTTTATTTCTTGAAATGTGAAGAAGTGAAGCAATTTCTTGCTGGGTTAATTGATCTTTATAATAGTACCAAGCTACTTTTGTTAACAAATTGTCTTCAAAGTTGAGCTGTGACATACTCTTCATCCCTTTCAACAATTGACCACTGCTTAAACATATGTGTTCGATATTTTGATTATTCCAGTTGAAGCGATAAATAGTCCGGTGAAAAAAGTGTTCTAGATATGAAAAAAGGAATATACAATGCTACAAAACAAGTAGAACAAAAAATCATTTTCTCAAAAAATGTTATGGATAAAGTGAAGACTAATAATCAGTGGGGGTTTTGTTCATCCCCCACTGATTATTAGTCTTCACCAATCGGGCATTTACTGGCAGTTTATCTCATACCTAACTTCTTTGCCCAAGCCGAATTTTTAGGTGGGAGTTTTACTGCCAGTTAATGCGGGATAAAGGTAGGTGACATCATGTGGAGAACGTGCCCTTATTACAAGTTACAAAAATGAGTAAATCTTTTTCAAATCAACTCGTATTAAAAGAAGTCAATTTACAATTAGAGCGCGGAGATATATACGCTTTAGTTGGAGGGAATGGTGCCGGGAAATCAACGTTAATGAAAATATTAACAGGTTTGTATTCATACGATTCTGGTAATATGTTTGTGAAAGGGCAAGTACAAAAGTTTTCAAACACAGCAGAAGCACATCAGCGTGGTATTTATTTAATTCCTCAAGAGCCGCTCATTTTTCCTCATATGACAATTGAAGAGAACATTTGTATCGGAATGAAAGCGAACAAGAAAAAACTGCGAAATAAAATTAATAAGTTGCTAGAAGAATTAGGGTGGAACATTCAACTTCATGATCTAGGGTTATCGTTATCTATTGCCCAGCAACAATTGGTAGAAATATTGAAAGGATTAATAAGGGAAGCTGAGATTCTTATTTTAGATGAGCCAACATCGACATTAACAACTCACGAAATTAAGAGTCTTTTTGTGTTGATAAAAAGCTTAAGAGAAAAAGGAATTGGCATGATATACATTACACATCGTTTTCCAGAAATCTTTGAAATTGCAAATAAAGTAGCGATTTTGCGTGATGGTATGATTGTTAGTCAGGGGAATGTTTCGAGTTATACATATGACTTGCTAATGGAGGGGTTATTGCCGAAAGGTTCTAGACTTGAGGAGAAGAAAGAAATCGTGCATGAAGAAATAGAGCCTTCGGAAATAATATTAGATGTCACGAATGCGTCTAGTTACGTGTTTCAAAATGTATCACTAACTGTACATGCTGGAGAAGTTATTGGGATTGCAGGTATCGTCGGATCAGGTAGGACGGAATTAGCTGAATCAATATTTGGATTAATACCTTTGAAATCAGGTTCCGTCTTATTAGAGGGGAAATCCATTACGAAGTATTCGGTACATAAGAGAATAAAAGAAGGGATGGTGTATGTGCCGGAGGACCGGGCAGGGAATGGCATATTTTCAATTGCGTCTGTTAAGGAAAATATAACATCTGCATCTTTAAACGGTATGAGTAGCTTCTTTTTAAATAACAAAAAAGAAAGCGCTTTATCAGAACTGTATATAAGACAGTTTCGAATTGTTGTCCCGCATATGAATGAAGAGATGACCTCTTTATCAGGTGGGAACCAACAGAAGGTCGTGCTAGCGAAATATCTTGCGTGTAATCCGAAAGTGATTATTCTTGATGAACCGACCCGCGGTATTGATGCGAAAGCAAGACTAGAAGTATACGAAACGATACGAAGTTTGAAGAGAGAGGGACTTGCGATAATATTAATTTCTTCAGATGTAGAAGAGATTGTTCAATTAGCGAATCGGGTATATGTGATGAGAAACGGAGAATTCGTCGCTCATTTAGAGAAGAAGGAAATTTGTATTAATGAAGTTACACGCCTTGCGTACGGAGGAAAGGGAGGTGTAACGGAGTGAAACGTGTATTTAAAATGCATGAGACGTCTATTATTATTTTATTAATTCTTTATATAGCCTTCGTTGGAATAATGAATCCTAGTTTTATTCAGTTTAGCTCATTATCTTTAATGCTGAAATCAAGCGTTATTTTAGTTGTTTTGGCAATTGGTCAATCTTTCGTATTATTTACGAAAAATATAGATGTATCAGTAGGATCTATTATGGGCTTAAGCGCTGCGGTTTGCGGGATGTTGTTAACAGATGGATACAGTGCCTTTATTTCAATATTTGCAGCAATTATACTTGGTGCTCTTATTGGTATGGTAAACGGAATTGGCGTTACGAAATTTCGAGTGCCAGCTATCATTATGACATTAGGAATGCTTGGGATTATTAGAGGTGCAATGTTAATATTTACGGGCGGAAAGTGGATTGAAGATATTCCGAATGAGTATAAACAAATTTCTTCTATTATGATGCTCGGTATTCCGGTAACCGTATGGACCGTTCTTATCATATTGCCACTACTATATTTCTTTTTAATGAAAGTACAAATTGGAAGATATTTTTATGCGGTAGGTGATAATGAAGATGGTGCAAGGCTTATTGGAATACATGTAGATAAAGTGAAAATATACGCGTTTATCATATCAGGCATAAGCGCTGGGCTCGCTGGATGCATATTCGTAATGAACATTGGGTTCGTTCCAAATCAAACAGGTACAGGGATAGAATTGCAAGTGATCGCCGCTGCTGTTTTAGGTGGTATTCATTTAAAAGGAGGAACAGGTTCTATATTTGGAGCGGCATTAGGTGCATTCTTTTTAGAAGTGATAAGCAGTTCACTCGTCTTTTTAAAAATACCTGCATTTTGGAATAGTGCAATTTCAGGATTTTTACTTTTACTCATCATTATATTAGATAGTGTCTTAAAAAAATGGAAGAAACTCCGGCAATTAGAAGAAAGGAAGGTGAATCTATGAGGGTAATACGTAGTTTGTATAGATGGGAAGGGGTTCTTCTCTTATTGCTTCTCGTAGAATTCATTTTCTTTAGTTTCATAAATAGTGATTTCTTAAACATTAGTAACCTCCTTTTTAGTATGAACGATTTCCTCATTATTTCAATTGCGGCTATTCCGATGACATTTGTCATTGTAACTGGTGGAATTGATGTATCAGTAGGATCTATTATGGGGCTTACTTCGATTCTTATCGGCGTACTTTGGATGAATGGCATGCCAATACTGTTGGCAGTTATCATTGCGCTTGTAGTAAGTTGTATAGCCGGCGGATTAAATGGACTTATTATAAAAATGACAGATGTAGAACCTCTTGTAGTTACACTTGGAACGATGTTTTTATATGCAGGAATCGCCCTTGTTATTTCAGGTGGTTCGGGGGCAGCGGGCTATGAAGGAATTAGTGGTTTACCAGATTCGTATGTGCAACTGGCAAATGGTAGTTTTATCGGTATACCTAATTTATTATGGCTCCTTGTCATTTTAACGATAGTATTTACGATATTGTTTCACCATACAACATACGGTCGTCACGCAAAACTAACTGGTGCAAATGAAAGTACGGCGAAATACTCCGGGATTCGAACGAAGAAAGTAGTGATTATTGCATATGTACTTTCTGGGTTAGGAGGTGGATTAGGAGGAGCTTTCTTAACAGCGTATTTCGGTTCTGCTCGTGCTGATATTGGGAGTGAAACGATTTTGCCAGTTATTACGGCAGTTGTTTTAGGGGGAACACTTATTACGGGCGGAAAAGGGAGTATTATTGGGACAGTACTAGCGAGTATTTTTATAGGACTTATGCAGTACGGTTTGCAAATGACTGGCTTAACGAATGAACAATCCAATGTAGTAATTGGTATTATCCTTATTCTTTCAGTTATTATGAGACATTTCAAATTACATCAATTCTTAGCGGGGAAAAGACGGAATTTGCATAAGGGGGAAATGTCATGATGAGAAAACTAGGGATTGTTATTATTATGTGTATTTGTTTAATCGGTTTAATCGCTTGCTCTAGCCAAACGGCAGATAAGAAAAAAGCAGACGATGTGAAATTTGCGTTCATTCCGAAATTAACAGGAGTGGGCTTCTTCACATCAGGCGGTGAAGGTGCAAAAGAGATGGGGGATAAGTTAGGTGTACAAGTGAAGTATGATGGACCATCTGAGGCGAGTGTATCAGGGCAAGTAAAATATATAAACAATTTTATTAATCAAAACTACGATGCAATTATGGTTTCATCTACGTCAGTTGATGGTCTCTCGCAATCACTGCAACGTGCAAAGAAAAAGGGGATGACTGTATTAACGTGGGATTCTGACGTGAATCCGAAAGACCGTTCGTTTTATATTAGCCAAGGTACACCAGATCAACTTGCAAATTTATTAATAGAAATGACATCTAAGCAAATTGGAGATAAAGGGAAGGTCGCGTTCTTTTATTCAAGCCCAACTGTAACAGATCAAAACCAATGGGTAACGAGGGCGAAAGAGATTATAAAAGAGAAATACCCGAACTGGGAAATTGTAACGACGCAATATGGTGAAAATAATGCACAAAAATCTTTATCAGTAGGGGAGAGTATTTTAAAAACGTATCCGGATATTAACGCAGTAATATGTCCAGATGCAACGGCACTTCCAGCGATGGCGCAAGCTGCTGAAAATTTGAAAATGGATAAAAATGTAGTCGTAACTGGGTTTTCAACGCCGAACGTTATGCGTGATTATGTAAAACGAGGAACAGTAGAGCAATTTGGTTTATGGGATGTTAAACAGCAAGGTGCACTCGCAACGTATGTCGCAAATGAAATTGTTGTAAAAGGGAAGAAGTTAAAAGTAGGGGATAGCTTTGAAGTAAAAGGAATCGGAAAAGTGAAAGTAGAACCAAACTCTATTCAAGGGTATGACTACGAGGCAGAAGGAAATGGTATTATCGTATTACCTGAACGAGTTGTATTTACAAAGGATAATATTGATAAGTATAATTTCTAGTAGAAAATAAAAACGTCCGAATATATCGGACGTTTTTATTATGTCGTTTTTTAATCTATCAGTTAATTGTGAACAGCTTCTTTTTCATTTAACCCAAGTGTGCGTCCTGTTGAAGCGTGAAGATCTTGGAACAACCTTGGATTTTCAGTTAGCGAAATGCCATAAGAAGGAATCATTTCTTTTATTTTTTCTTCCCATTCTACCATGCGGCCTGGGAAGCATTTTTCTAATACTTCAAGCATAACGTGAACAGCAGTAGAAGCACCTGGAGAAGCGCCAAGTAACGCAGCGATTGATCCGTCAGAGGCACTAACAACTTCTGTACCAAATTGCAGTGTTCCTTTACCACCTGCATCAGTATCTTTTATTACTTGCACACGTTGACCAGCAACTACAATATCCCAATCTTCACTTTTCGCGTTCGGAATAAACTCACGTAATTCTTCCATACGCTTTTCATGTGATAGCATAACTTGTTGGATTAAGTATTTTGTTAATCCCATTTCTTTTACACCAGCTGCTAACATCGTTAAGACGTTATTTGGTTTTACAGAACCGATTAGGTCAAGATTTGAACCAGTTTTTAAGAATTTAGGCGAGAATCCAGCGAACGGTCCAAACAGTAAAGCTTTTTTATTGTCTATATATCTCGTATCAAGGTGAGGTACAGACATTGGTGGAGCACCAACTTTAGCTTTTCCGTATACTTTTGCATGGTGCTGCTCTACAACTTTTTGGTTTTTACATACCATAAATAGTCCACTTACTGGGAATCCTCCAATATGTTTTGATTCAGGAATACCAGTTTTCTGAAGTAGAGGTAGACTACCGCCACCGCCGCCGATAAAGACGAATTTTGCAGTATGGTGTTCGATTTTACCACTATTCATATCATGTACTTTCACTTCCCACAAACCGTTCTTCGTACGTTTAATATTTTCGACACTATGTTTGTAGTTTAGCTCGACATTTTTAGTTTTTAAGTAATCAAACAACATGCGTGTTAACGCACCGAAGTTAACATCTGTTCCAGAATCAATTTTCGTTGCAGCCATCAGTTCATTAGAGTTACGACCTTCCATAATAAGTGGAAGCCATTTTTTTAATGTATCAGGAGCATCAGAAAATTCCATTCCTTGGAATAGAGGGTTTTTTGAAAGCGCTTCAAAACGATTTTTTAGAAACTCGACATTTTTTTCTCCTTGCACCAAACTCATATGAGGTAGTGGCATAATAAAATCTTGTGGATTACGAATTAAGTTTTTCTTAACAAGATACGCCCAAAATTGTCTTGAAAGTTGAAATTGCTCATTTACTTTTACAGCTTTACCAATATCTATAGACCCGTCAGATTTTTCGGATGTATAGTTAAGCTCACATAGCGCAGAATGTCCTGTACCAGCATTATTCCATTCGTTAGAACTTTCTTCTCCGGCATTTGTGAGTTTTTCAAATACTTTAATTTCCCATTCAGGTGCCAATTCTTTAAGTAATGATCCTAACGTTGCGCTCATAATTCCAGCGCCAATTAAGATAACGTCTGTTTTTTGCTGCATGTTGCTCATGATAATCTCTCCATCCCCTATATTGGCAAAAAAGAGTAGGTGTTTTTATATCTAAGCCGTAAAAAGAAAACACCACCTAGGCCCCACCTAGGTATTTACCTTTTTTGTCTCAATTATATAACCATCTCATACTCTATTATAATAATTAATAGACTAAAATATCTAGTGTTATCTGATAATTTTAAACTATTTAACGCTTTATTTTGTAGAATTCTTCTGCCATAAGGGTAAAAAGCATTGTAGTAAAGCGGAATTTGGAGAAGAATTCCAGTTTGATGTTATCTCAAAAAAACTTACTAATACTTTTATTTTTAAGTTTTAATCTTTGGGAATTTGTAAGAATCTGTTTTTAATTACATTTAATTTGAAAAAATAGAGTAAATAACAAATTAATGATAAGATTATTCTGAAAATAAAACAGGAGGGATACCAATGCTTACAAAAGAACAAATCGCAAACTTATTTCGGAATTTTTCTGAGAATGAATGTAAAGGATCAAGTGATTTATACGAGTATTTATCAATAAAAATTTCTGAAGATGAGGAAGTTCTTACGTTAGCTTCCTACGCACAACCTGGTCAACCAATCCCAAACGTATTATTAGGTGCAGTCCATTATTTATTGTTAAAAGGAAAAGAACACGGTTTAAAAAGGTATTATTATAGTTTAGTTGAAGATGCTGATATAAATTTTGGAAATACCTTTCACCAATTTAAAGATTTTTGCCATGTATATCGTGAAGAAATAATTACTTTATTACAAACGAAACTCGTTCAAACGAATGAAGTAAGACGATGTGCCTATTTGTATCCAAGTTTCTGTTACATATTTAATAAAGTGAACAAACCGTTAGCGTTAATAGAAATTGGTACAAGTTCTGGATTACAACTATTTTGGGATCAATATCGTTACTCATATGGAATGGAAGAAGTGTATGGAAATACACAATCGAATGTTCATTTAACCTCTGAAATAAGAGGGGATAATATGCCGTATTTGCTAAAACAAAGTCCACCTGTCGTAGAAAGAATCGGACTAGATTTACACGTGAACGATTTAAATGATGACGAAGACTATTTATGGTTACGAGCGCTTATTTGGCCAGAACATAAAAAAAGACTGGTACTATTCGATCAAGCAGCAGAACTTGTAAAAGAACAATCAGTACAATTAATTGAAGGAGATGGTGTAGTGCTTCTACCATCCATTGTAGATCAAATAAGGGAAGATGCAGTGATTTGTATTTTCCATACACATGTAGCGAATCAAATACCAGAAGGTGTGAAACATACGCTAGAAAAACAAATTAAAGAAATTGGTGCAAAACGTGATGTATTCCACCTATATAACAACATGTGGGACCGGGACCTTCATATTGATTATTATATTAACGGAAACGAATATTGTGAAACGGTTGGGGAGACGGAAGGGCATGGGAAATGGTTTAGTTGGGGGCTTGGGGATGAGTCGCTTTGTTAATGTAATCCTATAGGATGGGGAACTTTTGTTTTAAAATTAAAATTTTTTGATTAATATGATAATAATTGTGATAAGTTGTATATAAGGATAAAATAAAAAGGATGATAAGCATGCAAAAGAGACCAGAAGCAAATGAATATAACCCGTATTATTCAACGTACATAAACTTAATACCAGATGGAGATATCATACATATTCTAGAGCAACAAATGAAGGAAACGAATCTTTTATTGAAGGATATTTCTGATAGTGATGGACATTTTAGATATGCTCCTAATAAATGGAGTATAAAAGAAGTAATCGGTCATATTGCGGATACTGAACGTATTATGGCGTATCGATTGCTTTCCATAGCAAGAGGCGAGACAGCAGAACTTCCTGGATATAACGATGATATGTATGTTCTTAGAGCAGCTTTTGATAAGCAATCTATGCAAGATCTTCTTGAGAATTTAACAGTTGTTCGCCAATCTACTATGCATTTGCTTAAAAGTTTAGATAAAGAAGCTTGGTTACAAAGGGGAATTGCGAACAATTCTGAAGTCACGGTTCTTGCATTAGCAAACATAATTGCTGGTCATGAGCTTCATCATCGTCAACTTATAAAAGAACGTTATTTGGGTTCTAAGGCATATCCAGCATGTTAAAATATGAAAATAAAAAGAGAATGATTCATTGGGAATTTTTGAATTATTCTCTTTTTATTTTTTCTGCGTATCAGTGGAATTATAAATGTTTTTTTACAAGGTCTATTCCTTCTCGTTGATGCTAATAGGGGGCACTATATTTGTAATGTAGTTGGTATGTATGTTAGTAGGAAAACAGGTACAATCTCGTTAAAAGGATAGATTTATTGCATAATATTATTATGTAAACAAAATTAATGAATATACAACTTGTTAAATAGTTAATTATTTTTGTTTTTTCAATGGCTGCATAAGTATAATGTTTGTAGGGGGGACGATCATATGAGTAAACACAAAAAAATCATAGCGATTTCAGGCAGCATTAGGAAAGGATCATCCAACACAAACATATTAAAAACTTTAGCCGCATTTATTCCAGATGGAGTAGATTACACTATATATAAAGGAATAGAGGAACTTCCTCATTTTAATCCGGATGTAGATCGAGTGGGAGCACCGGTTGTTGTTCAAGAGTTTCGAAAGGCATTAAGCGAATCACATGCACTGATTATTTGTACACCGGAGTATGCAAAAGGTATACCAGGAGTTTTGAAAAATGCATTAGAATGGCTTGTGTCTTCAGCGGAACTATATAAAAAACCAGTGGCTATCATAACAGCTTCACCGTCAATTGCGGGAGGGGATAAAGCCCATGAATCTTTGTTACTTACACTAGGCATGTTAGATACAGTTGTCGTTCGAAATGGCTCGTTATTAATCCCGTCTGTACGCACTAAATTTAGTGATGATGCAAAAGTTACAGATGAGGGAACAAAACAAGCTCTAATTTCTTTAATTCATAGTATAGTAGACGAAACAAGGGGATAATGATTTATTTTATATAAAGGCAATACTACTGTTAGTTTAAAGTAGTATTGCCTTTTAATTTTCTTTTGGTTGAAATTTTGTAATAACGATTAGGAAATCATGTCACCTATTTTAAGGTTTAGACAAAATATATATTAATTAAGGCTCGGGTTCACGTCTTTTTTCTTCTTGGTCAAATAAATAACTAAGCTCAAGATTATTGCGAGGAAGAGTACACTTGTTCCAACTGTACCGAGACCAAGACCACCAGAATCGTGAGGCTGTGATAAATAATCGCCAAAAGAGGCACCGAAAGGCCGAGTTAAAATATAAGCGATCCAAAAGGCCAACACTGCATTTAATTTGAAGCGGTAGTAAGCGACGGTTACAGCCCCAATTAATGCGGCAAATATGAACGCTGAAATCCAGTAACCTAAGTTGAGACTCTCTGCTACGAGATCACCAGCTGCAGTACCTAAGGCGAAGGTGAACAGGATAGCTAACCAGTAGAATACTTCTCTCTTTGTTGTGTAAATAGAGTGAATGGACAGTGTTTTCTCACTCACATACCAAGCAGCAAAAGTTGCCAGTAGGAAAAGTGTGAAAACGATAGTGGTCGTCTCTAGAGCGACCCCGAAGTTGTCCGTAAGATTGTCAGTGACCAGCGTGCCAACAACACTAATCAGCAAGACTGTGAGCCAGTAAATCCCTGGAACATACTTCTTTAACCTAAACTGGAAGAACAGTGTGATGAATAAGAGAGCACTCATAACAAAGGTCGTTTTAGTCAAGCCAAAGTTCAAGTTTGTATTTAAGAAGTCCGCGCCTGTTTCGCCCACTGTAGTAGCCATGATTTTGATAATCCAGAAGAAAATGGTGACTTCTGGAACTTTGCTCAGCATCTGCCAGCTTCGTGATGAAACGGAAGTCACTTCATCAGAAATGGATGGATTTTCTCTATTCTTATCCTGATCCTTCTCATAAGATTTCATGTAAGATTCCTCCTTACTAGTTTTTATGGCCAACGCCAATTTATATACAGAGTGTAACTAATAAGAATGAGATTCAGATGAAATTTCGATGAAAAAATCATTAAAATAGGATGAAAAAAAGAAATTTCTAAAGTGACTTTTTTATTTAACAAATACAGTTAAATAAGTATACCCTTTTTTGTTCGCGACATAGAAAATACAGCAAAATGGACACTCTTCATTTGAGATCCTAAGTTAGTGGCTAATCGGTTAAGTTTTTTTGTATTTAGTGGACATTAAGAATATCTTATGTATTTCTCATCATATTTTCATATTTTTTTAGTAGAGTATACCTTGTATCCTACAAGGAAAGAGGAAGAAGACTATGCATATACTACATTTTTTAAGTGAATATATAAAGCACCCAAGAACTGTAGGAGCGGTATTGTCAAGTTCTAAGCAACTTGCAAAACAAATGGTAGCCCCTATAAATTTTGAACAAGCAAAATGCATTATTGAGTATGGACCAGGAACTGGAGTGTTTACGGAACAGCTCGTTAAACATAAACATAATGAAACGGTATTGTTAATTATTGAGAATAACGCACAGTTTTACCGTATACTTCAAGAGCGATATTCACACATGGAAAATGTGTACATTATTCATGACTCTGCCGAATATACGGAAAAGTATGTTCAACAATATAAAATTACCCAGGTGGATTATATTATTTCAGGATTGCCATTTACCAGTTTATCCCTTGATACCTCTACAAAGATATTACAGGTAACAAAAGAAGTATTAGGAGAAGAAGGGAAATTTATTACTTTCCAATATACACGCTTTAAACAACAATTTTTTCATTCATTTTTTGTAAATATTGAGGTGAAGAAAATAAACTGGAATATTCCACCGGCTTTCGTGTTCACTTGCTTTATGTAAGGTGATGGGGGAGGAGCGAAACCAAATCACTATCATGCAAAAGAATCGTTCATTTTTTGCTAGAAATATAAACTATTACTTTCATTTTTGACTATTAAAAGGGAGGGATACTTTGGGGGAAGTTGAAAACATTTTTCGGGTCATATTTAGTCTTTGCTTCCATTAATCGGTCAAAGTTACAGCTGTAGTAAGCATCTGGCCAATCTTTAATGGAGAGGTCAGATGTATTAACGTAGACGCCTTTTATGAATGGGTGCATCACCTTTTTGTATAGTTAAATATATTTACTTAAAATCTCCCCGGGTAATCCATCAATCTCACAAACTATATCTGATGTAAAACCAGCGTTTAATAAAATTTTTCGAGAGGGGATATTATTTGGATCGATAATTGCTTTTAGTACGTTTACATCAGTATGCTTCGCTATTTCAATTAATTCTTTTGCAATACAACTACCATATCTTTTTCCCCAGTGTTCTGGCAATAACATATAACCAAGTTCAGCTTCTTTTACATTATCTTCATTCACTGTTATATGTCCAAGTCCAATGAATTCATTTGTACTAGAGTCATAAACTTTATTGGAACCAAATAATTTATGTTTTTCATTGCGCAGTAACAATTTTTCATAGTCGTTTTGCGCTTCTTCTAACGGAATAGCACGCTCTGTAATTTGTGCCATGACTTTTTCGTTCGATACGAGCTGAAAGTATAGATTAAAATCCGCTGCTTCAAATTTTTTGAAATGTAGCTTATGCATATGATTCCTCCAAACTAACTTTTATTTGTTCTTCAGAAAAGATAAACAAGCGTTAAATAGTGATTTCTATTTGATTGCCTTCCGGGTCGCTTATTACACTTTCGTAATAGCCATCTCCAGTGAAACGCGGTCCATTTAATAAAGGATAACCATCATCTTTTAATGTTGTAGTTAATTCATTTACACGTTCTTCACTACCGACAGAGAATGCAATATGTGCATAGCCAGTTATATTAAGATTGGGCTCATTTTCAATACCTTTTTTGCGCATAAGTTCAAGCCTTGCTCCAGAATCGAACGTAATAAAATAAGATTTGAATTGTTTCGTTTCATTATGATATAAAGAGTTTGCTTTACCATTAAAGTACTTCGTATAGAAAGTACGCATTAATTCTAAATCATTTACCCAAATTGCAATATGTTCAATTTTCATAGTTTTCACCAGCCCTAACTTAACTAATTAGGCTTTCACTTTATAAAAATTGTTTTTGCATTGCAATAATTTTGATTCGGTGTTGAAAGGATTGTTAATTTTTGGTTATGTGCGTACATACAATAGGTAATTAAATGAGTTATCTACATAGTAACTACTGAAAAGGGTGAATGATGAATATGAGTTCATTTGAGCAAATGATGTACGTTGGTTTCCTTATGTCTATTGTACTGTCCGTAATGATTTTAGGGTCCTTATATTATAATCCTCGACTTTCGTTAACTGATTATCCGAAAGATATTCAAAAGGTAGTTTTTCCGAAATCGATTCATGAAAAAAAGCAAACGATTTACTTTAATATTGCCTATAACGCTATTCTTTTCGGTACTCCTTTTGTTTCCACATATATACTACATAAACATGAAAAACTATTATATGTTGATGCCTATTTACATACTTTTGGTATTTTAATGTTTTTCAATTTAGTAGATTTATTCATAATTGATTGGCTAATCTTTTGTTGGATCACCCCGAGATTTGTTGTTATTCCTTGTACGGAAGGGATGAAGGGATATAAAGATTATAAGTTTCATTTAAGAGGGGCTATAGTCGCTACTCAATTTTTAGCAATCGTCAGTTTGTTTTTGGCGGGAATTGCGACAACTATTTAGTGTGAAGAAGGGTATAAAACGTTTATAGAAAATAAGGAAAATTATAATATATAGAATTAGAAATAAGAATTTGATAGTATTGGAGTAAGGAGTTTTAATAGCAGTATATTAAGTGGTACTAATATACTACTGCAAATACTTCCATAAATTTATGGAAGTATTTGATAGAATTCAAAAAAACATAATGGAGGCTAATATGAAAAAAGTAATTGGCGCAGCAACAGCAACTGTTTTTGGATTGGGAGCTTTTACTACAACTGCTACCGCAGAAACAATCGTAACAGCAGATGTACTCAACGTACGTGAAAAACCGACTACGGAATCAAAAGTTGTCGAAAAAGTAAAGAATGGGCAAGAGTTAAAAGTCATAAATACCGAAGATGGCTGGTCAAAAATTGAGTTAAATGGTAAGGAAGTATTTGTAAGTTCGGAGTTTACAAAAGATGTGTATCATGTAACGGCGAATTTATTAAATGTACGTACTGAAGCAAATACAGAATCAGAAATTCTTGGTAGACTAAAAAAAGATGATGTAATTGAATCAACGCATCAAGTAAAAGACGGATGGCTGCAATTTGAGTATAAAGGAAAAACAGCTTATGCAAATGTTTCTTTCCTATCAAGTACAGTACCAATTGAAAAGAAAACTGAAGAGAAAACGAAGCAAGTAGCGAAAGTACAAAAATCAGTTAAAGAAAAGAAAGAAGTAAAGACGCAGAAAGTAGCAAAAGTGCAAAAAGAAACGAAAGCACAAGAAATAGTAAAGTCTAAAGAAGTAGTGAAAGTATCAGAGAAAGTAAAAGTTAAAGAAGAGCAGAAAACGCAAGAAGTAACAAAGCCTAAAGAAGAAGTGAAAGTTAAGGAAGAACCAAAAGCGCAAGAAATAACAAAGCCTAAAGAAGAAGTAAAAGTTAAGGAAGAACCAAAAGCGCAAGAAATAACAAAACCTAAAGAAGAAGTAAAAGTTAAAGAAGAACCGAAAGCGCAAGAAATAGTAAAGCCTAAAGAAGAGGCAAAAGTCAAAGAAGTAGTAAAAGCAAAAGAAGAAGAGAAAGCAAAAGAAATAGTAAAAGCTAAAGAAGAAGAGAAAGCAAAAGAAGAAGAGAAAGCAAAAGAAATAGTAAAAGCTAAAGAAGAAGAGAAAGCAAAAGAAATAGTAAAAGCTAAAGAAGAAGAGAAAGCAAAAGAAATAGTAAAAGCTAAAGAAGTAGAGAAAGCAAAAGAAATAACAAAAGCTAAAGAAGAAGAAAAAGCGCAAGAAATAGCAAAAGCTAAAGAAGAAGAAAAAGCGCAAGAAATAGCAAAAGCTAAAGAAGAAGAAAAAGCGCAAGAAATAGCAAAAGCTAAAGAAGAAGAGAGAGCGAAAGAAGTATCAAAAAACAACATACAGTCTGCTAAACGTGAATTAACGGTAGTAGCGACAGCGTATACTGCTGATCCAAGTGAAAATGGTACATATGGTGGACGCGTTTTAACTGCAATGGGGCATGATTTAACGAAAAATCCGAATATGAGAATTATCGCAGTTGACCCGAAAGTAATCCCATTAGGATCTAAAGTATGGGTAGAAGGTTATGGAGAAGCTATCGCTGGTGATACTGGAAGTGCAATTAAAGGTAATCGTATTGATGTTTTAATGGGCTCCAAAAGTAAAGCCATGAATTGGGGAAGAAAAACTGTTAAAGTAAAAGTTTTATAATAATTATCCAAATAGAAGTCAGTTCTCTTTATTGAGACTGGCTTTTATTTTTTGAGTGGAAGTAAAATAGAATTTTTAAAGGGTTTATTACTAAATCTGTACTAAAACATAACAGGAAAATGAAACTTGTATCATGTTTATAAAATAAAACTATTAATAATGAGGTGAGGAAGTAGAATAAAAATTTATTGAGAAGTAGAGAAGAATAGTATGTTGACAACGACGGGTTAACGTATAATGAAATGTATAAATCGGATCAAATCATTTACTAAACATTTTCACTCATAATAGTGTAATTAAGTTCAAAGGATAGGTGTATTTCATGAAAGAAGTAAGAGAATATATTGAAACAAAGAAACAAGGTGTATTGGAGTTGCAAATAAAAGAAACTGAAGAAAAGTTAGGTGCTGCTTTCCCAAATCAATATAGGGATCTTATTAAATTAGTTAATAATGCTGAAATAGGGGAATGGATACTATATCCGATTAAAGATAGTAGAAATGTAACGAAAACTTGGGATGATATAGTTAGACAAAACGTTGACATGAGAGATGAGCATATGCCAGAAAACCTTATCGTAATTGGTGACGATGGTTCAGGGGATAAATTGTGCTTTAAAATAAATAGCGGATTCATGGATGATGAAGTATATATTTGGTATCACGAGGATGACGAAATGGAAGAAATAGCCCAAAGTTTAAAAGAATTTATTATAGAAACTATTCAGGAAGACGATGCTTTTTAGTGTTAATTATTATTATAGGGTGAACATTGCAATGAATTGAAAGGATATAGAGTAATTGAAGGAAGAGATTCCTATAATCATTACTTTTGGGGAGAATTGTTTATCAATTATTTATCAACTTTATTTTTATTGAAAAATGTTAAAATCATATTATTAAGAAAATTCAGAAAATGAAAGGAGGAATACAGATGAGAAGGCTTTTGTCAGTCATTTTAACGGTATTATCAATATGTATGATATTCTTTATTAATTCACCATCAGCTTCAGCAAATGAGAATATAGCCAATGGAGACTTAAAACAAAAGTACAATGAAGGGATAAAAGCTGGAGCGATAGATAAAAGCATAACATATGAGCAATGGGAGAAAATTGTTACAGATAATGAAAAAGCATTTGAGAAAATAAAAAACGATAAGGTTAAAGAAGTACCTGCAAAAGATTCAGGATGGCAAGGAGCCTACTATCAAGGGTTCAATATTAAAAGAGGTGACATACTTATTACTAATGGTACGTCCTTTTATGGTATTGCTGGTCATGCAGCTATAGCCAATGGAGACAATTATATTTTAGATGCTCCAGGGTATGCTATTAATACAAATCGAGGAGTATTAAATACTACAAGACAAAGAACTGTACAACAATGGTTAGATGAATATACTGGAAAAGGTACTGTATGGGTGTATCGAGTTTCTTCTTCTTATAATTATGTAGCTGGTAATGCCGCTTCTTGGGCAGATAGAACATATTATTCTTCTAGTGGTAGTGCAACTCAAGACAGATTTCCTAGTTATGGAGTGACTTTGAATACAAAAGGTACTGATCCAACATATTGTTCAAAAATTGTATATCAAGCATATTATTATGGCTCGGGTAACCTTCCATTTATGGTTCCTACTTCTACAACTATTATCGGACCTTATGGTTTATTAGACAGTTTTGCTAATAACTATAGACCAAGCCTAGTAAAAACATTTTAATTCTATTAAAATTTTTAAAAGGAGGTAACAACATCATGAAATCTATAGTTATTTCCTTATTTTTTGCAATTTTAGGAATGATTTTTAGTATATTGTTTCAGTTTATGGCTTATTGGGGTTCCAATACAATGATATGGTATTGGATAGGAGCAGTAATGGCGTATTTATTTACAACAATATCATTGATAACTTTGATACTTCTATATCGTGGAACAAAGCAGTATACAGCATCACTTAAGTTTTTAATACTATTAAATATAGCAATTATATTAGGAACTATATTCTGGACTACATTTATCATCATTGCTTGGAAATCAGGAATATAATAGTTAATTTTCATATTTTCAAGGGGAAAGGGCGATTCAAAAAGGAATATGCCCTTTTTGTGTTATTTATTTGAGTACTATTTTGTACATTGGCAGTTTCTATTTATGACAATTACAAATCATAAAAAATATAAATTTAATGAAAGATTAAGATAATAATTTGTAAATTATATTGTTTCATGGATTGATTGAAAATAAGTCCGAGAACAAGTACGCTCAATATGCTGAATTTAATGCGGAATAGTTATATCATTAAGTATCGTATGAAATATATCTTTCTGCGTGAAATCATCTGTAAACACAGTTTCTTTATTCACTTCAATTGTATCGTGCGGATTATACCATTTCTGTAATGCATCCTCACCAAATTCATGCTGCTTTTCTCTTGTATTATGCCGTCTAATCGTTTCTTCAAGTGATAGGTCAAAATAATATGTATAAGTGTTTCCTTCAAAATAATGTATTAATTCTTTCAGCATAGCACCGTATCTACGGCTGTTCAAAATACCTTCTAAAATAACAATTTCACATTTTCCTTTTCCATATTTCGTAATTTCAAATAGTAGATCATGAGATAAGTTATCCATTGTGTCGTGGACTCTTAGCATATCTCTACGCACTACGTCTTGAGAGACTAGAAGTGTACCTTGCCCGAAATGTTCTTGTAATTCCTTTGCGATTGTTGTTTTGCCACTTGCGGAGTTTCCTCGAAGAATGATTAAAGTCGATTTCAAATTCTCATCTCCAAATTGTTTTAGTTTTTTGCTTTGTTACATTAAAAATTGTTTTAGTAAGCGTTTCTCGCCAGTTTGTAGAAGTTATTGTTTTCAAAGTGATATGAGACATCGTAAATAACCTCCAGTTTATTTGTGGTTTGATTGATTATATGAACTCTTTATTTTAAAGATACAATATTTTCTTGAAAAATAAACAGAATTATTGTAAAGTAATGATAATTAAAATTTATATTGTTTAAAAGTTATGAAAGGAAGTAGTAACAAGTATCTTTTCTTTTAGAGAGTCGGTGGGTGGTGTAAACCGATAGAAAGCGCTTGTGAATCCGTCCTTGAGTGAAATGTGGAACCCTTCAATGTGAAGTTAGTAATCGTTTCCGGTTAAAAACCGTTAATTTTTTAAGTGGAAAGCTTATATTTTCTATGCTTTCAACTAGGGTGGCAACGCGGGTTAACTCTCGTCCCTTTTATAGGGACGGGAGTTTTTTGTGTTTTTTAGTGAAATTCCCTATCTTAAAAGCTTAATGTGAACGAAGAAGATGACATTAGTCACTTATTAAAGGAGAGATAAGACATGTTAGATGTAAAAGTATTACGTGCTAATTTTGAAGAAGTAAAGAAAAAATTGATTAATCGCGGTGGAGAGTTTCTTGAATTGGATACATTTGAAGAATTAGATCAAAATCGTCGTGAACTGTTAGTAGAAGTAGAAGAATTAAAAAGTAAACGTAATGGAGTATCTGAGCGTATTGCGAAGTTAAAGCGTGAAAAACAAGATGCTAATGAACTTATTAGTGAAATGCGTGAAGTAGGAGAAAGTATTAAAACGTTAGATGATGAGTTACGTAATGTAGAAGAGGAATTGAATTCTATATTAATGGCATTACCAAATATACCTAATGAAACAGTTCCTATTGGAGCATCAGAAGATGATAATGTTGAATTACGTAAGTGGGGAGAAATAAACGAATTTTCATTTGAAGCAAAACCACATTGGGAAGTTGCTGAAAAATTAGGGTTACTAGATTTTGAGCGAGCAGCAAAAGTAACAGGAAGCCGCTTCGTATATTACAATGGCTTGGGAGCACGTTTAGAGCGAGCAGTAGCTAACTTTATGCTAGATTTACATGTTGAAGAACATGGATATACGGAAGTGATTCCACCGTTTATCGTAAATAGCGATAGTTTAATAGGAACCGGACAATTCCCGAAATTTAAGGAAGATGTATTTACATTAAAAGACACAGATTACTCTTTAATTCCAACGGCGGAAGTACCATTAGCGAACTATTATCGTGACGAAATATTAAATGATGCAGAATTGCCTATTAATTTTACCGCTCATACGCCATGTTTCCGTTCTGAAGCTGGTAGTGCAGGACGTGAATGAACTGCACCCCAATTGTTAGACACGACTAACAATTGGAGGTGCAGTTTTTTTATGGCTAAATTTTCTTCAAAAGAAAAAATACAAGCAGTAAAACGATATTTAGAAGGCCCAGAAGGCGGGACAAGCATTGCTAAATCTATAGGCGTGGATCAGCGGGTATTTTATCACTGGATTAGCCGATATGAATATTCCGGTGAAAAAGCTTTTGAAAAACGCTATACATCTTACTCTACGCAATTTAAACTAGACGTACTTAACTATATGATTGAAAATAGGACGTCTATTAGGGAAACAGCGGCAATTTTTAATATTCCATCTTATGAAACGGTTCGTAAATGGAAAGTAGCTTATGAAACAGAAGGATTGGATGCCCTACAACTTAAAGAAAAGAGGCATCCGTCTATGAATAATAAAAATCACAAAATAGTGAAAAAGCAATTACCAGTCGAAGGCTCCATTGAAGAACTCCAAGAGGAGTTAGAAAGGTTACGTATGGAGAATGCGTATTTAAAAAAGTTGAATGCCTTAGTTCAAAACAAACAGAAGTCACAAAAAAAGACAAAGCGCAAGTAGTTTATGAATTAAGGCATCAATTTCCGGTACAATCACTTTTAGTGCTTGCCAATATTCCACGTAGCACATATTATTATTGGTTAAAAAATGCCAAACGTCCGGATCCAGATGCAGATTTGAAAGTATTAATTCAAGCTGTTTATCATGAACATGAAGGCCGTTATGGTTATCGCCGTATTCGTGATGAACTTACTAATCGTGGACATAAAATAAATCACAAAAAGATACAACGCATTATGAAAGAATTAGGATTAAAGTGTTTGGTCCGTATGAAGAAATATCGCTCTTATAAAGGAACTGTTGGAAAGATTGCCCCTAATATTTTAGAACGTAATTTCAAAGCAGAAAGGCCAAACGAAAAATGGGTCACGGATATTACGGAGTTTAAATTATTTGGAGAGAAATTATATGTATCGCCAATGTTGGACTTGTTTAATGGTGAAATTATCACGTATACAATTGGTTCAAGGCCAACCTACGCCCTTGTTTCTAATATGTTAGACCAATCCTTTGAACGCTTAACAGATGAGGATGCCCTCCTTATTCATTCCGATCAAGGTTGGCACTATCAAATGAAAAAATACCGTGATTCTCTTCATAAACGTGGTATTACACAAAGTATGTCTCGGAAAGGGAACTGTTACGATAACGCAGTTATCGAAAATTTCTTTGGTATTATGAAATCTGAATTTTTATATCGAAAAGACTTTAAGAATATGGAACATTTTGAACAAGAACTAGCAAAATATATATCTTACTATAATCATAAGAGAATTAAGGCAAAATTAAAGGGTATGAGTCCGATACAATACCGGACCCACGCCCAAAACGCTGCCTAATGAAATAACCATGTCTAACTTTTAGGGGTCACTTCAGACACGAGAGGACTTATTCGCCAGCACCAATTTAGCAAAGTTGAAATGGTTAAATATACTAAGCCGGAAGAATCATACGATGAGTTAGAAAAATTAACTGCGAATGCCGAAAGAGTACTACAATTGTTACGATTACCTTATCGAGTTATCGTATTATGTACAGCTGATATAGCATTACCAGCTGCGAAAACATATGACATTGAAGTTTGGTTACCAAGTTATGGGGTATATCGTGAAATATCTTCTTGCTCAAACTGTGAAGATTTCCAAGCGCGTCGTGCAAGCATACGTTTCCGTCGTACATCAGGTGCAAAACCAGAATTTGTGCACACGTTAAATGGTTCTGGGTTAGCTATAGGGCGTACAGTAGCAGCTATTTTAGAAAACTACCAACAAGAAGACGGCTCAGTTATAATCCCAGAAGTATTGCGTCCATACATGGGAGGAGTAGAAGTAATTAAATAAGAAAGATGATGATGTAAAATAAAGTTTAACAGTTTATAAAATACTAGCAACGAGGTGCTACATGTTATTTCAAAACAATAATTTATCGGTTAGATATGTAACAAAAGACGATGCACCTATCATCTCTAAATGGTTAACAGATCCAGAAGTTTTACAGTATTACGAAGGAAGAGATAATCCGCAATCTGTAGAAAAGGTACTTAATCACTTTATACATAATCCAAACAGTAATGAAAAAAGATGCATAGTAGAATTTGATGAAATGCCGATCGGTTACATACAAATGTATCCTGTTGATTCTGAATGGAAAGCTTTATATGGATATGAAGAATCACAAAATATATGGGGGATGGACCAATTTATCGGTGAGCCTAATTATTGGGGAAAGGGAATTGGAACAAAACTCGTTCAGGCAGCGATTACATACATTATGGGTGAAATGGGAGCAGAAGCAATCGCAATGGATCCGAAAGTAAATAATGAACGTGCGATTAAGTGCTATGAAAAATGTGGATTTAAAAAGGTGAAGATATTAAAGGAACATGAACTGCATGAAGGGAAATTAGAAGATTGTTGGATGGTGGAATATAAAGCATTATAATGAGTATGTAATGGCTTATACAAACAAAGGGAGCTGTGCGAAATGAAAAAAGCATTATTAGTAATTGATGTGCAAGCAGGTATGTATACAGCGGGAATGCGAGTACATAATGGGGAAAAGTTTTTAGAAACTTTGCAAGAACTTATTGGGGAATGTCGTTCGAATGGTCTTCCGGTTATTTATGTCCAACATAACGGACCAAAAGATCATCCGTTAGAAAAAGGTACATATGGCTGGAAAGTACATGCGGCGATCGCTCCGCAAAAAGGGGACAGTATCGTTGAAAAGACGACGCCAGATTCATTCCATAAGACAAACTTAAACGAAGTGTTACAAGAAAAAGGAATTGAACACGTTATTATTTCAGGAATGCAAACAGAGTATTGTGTGGATACGACAATACGCAGAGCATTTAGTGAAGGATATAAAGTAACGTTAGTAAGTGATGCCCATAGCACGTTCGATACAGATGTATTACGTGCTGAAGACATTGTGAAGCATCATAACGCAGTGTTGGGAGCATTTGCGGATGTTATTGCGTTAAAAGATTTAAAAGTAGAAGCGTAAGTAAGTGTTGAAGGAGAAGTTATTCTAAATGGAAATTTGGAACAGCTTCTTTTTATTTTTGTCGATAAATCTTAAAAGTCGCAAATATAATTTCATTCACCGTAATGATAATGTAAAAAAGGAGCACCACCTTATCCAAAAGGGAACTCCTTCATCAAAACGTTACTTTTTCTTATCTTTATCCAACACATTCTGTTCTTCAGCAAACTCCGTACCATACGCAAATCGGCGATTAATACGAATATTATCGTTGTTATGACGAGTACGTGAATGAGAAAAACGATGGACGATTACTTCTGATAATGTAAAGACGATGGCAGAAAGGATACTGCCCCATGCGATTTGCATGTAGTTGTCTAATAAAATATTTCCGAAAATCCAAACGCTTAAATACGTAAGTAAGAAATCCGTCATAATGGCAGCAGAATCGCCAATTCGATTTAAAATGATTTTATCAACAAACATATAAGAAACGATTGTAACAAATAGACTAAAAGAAATAATTTGGACGAACGTAGCGGGGAAAAATAAAGCGAGTCCAATACTAAAAGCGATAATACATGATATAAATTTGATTACTATTACAGTAAAATCATTCAATATTTACACCTCCGATTTATACATAGTTTTGCAATAAATTCAGGAGTTCATACATTGTTACGGATTTATTTAGATAAAATTTTTTCATGTTTGAAATTTTATCTAAATATTATAAAAATAACAAAAAAATGTTATAGTAAAATGAGAGTAGATGACATTTTTAGGTAAGGGGGAATCCGGAATGTGGATTACTTCAGAAGTAGAAATTCCAGATGAGTTAATTGATCATCTTGAACAAGGGAAGTTAGTACTATTCGTTGGAGCGGGAGTTTCTATGAAAGGGAAATCAAACTTACCGAATTTCGATGATTTAGTTGATGAAATTTCGAAAGCTTTATATGTCGAAAAACGTGAGATGACAGAACCACACGATTATTATCTTGGTAAAATTGCGAAAACGAAAGATGTACACCAAGTTGCAAGAGATCTCGTTAATATAGAAAAATCAAAACCGAATCCATTACATTATGCCATTCCAAGGTTGTTCCCGTTAGATACGGATGTTCGCATTGTAACGACAAACTTTGATCAACATTTTACGTATGCAATTAAGGAAATGAATAGAGAGCTAAATATTTATTATGCACCTGCATTACCGACAGGGAGAGCGTTTAAAGGCTTAGCTTACATACATGGGAATATAGAGCAGGAGAAAGAAGCTTTAATTTTAACAGATGGTGATTTTGGAAGGGCTTACTTAACGGAAGGATGGGCGAGACGATTTCTAGTGGATTTATTTTCGAATTACACCGTTTTATTCGTTGGGTATAGTCATAATGACCCAGTAATGAAATATTTAGCAACAGGGTTACCACCGAGTACAAGGCGTTATGCTTTCGTCGCACAAGGTGATAATACATACCATTGGGAACATTTAGGGATAAGACCTATTGTGTATCCGAATAAAGCAAATAATCACCAGTCACTTGTGAAAGCGGTGAAACGATGGGCGGAATTAATGGGTGATAATTATATTACGAAAAGAATGCGTATTCGTGATATTGTAACTGTTCCTCCATCAGTAGAGCAGGAGCAATTATCCTATATAAAACAATCAATAAAAAAAATAGAAACAGTTCGGTACTTTGTTGAATTTGCTCGTGATTACGAATGGGTGGAATGGCTTGAAGCAGAGGGAAAACTAAGAAATTTATTTCTGCTTACAGCAAATTATGATGAAGTTGATGAATTACTTGCGGAATGGTTAGTGGAGCAATTCCTTTTTACTCATCAAAAAGAACTATTTCAAATGATTTTTAAAAATCATTCTAAAATATCCCGGTTATTGTGGCGAACAATTTGTACTTATTTGAACGAAACGAAGGAATCGATGGATCCTTTGTTGTTTGCAAGATGGACATTGCTTTTATTAGAAACAGCAGAGAAAGATAGTAGCTCAATTGAAATGATCTCATACTTATTGCAAAAATGTTCTTTCCCTGAACATAAAGAAATTGGCTTGTTGTTGTTAACGTTTATTTTAGACGGGAAACTTAAATTGAAACGTGTAAGAAGATGGGGAAATGATATGCAAGAGTCGATAGAACTTGAGGAATCGAGTCGTTTACCAGTGCCTATTTTTTCTCATGTAGAGCGAATTTGGAAAGAGAAAATGAGACCACATATCTCATACTATGCTGCTCCTATTATGGTAATGGGATTAGAAAAGATACAACTATTATCATTAAGACAAAGTGTACTAAAAAAAAGAGATAGAGAAATTTCAGAGCAAGAGTTACAGCAAAATGATTTTACGTTTTTAATTCAAATTGTAAAAGAGTGTCTTACATATTTATGTGAAAACAATGAGAAAAAAGCGGATTATTATATTACAGAAATGATAGAAACAGATAGTGTACTTCAAAAGCGAATTGCGATTGAAGCGATGAATAAAAATGTATTCGTTACTGCGGATGTCAAACTGAAGTGGTTACTACATGAAGGCCTTCTGCTAGATGTCACATATAAACATGAAGTGTTTCAACTTTTAAAGAATTATTATGCAGATGCTTTAGAAGAAACAAAAGAGGAAATTATCCAAACTGTATTAGAACATCTTGCAGAAGAGAGGGCGTTTGATGCTTGTCTCGTTCTAGATACATTATTTGCATGTGATTCGAATAGTCGATGCACGATAGAAGGATATGAATTAATGAAACAGAAGCACCCTCATTTTTCTTCTGATCGATACAGTGTTCCTAAGAAAGAATATATTGAACAAAGCATTACTTGTAATGTAACAGCTGATGGATTACTACAGCTGAAAGACGATGAAATAATGAAGCAAGTTCTACAGTTTTCTCAAGATGGTGTTTTTGAGCAACGCCATTTTTTAGAGATGTTATCAAAAGCATGTAAATTGAATGTAGAGTGGAGTGTTTCGTTTGCTTATCAACTAGTAGGCGTACATGAAATTAGTAATGAAGTGTGGTTTGTTTGTATTAGAGAGTGGAGAAATAATAGGAATTTAACGAGTGAGCAAATTCAAAGGATTATTCCGTTATTGCAGAAGTTTGTTAGAAATAATACTTTTCATTGGTTAATTAGTAGTTTTCTATATGAAATTAGCAATCGATTAGAAGAGCTAGAAGAGAATAGTATACGGGTTGTAAAGCGTTTTGCTTTTTCAGTATTTCCACAAGTTATGAGAGGGGAAACGGATTTTAAGATTGGAAAACAAGAGTTTTACAATGAGTCTATACAGCATCCTGTTGGGAAGATGACCGCTGTATTACTAAAACTGTTAGCATACGATCACTTATATGATCGTAATGTGTATGAATATTTATTTTTATTTGAGGAACAGGTAAGGGTTACTTCGGAAAGAACGAACTTTATGTTCGCTCGCTTAACAGCAGATATTACGTTTTTATACCATATTGAGAAGCAATGGTGCCGAAAATATATATTACCCTACTTAGATTTAAAGAAAGAAAATGAGCTGACCAAGTATGCGTGGGCGGGATTATGTTATACGCAAATTAATTTACCTTTATTTACAGAAATGAAGAGATATATTAAATATGCGGTAGAACATTTAGAGGTGCTACATCCGTATACGAGAGAAGCGTTTTTAAAATGGCTTAGCTTTGTATTTATTAAATGTGTACTGTATTGGGAGCAAAAAACAGATTGGTTATACCCACTCTTAATGCAAGTAAACGAAAATAATAAAATTAAATTTATGCAGTATGTATGCTACTACGTAAAAACGTTAAGCGGAAAAGAACAACAAAAATTTTGGACAGCATGGCTAAGTGTATTTTTAAGAGAACGTCCGAAAATGGGTGTAATAACTACGAGAGAATATATGATGATTTTACGTATTGTATTATGTATGGATGAGATTTTAGAAAAAGGACTTTGTATTATATCAAGTAAATTTCTAGGTGTAGAAGGGCAATGCAATCAAGAGGAAATGAAACAGTTATTTACTGAGATGCTTGAAAAGAAGAATAGCATGAAAGAATATAAAGGGCTTTATGCAAATGTCTTTTTTATTTTACTTCAAACACGTCAAGAAGCTGATTTACTTGAGAAGGAAATCATACAAATAAAAGAACAATTAATTGATTATGGAGTAGAAAAACACGTATTAAAATTAATTGAAAATGAGATGATTCGTATCGGAATAGTAATGGAGAATTTGCAAGAAGAATTCTAGGGTGAAAGCGGAATTTTAAAAAAATAAATAAAAAGTTGTTGACAGTGTTTTGAAAAGCGTTCTATAATACGAATCATACTTATTCAATTTCAAAAACATTTGAATAAACAAAGTGCAATGAAGAGATCACAGTAGTGGTTAGTCTTACTGTAACAGAGAGCTGGTGGTTGGTGTGAACCAGTACAGGGATAATCATGAATTACAGTCTTGGAGCATCTTTTTCGTAGTAAAGATACGATTGTCTTTATGAAGAAAGAGCGGTCAATTGATCGTTAACAGTGAAGAGAGGTAGACGGAAATTTAGTCTACAACTAGGGTGGTACCGCGATAAATATCGTCCCTACTGATTTATTCAGTAGGGACTTTTTGTATTTTGACGGTCCAACTTGAAAATATAATAAACATGCGTTGAAAGGAAAAGCAGTAGTTGTTGTTTCCCTGTAACAGAGAGCTGGTGGTTGGTGCGAACCAGTACAAAAACAAGAGCGAATTACAGTCCTGGAGCATCTTTTTCG
Source organism: Bacillus silvicola (assembly GCF_050524305.1). NCBI lineage: Bacteria > Bacillati > Bacillota > Bacilli > Caryophanales > Bacillaceae > Bacillus > Bacillus silvicola. Next base: position 127,344 of record NZ_JBNGVC010000002.1, read on the forward strand.
TAGTAAAGATAGTATTATCTTTATGAAGGGAAAGACGGTCACATTGATCGTTAACAATGAAGAGAGGTAGACGAAATAAGTCTACAACTAGGGTGGTACCGCGATAAATATCGTCCCTACTGATTGAATCAGTAGGGCTTTTTTGTACAAAAAAAGTGGCTTATTAACTAGTAGTTAGTGTCTTTATGGTAATTATTAGTTTAAAATAAGAAGAGGTATCGATTCCACTTTAAATTTGTATAATTAACCAGTTCTGAAAATAGAGAATTTTTCATTCTCTTACTATACTTTTAAAACATTAGAGGAGGATTTCCAAATGGCAAATCATGAATTAGATCAATTACGTAAACAGGTAGATGAAATTAACTTACAACTATTACACCTATTAAACAAACGCGGTGAAATCGTTCAAAAAATTGGGGAACAAAAACAAGTACAAGGTACGAAACGTTTTGACCCAGTACGTGAGCGTGAAGTGCTTGATATGATCGCAGAGCATAACGAAGGACCATTCGAAACGTCAACGGTTCAACATATTTTCAAAACGATTTTCAAAGCAAGCTTAGAATTACAAGAAGATGATAACCGTAAAGCGTTACTAGTATCACGTAAAAAGAAAAAAGAAAATACAATCGTTAATGTGAAAGGCGAATTGATTGGAAACGGAACACAAACGTTCATTATGGGACCTTGCGCAGTAGAAAGTTTAGAGCAAGTTCGCCAAGTAGGGCAAGCAATGAAAGACCAAGGTTTAAAATTAATGCGCGGTGGTGCTTTCAAACCGAGAACATCTCCATACGATTTCCAAGGTTTAGGAGTAGAAGGATTACAAATTTTACGCCAAGTAGCAGATGAGTTCGACTTAGCGATTATTAGTGAAATTTTAAATCCGAACGATGTTGAAATGGCGCTAGACTACGTTGATGTAATTCAAGTTGGCGCACGTAACATGCAAAACTTCGATTTACTACGAGCTGTAGGTAAAGTTAACAAGCCAGTATTATTAAAACGTGGTTTAGCAGCAACAATTGATGAGTTCATCAATGCAGCGGAATACATTATTGCGCAAGGTAACGACCAAATTATTTTATGTGAGCGCGGTATTCGCACATACGAAAGAGCGACACGTAACACATTAGATATATCAGCAGTACCGATTTTAAAGAAAGAAACACATTTACCAGTTATCGTTGACGTGACGCATTCAACTGGACGTAGAGATCTATTATTACCAACAGCGAAAGCGGCACTTGCAATTGGAGCAGATGCAGTAATGGCAGAAGTACATCCAGACCCAGCTGTTGCGTTATCAGATTCTGCGCAACAAATGGATATTCCAGAATTCCATAGATTCATGGATGAGTTAAAAGGTTTCAAAAATAAATTATCTTAATTCCATATCATATATGCGCTGAAGAGGAAACAGTAGTGCTTATCTCACTGTTAAAGAGAGCTGATGGTCGGTGTGAATCAGCACAAAGGTAAGCATGAATTACAGCCTCGGAGCATCTTTCTCGCCAACCTTTGGAGGGAAGGACGGTCAAATGATCGTTAAAGAAGAAGAGAGGTAGACGAAATAAGTCTACAACTAGGGTGGTACCGCGATAAACATCGTCCCTACTGAGCGCTCAGTAGGGACTTTTTTGTACAAAAAAATAGTAAAGGGGCAAGAGAAATGAGATACATTACAGCTGGAGAATCACATGGGCCGCAGTTAACAGTTATTTTAGAAGGTGTACCAGCAGGTTTAACATTAACGGCGGAACATATTAATAAAGAGTTATTAAGAAGACAAAAAGGGCATGGGCGCGGAAGACGCATGCAAATTGAAACAGATACAGTTGAGATTGTAAGTGGTGTACGTCACGGGATGACACTTGGCTCACCAATTACGCTAATCGTAAAAAATGATGATTTCAAACATTGGACGAAAGTAATGGGCGCAGAACCAATTTCAGAGCAAGAAAGTAAAGAAATGAAGCGTACGATTACAAAGCCACGTCCAGGACATGCGGATTTAAACGGGGCAATTAAATACGGCCATCGTGATATAAGAAACGTATTAGAGCGCTCTTCTGCAAGAGAAACGACAGTTAGAGTTGCAGCTGGTGCAGTTGCGAAACAAATTTTGAAAGAATTAGGTGTAGAAATCGCAGGACATGTTCTTGAAATTGGTGGGGTAAAAGCGAAGCATATTACTCACTTACCGATAGAAGAAATTCAAACGATTACTGAAAATTCACCAGTTCGATGTTTAGATAAAGAAGTAGAACAAGAAATGATGGATGCGATTGATGATGCGAAAAGCAGCGGAGATTCAATCGGTGGTATTGTTGAGGTCATTGCAGAAGGAATGCCAATTGGAGTAGGTAGTTACGTTCATTACGACCGCAAATTAGATGCAAAACTTGCCGGTGCTATTATGAGCGTGAATGCGTTTAAAGGTGCTGAGATCGGAATTGGTTTTGAAGCGGCAAGACAGCCGGGAAGTAAAGTGCACGATGAAATTATGTGGGATGAAGAAAAAGGCTACACGAGAAAAACAAACAATGCTGGCGGTTTAGAAGGCGGTATGACAACAGGTATGCCAATTGTCGTAAGAGGCGTAATGAAGCCAATTCCTACATTATATAAACCGTTAGCAAGTGTTGATATTGATACGAAAGAAGCATTCCAAGCGAGTATAGAAAGATCTGATAGCTGTGCAGTACCAGCAGCCGGTGTTGTTGCTGAATCTGTTGTAGCATGGGAACTTGCAGATGCGCTAGTCGAACAATTCGGAAAAGACCGTATGGAATTATTAAAGCAAAACATTACGCAACATAACAAATACGCAAAAGAATTTTAATGAAAAGGTGGATTTAACATGCGAGTAAAAGATCAACTATCATCATTACAACCATATAAACCAGGTAAATCACCTGAACAAATGAAAGAAGTGTATGGAGATCATTCATTTGTGAAATTAGCATCGAATGAAAATCCATTCGGCTGCTCCCCACGTGTTTTAGAAGAATTGCAAAAATCATGGTTGGAACATGCTTTATATCCTGACGGAGGTGCTACAAAGCTCCGTCAAACAATCGCAGAGAAATTAAATGTTCAAATGGAACAAATACTTTGCGGTAGTGGTTTAGATGAGGTCATTCAAATAATAAGTCGCGCCGTATTACGAGCTGGAGATAATATTGTAACGGCTAGCGCAACATTCCCGCAGTACCGTCATCATGCAATTATTGAAGGCTGTGAAGTGAAAGAAGTTGCTTTAAATAACGGTGTATACGACTTAGACAGAATTTCATCAGCAGTTGATAACAATACAAAAATCGTTTGGATTTGTAATCCAAACAACCCGACAGGCACATATGTGAATGAGTCAAAATTGACTCAATTCATTGAAAGCATTAGTGAAAATACGTTAATTGTCATTGATGAAGCGTACTATGAATACGTAACAGCAAAAGATTTCCCTGAGACATTACCGCTTCTAGAAAAACATAACAACATTCTTGTACTTAGAACGTTTTCTAAAGCGTATGGATTAGCTTCTTTCCGCGTTGGTTATGCGATTGGACACGAAGAGTTAATCGAGAATTTAAATGTCGTACGTTTGCCATTTAACGTATCTTCATTAGCGCAAAAAGCAGCGACGATTGCTTTTAACGATGAAGCATTTATTGAAGAAATTGTACGTGTTAATACAGAGGGATTACAACAATACGAAAGTTTTTGTAAGGAAAATGAAATTCCATTTTATCCGTCGCAAACAAACTTCATCTTCTTACCAGTAGATAATGGTGGAGAGATTTATGAAGCTTGTGCACACGCAGGATTTATTATTCGTCCGTTCCCGAATGGTGTCCGTATTACAGTCGGCACAAGGGAGCAAAATGAAGGAGTGATTTCAGTGTTAAAACAACACTTTGAAAATAAGAAAAGTAAGTCTCGAGATGAGGCAAATGTGTAAAAAGGTAGTATTAATTGGAACAGGATTAATAGGAGGCTCACTTGCATTAGCAATAAAAAAAGAACACGAAGTAACGATTGCCGGATATGACATATTTAAAGAGCAAGTAGAGCGTGCGAAAGAATTACATGTAGTAGATGAAGTAGCAGTAGATTTACAGCGTGCATGTGAAGAGGCACATTTAATTATTTTTGCTTCTCCAGTTGAAGAAACGAAGAAGTTATTACACAAATTAGCGTCATTTCGTTTACGAAAAGATGTTATAGTGACCGATGTTGGTAGTACAAAAGGAACGATTATGAACGAAGCTGAAGCTTTATTTTCAAAGGAAGTTTCTTTTATTGGTGGACATCCAATGGCAGGTTCTCATAAAACTGGAGTTGAAAGTGCAAAAGCACATTTATTTGAAAATGCATTTTACATTTTAACACCAATGAACCATGTGCCAAATGGACAAGTGGAAGAACTAAAAGGTTGGTTAAAAGGAACAGGATCACATTTTCTCGTCTTAAATACAGAAGAACACGATTATGTAACAGGAATTGTTAGTCATTTCCCGCATCTTATAGCGGCAGGATTAGTAAAACAAGTTGAGAAACATGCAGGGGATAACCCGCTTATTCATCAACTTGCGGCAGGCGGATTTAAAGACATAACACGTATCGCTTCAAGTAGTCCGAAAATGTGGAGTGATATTGTAAAACAAAACCGTGAGCATTTATTGGAGCTATTAGAAGAATGGATTTCTGAAATGGAAGATTTATATAAGACGGTTTCTAAAGGAGATGCGGGTGAAATACAAAATTATTTTGCTGACGCAAAAGAATACCGTGATTCTTTACCAGTACGAAAGAGAGGTGCAATTCCTGCCTATCATGACTTATACGTCGATGTTTTAGATAAAGTAGGTGCATTGGCTCATATAACGAGTATTTTGGCGCGCGAAGAAATTAGTATTACGAACTTGCAAATATTAGAAGCGCGAGAAGGACTGCTTGGGGTATTACGTATTAGTTTCCAAAGAGAAGACGATCGGATGAAAGCAAAGCTGGCGCTTGGAAAAGAAGAATACCAAACGTATGAAACAATTTAAAAAAGAGGGTGACAAAGTGAAAGAAACAACAATACAACCTGTAACTAACGGATTGAATGGCGCAATTACAATCCCAGGTGATAAGTCCATTTCACACCGCGCTGTTATGTTCGGCGCAATTGCAGAAGGGAAAACAACAATTAAAGGTTTCCTACCTGGTGCAGACTGTTTAAGTACGATTTCTTGTTTTAAAGAAATGGGAGTAGAGATTACGCAGCATGGAGACGAAGTTACGGTAATTGGAAAAGGATTAGAAGGTTTACAAGAACCGAAAGCTGTATTAGATGTTGGTAATTCCGGTACAACAATACGTTTAATGTCAGGGATTTTGGCTAACACACCATTTTTCTCTTGCGTACAAGGTGATGCGTCTATCGCAAAGAGACCGATGAAACGTGTAACAAATCCATTAAAACAAATGGGCGCAAATATTGATGGCCGAGAAGAAGGAACATTTACGCCGCTCACAATACGTGGCGGAGATTTAAAAGCAATTGAGTACACTTCACCTGTAGCAAGCGCACAAGTAAAGTCAGCTATTTTACTTGCAGGACTTCGTGCAGAAGGTGTAACAACTGTTACAGAACCACATATTTCCCGCGACCATACGGAAAGAATGCTTGAAGCGTTCGGTGTAAAGGTAACTCGCGTGGGGAAAACTGTAAAACTGGCGGGTGGACAGAAGTTAACAGCAACAGACGTCCATGTGCCAGGTGACGTATCATCAGCGGCATTTTTCTTAGTAGCAGGTGCAATTATCCCAAATAGTAAACTACTATTACAAAATGTAGGAATGAACCCAACACGTACAGGTATTATAGATGTTTTAGAGAAAATGGGTGCTACGTTTACTGTAGAACCGATTCATGAAGGCGCATCAGAACCAGCTGCGAACATTACAATCGAAACTTCTTCATTAAAAGGAATCGAAATTGGTGGAGATATTATTCCAAGACTAATCGATGAAATTCCAGTTATCGCTTTAGCAGCAACACAAGCAGAAGGAATTACAGTGATTAAAGATGCACACGAATTAAAAGTAAAAGAAACGAACCGTATTGATACAGTCGTTGCGGAGTTAACGAAACTAGGAGCTCGCATAGAAGCAACTGATGACGGCATGATCATATACGGAAAATCAGCTCTAAAAGGCAATACAGTAAATAGTTACGGTGATCACCGCATCGGAATGATGCTCGCGATTGCTGGCTGTCTAGCAGAAGGAAAAACAACAATTGAAGATGCAGAAGCAGTAGGCGTATCATATCCTACATTCTTTGAAGAACTTCAAAAGTTAGCGAAATAATAGGATGAAAAGCAGATATACAGTATAAATATACATTAAGCTCGTAAGGACATTATAAGCAAGCTACTTATAATGTTAAAAATGAACTATTTAACAACAATAGGACTTTTGAGACAAGGTTTTTCCCTTAACGTTGAAAAGAAGCCGAACAAGAAGAACGGTACCTATTGATTTTAATCGTTTTCATTTAATTAATTAACTCGACAATTGATGAAACATTTTAACTTAGAAGGGAAGAAATATTTATGATAGTAGAAATCGTAAATAATCAACAACAATTAGAAGATGCTTACGCTATTCGACAAAAGGTTTTTATAGAAGAACAACAAGTCGATGTAGAAGAAGAAATTGATGAACATGACAAAACCGCTACTCATTTTGTGTTATACGATAATAGCAAGCCAATTGGAGCTGGACGTTTTCGTATTGTAGATGGCGTTGGTAAAATTGAACGAATTTGTGTAGTGGCAACTGATCGCAAAGCAGGTTCTGGAAAATTAATTATGAATGAAATTGAGAAGTTTGCACAAAATCAGGGCATTTCTAAAGTGAAATTGAATGCCCAAAAACATGCAATTGGTTTCTATGAAAACTTAGGGTATGAAAGTATTTCTGAAGAATTTATAGATGCGGGTATTCCTCATCGCACAATGATTAAGAATCTGTAAATAGAACGATAATGCGGGGGATTAATTTTCTATAACTTTACAACGAGAAAAATCACCCTAATATTATTTAAAGTGGTAAATATGCCTTTGTAAGTCATATTAACTAACTAAAGCTTAATTTCTCCCTTACTATACCGAGAAATTAAGCTTTTTTATTATGGGATTTACTTGACGTTGTAAATCCGTATTTTCCTACCAATCTTATCTGGGATTCAAAACGTTGATATATTTCTAATCATCAACCCGAAACATTCAAAATGATAGTACAATACATATAGGGAATGGGGGAGAAAAAGATGAACGTCATACAATTAAAAGAAGATAAATTCAGAGAAGCATTATGTTTATCAGAATACGCTTTTCAATATAAAGCAGATGAGGAACGAGTGCAGCAACAAATGACTCGAATGAAAGAAAGTCATGAAATATACGGCATTATGGAAGGGGAAGACTTAGCAGCAAAATTGCATCTTATTCCGTTTCATATTTACATAGGCACAGAAAAATTTAAAATGGGAGGCGTTGCAGGGGTAGCGACGTATCCGGAATATAGAAGAAGTGGGTATGTAAAAGAGTTACTTCAGCATTCACTGCAAACGATGAAAAAAGCTGGTTATACAGTATCGATGTTACATCCATTTGCTGTTTCATTTTACCGCAAATACGGCTGGGAGCTTTGTGCAAATCGCCTTGTATGTCATATGGAGAAGAGCGATTTGATTATGAAAAAACAAGTAAATGGTATTGTGAAACGTTTTAATAAAGAAAACCATCCAGAAGAAGTAGAGAAAATTTATGAAACATTTGCAGAACGCTTTTCAGGTATGCTAGTTCGCAGTGAAAAATGGTGGTTACAAGCGGTCTATCATGATTTAACATTAGCGATTTACTATGATGAAAATAAAACGGCAGCTGGTTACGTATTATATAAAATAGAAAATTATAAAATGACAGTAGAAGAATTTGTTCCACTGCATAATGAAGCGAGAAATGGCCTATGGAACTTTATTTGCCAGCATGATTCTATGATTAAAGAAGTTGAAATGATATTAAGTGAGAAAGAACCGTTGTTATATACATTGCAAGAGCCACGCGTGAAGGCAGAAATAAAACCATATTTTATGGGAAGAATTGTAGATGTGGAGCAGTTCTTAAAACAATATGAGTTGAACTGGAACGATGCGCAGCAAGAATTGATTTTACACGTTACAGATTCATTTGCTCCGTGGAATAACGTAACGGTGAGACTTGCAAATCAGGAAATAACAATTATGAAAGAAGAAACAATAGATAAAGGAATTAAGCTGGACATTAATGCGCTATCTACAATAATGTTTGGCTATAAACGTCCGTTAGAGCTAAGTAAGCTTGAATTAATTAGTGGAAGCGAAGAGGAGATACGAACATTTGAGAATGTAGTCCCGGTGCGTGAAGCGTTTATTTATGATTTCTTTTAATTGTATATTTGAAAGTGAACTGTACCAAATAAAGTTTTGGTACAGTTCGCTCTTATTTTGTTGTTTTTTGTCGTTAAGTCGATATATCTTGAAAATCGCTGATAAAATTTGAGTTGCGCTGATATATTCTGAAAATCGCCGATAAAATTCGAGTTGCGCTGATATATCATGAAAATCGCCGATATAATTTCACTCACAGATATGGGATTAAAAAACATAACGTAACTGTGTAGCACACTTGACTTTTAATCCATCTAATTTATAATTAAAAGCGGAATGAATTTTCATTCCTAAAATTGAGGTGAAAAAATGGCTAAAAACAAACAAGAGGATATTTTTGATGCTGCAATACAACTTTTCGCAGAGCGTGGTTACGATGGTACGACAATTCCGATGATCGCTGAAAAAGCAAAAGTCGGCGCTGGTACTATTTATCGCTATTTTGAAAATAAAGAGGCACTCGTTAACTCATTATTTTCAAAAAGCATGTTGCAATTATCTGAAATACTAAAAACTGATTTTCCTGTTGAAGCAAATATTCGTGAACAGTTTAGTCATATTTATAACCGTTTATTTGAATTTGCGAGAAACAATGTGGATGCTTTTCTTTTTACAAATTCTCACTGTGGTAGTTATTTTCTTGATGAACAGAGTAACAAAATATTTGACGATTTTATAGGCTTCTTTATGAATATTATAGAAGATGGAATCGCAAAAGGTTTTCTTCGTCCATTGCCTCCAGTTGCTTTAATTATTATTGTATATCAACCGTTAGAAAAATTAACTAAAGTAATGGCAACAGGGCAATTAGAATACTCAAAAGAATTAGTAAAAGAATTGGAAGAGAGCTCTTGGAATGCTATTAGAATCATTTGATTCTATAGCTCTATATGGACAGGAATGAACATTCATTCCTAAACAAATATAAAAAACGATTACAGGAGATGATATATCTGTACATTTAAAGGAATGAATATTCATTCCGTAGGTAGTGGTTTAATAGAATTGAAAAAAATTAATAGGATAATAGGAATGAACGTTCATTCCGAAATGATAGTTTTAAAAGAATAGGAATGAATATTCATTCCGCACTTAACGTGAAACGCTAAAAACGGGAGATGATTCAAATGAGCAAGCTAAAAAGTTGGAGAAGTTTATCTTTTCTATTATGGATAGTTATTACTATTACAATGATCGTAACGATGCCTAATATGGATAAATTAGTGAAAGAAAAAGGGCACATTACGATTCCTAAAACAGAACAAAGTAGTATTGCTGACAAAATGATAAAAGAAATGGATAAAGACGGGACTGAAAAATACGAAATTATAGCCGTTTTTAATAGTGGAAATAAAGCTGCTTTAACTACTGAGCAAAAAGAGGAAATAATAAAAACAATCAACGCCCTGCAAAATGAAAAAGAGCAATTAGGAATAAAGGAAGTTGTTTCACATTTAGATAATAAAGACTTGGAGAAACAGTTAGTTTCTAAAGATAATACGACTATTTTAACGCAAATATCAATAGATAAAAAGCATGGTGAAATATCAAAAGTTGCAAATAATCTTCATAAAAAAGTACAAACGAAAGGGGTAAAAACGTACTTAACAGGAAGTGACTTAATAGCGGGTGATTTTCTTAAATCTTCTCAAGAGGGAGTGAAGAAGACTGAAGTTATTTCAATCATTTTCATTCTTGTAGTATTAATCCTCGTATTCCGTTCACCAGTTGTTCCGATTGTTTCTCTTCTTACAGTCGGTGTGTCGTATTTAGTTTCAATGGGGATTATTGCTCATCTTGTAGATCAATTTAATTTCCCATTTTCAAACTTTACGCAAGTGTTTGTAGTCGTCGTCCTGTTTGGAGTAGGAACAGATTATAACATTTTATTATTTACGAGATTTAAAGAAGAATTAAGTAAACAAGAAAATGCATTTTTGGCCACGAAAGAAACATTTAAATCGGCAGGTAAAACCGTATTATATAGCGGTATAGCGGTACTAATTGGTTTTGCATCACTTGCGTTAGCGAGTTTTAAATTATATCAATCTACTTCAGCGGTAGCAATTGGTGTTTTAGTATTACTACTCGTATTAACGACTTTAAATCCATTTTTTATGGTGCTTTTAGGAAAAGGAATGTTTTATCCAGTTAAAACATTTAAAGGTCATGAGGATAGCCGCTTATGGGGATTCTTTGCGAAAAACTCAGTAGCAAGGCCATTTGTTGCTTTAATCATCGTATTCGTGATATCGATTCCTTTCGTATTAAAATACTCTAACATACTTAATTACAATGATTTATTTGAAGTAGATAATAAGTATGAATCAAAGATGGGGATTAACGTCATAGAAGATCATTTTCCTCCTGGTTTTTCTTCACCAAGTACGTTAGTCATTCAATCGAATAACAAGTTAGATGAGGCGACCTCCCTACAAACTTTAGATGAACTAACTGATAAAATTTCGAAAGTTAAAGGAGTTTCAGAGGTATATTCACCGACGCGTCCAACCGGTGATAAGATAAAAGAATTATATATAAATAAACAAGCCGGAGAACTGAATACAGGATTAGGAGATGCCAATGGTGGCATAAAAGAAATTAATAATGGATTAACGGATGCGAAAGATAAAATGAGTAGTAATGATTCAAATAGTCTCGCAAATGTTCAAAAGTTAATTGATGGAACGAACGAGGCGAAAAACGGTGTATCAGCATTAGGAACTGCTTTAAATCAATTATCGAATGGCATAAACGACGGTGCCAAAGGAGCGCAGCAAATCGAGAGTGGTTTAGCTTCAGTAAACGAAAATATAAGTGTATTATCAAATGCAACTTCACAGCTTCATGCTGGTTATGCACAATTAGAAAAAGGTTTAAGTTCTTACGATCAATATTTCGGAAGTATTTCTCAAGCGATTGATGGCGCGAAAAAAGGTTATGAACAAATTGAAATGTTAATGACCAATTTCATTCAAACGAAACCAGAATTAGCAAATGATCCGAACATACAGCAAACGATAGGAATTGCTAAAGAGGCTCAAAAGCAATTAAGTGTACTATCAAAAGAATTAAATGAATTAGCGACGCAGCATAAAGCAGCTATGGGGTCATTTAAAGAAGCGAATCAATCATTATTGAAAGTCGATAACGGCTTAAAAGAAATGAGCAATGGAGTTACTAAATTACAAAAAGGGGCAGTTGATCTTAAAAATGGATTAAATGAAGGTGCTTCAGGTTCAAAACAAATTGCGAACAAGTCATCAGAGTTACAAACCGGATTAACAAAAATAAATGATGGGCAAGGCCAGCTATTAACTGGGCTGAAAGATTTGCAAGAAAAGATGGGGCAATTACAATTAGGCTTATCTAAAAGTACAGAAGGGCTTGGGAAAGTAAGTAACGGCCTAAATGACGCACAGAAATATTTAGGCGAGCTAAATGAATCAAAAAGCTCAGAGAAGTTTTATATTCCAAAAGAAGTTTTAGAGGGAGAAGATTTCCAAAAAGCTTTGAATACGTATATGTCACACGATAGAAAGACTGCTAAAATGACAATCATTTTAGACGTGAATCCGTATTCAAAAGAAGCGATGCCAATTATTCAAGAAATCAATAAAACGATAGATGGTACTTTAAAGGGGACCGAATTAAATAATGCGAAAACAGCAATTGGAGGGACAACAGCTAGAAACGTTGATTTAAAAGAAGTAACCGGGCAAGATTTCTTACGTACGGCTACAATTATGTTAATTGGAATTGCGATCGTATTAATCGTGATTACACGTTCATTATTAAACACAATCTTTATTATTGGATCATTAATATTAGCGTACTTTGCATCACTAGGTATAAGTGAACAAATTAGTAAGCATGTATTACATGTAGATGCATTAAGCTGGAATGTTCCATTCTTTAGTTTCATAATGATTATCGCTTTAGGAGTGGATTATAGCATTTTTGTAATGATGCGTTATAACGAGATAGAAGGTGATTCGGTAACGAAAATTGTAAATGCATCTCGTCACATAGGAGGAGTTGTATTATCAGCGGCACTTATTTTAGGTGGTACATTTGCTGCATTAATCCCTTCAGGTGTATTGACTCTTATACAAGTAGCATCCGTTGTTGGCGTTGCACTATTACTATTAGCTATCATTGTGATGCCAATATTGTTACCTGCTTTAATAGGGTTAACGAGTAAAATGAAGGATTATACAAAGAAATTAAGCAAAAGAAAATAAAAGAATCCCCTTTTAAAAGTGTGTCATTTACCACAAAGGAAGGGAAAAAGAAAACAGTAAAAACACCAGCACAACGATTAGGGATTACTGGAAAAGTGTTTGATTTAGAAAATATAATTTACTTTAGATAGTTCACTCAAATAATGGTGGACTATATTTTTTTAAAAGGTAAATAGAAATTTATGTTAAAATAATTATAGAGATTGTGAAAAAATGTTCTTAAACTAAAGGTTAAGTTACTTTAAGTTTGAAGGGGTGATTGCAGTGGAGTAAGTGATCTTTTTAATCTTGGTTAAATACTTTGAGGGAAGGGATTTATAACTATGAACACAAAACTAATAATAGTAGAAGGTTTACCTGGATTTGGAAAATCAACCACTGCAAAGCTAATAAATGAAATTCTAAGCCAAAATAAAATTGAAGTTGAACTATTTTTAGAGGGAAATTTGAACCACCCAGCCGACTATGATGGTGTATCTTGTTTTAATAAATTTGAATTCGATAGATTATTATCTAACAGTGGAGATTTTAAAGAAGTGCTTCTTAAAAGAGTTCTAAAAAAAGGAAACAATTATTTATTACCATACAGAAAGATAAAAAATGAGTTTGGTGACCAGTTTTCGGATGAATTATTTAACACTATTTTTAAAAATGATATATATGAATTACCATTCGATAAAAATGTTGAATTAATTGCTGACAAATGGAATGACTTTGCTGAAATTGCTCTAGAAGACAATAAGGTTTATATCTTTGAATGTTGTTTCATACAAAATCCATTAACGATTGGGATGATTAAATATGGTGAACAAAAAGAAAAAATAATAAATTATGTAATGAAAGTTGCAAAAATCATAGAGAATTTAAATCCAATGTTATTGTATGTAGAACAAGATAATCTTGAATTTTCATTTAGGAAGGTATTAAAAGAAAGAACCCTAGAATGGTCCACAGGAATTGTCGACTATTACACTAACCAAGGCTATGGAAAAGAACATAACCATTCAGGTGTAGAAGGAGCGATAAAAGTTCTTGAAGCTAGAAGGAATTTAGAGTTAGAAATATTCGATATGTTAAAAATGAAAAAAGAAAAAATTAATAATACAAAATATGAAATTGACTCATATAGGTCAATGTTAAAAGATAAGTTAACAATACAAATGGTGAAATAGCTTTTTACACTAACTGGTGCAATTCTTTAAAAAGACATCGCTGTTTTTGATACTTAAAGTAACATATTGTGAAATATTGTACTTACGCTAACGGGTGCTTTAGTTGAAGAAGGAAATAAAAACGCTCAGAATATTTTCTGAGCGTTTTAGTTTGCTATTTATAATGCGAAATGCATACAAATTATTGTGTTATTTCTAATGGTTATTAGCATTTTTCTCTCCCTAAACTGAACCCGTTATTTCAAAAGGGTTTTTTTCTTATTTAATAAACTTGTCCATCACATCTTTATATTTTGCAAATTCCTCGTCTTTCATATCGCCATTCATCTGTAAAAGGAAATTACCTTTTGCGTATGTATGAGAGAAAAACATAGGAGATGAGTTTCCTAATTCATCGTAATATTTCTTAACTTTCTCTAGGTCGTCTTTCTTTGTAATTTCGAATAATCTACCGCCTTTATCTTCACCGAGCGCAGGTACGATAATACGTTTTCCTTCTTTTCGAAGATTACCAAATTCTTTTTCTGGAAGTCCAGTTGAATTTTCTGCTTGTAGACCAGCACTTTTAAATTCAGAGATAATTGAATCTACTGTTACTTTCGTTTCTTTTTTTTCTTGTTTTGATTCAGTAGGCGTTTTTGCATTGTTATTACCACAGCAACCAGTTAAAGAAGCTAAAGATATACATAACGCACCAATTATTAATGTTTTCTTCAAAAAAACCTCCTTAAAGTTTATTTTATTTCTGTACAATCTTATTTCGTTAAAAATAAGAATTTTATTCATGGATGAAAAGAGATGAATAGCAATCAACCGTTGCTATTCATCCATCTTCTACTATATAATAGCTATAGTCTACAATAAGTGAATCGTAATTTGCGGTTTTTAAGACAATCGGTGAGAAAACGCTGAAATAAGCGGTATTAGTAGGAGGACACAAATGATTACAGTAAGTAACGTTAGTTTGCGCTTTGCGGATCGCAAATTATTTGAAGATGTTAACATAAAATTCACGCCAGGTAATTGCTACGGTTTAATCGGAGCGAACGGTGCTGGTAAATCAACATTTCTAAAGATTTTATCTGGAGAAATCGAACAATCAACAGGTGACATACATATTACGCCAGGTGAGCGTCTAGCAGTATTAAAACAGAATCACTTCGAATATGAAGAGTTCCCAGTATTAGAAACAGTAATTATGGGTCACACGCAACTTTACAAAGTAATGCAAGAGAAAAATGCCATTTACATGAAAGAAGACTTTAGTGATGAAGATGGTATGCGTGCTGCTGAACTTGAAGGTGAGTTCGCTGAGCTTAACGGTTGGGAAGCTGAGTCAGAAGCTGCAATCTTACTAAAAGGACTTGGTATTGGTGAAGATCTTCATGATAAGAAATTGTCAGAATTAACTGGGGCAGAGAAAGTAAAAGTATTACTTGCTCAAGCTTTATTCGGTAAACCTGACATTCTATTACTAGATGAGCCTACCAACCACTTGGACTTAAAAGCGATTCAATGGTTAGAAAACTTCTTAATGAACTTTGAAAATACAGTAATCGTTGTATCCCATGACCGTCACTTCTTAAATAAAGTTTGTACGCACATGGCTGATCTTGATTTCGGTAAAATTCAACTTTATGTTGGTAACTATGACTTCTGGTATGAGTCAAGCCAATTAGCTTTAAAATTAACACAAGATGCTAATAAGAAAAAAGAAGAGAAAGTAAAAGAGTTACAAAACTTCATTGCACGCTTTAGCTCAAACGCATCTAAAGCGAAACAAGCAACTTCTCGTAAAAAATTATTAGATAAAATTACATTAGATGATATTAGACCATCATCACGTCGTTATCCATTCGTTGGCTTCACACCTGAGCGTGAAATAGGAAATGACTTATTAACTGTTGAAGGTCTTTCTAAAACAATTGATGGTGAAAAAGTATTAGATAATGTGTACTTCACTTTAAATAAAGGTGATAAAGTTGCATTTATCGGTCGTAACGATATTGCGATGACAACATTATTTAAAATCCTTATGGGTGAAATGGAGCCAGATAGCGGTTCGTTCAAATGGGGCGTTACAACATCTCAATCGTACTTCCCAAGAGATAACTCTAAATACTTTGAGAACAGTGACTTCAACTTAGTTGATTGGTTACGCCAATTCTCTCCACAAGATGAGTCAGAAAGCTTCTTACGTGGTTTCTTAGGCCGTATGTTATTCTCAGGTGAAGAAGTTAAGAAGAACGTTTCTGTATTATCTGGAGGCGAAAAAGTTCGTTGTATGCTATCTAAAATGATGTTAAGTGGTGCGAACGTAATCACACTTGACGATCCAACGAACCACTTAGACCTTGAGTCTATCACTGCATTAAACAACGGTTTAATTGCATTCAAAGGTACAATGTTATTCACATCTCATGACCATCAGTTCGTACAAACGATTGCAAACCGCATTATCGAAGTAACACCAAACGGTGTAATCGATAAAGAGGCAACTTACGATGAGTACTTAGAAAATGAAGAACTTCAAAAACAAGTAGATGCAATGTATAAAGGTCAATAATAAATAGTGAAAACCCTCGCTTTCTTTATGAGAGCGAGGGTTTTGTTGAAAAGAGGTGAAGACCAAGGTGCTAAATGAATAATTATTCAAATATAACATTAACGGTGGTAAGAAGTTGTAATGTTATGTTTGCATAGATTTTTGATACATAGATGAAATTTAATGTTTATAGGATTGAAGGAGTTAATTGTAACAGGAGAAGTGTAGTTTGAGTAATAAGGTCAAACTACACTTTTTCTTATGTGAAATATGTACCAAAATTGGAGATAGATTAGTTTGCAAATGAGGAAATAAAGGGTTATAGTTTGTGGAGTCATAATTAGTGGATGAGCCTTGGGAGAAAACAGGAAATGTTACAAAATTATTTTGTTAAATAGAAACCAAGGTCAAAATGTTTAGAAAGAAATAGTTGAATAAATAAAAGTTACAAATTATAATTACTAATATTCTTCATATAGTTAAACAAATAAAATCTATTTGAAGAAGAAAAATTGAATAGAGAGACAGACTTATACAAAATAAGCCTTGGATGATCAAAAGAGGTGGAGAGATGCAACAATTTTTATTAAAGAGTAAACGAGTATTAAGTAATCATTTTGGATTTTTCGTATTTGCCGTTATTTTACTTTGGTTAAAAACATATGCAGCATATGTGACAGAATTTAATTTGGGGATATCGAACACAATTCAAAAATTCTTACTGTTTTTCAACCCGTTAAGCTCAGCAGTTCTATTTTTAGGTCTAGCATTATTTGCAAAAGGGAAACGAGCTTACATTTGGTTAATTGTTATTAATTTGTTAATGTCTATACTTTTATACGCAAACGTAGTATATTATCGCTTTTTCAGCGACTTTATTACGTTCCCGACATTAACACAAACGAATAACTTTGGAGATTTAGGTGGTAGTATTTTTGCATTGCTACACTTATATGATCCACTATATTTCTTAGATACGATCATTCTAATTGTTTTAGTCGCAACGAAATTTGTAAATCCTAAACCAATCCGTGTTGCAAAGCATAAATTATCTTTAGTATTCGTAGCAGGTATTTTATTCTTTAGCGTTAATTTAGGTCTTGCAGAATCTGACCGCCCTGAATTGTTAACAAGAACATTTGACCGCAATTATATCGTGAAATATTTAGGTGCGTATAACTTTACGATTTATGACGGTATTCAAAGTGCGAAAGCATCAACCGAACGAGCATTAGCTGATGGAGATAATATGACAGAAGTTAGAAACTATCTTTCATCAACGTATGCAAGTCCAAATCCTGAGTATTTTGGTAAAGGAAAAGGAATGAACGTAATTTATATTCATTTAGAGTCATTCCAAAACTTTTTACTAAACTACAAATTAAATGGTCAAGAAGTTACACCGTTCTTAAACTCATTTACAAAAGATGCGAATACGTTATACTTTGATAACTTCTTCCATCAAACAGGACAAGGTAAAACATCTGATGCTGAGTTCATGTTAGAGAACTCAATGTTTGGATTACCGCAAGGATCTGTTTTTACAAATAAAGCTAATAACACGTATCAATCAGCACCAGCTATTTTAGGTCAACAAGGGTATACATCAGCAGTGTTCCACGGTAACTACAAGACGTTCTGGAACCGTGATGAAATTTATAAATCATTTGGTTTTAATAAATTCTTTGATGCGTCATACTATGATATGAACGAAAAAGATGTAGTAAACTATGGCTTAAAAGATAAACCGTTCTTTAACGAATCGATTCCGTTATTACAAACGTTGAAACAACCGTTCTATACGAAGTTCATTACGTTATCGAACCATTTCCCTTATCCTATTGATAAAGCGGAAGCAACGATTGAACCAGCTAAAACTGGTGATTCATCAGTAGATACGTACTTCCAAACAGCACGCTATTTAGATGAGTCTGTGAAAGGATTCATGGATTACTTGAAACAATCTGGTTTATACGATAACTCAATTATTGTTATGTACGGTGACCATTACGGTATTTCAGATAATCATAGTGCAGCAATGTCTCAAATAATGGGTAAAGAAATGAACTCATTTGAAAATGCACAGTTACAACGTGTACCTTTAATCATTCGCGTACCAGGAATGAAAGGCGGCGTACAACATCAATACGGCGGAGAAATTGACGTTCTTCCAACGTTATTACACTTACTAGGTACAGATACAAAGAATTATGTCCAATTCGGATCAGATTTATTATCGCCAGATCATAAACAAGTCGTTCCGTTCCGTAACGGTAACTACGTAAGCCCAACAGTTACTGCACTGAACGGCAAATACTATGATACAGCGACTGGAAATCCAGTAGAATTTACAGACGAAATAAAACAAAATGAACAAATGGTTCAAAAATCACTAAAATACTCTGACCAAGTTGTTAACGGCGACTTATTACGATTCTACACACCAGAAGGCTTCACTCCAGTAGATCGTTCTAAGTACAACTATAACCATCGTGATAAAAATAAAACGAAGGTGAAGACGACTGAAGACGGGGCAACGAAATAAATAATAAATAATAAAAAATCCTACTCGTATTCCATACGGGTAGGATTTTTTGTTTTAAGAGTTACTTTCGGATTTTTGGAGTGCTACTTTTTTTGGCATAAAACATGCAAATATCAGTGCTACAAAAGATAAGACTAACATAAATACATAGGCATCACTTGAGCTGAAGATAGAAGATAATTTTGTTACTTGCATAGCTGATATGTTCCCGTTATTACTAGATAACTGTAAAGTATGTGAAGTTGACTGAATCGTATACACTGTGATGATAACTGCTGTTCCAATAGCACCTGCTAATTGGCGAATCGTATTATTTACTGCGGAACCATGTGAACCCAGTTCTCTTGGTAAAGCGTTTAAACCTGCTGTATTTAAAGGCATAGAAATGAAGCTTAACCCAATTCGTAGAATAATGGTACGAACCATTAAATACATATAAGTTGTGGATTCGGTCAAATCAATTACACCCCACATCGAAATAATGATACATATTAAACCTATAATAAAGAGTGGTTTTGCACCGTATTTATCAAACATTTTCCCGGTGATAGGTGATAAGAAGGCATTAATGACAGCTCCGGGTAATAGAAGTAGACCGGATTCTAATGCAGTAAAACCTCGTCCATTTTGTAAGTAAATCGGTAATAGAATTAAATCCGCATACATAATCATCGTAATTAGTATATTAATGATTGAAGTAAGAGTGAAAATTTTATATTTAAATACGGATAAGTTTAGTAGTGGATCGCTAGACTTTATTTGACGTAAACAGAATAGAGTTGTAACGATTATTCCGATGATAATTGTAGTAATAACAACTGGATGATCCCATCCTTTGCTTCCTGCACTACTAAATCCAAAGATAATACAACCAAAGCCAATCGTTGATAAAATGACACTTACGATATCTAATTTTGCTTTTGTTGTTTCAGCAACATTCATTAAATATTTTAGCGCGAGAATAATAACGATTAATACAAATGGAGCTAATCCAATAAATAACCATCTCCATGAAACATATTCAATGATAAATCCAGATAATGTTGGAGCGATGGCTGGCGCAAAAATGATGGCAAATCCGATGGTCCCCATAATACTTCCACGCTTTTCACTAGGGTATAAATATAAAATAACAGTCATCATTAGCGGCATAATAATTCCTGCTCCAACTGCTTGAATCATTCTTCCTGTTAACAGAATGCCAAAATTCACGGCACATGCACAGAGAACCGTCCCAATAAACAAAGAGAGCATCGAGCTAATAAATAGCTGCCGTGTTGTAAATCGTTTCATTAAAAACGCAGTAATTGGCACGAGAACACCATTTATGAGCATAAAGCCTGTTGATAGCCATTGCACTGTTGCAGCCGTAACATCAAATACTTCCATTAAATTACTCATCGCCACATTTAATAGCGTCTGATTCAATGTTGATAAAAAACAGCCGGCAATGAGCACAACTAATATAATTTTTTTATTTCTTTCTGATATTTCCTTTTGCATTGGTAAACTCCTTCATTGTTTTCTTGATTTATCGACAATGTGTCGATAAAATTAATGGTAACAAAATAAATTTTCTTTGACCATGAACAGTTTTGTTGAAAATGTTCACTACTTGACATATAAGGTATGCACTGTCGAGTAAGTAAAGAGAATATCTATAAAGGAGTTTCAAAATGTCTACACCTAAAAAAGAAGATCCTCGTACAGTTCGTTCAAGAGAAATGTTTAAAAATGCTGTTTTTTCTCTCCTATGTGAGAATCCTAGTACTTCAAGTTTAACGGTTCAGAAAGTCGCAACAAAAGCAGGATTAAATCGGACAACATTTTACTTACATTATCAAGATATTCAAGATTTACTAGACCAAATCACAAATGAGATTTTAAACGAGCTTTCTAATAAAATTGTGGATTTAATACATGCAAAAGATTTATCAGAAAAACAAAAGCTAACACAATTACTTGATTATTTATATATCCATCGAAATTATTTATTTATATTATTTAAAATGAATCAATTTGAGGAACAACTATTTTTATTTTTAAAGCAATTAATAGAAACGAGAAGAGAGAATACGAAAAAGGATTTGCCAGATGACTATGTTGCGGTTGATATTAAAACAGCTTCTTTGGTAGGTATCATCATGTGGTGGATAAGGAATGGACTTCACTTTAGTTCAGATTATATCGCAAATCAAATTTATTTTATGTATAAAGGGTAATAAGTTAAAAATATTTTATGTATTGACGCATTGTATTATCAAGTGTAACACCTAAAGAAAAAAGCAAAAAAGGCCATCTCGCTTCGTGTAAAATAGAAGTTACTACACCACTTACTTACGTGGGAAACTGTCCATGAAGCGTTTCAGGAGGAACTGTCGCACTTAGATTGACAAATTGTCTTTAAAATAAAAATATGTATTGTGTAATTTCATATACCGTGCGTATATAATAAAATTTAAAAATAAAAGTACAATCATTGCACTGTGCATAAACAAGAATTTGGACTTAATTTTAGAAGAGATACAAGATAAGATATTAATAGAAAGCGATTTCAAATTCTAATTTTGCAAAGTTAGTATCTATACTTGCAATTCTATTTAAGAACAAGTATAGAAAGGGTGTATATCATATATGATATTAGATAGTCGAAGTATAAGTATTTTACAGCAAATTATTCAAGCAGATAGCTATGTTTCTGTATCTCAATTAATGGAAGTCATACAAGTTTCAAAGCGAACAATTTATTATGATATGAAGAAAATAGAAGATTGGTTAGTTGCAGAGGATTTAAATTCATATGAATATATTCGCCCTTTAGGCTACTGTTTTGATAATGAAACGAAGCAAAGAGTGATAAAAAAGTTAAATGGATTTACAACAAGCCAATATGAATATTCTCCACATGAACGAAAAATATTGCTGGTTCTTTATTTACTAACAATGGAGAAAAGGATTCTATTAGTAGACTTAATAGAACTTGTGCAAGTCAGTCGTAATACTGCTCTTGCTGACTTGAAAAAAATAAAAGCAGAGTTAGTGAAGTTTAAGCTCGCATTAAACTTTAATCGTAAACATGGCTACAATATTATAGGGAATGAACATGGAAAACGAAATATATTAATCTTAAATCTTTCACAAATAATTTCAAAGCATGGATGGGAATATTTAATATCGCATGTGAAATATATTACGAATGATAATAAAAGTGTAAAAGGTAATAAAGATCACGAGGAACTTCTTATAATAAAAAATATTTTATCGAATTGTGATGAGCTTTTAGGAGTTCAGTACACAGATGAGGTACTTGAAAGTTTAAGCGTTTACATGTATTTATTCCGCAATCGTATTGTAAATGGAAAATGTGTTGAGATGGAAGATGCTGAAAAGGATGTACTACGTGAAACAAAACAATTTGAAGCAGCAAAATATATTGCAAAACAGTTTGAAAGAGTATTTTTCGTGGATTTTCCAATAGACGAGATTTATTATATTACGACTCATTTGTTAGGAGCAAAAGTAAATGCTCAACAAAAAGACTTTGAAAAAAGTGAGATTGATGGAATACATTCAATGGTCGGATGTATGATAAAGGATTTTCAACATTATGCTTGTGTTATATTTCAAGATTTTAAAGGACTTGCTTCAGACCTATATATGCATATGAAACCGGCATTTTATCGCGTAAAGTACGGGATTGAAATAGAAAATCCATTACTTTATACAATCCAGCAAAATTATCAAGAGGTATATACTCTTACAAAAAAAGTGATTCATCATTTTGAAGAATATGTTGGAAAGGCGGTTTCAGATGATGAAATGGCATATATTACTATGCATTTTGGTGCTTGGATGAGGAAAGAAGGAATCGTTCCCAGTCCAAGAAAAACTGCGCTACTTGTTTGTCCAAATGGTATTGGCACATCACGTATGTTGCAGTACCAATTAGAGCAATTGTTTTCGAGTGTAGATATTTTAAAAGCAATTTCAAAGCGGGAATATGAATCAAATGCATTTGATGTAGATTGTATCATTACTACAACTGAACTTGAGAAGGGGAAAATTCCTATCTTTATGGTAAATCCAATTTTGACTGATTCCGAAAAAGCATCGTTACTACGAAAAGTAAATGTAGCTTTGTATGGCGAAAATCAAAATGATTCAGTTGATATGATGATGGGTATTATCCAAAAATACACAGACATTTTAGATGAAAAATCTTTGAAAAATGAATTGAGAGAGTTTATGAGTGGTCCGGTACATATTGATAAGGAGGAGAAATATAAGCCTATGTTAAACGAGCTATTAACTAGAGAATTTATTCAGCTTGAGAATCACGTTGAGGCGTGGGAGGAAGCAATTCGTGTTGCGTCGGAACCTTTATTACAAAGTGGACATATTTTTGAAGAATATATTTCTGAGATGATTGCGAATGTGAAGAAATTAGGCCCGTATATTGTTATTGCACCTAAAATTGCAATACCTCACGCTCGCCCTGAGGCAGGAGTTAAAAAGTTAGGGATGAGTTTATTACAATTAAAAGAAAGTGTTTTATTCTCAGAAAAACAAGAGCATGCTGTAAATTTAATTATTGTATTAGCAGCTATAGATAACGAAACACATTTGAAGGCATTGGCACAATTAAGTGAGATGTTATCTGAACCAAAAAACATAGAAATGTTAATGCATTCAAATTCAAAAGATAAAATGCTAGAAATGATAGCTAAATATTCTAATTAAAGGGGAGATTGAAATGAAAAAAGTATTAGTTGTATGTGGAAATGGATTAGGAAGTAGTTTTATTATAGAAATGAATGTAAAGAAAATATTAACTGAACTTGGTTTGCAAGCTGAAGTTTCTCATACGGATTTAGCATCAAGTAAATCAGAACAAGCAGATCTATATTTAGGTGCGAAAGATATCATTTGCAACCTTGAAGATGGTACTCGCACAGTTGCTGGATTAACAAACATTCTAGATTTAAATGAAATTAAAGAGGCATTACAAAAACACCTGATGTAGAAACAGTGAAAGGGGAGTAGTGCTATGTTTGATTTAATAATGAAGGATATTTTGGGACAGCCTGCAATATTAGTTGGATTGTTTGCTATGTGTGGTTTACTATTGCAAAAAAAGAATTTTGCAGATACAGTTTCAGGAACATTAAAAACAATTATGGGCTTCGTCGTTTTAGGAGGCGGAGCCACTATATTAATAGGAGCTTTAGATGTTTTTGGTAAAATATTTGATAAAGCATTCCATATTAAAGGGATTATTCCAAATAACGAAGCAGTTGTTGCGATAGCACAGCAAACTTTAGGAACAGAAACGGCATTAATTATGGTATTTGGGATGATTGCTAATTTACTAATTGCACGATTTACAAGATTTAAATATGTATTTTTAACCGGTCATCATACCTTATTCATGGCATGTTTAATTTCAGCTGTATTTTCAACTACAGGGATGAAAGGCGCTTCACTAGTTATTATTGGATCCATTATTCTAGGATTACTTATGGTCATTTTTCCAGCCCTACTTCAACCGTATGTTAGAAAAATTACGGGAATGGATGATATCGCAATTGGTCATTTCGGTTCAGTTGGGTATTTAGCAGCAGGATTTGTTGGTAGTAAATTTGGGAATAAGGAAAAATCTACAGAACAAATTAAAGTACCGAAGTCATTAGGTTTTTTACGTGATACATCAGTTTCTATGTCATTAACAATGGCTATTTTATTCTTTATTGTTGCACCATTTGCTGGGAAAAACTTTATCGAAACAGAATTAAGTAACGGACAAAATTATCTCGTGTATTCATTCATGCAAGCAATTACATTTGCTGCGGGTGTATATATTATTCTAGCTGGTGTCCGTATGTTGATTGCAGAAATTGTCCCCGCATTTAAAGGGATAGCAGATAAACTTGTACCAAACGCCAAACCAGCATTAGATTGTCCAACAATCTTTCCATTCGCGCCAAATGCAGTTATTATTGGTTTTTTAATAAGTTTTATTGCTGGATTACTATCTATGTTTATTCTTCCGTTTATCGGCTTAAGTGTAATAGTGCCAGGATTAATCCCTCATTTCTTCACAGGGGCAACAGCTGCTGTATTTGGAAATGCAACTGGAGGAAGACGAGGAGCAATACTTGGAGCTTTTGTAAATGGGTTATTAATCTCATTCCTACCAGCCATATTACTACCTATATTAGGTGGATTAGGATTTGAAAATACAACATTCGGTGATTCTGACTTTGCTGTTGTTGGTATTTTAATTAGTGAGATTGCAAAATTGCTAGGAAATATTTTCTAAAGAATAGATAATAAAAAGACTTGAATTCATAATTAGAATTCAAGTCTTTTTATTAAATGTAAATATTATACTGTAAGACAGTGAGGGAATTTGAATAAAGGAAATAGGGATTGGTTTGAAAAAAATGTGTTATGATTGTATTGTTTGTAAAACTTTTTGATTTTCCTTGAGGATCAATATTGAAACAGAAAAGTATATTTTTAAAATAGGGTAAAATAAAAGGAGTCTATGCATGAATTTTCAAAATGAAAAAATATCACTACATTTAGAGGTTGTAAATTACCAATATAAAGATGCAAAAGACGAGTGTGATAGAAATTGGCTAAGAGTAAAGGCGAAACTATCAGAAGAAAATAAAGTTTTTGAAACGATGGATCCTTTTTTACAAACTTACGACTTACAGTACATGATAAAATGGTTTGAATCTTTACCAAACCCTACATATAACGAACTAGATTTCATAGAACCAAATTTAGCGTTTGAATTTATGGGGGAAAAATCAGGGGAGTTTAACATTGTTATTCGCTTATCGCTGGAACTTAACCCCGCATGGTGTAAGGAAGAAGAGTACGAATTTTCTATCGGTATAACTCAAGAGGATAGAGAGAATATTATTCGTTCTATAGAAGAGCAACAAAGGAAATTCCCAAAACGATAAAAAAAGACTTGATAACCTACAAGAGGGAATCAAGTCTTTTTATTACATACGATTATCATGCCAGAAGTTTAATGGGAAGTGTTCGTTCTCATTATAAGCTTCTAATTCATATCCTTTTTCTTTCAATCCTTTAATTATACCAGGTATTGCTTTTACTGATTGTGGATGAATATCGTGCATTAGAATAACTTCTGTTGGGTTTGTAGCACCATGTAGAACGTTTTCTACGATTTTAGCAGATGCAGCGTCTACTGGCATTTTGTTGTATTTCCAGTCTAATGAATCAATTGTCCAGTCCCAAACTTTTAAACCATTTTCGACAACTTTGTTGCGAAGGGCTTCATTTAATCCTGGCATTGAGCCGTAAGCAGGGCGTGTTAATACTGGTGATTTTCCTAGAACACCAGCGATTAAGCCTTGGTCTTCTTTCATTTCATCAACGTAATGACCTTCTGTGTAAAGCTTCTTGTAGTTATGGGTCATACTGTGCATCCCAACATAGTGGCCTTCAGCATTTTCACGTTTTACAAGATCAGGGAAAGCTTTCACATTTGAACCAATTAGGAAGAATGTTGCTTTTGCATTTTCACTCTTTAACATATCTAAAAGCTCAGCTGTGTATTTTCCAGGACCATCGTCAAATGTTAAGTAAGCGACTTTTCTAACTTGCCCGTTATAGTGCTTTGGAGCTTCTTTCGGTGCAAGGGACGTTTGAATTTCACTTACAAGTTGAACAGATTTCGCTTCATCCTCTGTACTTGCTAGAGCGATATGTGTTGATCCATAAGCAGCTTCGTATGTAAATAATACCCCAGCGCAAATCAACAGAGCCCTTTTCACTAAAGTTGTCATCCGAATTCCATTGTGCATAATTTTCCTACTCTCTATAAAAGTTCTACTCTACTATATTAGCAATTTTAGAGGGGGAAATGCAAAAAAACTTTTTTACAAACGCAAAAAAGTTTTTTAAAAAGTATGCAAGATTTCACGGTTTTGCAGGTTTGAAAAAATGAAAGAAGAATTAAATGAATGGAACTGTATGTAAAATGGTTCATTCATATTTTTTGTTTTAGAAAGGGAGGATAAGTATGAAAAAATTAGCTTGTTTACATGCTCATCATTCAAATATTGAATACATTGACCGAGTGTTGCAATCTTTTGAAATCGAAATACTCCATTTTGTAGATCCAATCTTATCACACAGACTAAAAATAGAACGAGAACAAGCACGAAATAATTTAAAAGATATTATAAAGTATATAGCTGAAAGTGATGTAGATACACTTTTAATAACTTGTACAGATTATATCACGTTATTAGATGAGGATTTCAAAATAGACATGCCTATATTGAAAATTGATGAGCCATTCTTTGAAATGATTTGTCAGGTTGAAGAGCCACAGACAATACTATTTACAAATAACCGTACTGTTTCAGGAACGATGGAACGTTTAAGAGCCTGTTTATAGTCTTATAAATATGTTAGGATGTATGCAAAAACAGGAGATGAGTGTATGTCTTATCCAAGTGATATCAGCCGTGAAAAATTCGAGATCATTCGTGAGGAACTAGAAACGTTTAGCAAACGCACAAGTCCGCGAAAGTATGACCTTTATGATGTGTTCAATGCACTACTCTATGTTCTGAGTACAGGCTGCCAGTGGCGTGCTTTACCAAAAGATTATCCCAAATGGCAAAATGTTTACCGCTACTATGCAAAATGGAGTAAATCCAATGCCGAAGGTAGTAGTCTATTAGAGACCTTATTAAAAAATTGTTGGGCAAATAAGGGAAGCAGTGAATCGCCCCAAAAGCTCTAGCTTTAATATTGTCGATGCCCAAAGTGTTAAGAATGCAGATACGGCTGAACAAAAAGGTTATGATGGTGGTAAGAAAGTTTCTGGTATTAAACGACATATCAGTGTAGATATTCTTGGATTTCCCCATGCAATCCATGTTACCACTGCCAATGTCACAGATCGAAAAGGCGCACTCGAAATGTACGAGCAATATCCTGAATTGAAAGAAACCATAGAAGCCATCCTCACGGATGGTGGGTACACAGGAGAAAAGTTTCAAAAAGAAATTCAAAAGCTATTGAATGCTGAAGTACAAGTTGCCAAGCGGTCCGAATTGCATCAATTTCAAGTGATCCCTAAAAGATGGATCGTAGAGCGCTCATTTGCTTGGTTAGAAAAATACAGACGATTGTTCAAAAATGTAGAGAGAAAACTAGAAACAAGTAAACAAATGGTTGTCCTAGGATTTCTCGCTATTTTAATAAAAAGATAAGACTATAAA
This sequence comes from Bacillus silvicola, assembly GCF_050524305.1. Classification (NCBI taxonomy): domain Bacteria; kingdom Bacillati; phylum Bacillota; class Bacilli; order Caryophanales; family Bacillaceae; genus Bacillus; species Bacillus silvicola. Next base: position 155,619 of record NZ_JBNGVC010000002.1, read on the forward strand.
CAGGCTCTAAGACTATACGCTCAGCAGAATAATAAATCCATACAAGTAAAAGTAGAAGTGATAGAGGGGATATTTGAGTTAATTATGCAAGGCCGCAAAGAAGAGCATGATGCTAAATTAGAACAGTATTTATATGAAATTATGAAAGATAGAAACGAAATGTTTTCAGTTACACAATTATCAATGGTAGATGCTGCTACAAGGGTAGAAAATATAATAGGAAGGAACATAATAAATCCGTTGAATGCGCTAGTGGAGTATTGTATACAGAGTGCGAATGAACAACCGTGTGAAAAATAAAGAAGAGGATGTTTTTGATTTTAAAGAATATCGATGAAAATTTCACATACCGTATTTAAAAAATAAATATAGGAAAACCAAAAAATAATGTAGAATATATCGTACATACATATATGAAGTCAACATAAAACATAAAAGAGGTGGACCTATGTTACTTGAAGAAGTAATGCAGCAACTAAAAGAGTATGGGACAGAACAAACTCGTAAGACGTATAAAAACCATGGGGCGAAAGAGCCGTTATTTGGAGTTAGTTTTGCGAATTTAAAATTGTTAAAAAAGAAGATAAAAAAAGATCATGATTTAGCAATTTCATTATGGGAAACAAAAAATATGGATGCTATGACTTTAGCGACAATGATTTTAGATCCGAAGAAACTAACATCAGAACAGCTAAATAGGTGGGTTCAGGATGTTGATTATTATTGTTTAATGGACGTTTTTATGACAGCTATATGTACGTCGCCAATCGCGATAGAAAGAATGGAAGAATGGACAAAGTCTGATGATGAATGGATTGGAAGAGCTGGTTGGTCATTATTAGCGAATATTGCAATAAAAAATAAAACGTTAGACAATGACTTCTTCTTACCGTATTTAGAAGTGATTAAAGTTCATATACATAATGAAAAAAACAGAAAAAGAGAGGCAATGAATAGTGCATTAATTGCGATAGGGATTCGAAATGAAGCTTTAGAGCAACAAGCGATTGAAATTGCACGTGAAATTGGAAAAGTAGAAGTTGATCATGGTGCAACGTCATGTAAAACTCCAGATGCAGAACCATATATTAAAAAGGCACGAGAAAGAGCTGAAAAAAGGAAGGTAAAATAAGAAGGGGTAAGATTATGAAACCAATTGAAGCGGCACAAAACATAATTACATCAAAATTTTCGAAATGTGATGTTGCTTTACTAGGGGGAAGTGTTGCTAGAGGAGAGGCTACGAAAACATCTGACCTTGATATTGTAATATTCGACCACAGTTTGTCATCTTGTTATAGAGAATCTTTCTATAGTAATGGGTGGCCTGTTGAAGTATTTGTACATAATTTTGAAACGTATAAAACCTTTTTTAAAATGGATTGTGACCGCGGGAGACCTTCTTTACCGCAATTAGTATTAGAAGGGTTTGTTTTAAAAGGGAAAGTTGAAATTGTTGAGCGGTTAAAAAGAGAAGCGAATGATCTACTAATGAAGGGACCAGATAAATGGACTGAAGAAATGATGAAGCAGAAGCGCTATTTTATTACGGATGCTTTGGATGACCTGATTGGTGCAACAAAGAGAGAAGAAGAATTGTTTATCGCAAACTTATTAGCTGATTTAGTACATGAATATGTTTTGAGGGTAAATGGACAATGGCTTGGAAATTCAAAATGGTTCATTAAAGTGTTGAAAAGGTACGACGAAGTATATGCGGAGAAATTTGTTGTGGTTTTCGATCACTTTTATAAAACAGGTGAGAAAAAGGATTTAATCGCTTTTATAGAAAAAACGTTAGAAGAGTATGGGGGAAGAATGTTCGAAGGATTTTCTATAGGGAAATGAGAAGGGGTAGCAAAATGAATTTACCAATTGTTCAATTAAGAGAACTATCACTAGATGATGTAGAAGATCGGTACAGGTGGTCATTAGATACAGAAGTAACAAAACATTTAGTTGTACCAGATCAATATCCACCGTTCACTCGTGAAGATACGAGAAGGTGGATTGAAACGTGTATAAGTCGAAAGAATGGATATGAACAACGAGCTATTCTAACTGATAAGGGTATACACATTGGATGGGTAGATATTAAGAATTTCGATAAAACGAATAAAAATGCTGAACTAGGGATTGCCATTGGAAATAAAGAATATTGGGGTAAAGGATATGGAATGGCAGCTCTATACAGTATGTTACAAATTGGCTTTTCTGCATTCGAATTAGAAAAAATATGGCTACGAGTAGACGAAGATAATTTACAAGCTAGAAAGAGTTATGAAAAAGCAGGATTTGTTTGTGAAGGAATAATGAGAAATGATAGATTACGTCATGGTAAATTCATTCATCGCTATCGTTATAGTATGTTAAAAGAAGAATATCAATCTTTATTTAATAGTCTATAAAAATATTATGTAAACTTAAAGGGGATAGGGAATATGATTCGATTACTTACGAAAGTAGATGCGGAGCAATATTGGGAGTTACGCTTACAAGCATTACAAGTAAATCCAGAGGCGTTTATAACAACTTATGAAGAGGCAATCCGCCAGGAAAATCCTCTTGACCGAGTTGCAAGTAATTTAACATCTGCTAATAGTTGTACATTCGGTGCTTTTAATAAAGAAAATCAATTAATTGGAGTTGTCACTTTACTGACTGAAGAGAAAGAGGCATATAAGCATAAAGGTCATGTCGTTGCGATGTATGTAGATGCACAAAACAGGCGGAACGGATTGGCACGTGAGTTAATAGCAAATGCCATTCAAAGAGCGCGAGATATAAAACTAGAGCAATTAACCTTAGGTGTTGTGTCCACAAACGAACCAGCAAAAAAATTGTACAAATCAATGGGATTTAAAACGTATGCAATTGAAAAAAGAGCTATAAAGATGAATGGTGTGTATAGTGATGATGAAAATATGGTATTGTTTCTTTAAAGGATGGATATTATCATGAAAGATCTCCATTTAGAAAAAGATATGAACCCGCAAGTAGCGATCTTGTATGCAACAGTTCTTGATACATTTAAACGATTGCAAATTTTAGTAGAAGGTACAGAAGAGAACGAACTATCCTTTAAAGGGTCTGAAAATAATGAAAATAGTATAGGGCAACTACTTCAGCATTTAGCAGTTGTCGATTTACACTGGGTATATCGTTTAAGAGGAGAAGAAGTTCCACAGGTGCTTAAAAATAAATATGGGCCTATGTTGAATGAAATAGGGGAATTGCCAAGTTTAAGAAAAGATACATTGCAAGAATTAATGCAAGCTTATGAAGCTGTGCAACATATATTTTATGCGGAATGTATGAAACTAACAGAAAATGATTTAACCCGGGAAGTGTCCTATGAAAAGGGAGAAAGTGCGACTATAAGATGGGGAATATGGCATATAGCTGATCATAATCGGTACCATCAAGCACATATAAATCGATTGAGAAAATTATACAAAGAAAATCAATTACATATAATCTAAATGTAAGTGTGAAAAACTCCCCTTAATTAATAGATTAGGGGAGTTCGTTTTAAATTGGCTTTTGTTTCTTTTCTTCCCAAGTTAACATCAAATTTTTATGGTAGTCTTTTGGTTGCTCAATTAAATACCAGTAAATTATATGCGAAATTGTTGGCTGCCATTTTTTATGGCGTATTCTTATATTTTCGTGATGAGTATAGTGAGTGGAAACTACAGTCGCTTTTGTTTCTGGGAAACCGCTGTATACAATATCTTCTATCTCATACCAATAAACTTTATTCCCATCTAAATCAATTATTATACCTTCATCATCCCAATAAAAAACGGTGTTCTCTCCTCTTTTTTTCAAAAGATAAAAACCATAGTATAAAAAAAGGCCTGGGATGATTAAAATTAGAATACCAAGGAAGAAAAACTCATCTATTAAAGCTAAAATACAAATGAAAAGAAAAGAAAGTCCTGCAGCTAACATCATTAAGGTGAATACCATGGAAATTTTATATGTTTTCAATATGATCACATCCAAATAACTAATTTATTTCTTAAGTTAAAACTCTTCATCTGTACGATATGCACCGATCATTATGCATACAGCGGATATAAAATACATACACATTTCGATTAGCGTAATTCACGAAACGAATGCTGTAGCGGTTCACTTTAATGTTATTTTAATATATTGTATGATGAATTAAAACATTATTATTTTTATAAGTTAATATTCTGTTAAAAAATTTTGCATTCGAATAGATTGAAATTTATTTAATAAAAAAACTATTATAAGGGGTTTTATAATGAAAGCTATTGCAGTAGGGATATTGGCATCGTTTTTCTTTGCCTTTACCTTTGTGTTAAACCGATCGATGGACTTAGGGGGCGGGAGTTGGATTTGGAGTGCATCACTACGATATTACTTTATGGTTCCAATGCTATTACTTATTGTTATGTATAGAGGGAACTTAAAACAACTCTTTCAATATATGAAAAGTAATCCGAAAGAATGGCTATTATGGAGTATTGTAGGATTCGGTCTTTTTTATGCACCGCTAAGTTTCGCTGGAGCGTATGGGCCAGGGTGGCTTGTTGCATCAACATGGCAAATAACAATAGTTGCAGGGATTTTGTTAACACCATTTTTTGCGGTAGACCCATTACATAAAAAACTTCCAATGAAGGAATTAGTAATGTCAGGTATTATTTTATTTGGTGTTGTTCTTATGCAAGTAGAACACGCTTCTTCTTTAGGGATTCGTGAAACCATTTTATGTGTAGTTCCTGTACTCATTGCTGCGTTTGCATATCCACTTGGAAATAGAAAAATGATGCAAGTATGTAAGGGCGAATTAGATGTCTTCCAACGAGTTCTCGGTATGACATTAGCAAGTTTACCAGTTTGGTTTTTACTTTCTGGTTATGAAGTATCTACAAGCGGTTTACCGTCAAGTAGTCAAGTTTTTCAATGTTTTATTGTAGCGATTAGTTCAGGTTTAATTGCAACAGTATTATTTTTCTTTGCGACAGATCTTGTAAAAGATGATCCGCAAAAATTAGCAACAGTCGAGGCGACACAGTCTGGTGAAGTTTTATTTGCATTAGTAGGAGAGCTGATCTGGTTATCGGCTCCAATTCCGTCTTCTTTATCGTGGATTGGAATGAGTCTTGTAATTGTCGGAATGATACTTCATAGTTATGTAGCTGTAGTTGTGAAAAAAGAAGAGAAAATAACGGCATAAAAAGATTAGCTCTTTTTCACTAAAGAGCTAATTTTTTTTCATGAGAAAGGATGGAGATAGGATGTTACAACGTGTTGAGCATATAGAAATAGATTCCATTAAAAAAGTATTAAAGCATGCGACCGGTCCAAGTGAAGCAAGCTTAATTAAAGCAATTTCAATGTATAAAAATGATCAGGCAGTGCTATATAAATATGGGAGTAAGGGTTGTATAGGTATAGCGTTAATTTATACAAATAGAGCGAGAATGTGTCACATAGCTGTTGATGAAAAATATCGTAATCAAGGCATTGCACTTCAAATGATTAAAGAAATAATTAGGGAATATGAGTTAACATATATTGAGGCTGAGACAGATACAGAGGCAGTCGGATTTTACAAGAAATGTAACTTTAAGATTGAAAGCTTAGGAGAGAAATACCTGGGAGTAGAGAGGTTTTATTGTTATTTAGAGAATGAATAAAATACATAGCTCATCATTTGTGATGGGCTATTTCATATTAGTATAAATTAAGATCGCTAGATTGAAAGTTTTTCATTGCGTTCACTTTTTTATATTTATTTCAAATTAATATACCATAATTTAACTGTTTTCGATATGATAAAAACGACAGACGTATAGTAATCGGAATGATTAAGTTAAAAATTAAGAAAAATATGATAATATATGTATGTATTAGTTTAAAGCAAAATGGGGGAACAATCGTGAAAATGAATGAAATAGTGGCGAGTACAAAACTTCCAAATACAATCGAAACAATTACAAACGATTTAAAAACCTTAGGGATAGAAAAAGGAATGACAGTTATTGTTCATTCATCATTAAGTTCAATCGGTTGGATATCTGGTGGGGCAGTTGCCGTAGTAGAAGCGTTAATGAAAGTTGTTACAGAAGAAGGAACGATAATTATGCCAACCCAATCTTCAGATTTATCCGATCCAAAACATTGGTCAAGACCACCTGTACCAGAAGACTGGTGGCAAATTATCCGGGATAATGTCCCCGCATTTGACCCACGTATAACACCAACAAGGGCAATGGGAAAAGTAGTTGAATGTTTTCGTACATATCCGAATGTATTGCGCAGTAATCATCCGCTAAGTAGTTTTGCAGCATGGGGGAAACATGCTGAGGAAATTATAGCAAATCATTCACTTTCCATAAGTTTTGGGGAAGAATCGCCCTTACGAAAAATATATGATTTAGATGGATACATATTATTACTTGGTGTCGGATACGACTCCAATACGTCCATACATTTATCTGAGGTACGTACAGGTGCACGCGAGTTAATAAAGGTAGGAGCGCCTATTATAGAAGCAGGTGTAAGAGTATGGAAAGAGTTCGTTGAAATGGATTACGATTCTGACACGTTTGTAGAAATCGGAATTGAACACGAACGGAAAGGAACAGTTACGCGTGGGAAGATAGGGAATGCGACGTGCCGTTTTATGAGACAACGCGATGCAGTTGACTTTGGAACAGAGTGGTTTCGTGCGAAAAATCAGTAAGGGATGGTTAAGATGAAGGGGAAAAAAGTATTAATTACGAGCGGCGGTTGCCTAGAAAAATGGGATCAAGTACGTGGACATACAAATTTAGCAAAAGGTACAATTGGAAGAATTATTGCAGAAGAGCTAATGACAAAAGGAGCAAATGTAATATATTTGCATGGCTATTTCGCTGAGAAGCCAATGGATGTAAATGACCAATTAGAATTGCACCCATTTGAGGGGATTATTGATTTACAAGATAAGATGAAAAGTATTATTACACATGAAAAAGTTGATGCGGTTATTATGGCTGCTGCTGGCTCAGATTGGGTTGTCGAAAAGATTTGTGATCAAGATGGAAATATTCTTAATATGAACGGAAAGATTTCGAGTGACATCGCTCCAATTATTCATTTTAAAAAAGCACCAAAAGTATTAAAACAAATAAAGAGTTGGGATCCAGAAACGATACTCGTTGGCTTTAAACTGGAAAGTGACGTAAATGAAGCAGAACTTATTGAAAGAGCAAGCAAAAGGATGGAAGATGCGAAAGCAAGTATAATGATAGCGAACTCACCGCATTCTTTATATTCTCGCGGCGCTGTACATCATGTTATCGGACAAGAGGGCAACGTGAAGTTATGTAATGGGAAAGATGAAACTGCAAAAGAAATTATCAATATGTTAGAGCATTTATGTAATCGTATCACTTCTATGTAAATTTAAGCTTTTAGAAAGAGATGCAGTCGCATAGTATGTAATGGAGTTAATATTAAATTAGTGAGGGAACTTCTCCCTTACTGATTATTAAATCGAATCAACGGAATAGGCTATTAGCTGCTCGTAAATGTGTAATACATGTTATATGCATAATGAACATTTTGTGAGGAGTGGATTTTATGGAACATTTATTGAAGCAAGCTATTAAACTTAGAAATGAAAAGAAATATGCACAGTCTAAAGAGATACTTATAGGGTTAACAAATTTTACGAGGGATGCAGAAGTACTATATCAATGCGCCTGGATACATGATGTAATGGGTCTTGAAACGGAGGCTGTTCCGTATTATGAACAGGCAATCGCGAACGGACTTGATGGTGAATCCCTTTGCGGTGCGTATATCGGTCTTGGCAGTACGTATCGTTGTATAGGGGAGTATGATAAAGCGATTACTGTATTAGAAGCAGGGATAAAGAAGTTCCCGGAAAATGACGTGATGAAAGTGTTTTTATCACTAGCAAAATACAACGTAAACGATCATGAATCCGCGATGAAATTATTGCTGGAAGCGGTCGTAAAAGTAGAGGAAGTAAAAGAATTTGAACGTGCCATTTTATTTTATAAAGACCATTTAAATGAGGTTTTTGAATAGAGGTGTGAACGTATGAATGTCACCATATCTCGGAAGAGAAGGGGTGTTTGGTTTGGGCTTGTATCTTTAATTATGTTGTCAAACTATTTATTGTATGCCCTTCCAATTGTACCGGCTGCTCCGAAAGAAGTAGTGCTTGGTTCGTTATTAGATTTTATGTTTGTAATTCCAGTCATCACATATTTCTTTATTATACGAAAAAGGTATTCGTTAACGTATATGTTTCCTGTAGTTATAGCAGGATACGTGTTCGCAAGATTTATAATTCCTAGTGATTATTTACAAGCTTTTTCATTTGTTTCGTATGTAATAGTTGCTGGAGAAATTTTGTTTGTATGTTTTGAACTGCTTCTGATATATAAAATTATTAGAGTTCTACCTAAAATAATAAAACGATATAAAGAATATAGAAGTGAGTATTCTTCATTTTCTTATGCGATTGATCAAGCATTTGATGATACTATGAAAAGAAGTAAGTCAGTAAATATCATTCTTACTGAGTGTAAATTATTCTATTATGCTTTTTTATCGTGGCGTGTAAAAGTATCAGAAAGTGAATTCACATACTCATATCATAAAAAGACCGGTGCAATAGGTGTTTATATCATGATTATTCATGCAACTGTAATTGAAAGTATCGGTTTTCATTATTTACTTCATCAATGGAATCCAGTCATAGCTTGGATTTTACTTATTTTAAACATATATGCGATGTTTTATTTTTTAGCTGAAATACAAGCGATGCGTAAAAATCCAATTATCGTTGCGGAAGAAAAAGTAATTATTCAAATTGGATTAGGAAAGAAAATCGTTATACCATTTGCACAAATTGATAACATTGCATTTTATAAAGGTGAACTTTTAAAGAAAGAAGAAGAGAAAGAGGCTCTTGATGCAACTGTTATGGAATTTATAAAGGAACCTGCAACTTTTGAAATAACGTTAAAAGAACCAATTAAAGCGCAGTTGTTATATGGATTTTCTAAAACAGTGAGTCGTGTGCATTTAAATGTGGATGAGGAAAGAAAATTTTATGATGCGGTTACTGAAAGGTTAAAACATATGAATGGTGGATAGTGAAAAACTCCTTCTAAATAAGAAGGAGTTTTATTGTGTAATTGTAGGCCATACACTTCTTTATCACTATATAAAGGGATATAATTAAGAATAGAAATAGCATAAGGGGAAACAAAAAATGAATAAATTACGGACGCCTAAAAGTGAAATTATAGAAAGGAAAATTCGGTATGACTCAACAATAATAGATCACAATTGCTTAATACTTGAAAAGAAATCTCAAAGTATCATGTTATTTCATGAGGTTCAGTATTCATTTACGATGAATACAAATGATTCGAGTTTAACAATCCCAAAAGGAAGTTACACCATTGCATACTACTGGGAAAATCGTCCGTACAATTTATACATATGGAGAGATAAGAACGGAATGTATTTAGGCTCTTATTTTAATATTGTAAAAAATACGCACATAACAGACGAACTAGTGTCATTTGAAGACTTAATTATTGATATTTTGGTACTTCCAAGTGGAGAATACTATATATTAGATGAAGATGAATTACCTGAGCCCTTAGAGAATTTTGAAGGTGGCTATGTGGATGAAGCTCTTTATGTTTTAAAGGAAATAATTCAAAAGTCGCTTCCTCAAATGATTGTAGAGACAGAAATGGTGCAGCTAAAATAAAGTTTAATCGATTTGAAAAGAAAATACGTGTTTAATGAGAATGAGTAGTCTCAAGTTATATGATCTAACTTTTTTGATAAATCTAAGGTTAGAAGCATATTTCTTGGGATTACTCTTTTTTTGTAGGGATTTTGTTGCTTAGTTTCTAAATTGATTTTTAAATTTATCAAATAAGATTGATTGAATCAGATTCAGTCGTGGTAAAAAACATAGTAGGAGATGACGTATGAAAAGAATATCAAAAGAACCAGATATAAGACGCCAAGAGTTAATGGATATTGGTTTTGAACTATATATGAAAAATGGTATGGGAGGATTTAGCATTAAAGATGTTGTGAATCGTGCGGGTGTAGCAACAGGGCTGTTTTACTATTACTTTAAATCTAAAGAAGATTTTGTTGATGAGACTTTAAATAGCTTCATTGTGAAAAATATGGAGTTAATCGAAGAAATACTTATTTCAAATGAACGGTCTGTAATGCAGAAGATGAAAGATTCTCTAGATATATTTTGGACATTTATTGAAAAATTAGCACCCTATAAAAATATGAGTTCGTTTCAGACGGAACAACATTTTCAACTGGAACAGAAATTATTCACACGAATGCAACCATTAATTCGACAAGTAATTGAAGAAGGAGTGAAAACGGGGATTTTTTATACTGACAACTCATTATTAGCTTCTGGATTTATTTTATACGGTCTTAGCAGTATTGCCCATTCAGAAGTAAAGTTGAGTCTAGATACGAAGCAAGAAATGGTTAATTTAGTATTAACTACACTACGATACGATCAAAAAGAAGGTGAATATATATGAAGATTATTATCGATGGAAACAATATTTCGCAAGAGAAACTTACAAAATGGAAAAGAGAGCGTATTAAAAAAGTATTAAATACATTAGGACATAAAGAGCCTGAAATAAATGATACAGACGCCATGATAAAAAAGCTAACGGAAGTAAAGATGGGATATTCATATAATGAGATGTATGATAAGTTGAAATCAAAACTTAGATTAAGTGGAATAGGTATGCGTATTTGTACTGTTTTATCTGGCGATAGACGAAAATTTTCAAAAACAAGTATCTATTTAGACGGGATTACAGCAGAAGAAGCGATAAATGGGATTGATAGTTTTATGCTTAAACAATCACGTGAAAATGATCAAGTGAATTTATCAGCTTGTCCTGATCACTATGTACTAAGACCCTTTGGGGAAAATGAATTAGAGGTTATCGAAACTACTGGTAATTCTCCGTTTCCGGTTCAATTTTTTATTGTTTATGGTAACGAAACGGGATTGAAGACACCTAGAGATAAGTCTTATCAATACCAATCAACAGGTGTTGCACGTATGAAAGACGGTACTACTATTGGTGGAGTTCGACATCAATTCAAAGATACAGATACTGGAATAGAAGTAAGTCTAGTTGTAGAGTTTCCAGCACTTTGTCCTAATAGTCTTATTAAATCGCATCAAATGCATTTGGCATGTGAGTTTTCTTATTGGCTACAGTGGATTAAGGACCATGAAAAATAGTAAGTGAAAAATGCCTTTCAAATAAAGAAATATACTATTTTTATGAATATAAATCGAACTGTATTTCAAACAAACAGTAACGATGTTCAAACGAATCATATGTGTCTTTTAATAAAACCTAGTTAAATCATCGGGAATGCCTTTGGTTTTTTATTATATAAAAACCTAATTTATTCATTTATATGAATCAGTTCAAGGAGGGGGAAGAAGTGGCAGAACTGTTATTCCCTTTATCAAAAGACGAGAAGCAACAAGAAAATAAAATCGTTGGTGAAATGATAGCTGATGCATATGCTTTAAAAAAATAGTGAGAAATAAAAAACTCGCAATTTTTTAAGCTTGCGGGTTTTCATCGTAAACAATTAATAAATATGGTAAAATTAAGAGGTAACTTAAGGTGCGGTTGGTTGTTCAATTATCACTTCTCCAGGTAGGAGGGGGGTGATAATTCGTGAGTGAAATTACGTTGCTGCTGCAAGGTGGACTGTTTCTCGTTGCATTGTTAACGTTTATTGTCGTCTTAATTGACAAGCTCAAAAAATAACAACCCACCTATGCCTATAGAAAGTGGGTTGTTGTGTTTGTACGAAACAAATAGGATAAATGAACAATCCAATCTGCTAAGTTACGTGGACTAGTGTGTAGCCGCACACTAGTCCTTTTTTATTTATATACAGTTTTTAATTGTTTTATGTGATTGTATTGTTCTTTTCATACTCATTATAACACAGTGTCTTTTCATGAAGAAAGGAGACCGTATGTTCTGGTGTCGATTAAATAGAAGGTTTAGTTTCTTTAAATAGCCCGTCCATATACTGTTTTAAGCTTTCTACAAAAAATCCTTTTTTGTCTACATTATTTACGCCGACAATTGGTGATGGAAGATCGTACCTTTTTTCTGATAAATGAACAACAACGTCAAAAATATCAAATAGGCGAATGAAGCAGAACAGCCCGTCTTTATCACTAAGTAAAATAAAGTAATGGTTTTCACTCGTGGTATTTAATGTATTCCATAAAGAACTTTTGCTTAAGTCACGAACGATACTCTTTTCCTTTAATTCCATGAAATCGGCATTTAATAGAATGGTAGAAATATCAATCGCATCTGGATCGTCAAAGTAGCCATCAATTGTTTGTACAGCAAAAGTATAAGCCATTTTTAATACACTCATTTTATATTTACGGTTATCTAAAAGCAATTCACGTTGAATAGAACTAGCTACTTTTGTTACGCGCTCTTCTTTCCAAATTTCATTATGTAATGAAATATCGTGCTTTTTACATAGTTTCATAATTAATGCATTGGAATAAAGTATTTCATCACTTACTTCGACTACATCCGTTTCAGCGGCCGCCAGCTCCTCACCATGTTCATTCGTATAGAGAGGGGAGTCGATTTGTTTTTTCATTTGCTCAATCTTATATTGACTTAATTTATGTCTAATTAAAGGACGGTCAATATTTGTTGTCATGTGTTCATGACAGGAATCACAAATGGAGTTTGTGAAATAATATCCACATAATATCTCTGGTATGACATATTGTTCACTAAGTTCTTTCGTATCTTTTCTGCAAATGATGCATTGGGTCATATTTATCACCTTTACCTACAAATTTGTATGCAATCTCATTGTAGTGTATTTAAAGGTATTTTGGAATATTGTAAAGGAAAATATTATGTAAAATTCATGTTTATTTTGGTACAATGAAAAGAAGTGCTAGTTTAAAGGAGGATGTTTTTTTGAAATCGAAAGTGCACTTTTGGACATTAGAAGTGCTGATGGTTGTAGGAATTATATTTATTTGCACAAAAATATCGTTTCTATTTCAACCGATTGGTATCTTCATATCAACATTATTTTTCCCAATTTTAATCGCGCTATTTTTATACTTCATTTTTAACCCATTGTTAGTCTTTTTGGAGAATAAAAAAGTACCGAGAGGTTTAGCGATTTTACTACTGTATCTTTTTATCATTACATTAACTGGAGTTGCTATTGGAGTAGTTGTTCCAACAATCTCACAACAGCTAATGGATTTAGTGAAAAACATGCCGACTTATATAAAAGAGGGAAAAGTATACATACAAGATCTATCCCATCATAGATTATTTGAATGGCTATCTACACAAAACTACGTTTCCATTGAGACAATTGAGAAAAATGCAATTGAATACTTAAAGGAAATACCAAACACACTTACGTCGAGTGCAACGGCTTTATTTGGTATTATCACGAACGTAGCATTAGTTATTTTTACAGTACCGTTCATTTTATTTTATATGTTTAAAGATGGACATGCATTTCCAGGTAAAGCCGTTAGTGTATTACCAGAGTCTTACCGTGAAGAAGGACTTCGTATCATAAAGGAAACGAACGAAACATTATCTGCATATATTCAAGGTCAAGCACTCGTTTGTATGTTTATTGGCGCCTTTACATTTACTGGTTATTTAATCATCGGTTTACCGTACGCTTTCGTTTTAGGGATCATCGCAGCACTTACAAATATAATTCCGAACTTAGGTCCTTTTATCGGAGCAGCACCAGCTGTTATTGTCGGTCTATTCGTATCTCCGATGCAAGCTCTGTACGTAATTATTATTGTAACAATTGTACAGCAGTTTGAAAGTAACATCATATCTCCACGTATTATGAGCTCGAAATTAAACATTCATCCGTTAACGATTATTATCCTTATTTTAGGAGTAGGTAACTTTGCTGGAATTATCGGAATGATTTTAGCGGTGCCTGTTTATGCGGTAACGAAAACAGTTGTTTCGAACCTAGTGAGATTGTTTAAAACGAAACGAAGTAATCGGAAATAGAAAAAATTAGGGAAGATACACCGCTGAAAAAGTGGTGTATCTTTTCAAATTTTTAGAGTGTATGAAAGGCGTATTATTATATATTTTTTACACATCAAATTAACTACAACGCATGTATAAAGTATTCCTGTTAAACTACGTGGAATCCCTCTGAACTATCCAAATCATTTCTTTACACCGCGTTATTAACATCATAATCGACTCCTAATTTCAAATAATTATAGGTGAGTGCAGTACTTGCTTCTACGATCACGAATTTCATCTATAATCTTTTTATACTGTTGCTCTTGTTTAATTTCATTTTCAGAGATAGTTTCTTTTTGAATCGTAATGGTTAAAAAGAAAAGGTGAAACTTCATACATGAATTCCTCCTTTCAAATCGGGATTACAGGTGACTACAGTAATGACTTTGTCGTTCTTTTACGTTGTCCATAGCCTGTTTAATTTGTTGTTCATGAAGCATATCAGACTTAGAAAATTTATTTTTTTGAATGGTAATCGTTAAATAGAATACTTTGAATTTCATTGGCTTATTGCCCCTTTATCATTTATTTAGTAAAGACGATTGTAATAAGAGGACTGGCGCTCTTTCACATCATCCATAATATTTTTAATTTGTTGTTCACGTAAGATTTCAACTTTTGAAGGTTTACGTTTTTGAATGGTAATCGTTAAAAAGAAAGCTTTAAATTTCATTAGGATATTGCCCCTTTATCATTTATTTAGTAAAGACGATTGTAATAAGAGGACTGGCGCTCTTTCACATCATCCATAATATTCTTAATTTGTTGTTCACGTAGGATCTCAGCTTTTGAAGGTTTACGTTTTTGAATGGTAATCGTTAAAAAGAAAGCTTTAAATTTCATTAGGATATTGCCCCTTTATCATTTATTTAGTAAAGACGATTGTAATAAGAGGACTGGCGCTCTTTCACTTCGTCCATAATGTTTTTGATATGTTGTTCACGTAAGATTTCAGTTTTTGAAGATTTACGCTTTTGAATGGTAATCGTTAAAAAGAAAGCTTTAAATTTCATTAGGATATTGCCCCTTTAAAAAGTATTTTTAATACATTTGTGTATAATACGAACTTTTAATGTCCGTTATTTTATCCATAGTTTGTTTTAATTGTTGTTTATGAAAGATTTCAGCTTCAGATAAAGTTTTTTTCTGAAGTGCAGTCGTAAAAAAGAAAATATGAAAAGTCATAAGCGAATTCCTCCTTTCGAAAAGGAATTACAAGTGATCGCAATAATGTGCTTGGCGCTCCTTAACACGATCCATTGCTTTTTCAATTTGTTCATTATGAAGCATTTCAGCCTTTGAAAGTGTGTTTCTTTGAATCGTAATACTTAAAAACAATACGTTAATAGTCATCGAATGTTGCTCCTTTCTTAAAAAAATAATGTAAGAGACTAAAAAATCGCACAAAAAAGCCACAGGAAGATATAGTTCTCCTATGGCTAGGCGTGAAAAAGCCACAGGAAAGTATACGACCTCCTGTGGCGAATTTATGAATTAATAGAAATAAAGTACGATTTTCAATTCTCCATTAGGGTGGTCGAATTCATATTCAATTGTCCGAAAAACACAGGTGCAGTTAACGCTAAAGTTAAAGCATGTAATTGTAATTTCATCATTTCCTTCGACCTCCTTTTAGAATATTTTTCTTACGTTAGTAAGTATATACAATTAATGGATAATTGTAAACATAAAAAGTGAAAATTTTTAATTTTGATTAAAATGCGTATATTTTGAAGGGTTTTTAATGGATATATTGTATTACTCGAATTATATATAGAAAATGGGGGTGTCTAATGAACTATATGAATAAAATAGCGGGTGTTATGCTAACAATTTTTTTATTTGTTACTGCTTGTTCTAACGGAGGGAGAATAAAAGAAATATCAGATATTGGACCAGCGGATTTTAAGAAATATACGTGGACGTACGTTGGAAATAATTCTGATGTGTCTGCAATTGTTAAAAGTTTACCTGGTGGTGAAACAGTTCAAAGTATAAGCTTGAAAAATGAGAAAGTCGCAGTGAAATACGGTGAAAAAAAGAACGATAAATTAACAGAAGATATGATTGAGACGTATTGGTTTGACGAAAAGGATACGATGAAAAAGAACTTTCTCTTTAATGCTATTTATCTTGCAATTTTAGTACCAAATGCGAAAGGGTATGAGTTTCAGTTGGAAACTAAGAATTTTACACTGAAAAGAGAAGAACTCTTACCTATACTGTATAAAGAATTTAATGATTTTCCGAAAGGTGATCAAATATGGAATAAGGGAATCATAATGAACTTCTTTTATGGTAATTTAGAAAAAATAGTAGCGCTTGTTAATAATAAAGATTTCCGGAAACAATTCTTTGATGAACATCCTGTGCGGGAATCTAAGTGATATGGAGGAAGATGTGGTTATTTAACGATTGAAAATACGGACATTTTTCAAAGGGAGTCATTCAGTATCGAATGATTCTTTTTTTGATGAAAATTATGGAAAAAAATATAATGTTGTGCTATGGTTAATTACATAAGTAATGAACCTATGAACCTAAGGTGGTGAAATCGTGAAACCTACTCTAGAACAAAATAAGTTAATATACATACAAATTGCAGAAACAATTGAATCTGATATTTTAAAAGACATATTACTTGAAGAAGAACAAGTTCCGTCGACAAATCAATTTGCGAAGATGTTACAAATTAACCCGGCTACAGCTGCAAAAGGAGTAAATCTACTAGTAGATGAGGGGATTTTATATAAAAAGAGAGGGATCGGGATGTTTGTTACAAAGGGAGCAAAAGAAGTCGTACTAAAAAAAAGACAAAATACTTTTATGACCGAGTATTTACCTAAAGTTTGGGAAGAAGCAAAAGTACTAGAAATATCAAAAGACGAATTGATGGACATGATACACAAAATTACGAAGGAGGGGAAAGAGTAATGTTTGCACTTGAAACGAAAGATTTAACGAAAAAATATAAAAAGAAACTATATAAGTTGAATTAAAAGGTTACAGCTACTGTTTGTCGAAATATAATAAGTAACATATATTGACAAATGGAGCGGAGCAAAATGACACATGTACACCAAAACGAAAAAGAAAGCCTACTTGTAGCAATGAAAACGACTAAAACGAAACGAATGTATGAACGTTATCAAACGATCTATTTCTATGTACAAGGCTTTTCTATAAAAGAAATAATGAACATGATTGGTCGTTCTGAAAAAACAATCTATAATTATGTGAATGCTTACAAAGAAAAAGGATTGCATGGCTTACTCATGGGACAATCAACAGGAGCACCACGTAAATTAGCCCCTGAACAAGAACAGGAGTTAGTTCAAGTGATTGCATCTCATCTACCCGTTGATGTTGGATTTCCAGCTAAACATAATTGGACTTTATCCATTATCGCTTCTTTCATTAAAAGAGAATGGAACGTAAGTTACACACTTCGCGGGGTGTCTCGACTTTTACATGATTTAGGGCTTAGTTACACAAAACCGACGTATACATTAGCGAAAGCAGACCCGGTGAAACAACAAGAGTTTAGGGAAGTTACCTTCCCCGCCTATAAAAAAAAAACTTTTAAACGAGGAGATTGACCATCTTCTGTTTCAAGATGAGTCCATGATCCGCGATTACCAAGCACTGCAGCATACATGGTTTTTAAAAGGAAAACAACGCAGTATTCCTACTTATGGGAAACACCAAGGTGTTAAACTTATTGGTACACTTAATTATGAAACAGGTGAGTTAGTTTGTGTAGAAGAGGAGCGGTATGATGCCGAAGCATTTCTTCGTTTTCTTCAGCATGTACTTGAACTGTATCCCAACGGGAAAATAGCTCTTATTCTAGATAATGCGCGTATTCATCATGCGAAGCTCATCCAACCACTTTTAAGGAAACACTGTCATCGCTTAGAATTAGTGTTTTTACCTCCCTACAGTCCCGATTTAAATTTAATTGAAGGGGTATGGAAATGGCTCAAATCAGACATCATTCATAATGTTTTTTATTCATCGATTTATGAAATTCAAAAAAATGTACAGGCTTTTATTCAGGAATTAAATCGCACACCTGAAAAAGTGATCGATCGATTATGCATTCGATTGTAATCTTTTAATTCAACTTATATAGCTGTAAATGAAGTAACAATTTCATTGGAAGAACATAAAATATATGGTTTGCTTGGAAGAAACGGAGCGGGGAAAACAACATTATTAAACCTTCTTGCTGGTCAAATTATTTCAAGTAGTGGAAGTGTAGCTGTATTTGGCGAAAATGTATTTGAAAATAGTAAAGCGATGCAAAATATTTGTTTCGTAAAGGTGAAAGAAAACATTAATTTAAGTAGTAAGGTAAAAGATGTTTTTTATTTGTGTAACATGTTTTATGAAAATTGGGATCAAGAATATGCTGAGGAACTTATTAAAAAATTTCAATTGAGTGCAAAAGAAAAATATTATGATTTATCCCATGGTATGCAAACAATTGTTGGTATTATTAAAGGTTTAGCTAGTAGAGCACCAATTACTATTTTTGATGAGCCGACTACCGGTTTAGATGCAGCACATCGAGAGTTGTTTTACGAATTGCTATTGGAAGATTATAGTGAATATCCACGAACAATCATCTTATCAACACATTTAGTTGAGGAAGTGTCCCATGTTATAGAAAATGTAATCATATTAAAAGAAGGATCATTAGCTGTTCAATCCTCTGTGGAAGATTTTTTAGAAAAAGGACACATAATATCAGGACATAAAGATAAAGTGACAAATTTTTTAATGGGGAAAAATGTTGTAAAACAAGAGTTGTATGGGAATAAAGAGATTTCTGCGATATGGGAAGATCTTTCTGCTAGAGATTATGAGCTGATAGAAACTGAAGGGTTAGAAATAGACAGAGTAACACTGCAAAAACTATTTATTTATCTAACAGATAATGAGGTGAAATAAAAATGCTTTTAAAACAATTAAAGTTACATATGAAATTTCATTATAAGGCTGTTCTAATCTTCTGGTGTGTGGCATTACTTATAAAATGGACAACAACTGCAACTGATATAAAGGGACTAAAGGTAGCATTTTTACATGATATCTTCAATAATTCATCTATTGCAATTGCAATATTTATTGTGGCAAGTGTTTTTCTTGTTCAAGATGACATATTTCGTACAGTTGTCTCATTTGGTGTTACTAGATTACAATTCTTTATTGGTTCAGTATGTTTTATCATATTACAATCAGTAATTTTTTCATTTCTACAAGTTTTGCTTTTACAAGGTACATTCTATGAAACGAAACATATAAATTTAGGAGCACATACAATCGAACAATTCTTTGCACAGTTCGTGTTCTATCTATTATTAGCTAGCTTATTTCAATTAACAACTATTTTTCAAAAAAGATTTAATTGGATAGGCTTTGCTTTTAGTGTGATTTTTTTCTTGGGGTTGACGAGTACAATTTATGGTAAGGTAGGTTTGAAAGAATTGGTATTTATTGATAGTAAATCGTTACTTGATATACCTAATTTTATATCAATTTCGATAGTGCTTATTTTAATATACTTTATAATTAGCGCTCTATTTATTCGTAAAGTTTCTTTTGAGGATGCGATTTAAGTACAATTACTTTAAGAGAGAAGGAAGACTGTATGGGAGATACTTCTTCACTAATAACCGTCTTTTTATGCGTAGCATTGCTGATTTTTTGGCGACGATATCGTTCTATGTATAAGCCGATAAAGGGAAAGGGAAAACGTATTTTGTGGCCATTACTATTTTTAACACCAGGTATTTTATTGTTTTTTGGTCCAGTACACCCAGCTATATTACAAGTGACTATAGCAGTATTCATTGGGGGTCTTTTCGCCGTACCACTTATATTTCTAACAAATTATGAGCGAAGAGAAGATGGGAACATTTATACGAAAAAAAGTGCAGCCTTTTTAATTACCTTTATTGGAATTGTTATTTTAAGATATGGTTCAAGACAATATATTGTTGACTTAGATCAGCAAACAATAGGTTTATTATTTTACGTAGTTGCAATATCATATATTATTCCGTGGAGAATTGCTTGTTATATAAAGTTCAGGAAAGTTTGGCGGGAAAATAATAATCATGCTATATGAAAACTTCTCATTTGAGAAGTTTTTTATTTTTCTATGTAAGTGAAATAACTTGTTGAAGTGCAAGCTACCATGCAATATGATAAATATAAAAAATTGAGGAGAGTGGGGGATATAAAAATGCGTACAATTTTACTTTTTCTAAATAACATGTCTACTGATGAGATAGAAAGTATTCGAGAAATACACGATCCTTTATTTGGTTTAATTCCTCCTCACATAACAATTGTATTTCCTTTTGAAAGTAATATTTCAAATGATGAATTGAAATCACATATTTCGAATCTGGTAAAAGGGATAGGTACAATTGAGATTAAGTTTGCAAGTGGTGTAACTAGTATAGGAGACTATTTATTTTTAGAAATTGAGCAAGGAAAAGAACAAATAGAAGAGCTACATGATAAATTATATACAGGACCATTACTACCACTTTTGAGAAAAGACATTCCGTACATACCCCATGTAACAGTCGGAAGAAAAGAAAGCTCGCAGTTAGCTACTGAACTAGCAAGGGATCTTCCTTGTTTTCATAAGAAGCTACACTGTGTAATCGATAGAATTAGTGTGGAACGTATTGGGGAGAACGGAGAATCAATTATTGAATTTGAAGTACCATTATAAAAAAGCTGACAAAAGTCAGCTTTTTTATTTCGTAACATGGAGCAAAGCACCAATTGCACCACTATACCCATCATCTTGTATAAAGACTGGTATTTTATTTTGATATTCTGTATAGCTACTTATAATGTTTTGAAGGTGTACGTTATTACTTAGGGTAGAACCAATGTAAACGATATGTTCAATGTTTTTCGCTTCGGCGAATTGAAGGCTTAATGCTGTGACGACTTCACCGACAAGTCCTTGAACGGTTGCGATTATATCTGAACTACTAAAATTCGAGTCTGTAATGGCTGCTTTCCCAAAGTTGCTAGCTGTTAAGCTATTATCGATAGGAGAGAGAATACCACCATAAATATCTCCAACTGTAATATCTAGACTTTTTCTTGAACCTATTTTTGTAAGAGGAATTACGTCTTCAAAATGATCTAAATTTGTTAATAGCTTTGAAAGTCCCATAATTGTACCGCCGCCAACTCCAGTTCCGCCAGCACGAACATATTGCTTGTCATAAACGTAGTGAATAGATGTACCTGTACCGATATTTGTTAATACAAAATTATTGATAGTTTGTTGTTCTTTGTTTAGGATATAGTGAACACCAGTTATAGTAGCGTCGAATTCATTTAATGTTACTGTCTCATATGAATCCGAAAGTAGATCTTGCAATTGGGCCGATTTACCACCTGTAATGCATAGTTTTGTAATGAATTTGTTTTGATGAAGCCACTCTTTAATCTTTTGGTGGTCATATGAATAAAATTTTTCAAAAGATATTTTATTCTCTACGTTATAGTAAACAATTTTCGTTAATGTTCCTCCAGCATCAATCCCGATAGCACGCTGCATTTTTCTACTCCTAACTATGTGTTGTTTAATCAGCTTGATAAATTAATAGTTTCGCCATTGTAACAATTGGTTGGCCGTTAACAGTTGCAGTTCCTTTGCCGAGAATAAAACCTCGTCGGTTACGTGTTAGCTCATAATGTAAATCTAGTTTATCACCAGGATACGCTTTTTCATGAAATTCAACTCCATCTAAAGAGGAGAGGAAACCTAACCCATCAGATTCACTTGTGCTTACAAATGCACTAAGTTGGGCAAGTGCTTCTACAATTAACATATGAGGCATGTGGTTTTGACTTTCATTAATAAACCATTCGTTATTTGTAATTAGTTTGTATCCTGTAGCTAATTGAGATTCTTTAATGTTTGTAATTTTATCGATCATTAAAAATGGATAGCGATGGGGAAGAGTATCTTTAATATTCATACCGTACCTCCAGTTAATAATAATACCCCTGCAAAAGTTAAGCAGGGGGAGTTGTAATTAATTTTTAACTAATTCATCTACTTTTTCAAGAGAAAAAATACCGCTATTTCTAATGTTTTCAACAACTTGTTGTAACACTTGTTTATCTTGAACGAGTGCAATACGTACAAAGCCTTCGCCGTGAGGACCAAATGCATGACCTGGTGTGACAACGACATTCGCACGATCCATAAGTGCATAAGCAAACTCTAGAGAGGTCCATCCTTTCGGAATTTCAGCCCAAACGAACATACTTCCAGCTGGTTTATCGACATTCCAACCAAATTGGCGGAATCCATCTACTAAAGTATCTCTACGTTCTTGGTAAATTCCACGGTTTTTCTCACAAAACGAAGCGCCGTGTCGTAATGCAGCGGATGCAGCTTTTTGAATTGGTAAAAACACGCCGTAATCTGTATTAGACTTAAATTGCGTAAGCGCACCGACGATTTCTTCGTTACCAATCATATAACCAATACGGCTACCAGCTAAACTATAACTTTTAGATAAAGAATTAATTTCAACGCCAACTTCTTTTGCGCCAGGTACAGATAAGAAGCTAATTGGCTTTTGGCCATCAAAATAAAATTCAGCATAAGCAAAATCATGGACAACGATAATATTATGTTTTTTCGCGAATGCGATTACCTCTTTAAAGAAATCTTCATGAGCCATTGCTGGAACTGGATTTCCTGGGAAGTTCAAAATCATCATCTTCGCTTTATTGGCAATTTCTTCAGGGATAACTTCTAAGTTAGGTAAGAAATCATTTTCTTTCTTTAATGGCATGTAGTAAGATGTTGCGCCGGCCATTTGAATTCCTGTTTCATAAGCCGTATATCCTGGATCAGGAACTAATATAATATCACCCGGATTTGCAAAAACCATCGGTAAATGAACGAGTCCGTCTTGTGAACCCATTAATAATAAAACTTCTTTTTCAGCATTTAATATAACGTTATGAGTGTTGTTGTAATATTCAGTTACAGCTTCGTGAAATTCTTGTATGCCTGTTAATGTGTATCCATAGCTTTCTTTTTCACTCGCCGTATGTACCATTGCTTCTCTTACGAAATCAGCAGGAGGCATATCGGGATTCCCGATACTTAAATCAATCATTGTATGACCTGCTGCAATTTTCTCTTTTTTATAGGCCCCTAATTCACTAAATATAGAAGATTGGAATGCTTTCATTCTAGTTGCTAACGTGTAAGTCATCAAAACCCCTCCTAAAAACAGTGTTTTCTTTCTGCGTTTTTAATTATTCTGAAAACACATGTTTACATTTTATCATTTTTTTATGAAAATTAAAACGATTGACAAATTTAGAGGGAGGGATTGGAATAAATGTCATACTTCATAAGGTGATTATTCTTCCAATTTTTCTAGAAGAGGGTGGCTATATGATAGATCAGCTAACTTAAAAGTTTATTACATATTTCATCTCATATCATTTAAGAGGTTTTGTAGTTTTTGTTAATAAAATCTCGCACGTTTTGAATGAAAAAGAACACGAAAAACATACCTAATATGCCGCTTATCCAATAGTATGAATTTCCTGTAGTGAATTTTTCATAAAATGAAATAGCGTTCCATATGATAAGGGCTACTGAACAAATTGTTGATATAATTAAAGAACTTAAGCTTCTCAAAATAAGCACCTCACAGTAATTTGTTTTATTATATAATTTTACATTCAAATTAAAAGATTTAAAAGGGGGAATATATTTTTAGAGGAAGACGTCTAAAATGAAATAACGCAGAAAATACATTCTGCGCTTTTGTAGTACTTGAAAGTTGCTGAATTCTAATAGTTAATTATTTATTTTTTTATATGTACACATTTTCTCAGCATTCATGAAGTATACATTTAATTTATTATCGACAACTTTTATAGATTGATCTGATGTAAACGAGTTACCGTAATCAATGTGATACACGTTAGAGTTTTTTACAAATGATCCTTTATATAAATCTTCTTTTTTATTCGTTGTATGCATCTTTACTAAGTTTTGAACAATTTTTTCTTTCTTTTCTTCTTTTACAACTGTTTCAAATTTATAATATACAGGGCATTCACCTTTTTTATTATCAATGACCTCCCAAGAGCCGTATATATCATTATTGCTACATCCACTAAGTAGAACGACTAATATAGGAAAAATAAATAGAAGCTTTTTCATTGTGTACTCCTTTCTTATTAGTTTTTATAAACGTGCGAATACGATAGGAATATTGTAAAAAATAAAGTTTAAATTTTTATAAAGAATTTTTAAATTTCACATAAAAATTTGGAGAAAGGTGAAATTTTCAAAATAAAAAGGCATGAATCTAGTGTAATGCCAGATTCATGCCTAGTAATCTATCTTATGTTATGTTTTTTGAGGATAAATGAAGCGGAAAGAAGAATGACAATTCCATTTACAATATATACATTTACAATAACAAAGACTAGGTTAGCTGCTCCCAAACCATCTTTATCGAATATAGTGGTGAATGCTGTAGTAGTCAAAAAGATAATGGGAGTTAACAATAAAAATAGGAAACCTGCAACAATCCTTCTTTTAAAGTTATTTTGAGATAAGGAAATGGCTAAAAAATTAAGGACGCCAAACATGACCAATGAAAAAAGAAGGATAATTAATAATTGGATGCCATCAGACATTTCCACAGCTCCTTTTTGAAAAATCTATAATTTATTTTATTCGAAAGTAGTTGGGGATAATCCTTTAAATATTTGAATTACATAAAGAAAATAGATTTTAATCCTTGAAATTCAAAAAGAATGGACCCAGTAAAATACGGGATCCATTCTTAAGAAGTATTAGTTTTATAAATTCGCAGATTGTGACGATTGTTTTTCAAATTGTTTCTGCTTAGAAAGGGAAATAAAAATAATTACTAATGAAATGAAACCAAAAATTAGAACCATATACTGTAATCCAATCGTATCCAAGAAGAAGCCAGTGCCGAGCAAGACGATTTGGAACATAACTCTTTCAAACATATTACGGAATGAGAAGAGACGTCCGTGATAGCTTTTTTCTACTTTTGTTTGGAAAATTGTCGACATAATAGGGAAGAAGCAGCCAACACTAAATCCAAATAAACCAAATGAGGCAAGAGCCATCCATTTTATATCGCTAAAGAACAAGGAAAGATGTGCAAAAGCGGTACAAAATGCGAAGAAATATAGTAATTTTTCAGGCTTGAAATGCTCAGATAAACGTTTAATTACGAATGCACCTAACATAAACGCTACACCTTCAATTGTATATATGAATCCTTTAATCGTCGGATCATGTTGTATTTCGCTAATGTTAATAACCATTAAATTGAATCCAGCTATAAATAAAAGAGGGATAATACTTAATATAAGTGCTTTAAAAGCAATAGGGATTCCTTTTAAAATACGAAATACTTCCATAAAACTATTATCTTTAGCAGATTGTTTACTTGATGTAGCAGATTTTTTATCTTCAAATTGCAGGAAGAAAGTTGAGAAGAATAATAAAGCGTATGCTGCCATTGAGAAGGCATACATATACTGTAAACTCATTACAACTAAAAGAATTCCACCTAGTGAAGTACCTGCAATACGAGCGATTGTACCGATATTCATATGTACACCATTCATTTGTAATAGCTCATGTTCATTAACGATGAGTGGGATTACAGATTGTAATGCAGGGAAATAAAAAGCTGCTGAAATTTGAAGTGCAATCATAAAAGCAATCATAAAAGCGATACTTTCATATTGAATAGCGAAAAACATAAAAATAACACTCATAACACGACCAAATCCAGCGTAAAGAAGAACTTTCTTTTTTTCATACTGATCAATTACTCGACCAGCCATTGGACCAACTAGAACGCCAGCTAACAGCCCGATAAATAATATAACTGATTTCATGAAATCAGAAGGGACGTATTTTTGCATAAATTCAAGGTTACCAAGAATACCAAGCCATAAACCGAGACCAGCAATAAACTCCCCAATTAATACAATCCAAACGTTTTTATTACGCCACATAATTAAAAACCTCGCAGTCATTTATAATTTACAAATCGTATATAAAACCTCCTTATTTATCCGTTATTTTTTAACGTGCTTTTTTACAGTCAGAGTCTATATTACGTGTTTCATTAGTGGATTTCAATTTTTTTGATTTGTAAAAAAATTACTTTGTTAAGTACTGAAATAAGCAATTCAAAATGTAAAAAAACTTATGCTTAAATACCAATTGATAGTAAAGATAAACATAGAAAAAATAAAAAAGCAAGAACGTATATACTACGTCTCGCTTTTCTTAAATACAAAATTAAACAATAAATTTACTTAGCAACACTTATGATCTTGTCCAATAGCTAAACCGCTAAAAGACAGAGGACCAACAATGTCTGCACTTGCACCACTAGTAAGGTTTTCTACAGTTAATGAATACTCGTGAGTCCCGCAGCTAACATTTTGATCTATAGCTTGAAATGTTTGTGCGTAAAATTGTTCAGAACCTGTAGATTCAATCCCTACTTGGGCGTTGAAGATTTCTGTATTGTCACGAAAAATTCTAAATAATATTTGTGCAATGTCAGTTATACCTTTAACCCCAACTGTTGCAATTAATTCTACTCGATTATTACGTGAATCTCTTCTTGAAATTTTTAATTTAATATTTGCTAGAATTGCTTTTTCTGGGGAATCGGGAATTGTAAAAGTTGTTTCACCAGTTTTATTTAAAGGTTGAGTAGCTTGGTAATCAATGATATGAGTCATATTCGTCACCTCCTCATATACTAAAATATGAAGGTAACGATGAATTAGCTTGGACATATACTATAAGATTTTAAAATAATTGAGGAGTAATGTTGAATATAGGGAGATAATATAAAAGCATCAAGAAAAAATCCCAATTATGAGAGTCATTTTTTGATGCTTTTCGTACTTTAGGCAGAATATTCTTCTTTACGTACTTCGAAGAATTCATTCCGGCGTAAGTAATTAAAAATTTTTTCTGAAACCTCTTCTTCATGAGACACTAAGAATCGATGATCAAAAGCATAGAAAGATTGACCTTTAATTAATTTTACGTAGTATATTTTACACGCCTCCTTTAAATTAGGATTCTTAAATACTTTATATTATGATGACCTATCTGGTTGTTAATAATACTTAAAGTTTAAAAGTGGGATGTATAATTCAAAAAAACATTGAAATAGCTTACAAATTTGTAATGTTTTTGTCACCTTTACCGATAGTTAAAATTAACCAATATCTTCTATACTACAAATAAGTTACATAAAACTAGGGGGTAGAAAGATGGAGGAAGTAATTGGAGAAGTTGTAGCGGGGATTTGTGAGTTTGTAGTTGAAGTTACTGCGGATGCTATAGGGAATTTAGTGTCCGGAAATGATGAAAAAAAAGAAGTATTATAAAATTTTGTAAAGAGTTTAAAGACGAATAACGTGTAAAGGCTGATTTCTAAAGGGAAGTCAGCCTTTATATTTTTTACATTATATTAATGTTATTTAAATATTCATTTGTTATGATGTTACTGAAAACAATAAAGGAGCTGATCGATATGAATGTACTGAATTCTGGATTTGATGTATCCAATTCGCGTACGATTGTGGCGAATATAGATGAAAAGGAATATCACTTTATTGTTCGTGAACATCCACTAATAGGAAAGGTTATAGCGCTTTCTGAAAATGGGAAAGAATATGGTTTAATAGATAAGCAAATCGCTAGTAGGGACAGGTTTATTAGATCAGAACTTACTAAGTTGCATCATTTTAACATAGATATACTTTATGATACCCCAGGATGGATATGGGTTGGTATGGATCAATTTGGATTGTATGCGAGAGAGGCTACTTATAAGGAAGTGGAAGTTCTTATGAAGTTAAAGGAGGATATAAATTTTTTAGACATAAATGTATGTACTCTAATGTAAGAGATGTTTTTCAAGGTTACGGGATAAGTTCTCGTAACCTTTTTTGTTTTGTAATTAAAAATGTAAGAGTTATATTTTTGGGGGATACTAGTACTCTTATACAAGGAATGGAGCCTAAAAAAGGATTTGAAATTATATAAAGAGAACTTATTAATTATATGAATACTTATAGAAAGAAGATGATAAAAATGAGTAAAGAAGAGCTTGTGAAACAACAATTTGGTAGTAATGCAGAAAAGTATGTGAAAAGTAAAATACATGCAAATGGACCGGATTTACAATATGTAGTTAAGCAAGTTGAAACTCGTCATAATACTCGTCTTCTTGATATTGCTACTGGTGGGGGGCATGTTGCAAATTTGCTAGCCCCAATGTTTAAAGAAGTAGTCGCTCTTGATTTAACAGAAAAAATGGTAGAAAAAGCAAAAGGTTTTATAGAGGGGAACGGGCATGAAAATGTGTCTTTTGTAGCAGGAAATGCAGAAAGTTTGCCATTTGCTGAAGAATCCTTTGATACAATTACATGTCGAATTGCAGCACATCACTTTGTTGATCCTTTGCAATTTATTATTGAAGTCAATCGTACGTTAGAAGATAATGGTTTATTTATATTAATTGATAATGTTTCACCAGAAAATAATGAATTTGATACATTTTATAACTTTATCGAAAAGAAGCGAGATCCGAGCCATGAACGAGCTTTGAAAAAAACAGAATGGATTACTTTATTAGAAAAACATGGTTTACAAATGCAATCATGCATTACTTTTGACAAGAAGTTCGATTTTGACTGGTGGTGCGATATGATGGATGTGCCAGTACAAAAGCGCGTAAAGTTAACAGAGTGTATGATGAAAACATCAAATGAAATGCAGGAATTCTTTAAAATCAAATTTGAAAATAATAAAATAGAGTCATTTTATACTGAAATGGCACTGTTCGTATGTAAAAAAAGTTCAACATTAAAAAGATAAATTTCTTGCAGTCTTTCCGAAGTACGTTATACTTAGTACAGAGAAAATGAGAATTGAGGAATAGTAACAATGATTCGTGTACGTATTGAGGGAACTGAGGAAGAGATGATTGAATTTTTGAAGAAAATGCCTGACATTCCTGGATTTGAAAAAACACATATGAGAGAACCGAGAAAAGGGAATAATCCAAAATATGATTCAAGCAAAAATGTACTAGCATATTTATCTTATAAGAAGATTGAAGTCGCCAATAAATAGGCGGCTTTTTTAATTAGCTCCGTTTCACCGCCTTGTCTTTTTCGCATAATAATGATAGTAGATTATGCTGGAGAGGGGGGGAAAAGTTAATAAAAAAATAATTTTTTTCGGAGATTTTGGTATTGATGATGCAGTAGCGTTAATTTATGCGAATAAAACATGCAAATTAGATATTATAGGTATCGTTGCAGAGTATGGTAATGTATCACGGGAAATTGTCACGGAAAATGTTTATTTTTTAGAAAAATATTATGCTACAGAAGTGAAGATTATTGAAGGTGCTAGTAGACCGATGACAGCTGAAGAACCTTTATTTTTCCCTGAAATTCATGGAGATCACGGTTTAGGTCCCATCATACCACCGAAAATGAGGATTTGTGGTAGGGGAAATTTTTGTGAATTGAGTAAATTAATTGAGCCTTGTCCAGAAGATATTATTATTGTGGCGACGGGAAGATTAACGACACTTGCAACATTATTTTTATTGTATCCCAATTTAATGAATCGGGTTTGTTCCTATTATATAATGGGCGGTGCTTTTCTATTTCCAGGTAATGTAACACCAGTATCGGAAGCTAATTTTTACGGCGATCCAATTGCGGCGAATATTGTTATGAAATATGCAAAGAACGCTACTATATACCCTTTAAATGTAACACAACGTGCTCTTATTACCCCTAAAATGGTCGATATTATTGATAAAGAAGGTACAGGACAGGCGAAACTCATTAAACCAATGATTGATTTTTATTACGAGAACTTTTACAAAAAAGAATATCCAGGTATTGGTGGGAGTCCGATTCATGATTTACTTCCGTTTATTTCGTTTATTAATGATGATATTTTTGAATATGAAAAATCGGCAGTTTGGATTAGTACGACGAATGATGTAACGAGAGGTCAAAGTGTTGCGGATTTTAGAAAAATAGCTGAGCCGACAACATTTGATAATCGGCCTGTACAAAGAATTGCGGTCGATTTTAGTTATGAAGCCTTTAAGGAAGAATTTATGAGGACGATATTGAAGCCAGATTGTTCTTAGTGTAGATAAGTATATGAATCTGAGCAGTAAAAGAACAATCTGTACTGAAGGTTATAAATATAAAATCAGTCCCAAATATCCGGACGTTCTACATTCATTGTCCGCATATAATCTAACATTTGTCCTGTATGGACACCTTCATGATATGCAGTTCTTAAAAGCATGTCCCCTAAACTTCGAATATAGTCAGTATACCCAAGTTCGGCTAGTTCTGAACGATCGATTTGTATGTTTGTTAAATCCTCTGCTGCTAGAGAGGCAATAAAATTGATGAATTGATTACGAAAAGACTTAGAAAAATTAAGTTCATCGTCAAGTGTAGTAAATGCTTTTGTTTCAAAAGGAGATTGTACATTTTGAGCCTTGCCATGATTTTTTAATATTTGTAAATAATAGTAATCGCATTCTAGTACATGTCTAATCATTTCTTTGCAACTTAGTGCTTCAGTATCTGGTCTCCAATCCAATCGATCTTTTGGGATAGCTGTCCAAACTTTTATACTGCGTCTTCGTATTTCTGATAAATTTAACAATAGTAGGTCAGTGTTATTCAAATGAATCCCCCATTTTAAAGTTATTCTATTTTATCTATAATGAATTTTGAGTTAAATATCAAATGTAAGTTCGATACGTGCTGAAATTTGATTCAAAGAATAAGTTTACACGGTTTGAATGGTTAGAGAAATATATGATTTCTTTAAGGACGAATAACTTATGAAAAATGTAACATAACTAATGGTAAGCAATTGTTTCTAATTATAATTTTTATTGGTCAATTATAAAGGAGGAAATGATATGATTTGGTCTTTAATAGTCGGTGGTATATTAGGTTGGTTTGCAAGTTTAATTACTGGAAAAGATGTACCGGGCGGTGTAATTGGTAATATTATTGCGGGTATTGTCGGTTCTTGGCTTGGAACAGCGTTACTTGGTAAATTTGGACCTGTTATAGGCGGATATGCGATTGTTCCGGCTTTAATAGGCGCGATTGTTTTGATTTTCATCGTAAGCTTTATATTCCGTGCAATGCGGAAATGAATACAGGGGACTGTTTACATTTGTAAGCAGTCCCTTTGAATTATGTGGTCTAATCTGTTATGCTACTGTTATACAATCAGGAGGTGTCAGCATTTGAAATCATATACAGTAAATTTCCATCAAGAAGATAATGCAAAAGCGACAACAGTACATAAATTAAGTGAAGAGGACTTCAATAAAGCAACAGAAAAAGGTACTCGTCATCTATTTGATTTAGATACAAACGTTGGTTTCTTTGTATTCTTTGACGCAGAAGATGCAGAAGGAAATGATCAATACTTAATGTTACAATATGAAGGAGATCACGAAGAGCCAAGTGCTTGCTACGGATTTGATTTGAAATTATACTATCAATTTTTAGCATTATATTTAAACGATCTTGAATTCCAAGGTGAAACAAATGAAGAAGAGGAAGAATATGGTCCGATTCATCATTTAGCACACTTACTTTACCATATTGTTGAAGATGGTAAATCTATTGAAGTATAAAATACATAATTGAAGCTGTCCTTTAATAGGGCAGTTTTTTTACTTTTCATGATTATGATGAATACTGCGATATACATAACAATAAATGGAATTCTGATAGCGACAAATGGTTTGATTAAACTTCAGAAATCCACAATATGAAACCAGCAGGGAAAGATTAATCATTTCCTGCTGGTTTTTTGCATTTAAATAAGCTTTTTTGACAGCTTATTTAAAGATTTATAAAGAGGATTGTAACAAGTAAGGAGAGAAGGTGTGTATACAAGGAGATGAATAAGATGATTAACAATACAATTCCAAGCTTTTTAAAGCTTTTGGAAAGCAATGATATAGGATTACATGACTTGAACAAATATTATGATATGCACCCAGAAGCATTCGAAGAGTATTTTAAGTTTCATTGTCCGAAAACAGAAGAACGCCTTTCGAGTGCGATTGAAAAGTATCCTGCAAAACTAGAAGATATTCTTATGATTTCGGAAACTTTACCATCTATTATTAAAGAAGTAAGTGAAGGCTATCGTGCTCAATTTGGCCTTGAGGTAAATGTAACATTTCATTTATTTGTTGGCGCATTTGGTTCCAATGCATTTGTGGAAAGACAGATTATTGGGGATATCTATTTTGCGGTAGAAAAATTACCTCCTGTAAGGGAACATCTTCGTGTTATCGTTGCTCATGAAATCGGACATATATATCATAATTTCGTATTACAAGAGAGCGGAATGGATTGGACTAATGCTGAATGGACTGATGCGTCGGTAAGTTTGTATCGTGAAGGTGTTGCAACTTATCTGTCAAAACAAATTGTTAAAGATTTAAGTGAGTCTGTTTACTATTCATATAATAGTGACGGTGATCCATGGTTCCAATGTTATAAAGAAAATGAGAAGCAGATTAAGAAACGTTTTTTACAAGATTACATTGAAGGATGGACAGCTGAAAAAGAGAAAGAATGGTTCCGTCTATCAGGCGGGGATTATTTCGGATACAATCGACTCGGTTATTTTTTGGGAACATCTTATATGGAGTATGCAGTACATACTTTCGGGGAAAGAGAAGCACTTACTTTTTGGAGTGAAAATAATTTGAAGAGTAGTGTAATGGAATGGTTACAAAAGTGAATATGTTGAAGAGGGGGCTGAAAATGATGAAAGTATATATGAAAGTACTTATATTTTTTCTGATTTTAACGTGTGTAATGGCATTAACCGCTTGTAAGAGTACAGAAGAAAAGAAACAAACAAATCCAACATCAGAAAATAGTACGGAAGAAAAGAACGATAAGCCGGAAACGAGTAAAAAGAATGAGGAGACTGCTCCGAAAAAAGAGAAAGACCCTGTGGAAAAACCAAAAGATCAAGACTCATCAAAACCTTCAAAAGACTCTAATCCAAAATCAATTAACCATATTAAAGATTTATTTGAGCTAGCGAAAGAAGGTAAAGTACCTAATGTTCCATATGCAGCACATTCAGGTGATATTGAAGAAATAGAGAAGGCATGGGGGAAAGCAAATAAGACGGAGCAAGCAGGAAACGGGATGTATGCGACGTTTACAAATAAAAATGTTGCATTTGGCTTTAATAAAGGATCACAAGTCTTTGACGTGCGATCTTACCATTCAGAACTTAAAGTGATTACGTTACAAGAGATCGAAAAGGCTTTAGGAAAACCAGCGTCTGTTAAAGCCAACGGTAATGATAAAATATACATTTATAAAGTAAATAATCAGTTTGAGTTGAAATTCGTTATTCCGAAATCTACTGGTAAAGTAGATCATATTTCTGTGTTCTCACCGGAGGATAGTATTAATAAAATGGCAGGTTAAATAAAAGAGCTGTTCCTATAGGGACAGCTCTTTTACTTTGCTTTTTTCTAACGATTGAACAAAAAAAGCTTGAATAATACCGCCAATTATTAATAAGAAGGCACAAATATAAAATAGAGTACTGCCGCTAAATTTGCTTAATAATAGTGCACCTACAAAAGGCCCGCAAGTCCTTGAAATATCCCAATGTATACCGTAAATAGAAAAGTACAATCCACGTCTATGACTTGGAGCGATTTGTGAAACGAATCGTAGTAAATGATTTAAAGCAATACTTTCCCCAATTACTAAAAAGAGTAATGTAAAGAATAATGACCATATTGTTGTGGAATAACCGTAGCCAATCGCAGCTAAAGTAAAGCTAGTATAAGAAATAACAATGATTTTAGGCATAGAAAATCGCTCAGACCATTTCACAAGGAAAATTTGAAGAATAACTTCCATGACTGCTTTACAAGTTGAGATAAATACAAGTATGAATAGAAAATCTGGAAATATACTTTCGGCGAATATACGATAGTTCGATTCGGTTTGAGCATAGAAAAAACTAATAGGTAGCGTAGAAACCATAAGTCCAAACACAGCGTAATGTTTCGAAATGAAATGTTTTGGTGAATATACTTCTTTCGTTTTATTAACGTTTTTTATGAGTGGAACTGTTTCAGGAAGCTGAGTCCATACGAGTACAGCATAAAGAGTAAGAGTCACACCTTGTGCAATAAATAAGTACTCAGGATGACTATTATAGAAAAAAGCACCGATTAATGGGCCGATTACAGAGCCAATTGCTCCCATCGTTTGCAGAACCGCAAATATTTCGGCCTGTTGTTCTGCTCTTGTTAAGTCAGCAATTTGAGCGCGCTGTGCCGGAATGTATAAAGAGCGGCCAATACCATTTACGACATATAATAAGGCGAAAAAGGCGACGGATTCAGCAAAAACGAATCCACTTACGGCGAAAGCTTGTAAAATTAAGCCGAGTAACATGATTTTCTTACGACCGTATTTATCTGTTGCACCTCCAGCAATTAATGTAAATACAATATCAGCGAGAGGCTGTAATCCGAAAAGAAGCATTGTAACGATGACATTACCATTTAACACTTTATTAACGTGAACGATAAAAATGATAGCTAACATTGCTTCAGTCGTCCGGACTAACAATTCACCGAACAACCGAATGAGGATTGGCCTGTTATAACGTTTTAAAAGATGATTCATTTCTAATTCCTCCTTTCTATATTAAAATGATAAGATGGAAGCTACAAATGAAAAAGGGTAGAATGAAAGGGGAAGATTTTTCATCTTTTAGGGGGGCGTTTTATGAGCATTTTGGAGCAATATATGAGCCTATGGCTCCAGTATGGAAAAGGGAGAGCAGAGGGGGAGCAATTAGAAATAACAATACAAAATATATCCGAAACATTATTTTGTACAGAGCGGAATAGTAAACTAATCATAAAAAAATTAGAAGAATTACATTGGATTGTGTGGTTTCCTGGCCGAGGAAGAGGGAATCGTTCAAAGTTGTTATTTCAAAAACATCCGCTTTCCTTAATTTTAGAAAGAGGAAAAGAAATAACGAAACAAGGGGACGTAAAAAGCGGAAACGCGTTTATTGAAAGGTATATCTCGTATTTCCCATCGCTCCAAGCTCAATTTCAAACTTGGATAGATTCGATATTTGGTTATCAAGTTGAAAGGACATCTCAAGGGAGAAGAGATGTGCTCCGCTTGCAAGTTCAAATGAATCTAGACATTGCATTAGATCCTGTATACGCTACGATGCGTTCGGAATGTCATATGGTCAAACATATATATGACACGTTAGTGTATGTAGACGGAAGTACAAACAATGTAGAGCCACGACTGGCGTTTTATTGGGAGTATGATGATCAGAAACATATATGGACCTTTTACTTACGAAAAGGTGTTCAGTTTCATAACAGGAAAGAATTTATCGCGCATGACGTTATACATACATTTGAACGGTTCTTGAAAGCTAAAAATAATCCGCATGCTTGGATGTTACAGCATGTAGAAAGCTTACATATACTAGATGACTACATTGTGGAGATTCATTTATCTACAGATAATAAGTTATTTTTACATGTTTTAAGTTCAGAACAGTGTTCTATTGTGAGTGAAGATGAAAAAGGTAATTTAATTGGTACAGGACCGTTTCAGTTATGTGAAAATAATGAGGATGTATTCGTACTAGAAGCACATGATTATTATTTTCGAGAGCGACCTTTTCTCAACCGAATTGAATTATGGAATGTAGAGCACAGTGTTAATACGTACGATGTTTTAGCGAAAGCACGATATAAAGATATAGAAAAGCATCATAAAGAACTAACTCGACTTGAGTCGAATGTAACATACATTACGTTAAATACTGCAAAAGAAGGGCCCATGCAAGATAAGACGTTTCGGAAAGCTTTATATAAAATCATTCATAGCAAGGCGATTGTTGCGGAATTACAAGGAGCGCGCGGAGAGATAGCCGAAGAATTGGTGCTAACAAAGAGTGGTACAATACATATAAATGAGGACATAAATACTCTTATTAAAGAAAGTTCTTACCGTAATGAGACATTGCGACTATACACATTTACAGGACAAGATCATGTTGAAGACTCCAATTGGATACAAAAAGAGTGTACGAAATACGGAATTAAAATTGATATTGAATTTCTTGAAACAGAAGAGTTGTTGCAAATAAGTACGATACAAAAGGCTGATATTATGCATGATAGTGCGACAATTAGCGAGCGTATTGAAGAAAGTTTACTATACATGTTTCTTACAAAAAACAGTTTTATTCATCAGCAAAGTAATATAAACTTTAACGAAACATTGCAGCCGTACTTTATGGAGAGTAAAGTAGAGAAGCGACTTACACTGTTACGCGATATTGAGGATACACTGTTACGTCAAATTCATATCATTCCTTTGTATCGTAACAAACAGCAAGTAAGTTCACACGAAAAAATACAAAATATAATAATTAATTCACAAGGTTGGATTGATTTTTATGAAATATGGTTTAAGCTATGATATATAAGGGTTCTTACGCATTTTTTATGAGATGTGTAAGAGCCTTTTTTGTGTGCAAGACATGTTTGTTTTACGCATTGTTACGCTATTTGCGATAAAAGTCTATTTACAGCGTAACAGTGTTATGTTACATTGATATTAGGAAGGAGTGTTATACAGTTGAGTACAGATTTAATTTCAAAAAAAGATTTATTAGAGCTAACTGGTATTTCATACGGACAGTTATATAGGTGGAAGAGAAAAAATTTAATACCGGAAGATTGGTTTGTACGGAAGTCAACGTTCACAGGTCAGGAAACATTTTTTCCGAAAGAAAAGATATTAGAGCGTATTGATAAAATTCAAACGATGAAAGAAGATCTATCACTTGATGAATTGGCAAATATGTTTTCACCAAGCGTAACAGAGATTTTTTTAACAAAAGAAGATCTCATCCGTAAAGGAATTACATCAGAGACTGTTTTACAATTTTTCATGGAGCAAACGAACAAAACGGCAGATTTTCAATTTGCAGATATTCTTTATGTATACGTGTTAGAAGAACTTCTTCAATCAGGAGACGTTAGCTTAGAAGAAGGGAAAATGGTTTTACAAGTTTTACGTGAAAATTATGAAGCGATTAAACATAAAAATTGTGACTTAGTTATTATTCGGAAGTTAGGGATTTCTACATGCTTCTTAGTATCAAGCGTTGAGGATTTAATCTTTGAAAAGGGAACAAAGATTGTTTTACGTGTAGCAATTATGAAATATACCGAAGCATTAAAAACTAAACTGTTGTAGTGGAGGAGAAATAATGCGTACAGAAAATTTAATTATAAATGGATATGGTTCATCAAACGGTGGAGAGTTTCATAAAGTGCAACTAAATGGAAAAGGAACTGTTAATGGAAACGTTGAATGCGACCAATTTGAATGTAATGGTTACGGAACTGTTACTGGTGATTTGAAAAGTGGCGATGCGAGAATTAGCGGATCAGGCAAAGTTGAGGGTACAGTTAGTGCAAAAACGATGCGAATCGATGGGAAAGGGACAATTACACAAGATGTAAAGGCGACCACTTTGAAAATTGCAGGAAAAGGGACGATAGGTGGTAATGTAACTGGTGAAGAATTTAAAATCAATGGTCAAGCGACGATTGATGGTAATTGTGAAGTTGATATTTTTTCTTCAGAAGGGCAATTTACAGTTGGTGGATTACTAAGCGCAGATGAAATTAATATAAATATTCACGGTACATGTAGAGCGAAAGAAATTGGTGGCCAAACCATTAAAGTAAAACATAGATTGAGCGCTTTTAGTAGACTATTTAAAACAGTATTTGGCTTACAGTTAGAAGCTGAATTGTTAGAAGGTGACAATATCGATATTGATTATGCGCACATAAAAACGGTAAGGGGAAACAATGTTACAGTAGGACCGAACTGTGAGATTGAACTTATTGAATATACTGGTGTTCTTACTGTTGATAAAAGTGCAAATGTAAAAGAAATTAAGCAGGTTTAAAGGAAGGGAGAAATGAGTATGGGACATCAACATAGTCTTACTGTCAATGGTTCTGGTAGTTCAGCAGGTGGAGATTATAACAAAGTGAAGATACGCGGCGAAGGAACGATTTCTAATGATATGAGTTGTAATGAATTTAAAACGTACGGCACGAGTGATGTACGTGGCAATATGAAAGTGAAAAATTATGTCGTGTATGGAGATAGTGAAGTACAAGGAAATGTAACTGCGGAATATGTAAAAGTATACGGAAATACACAAATGAATAGTGATGCTCATATTGAAAAAATAAAAGTAAGGGGTATGATAGAAGTTAAGGGGAAGTTAACTGGTGATTTCGTAGATGTGAAAGGCGCTTTAAATGTGAAAGGAGATATCGAACTAGAGGAATTATCATTAACGGGTGGTCTTGAAAGTGATGGATTACTTAATGCTGAAAATATAGAAATTTCACTTCGTTATGAAGGAAGTAAAGTGAGAGAAATTGGTGGTAAGAAGATTTCCGTTCGTAAAAAAGCGAGATTCATTCCATTTACAAGTGACGCAGGAAGCCTTCAAACGTCTATCATTGAAGGAGATGAGATTTATTTAGAGCATACGATTGCTGAAGTAGTAAGAGGAAACAACGTTACCATTGGTCCAGGATGTGAAATTAGTGTTGTAGAATATCATACTAGTTTTAACCAAAAAGGTAATGCAGTCGTAAAAGAACATAAACAAATATAAGTAATGCGAGGGAGAGCAAGGTTATGGTTGAGAAGAATAATAAGCTCGGCTTTGTTGTGGCGGGCTTATTGCTAGGTATTTTAATGGCATCAATGGATAATACCATTGTCGTAACAGCGATGGGAACGATTGTTGGTGACTTAGGAGGCCTTGAAAACTTTGTATGGGTCGTTTCTGCCTATATGGTCGCAGAAATGGCAGGCATGCCGATTTTCGGTAAACTATCAGATATGTATGGTAGAAAGAGATTCTTTATTTTCGGTTTAATCGTCTTTATGATTGGTTCGGCACTTTGTGGAACTGCTGAAAATATTACACAGTTAGGTATTTATCGTGCCATTCAAGGTATTGGCGGCGGGGCACTAGTGCCGATCGCATTTACTATCGTTTTTGATATTTTCCCTCCAGAAAAACGCGGGAAAATGGGTGGATTATTCGGAGCAGTATTTGGTTTATCAAGTATTTTCGGGCCATTACTTGGCGCATATATTACGGATTATATTAGCTGGCACTGGGTATTTTATATTAACTTACCACTTGGAATTTTAGCACTTATTTTTATTACATTATTTTATAAAGAGTCACGAGTTCATAGAAAGCAAAAGATTGATTGGTTTGGCGCAATTACTTTAGTTGGTGCAGTAGTTTGTTTAATGTTTGCCCTAGAACTAGGCGGACAAAAATATGATTGGGATTCTAGCTTTATTTTAAGTTTATTTGCTGGGTTCGCTATTTTAGTAATTGCTTTTATTGTTATTGAACGAAAAGTAGAAGAACCAATCATTTCATTTGAGATGTTTAAACAACGTTTATTCGGAATGAGTACAATTATTGCATTATGTTACGGGGCTGCATTTATGTCAGCAACTGTGTACATTCCGTTATTTATTCAAGGTGTATATGGCGGGACTGCAACAAACTCAGGATTGTTACTTTTACCGATGATGTTAGGATCAGTCGTAACAGCGCAGTTAGGCGGATTTTTAACGACTAAGCTTAGCTACCGAAACATTATGATTATTTCTGCTGTTATTATGCTACTTGGATTATTCTTATTAAGCACGTTAACGCCAGAAACAAGTCGTGTATTATTAACGATTTATATGATTATTATCGGATTTGGAGTCGGTTTCTCATTCTCTGTACTAAGTATGGCAGCTATTCACAACTTCGGTATGGAACAACGCGGGTCTGCGACTTCAACGAGTAACTTCATTCGTTCATTAGGTATGACGCTTGGTATTACGATCTTTGGAATGATTCAAAGAACTGGTTTCCAGAACCAGCTAGAAGAGGCATTTAAAGGTATGAGCGGGGGGATGAATACGAACGCTTTAGGAGATTCAAGAGCTATTCTATCAGAATCGGCAAGATCTCAAATTCCGCCGCAAATATTAGATAAAATTATTGACGCTCTTTCTAGTTCAATCGTTCAAACATTTATGTGGGCGTTAGTACCAGCAGGTTTAGCATTAGTATTCATTTTCTTTATGGGAAATGAGCGCATGGTATTTAAGAAAAAACAAAACAAGGTAAAAAGTGAAACATCAAAAGCGTAAAGAAAAAGCTCCTTTCAATTTTGAAAGGAGCTTTTTTCATATGTACGGATTTAGATTAGCCTTCGATAATTTCGTATTCTTCGTCTGCTAATAATAAAATTTGTGTTTTCTTACCCTTGTTTTGAACTTCGATTACATCGTATGTACCTAAGTCTCTTAGTTTGCTCTGAGAAGCGTTAACCATAACTTCCATAGAATCAATTAAGATATCTTCTTCAATGTATGATTCAGGCAATGCCATATCTTCAGTTTCTAATACACATGCGTATAGATTTTGTAAGTTTTCAGCAGCTGGGTTTTGTTCCTCAACATCAATGATGTTTTTTATTGCTTCCATATTTTCTTCTTTTGCTTGGTACACTTTAATTTTAGCCATTGTTTTAATCTCCTTTATAACGTAATCGTAGAGGCTACACCTCATTATAACGCTTTTTCATTGAAAGATGAAATTGTTATATGTATTTATAGTAAAAATTATGTGTTATTACTTATTATTGATGTAATTTCCTTATTAATGTTATGAATAAATAATTATATCCTTACGTTAAAATTATATTGTCCAAGCTTTTCTTATATCCCGCTCATATTATGTGTATTAGATAAAAACATATAGGGAAGGGATTGAATGTAAGTGGATTGCGAGCCGAAACGAAATTGTAAATGTTGTCAAAATAGCATATGTGAATTTTTACAAAGTCTAGAACCTTTTACTAAGGTTGAGAGTATCGTAATAGCCGGAAAGGAAATTGTTGTATCCTATTTTCTTTCATTTAACAAGATGAAAGGTATCGTGTCATTTGTACAAGAGGACAATGATGTTATTTTTGTAGATTGTTCAAAGATTGATGCGATTCGAATAGGAAAAGTGTGTAGTTGTAAAGCAAAAGTTAAATTTATTGAAGAGGATTTTAGTCTCCTTGGAAATGTTTGTCCACAGTGTTTAACGGAGGGAAGCACACTCTTTTTCGACTTTTATAATTCTGAATTGAATTTATCTCTACAAGCAGAAACAATTGATGCGCCTAGATGTATTGAATTTACAGATGAACTTGGGAATGTAGTAAAGCAAATTACAATAGTAGGTGAAGCGATTGTTTCTAAAGATTTTGTTCAAGTGCCAGAACTATTAGATTTTCGATTGATATTATCGGATACGGCTGCAAATCCTTTGAACTTCGGATTACTGTTCATTAATTTCCCAGATCTTACGTTTATTATTCTTTTCGCATCGAGTGGATACCTCAACATTTCGAACTGTTTGAGAATAGAGAGTGGAACTGGTAATGCTGAAATAGAAGAGTTGAAAAAGATGGTAAAGAATGACGATAATACGTACACATCAATTATTCAGTTGACTAAAATATATACAAATGGCGCTACAGAATCCTTTACTTCTAAGAAGGAGAAATAACGTATTTATATTGATTAACCCTCTTACAAGATAATGAGGGTTTTTACATATACGAATTGGATTGTATGAACGAAAAAATTGCTTTGTTAATATGAATGTTAGAAGTAAATAGGATGGTTAGTTATATTTTTTATTGCTATGTACAAATTTCTATCAGGATACGGTTTTTTACAATAATTTATGAAGGGACCCATTACAGTAAAGCTAGAAAAATATTATTTAAGTGAACTTAAATGTAATGAAAGAGGTCAATTTGTAAAGCAACTAAGAAAAGGGCTACTTCAATAGCCCTTTTCTTAATTATGTAGATTACTGTTGGTAGTCTTTACATTACATAGTTATTCGGAATTGATATCAAGTTAAATCAAGGATTGATTAATTTATTTACTAAATTCTTTTTGAGCTCCCATATAGCTTCCGATGATATTTTGATAACTTGGAAGATGCTTAGCAAGTAAAGCTCCAAAGCCTTCAACATCATTTCGCCAGTCGCGCTGTAATTCAGCTGCAACGCTAAACCAGTTCATGAGTTGTACCCCTCCATGAGCCATACGCATAAGAGCGGCATCAGCAACTTGTTTACTAAAAGTTCCAGATGCATCCGTTACAACAAATACCTCATACCCTGCATTTACAGCTGATAGAGCCGGGAACGCAACACAAACATCAGTAACTACGCCTGCGATAATTAGCTGTTTTTTACCCGTTGCTTCAATAGCTTTTACAAATTCATCATTGTCCCACGCGTTAATTTGTCCAGGACGCGCTATTTTAGGAGCATTTGGAAATAGTTCAAT
The DNA here is from genome assembly GCF_050524305.1 of Bacillus silvicola. NCBI lineage: Bacteria > Bacillati > Bacillota > Bacilli > Caryophanales > Bacillaceae > Bacillus > Bacillus silvicola. The sequence continues at coordinate 198,512 of NZ_JBNGVC010000002.1, forward strand.
TAATTCCTGCATGAGTGGACCATTAGGACCGTCTTCGAAGCTAGTCGTTAAAATAACCGGCAAATCAAAAAAACTAGCGGTATTAGCAAGAGCCAAAACATTATTCTTGAACTCATCAACACCATAGTCACGCACTAGGCTAGAAATCAGGCCAGTTTGATGATCCACTAGAAGAACAGCGGCATCACTTTTTGAAAGACGAGAATAGAAATCAGACATTTTATAATCCCCCTTAAAAAGCTTAGTTATAAATAAATCTTACAGTTATTTAGATAGATTTGGTATACGTATAAAATTTTATCAATAAATATGTTTTATTTAGATAAAAAGATGTGTATTTTAAAATCAAAAAAGTGAAGTTTTCTTTTTTGAATAGATGTTATAATAATTTTATATTTGTGAATAATTTATAATTATATGAAGTTTAAGTGTAATAGGCGTTTGCTTATATGACGAATAAACGGATGAGTAAAAAAAGTTATTTAAGTGGATTCATAAAGATATAGAGTTATATTGACTTTATAGAAAGCGGGAATGTAAATGATATATGAAGCAAATATACATACTAGAAAAAATTAGTTTCTCTGTTTGAGGATTTTAATAATGTTGTGTTACTTTCTTATTTACAAGGACATATGGGCACCGCTTGGGTAAATAATCTTGAAAATCCGACAATAGCGCAAGTTACAGTAGGGATTTTCACATTTTATACTGGAGATCCAAATGTGAAGGAAACAGACGAGTTATTACGTAACATTCCTGATAGAATGTTAGTAATCGTAAATAGTGAAGAGTGGAAAAAGCGTTTAGAAACATTTTACGAAAGAAAAATAGATAAGTTTTTACGCTATAAATTTAAACGGAATGCGGAAGTTTTCGATCATTCAAAATTACAATCGTTTATATCAGCGCTTCCAAAAGGATACGAGTTACGAAGAATCGATGAACATATCGTAAATATCCCTACATTACATAAGGTCTCCGAAGATTTTACAAGTCAATTTCAAACGGTAGAAGATTATATAAATCGAGGTATAGGTTATAGTATTTTGTATAAAGGAGAAGTTGTATGCGGTGCATCATCGTATAGTATATATGATAATGGCATTGAAATTGAAGTTGCGACTGATCACAATCATAGAAGAAAAGGATTAGCAACTATAGTTAGTGCAGCGTTAATCTTGGACTGTTTAGAAAAAGGGATATATCCAAACTGGGATGCAGCAAATACTACATCTGCAAAACTAGCAGAAAAGCTAGGATATGTTTTTGATAAGACGTATGATACTTATTTTGTGAATAATAGGTAATTGAACGAGTTTGTACGAATTGAATTGTACAACATAAAAAAGGACTAATTAAATTAACATCAATTGGTCCTTTTTTATAATTACAAAGATAAAATATACAAAGATAATTTTACCTAAGCTAAAGGCATTAAGAGAGATGTTAATTAATAGTATTAGAGGGGAGAACAACGACAAGATTGTTTTCATTAGAAGTATTGATAAATTCTATTGGAAAAGGTGAGAGTAAAAAAACGATATGAATCATAAAGATGAAGTGATTCCACAACAATTTAGGTATAAAAACCGACTTTATTAAGTCGGTTTTTATTTATAAACAATAAGGTGCTTTCAATATTAAATTGCTGTTACATGGATATTATAAAATGAAGAATAGATTTTGAAAGTTTCTTCGAAAATATGGTTATCTTTTTTACTATTGAACTTAATTAACGTATCATTGTATTTTTCCACGTTGAGAGTTAAGAAATTCTATTTTTTATAGGTAAATATACATGAAAATTAAGTATATTAAGTTATGTGTATTTGACTATTAAAGAGAGAGTACTCTTTTTATTTGTAAATGATAAAAGTGTCTATGATACAAACCCACGCATTAATAGAAGACAAACATATACAGTATAGAGAGTTAAAAAGTTCTAAATTTTTCATATAAAGGAGATTATAAAATATGAGTGAACAATGCCCAATTAATGTACCATGTCAGGTAGCGGGACAAACCCAAACACCATTAAGTGATGCTGCGGCAACACCAATTGTTACTCCAGGAGCACCAATCGTAAAAATACCAGTTGTATTAGCAGAAAGAACAATTCAAATTGTTGTAGAATCTGATATTTCATTAGATCCTCCAGCAACTGAGATTAAACGTGTGTTAAAAAATGTATTTTTAACACAATGTAAGTTAGTTCCTGTAGCATTTACTCCGGTAGTTGGTACACCTTACCGCCGAGTTACAAGAGGAAAATTATTTGTACAAGGGTATATTCGTAAAAATATTGAATATGCAAATGATGAGTGTAATGGGGTTCTATATGACCGCATTGCAAATGTTCCATTTTCTGGTTTTGCAGATCTAACAGAAGCTGATTTCCTATCACTAGCTTTAGTAGCTTCTTCCTCAGACACTACTTCTCATTTTATTAATCCTAACAACGGTGATTTACCACGTTTAGACAAATATTTCTTCGAAAATGCAGTTTTTTATAACGAACAACCATATTGTGAATTAGTAAGCGCACAATTTTTCGAATTAGACTTTTCACCTTGTCCAACAGAATTAAACGAGCCATTTGGAACTCTTCGTGAAAAAATTGTACTAGATCTTACTTTAAAAGTTTTACAAGTACAACAAGTACAAGTATAAAAATAAAAAAGCATTGTCTTTATTAAAAAGACAATGTCTTTTTTATTATTATAAAACATATATAATGATGAAATGGTCGCGTAAAAATAATATATTTTTATGGATTTCATCAGATGGGGGGATGGTGATGGATAAGCCATTGGTTGGTAAAGGAATATGGAACAAAGTTTACAAAGGGAAAATGCTGAATGTTCAAGATGATTCGCGTGAAATAAGAGAAAAAAAGAAAAGTAAAGAAACAGAGTCAAAAAAAGAAGATAAAGTAATTGGAATAGAGAAAGAAAGTGAAGAAACTGAATTGAAAAAAGAAGATAAAGCAATTAAATCAGAGAAAGAAAGTGAAGAAACAGAGTCAAAAAAAGAAGATAAAGTAATTGGGATAGAGAAAGAAAGTGAAAAAACTGGAGTAGCAAAAGAAAATAAAGCGATTGGATTAGTGAAAGAAGAGGTGGAAATTGAATCAGTAAAAGAGTATGCAGAAAGAGAATTAGAGAAAGAAGAAATAACAATAGAATCAAAGAAAGAAAGTGAAGAGACTGAACCAGCAAAAGAAAATAAAGTGATTGGATTAGAGAAAGTAGAAGTAGTAAATGAATCAGAGAAAAAAAGTGAAGAAACTGAATCAAAGAGAGAAAGTATAGGTTTAGGATCAAAAATAGAGACTTCAGTGCATTCAATGGTAGTGAAAACTCCATTTTCTATTATTTCAGAAGTGTCTAGCTTTAAAGTATTTCCAAAAATAAATGTGAAAAATCAAGATGAATTTGTATTTCGAAATGAAAAAGATGCAGAGGGGAGTGAATTAGATTCTAAGTTATTAACTACAGTGCAACAGTATCATTCGGAGGCTTATTGTAAATTAGTTTCTTTAAATCTTCATGAAAAGAGAGTGCTTGTTGAATTATATAATCAAAAAGTTAAAGGGAATAATGAAGAGAATAAGGTAGAGACATCTACATGGATACCTATCCACAGTATAATATTAGAGAGTGGAAATGAAGGAGAAGTAAATAATAGTATAACAGCCAGACTACCAATAGAAATAGGGAAGTATAAAGGTGAAATTAGTTTACGAGAAAAAGTTGTATTTACAGAAAAAGTCATAGGAATAAAAGAGGTGGAACAGGAGATTGTTTTGACAAAAACTGAATTCTTAGTGCCAAAAGTAAAAAAGAATGGACAAAATGCATTTACAGTTGAAAAAGGTAGCTTATTTGTAGAAGGCTATATTTATCAATGTATTGAATACATATCAGAACAAAGTACATTTCATGATAATGTGTATCAGTTAGCACAAAATATTGTATTGGAATTAATCATTCAAGTGATACAAGAACAGGAAGTACAAGTGCGAATTACATAAAAATGATTATATTCCCTTGATTAGCTCATTATTTTTATTCATTGCGTACCAAGGCGTAATCTTTTGTAAATCATTTAGTGCTATAGAATATCCTCCAAACGGTTTATCCTCAATGAATTCATTTTCATATTTATGAAGGATGATATTATTGCTAGCTAGGATAGTTACTTAATTGTATGAATTTCTTCAAGGGTATGTTTAAAAAAAGTGCTAACAAGTTTGTCAACGAACTTGCTAACACTTATTTAAAACGGACATAAGATTGGCGTATATGTTGCTTGAATAAATAAGTTAATTAAATAACATAGTTAATTCCTTGTTTTAACCTAAGCCGTAATATAGAATGTATTCACTCCTTTATTACAAAACTCACAACTTAAATAGTAAAACATGTTTATCGTAATTTTCCAAACACCAATTATATTTTTTTAGAATAATTGGGTGGACAACTTCTTTCGTAGTATTAACTTCAGTAAAGCCATATTTTTTATAAAAACTTTCTAGTTCTTCAAAAGGAAGACAAAACACATTTTGTATTTGTAATTTTTTCGCAGTTTGTACTAAAAATGAGACAAGTTCTCCAGCTAATTGTAGACCTCTAAATTTAGGGAGAATAAAAATCCCACCCATTTCAATAGTATCTTCATCTATTTGGACTAATCGTCCAACACCTGCATACTCGTTGTGATATGTAACGATCGCAACTGTGTCTCGTGTTAAATCACTTGGTACAAATCCTATCGATTCATAGTGATTATTAATCCATTCTAAATCATTAGATGTAGCTAGTTGAATACTCATATGTATCCTCCCTCAGAAAAAATGTAATATTCTCATTATACACAGTGTAATAAGTCGTAAAAAGAGGCTAAAATGAAATCATTTTTATTTGCAGTTCAAGTTTTGAATAATAGTGCATACAATATAAAGTCTTTTCCTTTCTTCATTTTAGTTTTACGTATATAATTTAAAAGTAATATTTTTTATTTTATTTCTTATATATTTATAACAGAATAGAGGTTTAAAAATGGGTGTTAAAATCATTACGGATAGTGCGGCGGATTTACCGGTAGAATTGCTGCAGGCATATGATATTGATTTAATTCCACTCCGTGTATATGATGAAGCAGAAACAGAGTATTTAGATGGAGTTACATTAAATTCAGTTACATTATTGCAAAAAATGAGAGAAGGCGCTGTTTATAGAACGTCATTGCCTTCACTTGAAACTTTCCAAGAAAAATTTGTTTCTTATGCAAAAGAAGATAATTCTTGTATATATTTAGCTTTTTCATCTGAACTGTCTGGTACATATCAATCGTCAGTTGTCATTAAAGAGGAAGTAAAAGAAACATATGCAGATTTAGATTTAGAAATTATTGATACGAAATGTGCTTCGCTTGGTCAAGGACTTGTCGTTTTAGAAGCTGCTAAAATGGCAAAAGAAGGCGCAGCAAAAGAAGATATTTTAAAACGTGTTGATTTTCTAATGAACCATATGGAACATATTTTCACTGTAGCTGACTTGCAGTACCTTGTTAGAGGCGGGCGCTTAAGTAAAGTAGCAGGTTTTATCGGTGGTTTACTAAACATTAAGCCGATCTTAAACGTAGAAGAAGGAAAACTTGTACCACTTGAAAAGGTAAGAGGGAAAAAGAAAGTACTTGGCCGAATTGTAGATATTATGGAAGAGCGCGGAAAAGATCTTAAAGGTCAAACAATCGGTATGACTCACGGTGACGATTTAGAAACAGCTGAAGCATTAAAAGCATTAATTACAGAAAGATTTGGCTGTGAAGTATTTATTGTAAATACAATTGGTGCAGCAATCGGTGCACATACAGGTCCTGGCGTTATAACGTTATTTTTCTTAAATGAAGTAGAGTAAAGGATTGATCTTTTGATCAATCCTTTTTTATTTTTAATCTGTGATAATTGGTCGATATGGTATTGGTGAAGTGTTACTTATATCAGTCATCGTGTACAGAGATAATAAAGTTGTTTAATTTACAATAAAGTCGTTTAAAACACAATAAAGTTGTTTAAAAAACGCCAGTCATGTTATTCAACAATCGAGCTATATAACGGAACGATTTCTTGTCAAAATTAAAAATATTTGAAATAATTGTTATTAAGTTAAAGGAGGGTGATTGCAGAAAAAGGTGATACGACTTTCTCTTACTTAAGAATTGTGGAATAGTTAAAAAATCCGATTAATTATATTCCGAAAGGGTGTGTGTAATATATTATCAACTAACGTTTTTACTTATAAATCTAAGGATGGAAAAACAGTAATAATTAGAGAAGCTAAAGAACAGGATGCAGAAAGAATGCTAAATGCTGCTTCAAAAGCTTTAATAAACGCTCCATACATGCTAAGTACGGTTGAGGGTGTAAAAAAGATGAGTGTTGATGCTATTCAAAAAACGTTAAAAGCTTATCATGAAAATCCAAATTATGTACAGTTTATTGCTGAAGTTGATGGTAAGTTAGTCGGTGCAATAGATTTTAAGAACGGAAACAAAGAAAAAATTAGTCATCAAGGGGCTTTTGCAATGACCATACTACCTGAATATCGAAATTATGGTATTGGAAGAGCTCTTCTAGAAACGTTAATCAATTGGGCTAAAAATAACAGTAAGATTGAAAAAGTTTGTCTTGAGGTAATGGAAGATAATCTAGGTGCAATCCAGTTATATAAGAATTTAGGCTTTTTTGAAGAGGGTAGAAAAGCAAAGGGTGTAAAATTGGATGACGGCTATCAAAATTTAATATTAATGGCTTTATTCGTTTAAAATTGAACATTATTCAACAATAGGCGCTATTGTTGAATAATGTTCAATTTTAAACGACTTTATTGTTATATTTTTAAGTACAGTGAAGTATCTTATATCGAAAATTATACAACTATATTTTAACCCCGTCCTAAATTTAGAACGGGGTTATGCTTGTTTTAGGTTTAAAAGTAAATAACTTTATTGTCTTTTTTACACATCGTATCATTCATGTGTTTATGCTATTTGTGTTTGAGTGGTGAAAGAAACGAATATAAATCTAGTGCTGTTTATCAAAAAACGAAATATTTAAAGATATTAAAAAATTGCGGTTTCATATATAATTGGGTAGGGAGAAATATCTGTAACTATTTGTAAAAATAGGAGGCGGCTATAAAAATGTATGAAATTGCTACGTGGGACTTAGATCGTTTGTGTTCGAATGAGGACTTACTCGTTCCAATAATGGAGTTGAAAGAACAATATTTTGTAGCAAAAGATGTAGAGGCTCTTTCAAAACTTATAAAAGCTATTGAAAAAGCAGAATACTATTTGTATTGTCGATCGGCTGAAGAAAGTGTTTCATCTGATAATACTATATTGACTGTGAAAGTAAAAGAACTAAAAAGTGAAGTACAGCAAGTAATACAACAAAGTGAAGCGGAAACTGCCGAGATTATTAATACTACGTTAATAAAAGACGAACTAAGTGCATGGGAAAATATGTACATACAATTAAGGAATAGGTTAGAAATAGAGTACAATAATAAGCAATTTTCATTTGGACAAGCAAATAATATTGCAATGAATAGTGATAATGAAAAGGAAAGATTAGAAGTCTTCGAGTTACTAACAAACGCATTAAATAAGGAAAAAGAAATCTTTGCTACTGTATTAAATCAAATAGGGAGATTACGTAATATAAAAAGTAACGAAATAGAAGATAGTGAGATTTTATCACAATCTCTTCAAGCGAATGGAATCTCTGAAACTGTTTTATTACAAATGTGGGATGCGACAGAAGAAAATCTAGATAAATTAGCCAGCGCTTTAAACGTGTATAAGAACGGGAAAGCTTCCATTACATGGCATGAACTTATGACAGTAAAGGAAAATAATGAGGCTATTATTCCTTTTTCAGTAGCAGTACAAAACATATATGATGCATTAAAAGATATTGATGAAGAATTAGCAGAATTTGCACGTAATGCGATAGAAAGTGGATGGGTAGATGCGGAACCGAGAGAGAATAAACCACCAGGTGGTTTTTGTGCTCCATTTTTCAGTGAGAAAGAATCGCGAATCTCCATGCGTTATGATGGGAGTATAGATAGTGTAAGAGTACTTGCTCATGAGCTAGGACATGCTTGGCATTTTTATAATATGAGTTTTGAACAATCTACTTCTTTTTTAGATGATTATTTGCCAATGAGTACAGCTGAATCAGCGTCTATTTTCTTTGAAACAGTACTCATAAACTATTTAATTGAAACAACAAAGTGTATAGAAATGAAAAAGTCATTACTTAGCTGGAAAATAAGAAATACTTTTAATTATGTTATGGCCATTCGAGCATCATTTCAGTTTGAGAAGAATTTTTATGAAAAATGTAAAGAAGGTCCTATAAGTGCTGACGAAATTGAGAAGTTATCTATATTGGCACAAGAAGAAGCATATGGACATGCTCTATGTGAATATCAGCCGTTCGTGTGGATGAAATATATTCAATTTTATATTGCGGATGTTCCTTTTTACAATTATCCGTACTCATTTGGATATTTAGCAAGTTTTAGTTTATTAGAAATAGCGAAGCAAAACTCAAGTACATTCCATTTAAAGTATAAAGAATTTCTACGAGAAACCGGAAAAGCTCCAGTAGAAGAACTCATGAAAAAACATTTTCAAATAGATATAACAAGCTATGAATTTTGGGATAAAGCTTTTATACAAATTTCTAAAGATATTGATGAATATTTGCAGTTTATGTAAGGGGAGAGTATAGTGGATCACCAACTTATAAAGGGAATACCTTTTTCAACTTTAGAATATGAAAAAGCTATAAGCTTATTAAAAGGTTGGCTACATGAAAAACAAGAGAAACCAAGATTTGTAGTAACTGCAAATCCTGAAATTGTTATGTCAGCTAAGGAAAACACGGCTACATCAAAGCAGTTTAAAAAAATGTTATTATCTGCGGATTTAATAACAGCCGATGGGATTGGCGTCATAATTGGATCGAGAATATTAAAAGGAACGTTGAAAGAGCGTGTTACTGGGGCAGATTTAACTCGCGATTTAATAAAATGTTGTAATGAAAATGGATATCGTGTCTTTCTTTTTGGAGCTGCACCAGAAAGTAATGAAAAAGCATTAGAAAAATTAAAAGAGCAAAATCCATATGCACATTTTAAAGGACAGCATGGATTTGTAAACGGTGAAGAAATAGAAGAAGTAAAAGCTCAAATCAAGCAATTCAATCCGCATTTATTGTTAGTAGGGTTAGGTTCACCTAAACAAGAAGAATTCATCTATGATAACTTACAAACATTAAACGTGCCACTATCTATTGGTATAGGCGGCATGATTGATATAATATCAGGTACTGTAAAAAGAGCACCGAAAATAATGAGAGATACTGGAACAGAATGGTTGTATAGATTAATGTCGCAGCCAAAAAGAATAAAGAGACAACTTGTATTGCCGAAGTTTTTACTTTCGGTTATGGCGGAGAGGATTAAAGGGATTACAAATTAACAAAGGGGACTACATACATGAACAGAATCGGTATTATCGGAGCAATGCAAATTGAAATAGACTTACTTTTAGAAAAACTACATATAAAAGAGGAACATACAATTGCGGGAATGCCTTTTTATAAAGGAAACTACATGGATACAGAAATTATTATTACGCGATGTGGTGTAGGAAAAGTAAATGCTGCCGCATGTACACAAATATTAATTAATAAGTTTGATGTAGACACTATCATTAATACAGGAGTTGCGGGTGGATTGCATCCTGATGTGAAAGTTGGCGATTTAGTTATTTCTACAAATGTTACTCATCATGATGTTAGTAAAAATCAAATGAAGAATTTATTTCCGTTCCAAGAATCTTTTATTGCAAGTAAAGAGTTAAGAGAGTTAGCGCGAGAAGCTTGTAATAGTAGTAGTTTAAATGTTCCTGTACATGAAGGAAGAATCGTCAGCGGAGAATGCTTCGTCGAGGATTCAAAATTAAAGGAGCAATTAGTCACTGAATATGCACCACATTGTACTGAAATGGAAGGCGCGGCAATTGGACATGTCGCTCATATAAATGACATACCATTTCTCGTTATAAGAAGTATTTCTGATAGTGCAGATGATGAGGCGCAAGTTTCATATGAGGATTTCGCGAAAACTGCGGCGAATTATTGTTCAGAAATTATTGTTGAGATGCTTAAACATATTTCGAGTAAAACTGTATTTTAGTTAATACGTAAAGAATGGGAGAGTATAAAATGTTACAAGCACTAATCTTTGATATGGATGGAACTTTATTTCAAACAGATAAAATCTTAGAATTATCACTAGATGATACATTTGATCATTTACGCTCACTACAATTATGGGATGCGGAAACACCTATTGATAAATACCGTGAAATTATGGGTGTTCCTTTACCTAAAGTTTGGGAAGCGCTATTACCTGATCATTCAAATGAAGTAAGAAAACAAACAGATGCTTATTTTTTAGAGCGATTAATTGAAAACATAAAGAGTGGGAAAGGTGCTTTATATCCGAATGTAAAAGAAGTTTTTAATTATTTAAAAGAAATTGGTTGCTCAATTTACATAGCTAGTAATGGTTTAACGGATTATTTAAAAGCAATCGTATCTCATTATGATTTAGAGCAATGGGTTACTGAAACTTTTAGTATCGAACAAATTTCATCGCTTAATAAAGGTGACTTAGTAAAAAATATTTTGAAAAAATATGATTTAAAAGAGGCAGCGGTAGTTGGCGATCGTTTATCTGATATAAATGCAGCTAAAGATAATGGCTTGATTGCGATTGGATGTAATTTTGATTTTGCACAAGAAGATGAACTTGCTCATGCTGATTTAGTAATTGATGATTTAATGGAACTGAAGGGCATATTACCAGAATTGAAGAATACTTACATAACAAATTAAATAAGTTTACATTCAAATGAATGCTCGAGATGATATATTCTTGGGCATTCTTATTTTTCAAAAAGATACATTTGGATAGAGAAAGTGAGGGATTAAACTGGAAAATATACAAATTAAGCAGATTAAAGATTTGTTTAAATATGAGATCAATCATCTTGTTATGGAAAGTAAAGAAGAAAGATTTAACTTCTTAATAAAACTAATAAATGAATATGAAAGTAGAAGAAATACATTTAGTAAAACGGGAGAATGTTTATATGGCATTTTTCGAGGTGATACGTTAATTGGAATTGGGGGGATAAATCAAGATCCGTATACGAAAGATAAAAAAATTGGTCGATTAAGGAGATTTTATATTGCAAAAGATTACCGGCGGAAAGGATTAGGGAGGTTACTGTTAGGGAGAATCTTAAGCGATGCAAAAACCTATTTTACTATTGTTGTCTTACATACAGATACTAAACAGGGGGATTACTTTTATACTTCGAGTGGATTTGTGAAAGGGACAATGTATGTAGGAACGAGCCATTATCTAAACTTAGATAAAAGGATGTAGTGAATTATTATTGACTTTTCAATAAGAACATTTGTTCCTCTTCGTGTGGATTAATGGTATAATTTATCTGAATCTATTATTAGAATGGGGATTAGATGATGGGAGACAATAAAATTATTAATGATTTTAAAGAGTATTCAATTTGGATAACCACATTGAAAGATATGAAAGAAGAAATGTGGACAGCGCCAATATCAGAGGGGAAATGGACTGTTAGTGAAATCATATCTCATATTATGAACTGGGATGACTATCTTTTACGCGAGACATTGTCATCAGTGAGAGATGGACAGGGAATGGAGTTCCCTGACTTTGATACATATAATAAACTAGCCTCTAATTATGCAAAATCAGGTGTATCTAAGATGAAACTTCTTGAAGAAGCACAAGCTAAAAGAGATTTACTTGTTCAAGAGCTTAACCGACTGTCTATTGGAAAGCTAAAGGAACATTTAACTGCCAATGGAGTATCGTATTGTCCTCATACTGGAACGCCGTATTCTCTTATATATATTATTAAGGAATTCGTAGATCACGATAATCATCACAAAAGGCAGATTATTAATTTTTTAAATGAAAATCATATTAATAAATCAACTTGTTAACTGATAAAGAAAGATCCCACGAATGATACTTGTGGGATCTTTCTTTAATTTATTATAATTTAACATTCATTTGTTTCAATAAAGTTTTCGGATCACCTTTTACATAATAAAAATGTGGATTATTCTCATCATCGTAAAGCATAATGTAAGGTTTTTCATTAAGTGGGAGAAGAATGAGTACTTCATCGATTGTTGTATGTAACCATTGATTTGTAATAGGAACAGGTTTTGATAACGGGATTTTTATCATATGACCATCTTTCGGAACGACATTTAAGTTTTTAAATGGACCAGTAATTGATTTTGCGTATTGAACTGCTTCTTTTTGAATGGCTGAATCTAAAGATTGTTTTTGGACTACCATTTCTTTTTTGCAATCAAATACTTCAATTTGTTGATTTGTATTTGCGAACGCATTTGTTGATAATAAAAAGAAGAGAAGAGTAATGACTCCTATTTTTTTGAACATGAAACAACACCTCACACTTACTATACCCTCAAACGTTGTAAATATTTTTATGTCACATTGATGTAACAAAGAAGTTGTATGATAAAATTGATATTTGTTTATAAGTAATGGAGGAAATGTAATGAAAGTATTAATCGCGGATGATGAACAAGATATGCTGAAAATTTTAAAAGCGTATTTTGAAAAAGAAGGCTTCGAAGTTTTATTAGCAAAAGATGGAGAGGAAGCACTTCAAATATTTTATGATGAGAAAATTGACTTAGCTATTTTAGACTGGATGATGCCGAAAAGTAGTGGTATTACTGTCTGTCAGGAAATAAAAAAGAATTCGAGTGTAAAAGTATTAATGCTTACTGCGAAAAGTGAAAGTGAAGATGAATTAGCAGCTCTTCAAAGTGGGGCGGATGAGTATGTGAAAAAACCATTTCACCCGGGAGTGCTAATTACGCGAGCGAAAAAGCTTGTACAGCATGAAGATGTTATTCAAGTTCAAGATTTGAAAATAGATTTCACCAAAAATAAAGTATATAAAAATGAGAAAGAACTAGACATTACAAAGACAGAATTACAATTAATAAAATGTTTTTTAAATCATAAAGGAACGATTTTAACGAGGAAAAAGTTGTTAGATATCGTCTGGGGATTTGATTATTTTGGGGAAGAGCGAACGGTTGATACGCATGTAAGAAGATTACGTATAAAAATAGGAGGAAATATTATAAAGACACATCGCGGTTTAGGATACAGTTTGGAGGAAGAGTGTGAATAAACTCGGCAAAAAGTTATTTTTCAGCATCTCTTTAACAGTCATCCTTATTTATACGGTCTCTTTATTATTAATTAACTATTTTTTACCAAAATATAATGTGCACAAAACACGCGAAAGCTTAGAAGGCATTACAGCGCAAATACAGTCAATACCGCGTAAAGAACTGGATGATGCTATAAATCGTATTGAAAATGAAGGTAATGTTACGATTGCTTATACATTAATAAATAGTTCAGAAGATGCTATTAATGAAGAGTTACGCATGCAACTTACAAAAAAGAGAGTTGCATTGAATAAACTTTGGATTACAAAAGAAGAAATTACGAAAGTGAAGAACCTCGGACAATCGAATAAAATATATGATCAAGAAAAGATAAAATCTAGTTTCTTTGCGAAATACATTGCGAAAGATGATATGTTGATTTTAGTAGGAGTTTCTATCGCGCATTCCAATGAAGTAATTAAAACGCTTAACTCATTTTATTTATACATTTTGGGATTCTCACTATTTCTTATTATCGTGCTCGTCTGGATTTTTTCAAAAACAATCACTACACCACTGAATGAATTGAGTGATGTCGCAGAAGATATTTCACGTCTGAAATTTAAACGGACGAAAGTTAAAACGAATGATGAAATAGGTGATTTAGCAAATAGTATAAACATTATGAGTGATAAATTACATGAAGCACATCAAGATCTAACAAATCGAAATGAACATTTAAAACGATTTATGGGCGATGTAACTCATGAATTAAAAACACCAATCGCATTAGTAAAAGCATATTCTATGGGAATAAAAGACGGTTTAGATGATGGCACATATGTTGATACAATCATTAAACAAACAGATCAAATTTCAAATTTAATTGAAGAGTTATTGCGATTTTCTAAACTAGAAAGAGATATTTTACAAAAAGAAAAATTCCCTATTGAATCACTAGTCCAAAGTATAATAGATAAGCATAAGATTGAACTGGAGTCGAAAGAAATCAAGTTGCAAGTAAACTATAATGTTGGTGATACAATTGTTTATGCTGATTTAAATAAAATGAGAATGGTCTTTCAAAATTTAATTTCTAATGCGATAAAATATACAACAAATCAAAATATAAAAATCACATTAAAACAGAAAAATGGCGTTGTGTATTTTCAAATCCAAAATGGTATTGCCGCTGAGGGCAGTAAAGAGATAGATAAAATTTGGGAACCTTTTTACGTATTAGAATCTTCTCGTAGTAAAGAAAAATCAGGTACAGGATTAGGACTAGCGATAGTAAAAAGTATTTTAGAAAGGCATGGATTTGAATACGGGGTTTCGGTAGTAGACGGGGAAATACAATTTTATATGTATATAGAAAGGAACTAATTGTGATTAGTTCCTTTTCTTTTATATGAAAAGATTTGATAGTTAGTTCTACAAATTTCTCAACTTTTTACATGAAATATAAACTGAATTTTCTGTATTTTTGATATATAGTAAGGGAAGGAATATATGGGGAGGGAAGGGTATGAAGAAAAAGAAAATAGCAATTACACTATCGATTATATTATCTTTAACAATTACTTCAGGGGTTTCTAGTATGACTGCACATGCAGAAAATAATGAAGGGAGCTCCGTAAAAGACAAAAATGTTATGTTAAATGGTCAAATTTCAGAGGCTTTAATGTCAAACACGAAAATTGAATTAGAAAATGGGATGACGAAGCCAATCTATTCACTTGATGAAGCCATCGTAGAAAATCTATTTGTAGAGACAGAAGTTGATAGTGATCGAGATGGTAAAAAAGATCGTGTATCAGTAAAGGTTATGCGTCCAAAGACGAATCCAGATGTGAAAGTCCCCGTTATTTATGAAATGAGTCCATATCGAGCTGGTTTAAAAGATGTTCCTGTTTATAATGTTGATGAAGAATTGAATGCATATGGAGGAAAACCGTATGGAGCTGTTAATCTTGGTTCATACGGAAATTATTACGTTCCGAGAGGATATGCAGTTATTTTAGGTGAAAGTATCGGAACTGGAAAATCAGATGGATGTCCGACAACCGGAGATGAACAAGAAATATTAGGGACTAAGTCTGTTATTGATTGGGTGAATGGTCGTGCAAAAGCATATACAGAGGATGGTAAGGAAGTAAATGCAAATTGGTCTACAGGAAATGTAGGAATGACAGGAGCTTCTTATAATGGGACATTGCCAAATGCTGTCGCAACGACTGGAGTGGAAGGGTTAAAAACAATTATACCAATTGCAGCAATTAGTAGTTGGTACGATTATTATCGTGCAAATGGAGCAGTTATTGCGCCAGGAGGTTATCAAGGAGAAGATACAGATAATATGGCTGAAGCAGTACTGACAAGAAAGAACCCTGAAGTTTGTGGTCCGATCATTAAAGAACTTACTGCTGGGCAAGATCGTAAAACAGGCGATTATAACGAATTTTGGGATAAGCGTAACTATGTAAAAGATGCTAAAAATGTGAAGGCTAGTGTGTTTGTTGTTCATGGACTAAATGATTGGAATGTAAAAACGAAGCAGTTCGTACAGTGGTGGGAAGCTCTTGGTGAAAATAATGTTCCTCGTAAAATGTGGTTACACCAAGGAGGACATGGCGGGACAACAAGTAATAACTGGCAGCAAACGCAAAATAAATGGTTCGATTATTGGTTATATGGAATTGAAAATGGAATTATGGATGAACCGATGGTTGATGTGCAACGTGAAAATAAAACGTGGCAAAAAATAAAAAATTGGCCAGATCCAGCGGCTGTACCATCAAAAATTCGTATGTATTTAAGTAATAAAGCAGTCAATCTACCATTAAGTATGGGATCAGTAAACAACGTTTTCTCATTAGTAGATGATGCAAAAATAAAATCGAATCAATTAGTAGAAAACCCAGAGCTAGAAGTAGCAAATCGATTAGTATATACAATGCCTGTACTGCAAAATGAAATGCGAATAAGCGGTACGCCGAAAATTTCAATAACAGGTAATATTGATCGGTCTGTTTCAAATTTAACCGCTTTACTCGTTGATTACGGCGGAGCGAAGCCTGAAATTGTAACGAGAGGTTGGATGGATCCACAAAACTTAAATAGTATAGAAAATTCAACGGCACTTCAACCCGGTAAGAATTATACATTTACATGGGACATGCAGCCAGATGATTACGTATTTAAAGTAGGGCATCAAATAGGAGTCGTCTTAATCGCAAGTGACTACGATTATACAATTAGACCGAAAGCAGGAACAAAACTAGCGGTAAAATTGAGTGAAGTAACATTGCCGATTGTGAAGTAAAGGTATATGAGAGGGATGATATAAAAGAGCTTACTAAGGTAAGCTCTTTTATATTGGTTGTATTTGTTTGCTAGAGTTTTATTAAAAATGTTTCTGTTAGTTTTCATTATTTTGAATCAAAAGGTGCAGCAGTATATTTTGTAGAACTTGAAGCAGAAATAGTTGAAAGATTAGAGCGTAATTAAAAAACCACATAGATTAAACTCTCTTCATGGTGAAATTGAAAAAGAAGAGTATATAAAAATTAATAATTCTCATTTGAGTGCTAATGAAGTAGCGGAAATCATTAAGGAGAAGTTTCGATTGTAAAATTTAAAATGTTGTTATGTTTTCATTGTCCAAGCATTCTCCTAATAACCACATATACTATTTATATTAAAGCCAGTCACTATTATAAAGTGGACTGTTATTTTAATATAAATGACACTTTAGGGAAGTGGGGGAATAAATTTGGAAAACGAAGAACAAGGAAGAATTGAAAATCAAGTGTATTCAAATCGGGTAGTAAGATCAGAATTTGATAAGCATTGGGAAACTTGTATTTCCAAAAGTGGTTATGTAATCTATGTAGCGACAAGTGACCATGCTGAAGTAATAGTGCTACTTTCAGATGGTTCAAGTAAATTATTAATCTTCGAAAAAGGCGGTAAAGTAGTAGTAGGTGGCGGTGGAACGAGTCATTACAGCAAACCGCATATTGCAAGAAACATCTAATGTAATAAATGTTAATCGAGAAGATGCTGGTAACCTTATAGTATTTAATTTTTATATGGATATATATAATGAAATGAGTTTTTATTTTAGATTCTGGCGTTTTTTGTAACAAAAATAAGATGAAAAAGATCTTTAACGTATAAAGGTCTTTTTTGTTTTATTCACAAATAAAATTAATGGAGGTGAGCTAATAATGAAAAATATTGGAGTAACTTATGTTCTTTCGGGTGTTCTCCTATTCAGTCTTACATATATTACGCGGGTACATTAGAAAGTTGGGATAGATCAAACGGGAAATTCTTTACTGCATTTTATGAAATTCATGGTACAGCTTTATCGATAATTTCAATTTGTTTTATTATAGTGGGGATATACTGTATACATAAAAAAGTGTAGTGGAAAACAGTCAGCCTTTCATGTACTATACATGAAAGGCTGACTGTTTTTATGTATTGAAGGAGTCTTTTAGAAGAATTGCAGTTTTCAGATTGATAGTTAAAAATGTAACGACTTAGTATCATTAAAATCATTTCGTCAAATGAATGTCACATAAAAGTTTTATAGTAGATGTAGAAAGTGAAACATATACAAAGCAGGGGATGAAATGATGAAAAAGGCGCTACAATATATATTCATATTACTTACGTTAGTTACTTTAAGTTATGTAATTTATATTAACTATGAAAAGCAGAAAGAGATTAAAAATAATAAACAAGTAATTAGTGAAGTTGCAAAGAGGTATGGTATTCCAGATTGGATACCATTATCTATTGCTGATCATGAAACAAAATTTAATCGAAAAGCGATAGGGGATAAAGGCACATCTTTCGGTCTGTTTCAATTACATCGTGATGGTTTAGCGCCAGCGCAATTATCGGAAGAGAGCTTAATGGATTCACAAATAAATGCAACAATAGCGATTTCTAATATGGTTAAATCGTATGAACGCGGTGTGAAAAAAGGATTGGTTGATTGGGAGTTACTTAAATATGTTGCCAATACATCAGGATGGCCAGGAAACTTAGGGGGAGAATGGACGGACAATAATACGAAATATAATATAGGACTAGAACAATCATACCAATTATATAAGTAAGAGGGAGAAATATAAAAGGCATTTCCAATTTGGGGAAATGCCTTTTATATGTTATAGTATAATAGTGTTTGAATGCTATATTATTTCGATATATCTTCAAATTTGTTATGTAGTATTTTTATATTAAATAACTACTAATATCATTTTTTTATATAAGGAGTAAGTAGTAGAAATATGAAAAATATAGATTTTATACTAGAAAGTGATGAAACATTAAAACCGTCAGAAAGATTAGTACTATTATTATTAGAGAAACATAGAATGTTATATACGAACGATCTATTAGCTCTTTCAAATTTATCATATAAAACATTAACAGATTCACTAACAGCACTCGTTTTAAAGTCTTATGTTTTAAAGGATACAGGTAAGGGAAGAAGGCAGAATTGTTATAGATTAGTATGATAAGAGTACCGTTATAGACGCTTACTACATATAAATTTTTCGAATGTAAGGATAAAATTCATTTTAGCTTTCGAATGATAAAAAACTATTAATTTTAAGTAAATAGCGGTTTCGATATGTAAAGAGCTCATGGCTACTAAATATATAATTTCATTTCATTTTTATTAATGTTAATTAGTCGCAAGTGAAAATGATATTTTTAATTATAAAAATGAAATCCAAAAACAATCTACTCAAGAGTGGGTTGTTTTTTTATTAGGATAACGAATTATAAAAATAATATTATTATGTAAACTTAATTATTTAGAAAGGAACATGTGATTATTAATGGAATTTATTAAGGGGGACTTAATATTTGTATACATGGAGGTTCATTATGGAACAAATCATATCAATATCACAAGCAGTCATAAGTGGGGAAAAAGAAAAGGTAGTAGAAATCATTAATACGGATCCAAGTGCTGTTAACTCATTTAGTGAAGATGGATGGACACCGCTTCACTTAGCTGCTTATTTTGGACAGAAAGAAATAGCAAGTTTCCTTTTAGAACATGGAGCAAATATACATATTAGAGCGAAAAACGAAAATGAAAATACGCCACTTCAAGCGGCAATTGCAAACAAACAAATCGAACTTGTATCTTTCTTAATTGAAAAGGAATCAGATGTGAATGCAGTGCAAAGTGGTGGCTGGACAGGACTTCATGAAGCTGCATTATTAGGAGATGAAGATATAATTACATTGCTTCTTGAACATGGGGCCAATAAAACGACTAAGAAAAATGATGGGAAAACTGCATTTGATATCGCTGTAGAGAAAGGGCATGAGCATCTTTTACATCATTTGCAAGAGGAAGTGAGCTTATGATTAGCCACTGGAATGTAGGGATTTTTCTTTTTAATGAAGTGGAAGTGTTAGATTTTGCCGGCCCATTTGAAGTTTTTTCCGTTACAGCAACAAGTGAAGGTCAACCATTTACAGTTCATACTGTTAGTCAAGATGGAGAAATGATTACAGCAAGAAATGGAATAAAGGTACAACCGGACTATAGTATCGAAAACTTGCCTCCAGTCGATATTTTAATTATTCCTGGTGGGTTAGGTGTTAGAGAAAATGAAGTGGAAAATGAAATTGTAATAAATTGGATTCGTAAGCAGATGAAAGAAGTGAAGCTAATGGCCTCTGTTTGTACTGGAGCGCTTTTGTTAGCGAAAGCAGGTTTACTTGAAGAAAAACAAGCGACAACACATTGGGCAAGTATTGAAAGTTTTAGAAATGATTTTCCGAATATTGAAGTATTAGAAAATGTAAAGTTTGTAGATGAGGGGCATATTATTACGTCGGGTGGAATTTCAGCCGGAATTAACATGTCATTTCATATTGTGAAAAACTTGTTAGGTGCTCGGATTGCTGAAGAAACAGCGAAGAGAATGGAATATGATATAGATTTACAATATTAAAAGTAAAACAAGACCAGCAGTTGAAAAATCCAGCTGCTGGTCTTGTTTTATATTGACTGAATATACGCTAATTCCTCATCTGTAAGGATCGGACGGGTAGTTGCATCTGCATTTTCTTTCGCTTGTGTTTCTGTTTTTGCGCCAGGAATTGCGACCGATACTGCTGGATGGGAGAGGACGTAGCGAAGTGCAAGTTGCCCTAGTGTCTGATTTTTATTTGAGAGTAACTTTAATTTTTCTACTTTTTGTAAATCTTCTTGAAACCACTTTTCTTTTGGCCATTCTTTGCGTAAATCTCCGTCAGGAAAAGTTGTTTTATTTGTAAATTTCCCAGTTAATATCCCCATTTTTAAAGGCCCGCGTATAACAGCTCCTAAATTGTTCTCTTGTAGGTAGGGCAGTATGTCGTTTTCTGGTTTTCGGTTTAATATGTTGTAATCAAGTTGCACAACATCAATTTCATTGTTTTTATTGAAATGTTTTATATATTGTAGGTCGTGAGTTGAAACACCAACAGCTCTTACTTTTCCGTCCCGTTTTAATATTTCAAATGCGCGTAAAAATGCTTCTGTTTCTTCTTGTTTATCCCACCAAATGTGACAGAAATAAACATCAATATAATCTGTTTCTAAGCGAAGTAAGCTAGTTTCAAATATTGCGATCACTTTTTCGGCAGTATTATAAACAGGCTCTCCACTTGGATCATAGTGATGCCCAATTAAACCGCCTTTCGTTGATAAAACGATATTATTACGGTGCTCTCTTATTGCTTGAGTTACTAACCTTTCACTATGTCCTAAACCGTATACATCAGCAGTATCAATAAAGTTTACGCCGCATTCAATTGCTTTCTTCATAGCGATTATAGATTGTTTGTCGTTAACAGGTCCCCATTCATCGCCGCCAATTGCCCACGCTCCAAAGCCAATTTCCGAAACGGTAATCCCAGTTTTGCCTAATGTACGGTAGTGCATCGTTTTTCCTCCTTGTAAGCATGTTATAACATCGGTATGCATAGCAGGAGGTAATGTGTGTAAAAATGTTTTCTACAATTGGGGAAAAAGAATAACATAAACTACTATTTTATAGCAGCATAAATAAAAATTTTTATATCAAATACGGAAATGTCGTCGAAAGCTATCTCTAATTGGTTAATTTGTGAGATTTTTTTGTGAAGGAGCTTATTTTATAAGAATAGAATTTAAGTTAGTAAGAGGATCGTGCCGATGGTAGTGAAAAAATATGGGTTAGGGGGATTTGAAAATGAGGAAACTCAAAAGAGTAAATGTTCCCAATATACCAGAGCAACTATCACAGCCTAATGAAAATCGAACAATTAATAAGAAGAAATTAAGGCGATTTATATTCATGTTTATCTTTATTGCTGCGACTACTTTGTACGTTCAATATATATTAACGAAACAACAAGAAATAATTAATGAAAAAAAAGATACAATAACGAATCAAAAGAAACAATTAGTTTCTTTAAAGAAAGATCAAGGTTCTTTAAAGACTAACATCGAGAATTTAACGGATAATGAAGAAGAAATTTTGAAGTTTGCGAGAAAAGAGTATCAATTTTCAAAGTCAAACGAAACGATATTCGTATTGCCGAAGTAAAGTGGTGGAACAGTTAGCGATAGCTAACTGTTTTTTGATGTATGAGAGAAAAGGAGTTTGTAGTGTGAATGTCATGGTACAAGGAGCAATGGCATATTGTAAAAATGAGAAGTTTGAGCCGTTTTTAATTATTTTAAGATGTTTTCATAATTATGGAATATATGCCGAGATAAATATTGTTAAAATTCTGTCAATTGTATATAATACAAGGTAAGCGGATACATTTTTTAATCAATGTTGAGTGAACAGCTCATACGTCTGTTAAGAAAACCGTTATCCTCGTATAAGAAAGGAAGATAGCTGTGTACGCTTCAAATACAATTTATGTCGTAGGGGATGCGAAAGCACCTCAAAATAATCCTATTACCGAAAAGTTTAAAAGCTATTTTGTAGCATTTGTACTTGTGAAGGATACAGGGGAAATTGTAGATGCAGATTGCTCAGCGACAATTGCATTAACATCTCAATTTGTTAAATATTTGTTTCTACATAAAAATATTAATGATCCAGCATTAGTAACAGAAATAAAAAATCGGTATTTCGGTTCGTCTCAAAAGGCGCTACTTGTAGCGCTAAAGGATGCACAGAAAAAATATAATCAGATCGCTGCTTTGTCTACCCATTCATAGACAAAATCTAGCCGTAAGAATTTTCTTATGGCTGGATTTTTTTATTTCGCATTAATAGGCAGAATAAAAACCTCATGTGGATTAAAATTTCGCTCTAAAGATAACGAAAGGATGAACAAAATGAAAATTACTGATGTGAAGGTAAAACGCCGACACGTAAAACTTCATACACCGTTTAAAACAGCGCTTCGTACTGTAACGGAAATCGAAAGTATAGATGTGGTTATTCATACAGATGAAGGGATGTTGGAAAAGGAGCTGCTACAGCAACGCCGGTTATTACAGGTGATTTTGCCAACGGGATTGAGGAAGCAATATTAGGGCCAATTCGCTCTGCATTAGTTGATAAAGATGTACTGCAATTTCAAACGTTATTGTTACACATTCAAATGAGCTGTATAGGAAATACAAGTGCGAAAGCGGCGGTAGATATGGCTTTATACGATGTATATTGTCAATTTCACAACATACCGTTATACGCATTACTAGGTGGAAAGAAAGAGATTTATACTGATATTACTGTAAGTGTGGATGAACCTTTATTAATGGCAAAAGAAGCGAAAAAGCATATCGAAAAGGGATTCCAAACATTAAAAATTAAGGTGGGTAAAGAGGCGCATTTAGATTTGGAACGCATAGAGGCAATTCGAAACGTAGTGTCAAAGAACACGACGTTACGTTTAGATGCAAATCAAGGATGGAATCCGAAAGAAGCGGTTTCTATTATTAGAGAAATGGAGAATAGAAATTTAAATATAGAATTTGTAGAACAACCAGTTCATGCGAAAGATTGGGAAGGATTAAAGTACGTGAAGGACAATGTACAAACGCCTATTATGGCAGATGAAAGTGTGTTTTCGGCAAGCGACGCATTAAAGATTGTCCAAGGAGGGTATGCAGACCTACTTAATATTAAATTAATGAAATGCGGTGGTATTCGAGAAGCCTGGAAAATTGCGGATATTGCAGACGCAGCAGGTGTGAAATGTATGGTTGGAAGTATGATGGAATCTTCACTTTCAGTTAGCGCTGTTGCACATTTAGCTGCGGCTCATCCGAATATTCATTACTTTGATCTTGATGCACCGTTATGGTTAGTAGAAGAGCCAGAAGGGATGACTTACACTGGTCCAAAGGTAAACCTGCATTCTGTAGTGAATATACAATCTTAGAAGTAGTACCTAGTAAACTATCTTTTAAGGGGGATATATATGAAAAAAGTAGGAACTGCATTTTTAACAACTTTATTTATATTTTCATCGTTTACTTCGGCAAATGCTGAAGAGAAGAAAGATAATAAAGCATTTATAGATGTATCTGCTGCAACGCTTTGGACTGCGCCTGATTCATTACGACCAATTGATACACCAAGCGCAACAAATCCAGTTGATTTATGGAAATGGACGAAATCAATGACTCTTGATGAGAAGTTATGGTTAACGAGTGCGAATAAATTAGAAACGCAAGCGCTGCTAGGTCAAGAAGTAACAGTTATTGATAAGAAAGGTGATTGGGTGAAAGTAGTAGTCCACGGACAACCAACACCACGAAATGAAGAAGGCTACCCGGGATGGGTGCCTGAAAAGCAATTAACGTATAATCAAGAATTTGCAGATAAAACAGACCAACCTTTCGTATTAATAACGAAACCGACAGCTATTTTATATATTAATCCTTCTGAAAAATATAAATCCCTTGAAGTCAGCTATAATACGCGTTTACCGCTATTAAGTGAAGATACGATTTCATACCGCGTGTTGTTGCCGAATGGTCAAAAGGCATGGCTACGGAAAAATGATGGAACTGTTCACCGTTCTCAAAATGACATTCCTGCACCAACAGCTGATGATTTAATAAACACCGGTAAAATGTTTTTAGGATTACCATATATATGGGCTGGTACAAGTGGGTTTGGTTTTGATTGCTCTGGATTTACACATACAATTTATAAATCGCATGGCATAACAATACCGAGGGATTCTGGACCACAATCAAAAGCAGGAATTGCGGTTGATAAAGAAAACTTACAAAAGGGCGACTTAATATTCTTTGCACACAATCAAGGAAAAGGCAGTGTTCATCACGTTGCGATGTATATTGGTGATGGGAATATGATTCATTCACCAAGAGCTGAAAGATCGGTAGAAATTATACCGTTAAATACACCAGGATATATAGAAGAATACGCTGGTGCTCGTCGTTACTTACCTTAAAAAAGATAGGGGGGCTTTATATGAAAAAGGTTGTTCGCTATTCATTAGTTAGTACTTTACTCGTCTCTTCATTTTTAGTAGGCTGTGCGAAAGAAAAAACAGCTACGAAGCCGAAAGATGAGAAAAAAGTATTACAACTACTAGAAACGGGTGAAATTCCATCACTGAATTCTGGAAAAGTAACAGATGCAGTATCGTTTAATGTTTTAAACAATGTTATGGAAGGATTATTTCGTTTATCGAAAAATGATGAAGTGATTCAGGCCGGGGCACAAAAATATGAAGTGAGTAAAGACGGAAAGACATATATATTCCACTTGCGTGATGCGAAATGGTCTAATGGTGATCCGGTAACAGCTCAAGATTACGTATATGCTTGGAAGCAACTTATAAATCCAGATACAGCCTCTCAATATGCATATATCGCGTACGATGTGAAGAATGCGGAAAAGATAAATAAGAAACAATTAGGCTTAGAAGAATTAGGTGTGAAAGCAAAGGATGATAAAACATTCGTTGTTGAGTTAGAACATCCAGTACCGTATTTTACGAAACTACTTATTTTACCGTCTTTCTATCCAATTAATGAAAAATTTGCGAAAGAGCAAGGTGATAAATACGGGTTAGAGGCAAGTAAAGCGATATATAATGGGCCGTTTACATTATCGGAGTGGAAGCACGAAGCGAGCTTTACAATGAAGAAAAACGATAAATATTGGGATAAAAAAGAAGTGAAATTAGATGAAGTAAACTACCAAGTTGTTAAAGAAATTTCAACTGCGGTAAATTTATATGAAACAGATAAGGTAGATAGGGCTGTCATTTCTACAGAATTCGTAGATAAATATAAAAATAATAAAGAATTGAAACAATATACAGATCCAGTTATGTATTTCTTCCGTTTCAATGAAAATGTACCGATTCTTAAAAATAAAAACGCACGCCTTGCACTTAGCACAGTTTTTGATAAGAAGGGACTTGCGACTTCATTTTTAAATGATGGTTCGGTAGCTGCCAACTACTACGTCCCGAAAGGATTTTTAAAAGGACCAGATAAGAAAGATTTTAGAAGTGCAGCAGGAGAGTTTAATAAGACGGACGTAAAACAGGCGAAGGAATATTGGGAAAAGGCAAAACAAGAGACCGGTACAAATGAAGTTACGTTAGAACTATTAAATTATGATTTAGAAAACTTTAAAAAAGTAGGAGAGTATATTAAAGAACAGCTTGAGAAAAACTTACCAGGCTTAAAAGTAAATGTGAAACTACAACCACATACTCAAAAACTAGCGTTAGAGAAGAAAAAAGAATATGAAATGTCGTTATCACGTTGGTTACCTGATTATCCAGATCCAATGACATACTTAGAAGTTTTCCTTTCGGGAAGTACCGTTAATAATACAGGGTATGCAAATCCAGAATACGATGCGTTAATTAAGAATATTAAAACAGAATTAGGTAATGATGAAAAAGCTCGTTGGAAAGCAATGCAAGATGCTGAAAAAGTACTTCTTGATGATGCAGTAATTGCACCGGTATTCCAGCGTGGACTATCTTACTTACAAAAACCGTATGTAAAAGATTTATATGTTCACCAATTTGGTCCAGCAACTAGCTTGAAATGGGCGGACATACAAAAGTAAAGAAAGAGAAAAAACAGACTTCACGTATGTGATAGTCTGTTTTTTCTTAGTTAAAGCCGATGATAGTTCATGGTATAATTTACTAGTCTATAAACAGTATTAGGAGGGGCACTATGTCTGTATTTGTAAAGGGGAAAGTAATACATACGAAAAGATTGGTGATGAGAAAACCGAATATAGAAGATGTTGATCAATTGTATAACATATTGAAAAAAGAAGCTGTTGGTCAATGGCTTGCTAAATCAAGAGGTATGTCGATAGATGAAACTAAAGATTATATTAGTCAACTTATATTGCATTGGGAACAGTATGATTTTGGTGTATGGCTGTTATTCAAAAATGAAACAGACCAGTTATTAGGACATTGTGGTTTAAGAAAGGTAAATGAAACAGGGGAAACAGAAATTATGTATCTCCTTGATCCAGAGTATTGGAGGAATGGATATGCGTCAGAAGCAACAGAGGCTTCCATTCAATATGCAACAGGGACGATGAATTTAAAAAGAATAATTGCTAGGGTTAAAGTAGCTAATGAGAATTCGAAAAAACTTTTACACAAGCAAGGCTTTACATATACTCAAGATGTTGATCATAGTGGGCGTTTATTATCATATTTTGAACTCAATACATCATCTGATGAATTATAGACATTTTATGTGTTTTTTCACTACTTAAAAATAAAATTATTACTAAAATTCCAGTGTGAAATTTATGTAGAATCTTGTATAATTAACATGTTTCTTTGGAAACACTTTCTTGCTCTATAAGTATTTAACTTAATAGTGCAAAGAAATGGAATACATACATGTAAATAATAGATAAATAGAATGGAGCATGTATAGAGAAAAAGGAGAGAAATGATGACGTGTCAAAAACAAGGGTTACAATTTAATAGTACTAGAAAGAGGAATAGCAGATGAAGATGAAGCATGCTTTCGGACCAATTATTTTAGCCTGCGTACTTTTTTTCATTGTATTGCTTATTCCCTCTAAGAGTTTAGTATCACTAATAAGCGATAAAAAGGTAGAAGATGCAGCAACTTCCTTGCAAAAAGAAAAATTGCAAAGTGTTTTCTTACAGCAAAAAATGTTAGAGAATTCGCAGTATTTACCGATGTATGGTTCATCAGAATTTTTACGAATGGATGCATATCATCCGTCTAATTATTTTAAAGTAAATCCGGCAGGTTTTACTCCATTTTTAATAGGGACTGGTGGTACGCAAAGCTTGGCCCATATTTTAAATATGACGTCTACAATGGATGAATTAGAAGGTAAAAAGGTAGTCTTTGTTCTTTCACCACAATGGTTTACAAAAACCGGTGTATCACAAGGGGATTTTACAAATAATTTCTCCAAACAACAAGCCTATCACTTTATTTTTAATGACGAAATAAATCCTGAAATGAAGAAAAAAATCGCGAAGCGTTTATTAGATTACAAAGTTGTTCGTAAAGATGCGATATTAAGTAGTTCTCTAGAAAGTATTGTATATAACGATACGAAGCATAATATAAAAGCTGGACTAGCTAAACCGCTAGCATATATGTACCGGAATATTTTAGATCATCGAGATTTATTTAATTCTCTATTTAAGATCGAACCGATGAAAGAGAAAACCAATACGGGACTACGTTCAATTTCTTGGGAAGATGCACGTAAACAAGCGGAACAAGAAGGTAAGGCGGAATCCACAACAAATACATTCGGAATTGAAAATCCGTATTATTATAAACATAATTTAAAGAAAAAATTAAAAGGGTTAAAAAACTTTAGAGCAAATGAATCGTATGATGAATCACCAGAATATGATGACTTACAAATTGTTTTAGATCTTTTCAAAGAAAAAAATGTAAAACCACTCTTTATTTCTGTACCTGTAAACGGACCGTGGTATGATTACGCTGGTTTCCCAAAAGAACGCCGTGATGTGTATTATAGTAAGGTTCGCGATCAAGTCGAGAAAGCGGGATACCCAGTAGTCGATTTCTCTAGCCATGAATATGATAAGTATTTCTTAAAAGATACGATTCATTTGGGCTGGAAAGGCTGGATTTATTTCGATGAAGCAGTGCAGAAGTTTTACTCTGAGAAATAACAACTTAGAAACAGGAATGGCAATTAAGCCGTTCCTGTTTTTTAGTATAAAGGATTTTGGTGTGGGCAATTTGGAAAGGCGTGTATATCTTGAATTTGTCTAAAATCATAATGTTTCATTGCAAATTGAGCTTGGTAAAGGTATTCATAAACAAATAATTGGTTATTTTGTACGCCGCATAAAACGCCGGATGTCCCTTGCCCATTAATGAGAGAAACACCAACAGGGCGTCCAATTAAGTATGGTACTTTTTGCTGCCAGTGCATAGGGGAATCACTCCTTTTGAGTTACTATACGAATTATATGACTGAATTGTTGCTTATCCACGTAAATCTTAAACTGGAGGGGTTTTTATGTAATGTCTAGAAGTTATATATGAATCGATTATTAGTGTGAAAGAGGAAGGAATGAATTATGGAGAAAGAAAGTATTCTAGAAGAAAAGTTAAGACTAATAGAATGGTGCCAAACATTGAAGTGTGTAACTAATGATGTATGGTTTGAACCTTTTAGAAAAGGTTCATGGGGAATTGCGGATGTGGTTTCGCATTTTATCGTTTGGGATGGGTTTTTAATGAAATATAGAATTTTGTACTTTATAAGCTCGCAATATGTACCTGATGTTCCAACAGATGTGGAAGAAATGAACAAGAGTGCAATGAGATATGCGAGGTCTGGTATTTCAAAAGAAGAACTAATAGATCAGTTTATATCCACCCGTAAACAATTAGTTGATCAAATTAATCAAATTCCTGCCCAGAATTTTAATGGTGACTACCAATTCGGCACAAAAAGAGTGAGATTAAACGATTATTTTTCATCACTCATTCAACATGATTTAAAACATAAAGAAGAAATTATACAATTCCTAAAACTTAGCGAAGCCAATAATAAAAACCGCTATAATTCTAAATGAATTTATAGCGGTTTGATTAAAAATTTAAGCCAGCTTTTTACGTTTCTTTGCCCATTTTTTTATTGCGAAATACAAAATAATAAGAACAACGCCGCCAATAGCGAAAGATTGCACATATGGTCCGGCAACGTCATTTATATTACCCCAGTTTTCTCCAAGTTTTTCACCTAAATAAATGAAAATGATAGACCAAGGAATAATCGCAAGTCCTGTTAAAGTAATGAAACGTGAAATTGACATTTTTGTAATCCCGGCAGGAATTGAAATCGCATGACGAACGACTGGAATGAAACGTGCAGTGAAAATTACGCCAGTTCCGTAACGATTAAACCAATCTTCAGCAGCGTCAATTTGTTTTTTATGAATGAAAATATACTTTCCGTAACGTTCTAATACAGGGCGACCACCGTATCGTCCAATCCAATAAATAAAGACTTGGGCAATGACTCCACCAATGGTACCGAATATAACTGCGCCTACAAATGAGATACTTCCATTTGATACTAAGTATCCCGCATAGGCAAGGACAATTTCACTTGGAATAATCTCAATCATAAGTCCGAGCATTATGCCCCAATAACCTAATCCTTCAAAAAATGTTAATACTGAATGAATAAAACTACTTAACATTGTTGCACCTTCTAGTTCATAAGATTTTTCGAGTAAAAGCTCTTTTTATTTAATAACATAAAAAGTTCACTATATGCAAATTATACCTTATTTAATGAATGTATTGCCATTTTAATAGTTTTTATGTTTTGTATTAGTTTTCCTATTTTTTATAGTAAACGATATAAATTGAGTTTTCATGAAGAGAGAATGAAAGGAGTATTAAAAATTTCTCATATTTAAAGAGAATAAAAGGGATAGTAGACTGAAAATTTTGTGTAATGATGTAAGTGTTGAATTTACAAAGGGGGAGAAGTTATGCGTTTTACAGATCCTATTTACGGACCAATTATTATTCACAATAGAGACATCATACGATTGATCGATACTAAAGCGTTTCGAAGATTGGCCTATATAAAACAGCAAGGGCATACATATTTTTTACATAAGAACGCAATACATACAAGGAAAGAACATTCGATAGGTGTATATGTACTGGTAAATAAAGTAATAGAACATCTTATAGAGATTGGTGATATTCATTTATCAAAATATGAACGGAAATTAGTCTCTACTGTAGCACTTCTACACGATATTGGACATGGTCCATATTCGCATTGCTTTCAGAAAATCTCAGGTGAGGATCATGGCGATTTGACCGTTCGAATTATTCAAGAGGATGATGAAATACGTGCGATTTTAAATAAGACTACTGGATTATTAGAAGATGTAACGAAAGGTTTAACAGAAGATGGAGTTTTTCCGATTATAGATGAGCTATTATTTAACTCACTAGGAATGGATCAATTAGATTTTTGGAATAGAGATTTATATTATTCATCGCTTGAGTTAGAAGGTATTGAGATTAAAGCACTAATCTCGACTATGCGTTTTATAGATGGAAAGCTTGTAATTGAAGAGAATGGTATACCTTATATTGAACAATTGATTCAAATGAAAAAAGATCTTTATAATCATGGATTTGGTCATCCATTTGTAGTAGGTAAAGACTTATTATTGCAATTTATTTTCAAAAAGATAGAAGAGAAACACATTTCGTTCCATACTCCGGAGCTGCAAAATTTCTTTCGTAAAGCAAAGAGAATAGAAGTGAAGGACTTTCTTCCGTTGCAGGATGAAATAATTTCTAATGAAATAAAGTGCTTTGCAAAATCAAATCACGTAGAAATAGCATCGTTAATTCAGCTTTATTTTTCAACATCCAAAAGCTTACCATTTGAAAAAGGGCTTGAAGGTGATTTTAACGAGAAAAATAATAAATTAGCGATAATAACTGAGAAAAGGGCTTACAGTTCATATGTAAGTGGTATTTATGTTTATAGGAATGGTCAGTTAGAAGATATTATGGAACGATCATCTTACATTCAAGACATAGTGAATTTGCCGAAAAAAGAATATGCGTATTCAATTTGATTAGCCGAGTAATTCGAAAAGTGGATGGGGTGAAAATATGGATTGGCATGAACGTTTATTAGAAATGGATGATTTACCAATTATTTTAGAGTGGTATAATGACGAAGAATTACATAACATAGCGGACGTGAGACCATTCAAACGATATACAATAGAAGAACTTCGAAAGTATTGGACAGAAAAACTGTCTCGATCTTATGCAAGTTATCATGTGATCGTAGTAGAGGATGAAGTAATAGGGAGAGTTGGATTAAAAAAGAAGAGAAATGACGATATATATGTGATGGAGTACTCAATCTTGATTGGCGTCTCAAATTTATACTCAAAAGGGCTCGGAACAGAGATTACAAATTATTTTATCACTAAATCATTTTTAGACCCTGATATAAAAGCGGTTGTATTGCAAGTTAGGGAAGATAATAAGAGGGCAATGCGATGCTATGAGAAAGCTGGGTTCAAAAAAACTGAATCGTATGTAGAAAATCAGCTGAAAATGTATGAGATGCAAAGAGTTAAGGAGTGCAAAATAGTATAGAAATTAAAAAAATAGGAGCACTTCTACTCCTATTTTTTACGGCTTCACATCTAAATTTTGTAAAAATAATGTTGCTGTCACATAACGTTTCGCTAACATTTGTACATATGCGGTATGTACAGATAGTGTAGCGATAATAATAGCGTTACGAATTGCTTCGCGTTGTTCGTTATTTATTTGATCGAACTTGCTTGCGATTTTATCCGCTTTTTCTTTTACAATGTTTTCAATTGTATGAATGGTATCTGTAGCATTTAGTTGTATGCAATTCCCTTGATTTAGTTCTTCAAATAAAGAGGAATAAGCTACATATAAATGAACAGGGTTAATTAAATCATCACTTCGATCGGCCGGGTCATTTACGATGAGTCGTAATAGTTTACGAATAGATTCAAAATCAAGCGCTGTTTTTAAATCTTCAACAATAAATAATAAGGCTGCCTGTTCGATTGAGTATTTCTTCCCTTTTTGAGGGGAGCCAATCATTTCTTTTATATCTCGTTTCACCCAGTTTTGCATAGCAGTTACAGAGAAACTTGTGTTTTCAATCTGATTACCAAGCGCAACTATTTCATTTAAAGAAAAACCGACATCCGTATCATCGATTTTAATTAATTTTTCAAAAATAGGTGAAAGTGCGGTTGTAATAAAAGCTGTAACGCTTTGTCCGCTTTCAATATCTTTTTTATGTGACTTTGCCCAAGCTTCTTGTAAAATGCTAAGAGGCTTTTTCGTATTCCATCCTCTAAGTGATAGAAGGAGCGTTGCCATTTCGTTTCGTGTGAGATGAAATGTTTCCATCTTTTCACCTCCAAAATTATAAAAAGTTCTTATGAACTTATAATATGTTTTGTTTCATTTAAAGTCAATTCCGTTTTGCTTAATTTTTCCTTTGTCATGAAATTGTCGTAAGTAAATAATACTTGCATATTTCGACAAAAGTTCATATAATAAGTTCATAAGAACCTTTAAAATGGTTTTAAAACAAATCTATCATTCTAAATTTACAAGAAAGGTAGATTTCACATATATCTATATAAAAGGAGAATGGATATAATATGTTGAAAAAACTTGTAGCAGTAATGACAGCATTCATGGTTATCTTTGGGGCTAGTAGCTTTATGTTCGTAAATCATGCGGAAGCGAAAAGTTACAAATCTGGTAAAAAATCATATACACCAAGTTCTGGTCAAAAGTCAAAAGTTGATTTAAACAAAAAAGATTCTAATGTAAATTCACAAAAAACGACAACAGATTCAAAAACAAAAGCAACAAACACAGCACCAAAAAGTAATAAAGGAAGCTTTATGAAAGGCTTATTACTAGGTGGTCTTGGTGGCTTACTAATGGGTAGCTTATTTGCAAATATGGGAGCTCTTGGCTCTGTATTAGCGTTTATGGTAAATATGTTAGTAATGGCTGGTATCGTAATGTTAGCAGTTCGTGCATTTAAATACTTCAAAGATCAACGTAAGAAGAAAGAAGATGAAGTAGCATGGAAACAATAAAAATTTCTGAACAAGAGCTTATAAATGCACTTTGTGTATATATCGCTGAAAAAAGACAAGTTGGTCCAGAAGAAGTTTCAGTTGAACTAATGTATGATGATGACTACGGTTTCTCTGCAGAAGTAGAGGTAAATGGTCGCCAGCAAATTTTAATTCAAGCAAACTTAATCGAAGCGCTACGCTTACTACTTGATCGAGAATACAACGTTAATTCATTTGCTGCAAGATTGCAACTTGAATTAGATGATGAAGAAGGCATTTACGCATTAGCGAAATTTAATAATAATGAACAATAAAACTGTTAGAGCTGTATGCTCTAACAGTTTTTTATTTGGATTAATATTGCTGGTATGTTTCTTCTTTTAGAATAAAATCCAGTATTCCATGTGTCTTCAATTTAGTATTTGCATCATTTTAACTATCTACACCAAAGTTGGCTATCCAAATAAATAATAATTTTGACATAAAACGACTTTTATTTATTTATTCGACTAATTACGACAAATGAATCGCAACTATATTTGATATGATAGTTCAGAAATCTTATATTTTATTATTCAAAGCGAGGTAGAAGAATGATGGTGTGAATTTAGCTGAATTTGCTCATAAGGCTTCTGGTAAAAAAGAAGTGTGTATATCGAGAAGATTAGAAAAGTTCGAAAAAGGAGAACGGAACATGGAAACACAAACTTACAAGTATCCTAGACAAAAGATTAATGGGATTTGGCTAATAATTGCTGGAGCAGCAATGTTCTTACTTTTAATAAAACATAACGGATATCCAAATGTGTGGCCTTTTATTATTGTTTATATATCAGGAATGATATGGCAATTGAGCCCTAAAACTAGGAGGAGATTAGCGGTTGGTTCTGGAACACCGGAACAAAAAAAGTGGGCTGATTTTTCAATAATTATATTGGCTATTTTAGTTTTTCTCGCTTTACATTTTGGTGGTGATGATTATAGAAGTTGTTGGCTACTAATCCTTTTAGCAGTAGGTATTCATTTTATACCGTTTATTCCAGTACATGGGAAGATGATGTTTTTACTGTCCGTTATTTTAATAATCAATGCATCCATAGGATTAATCATTACTAACGTAAATCTAGATGTCTTTTTTGTAGTGGATGGTTTAATAAAAATTTTATTTGGTGTAATTTTTATTAGGTTAAGTCCTATTGATTTTTAAAATATAGTTGATAAAAATTTTAGAAAAGAAGGCATAGTAATGAAATTCTTTATGTTAGCTATTAGTGTAGGATTAATATTTTTTGTTCATTATATAACGAAACAGATGTTTAAATACGAAATAAATCACTCAAGTTCAAAAAAACGCTTTTTAATAAACCTTTTGCAATTTGTTAGATTTGCACCATTAATTGTATTACTTGTAATATACATACTGGTTTTAACAACTTTGCATACGAAAACAGGTATTCGACTATCTCATGCATGGTATGCTGCGCAATTTTGGGCTTATTATACGTTTTTGTATTGTATTTATATGATAACTAGGAAAAAACTGCTTCTGTTTTCCATGGTTATAGCCTTAATAATGGCCATTTATTACACTCCGTTGTTCCACTTTGAAAAACAATTTATAGGATTGTATGTAATTGTCGCTGATGTTTGCGGAATTATAATGTTTATAAATTTATGGATGTCGATATCGAAAGTTTTAGTCGGAATGAAAAATAGGTAATTTTGGTTTCTATAATTGACGTAACAGAAATACTAGATGTAGTACAAAAATTATAAAA
Source organism: Bacillus silvicola (assembly GCF_050524305.1). Classification (NCBI taxonomy): domain Bacteria; kingdom Bacillati; phylum Bacillota; class Bacilli; order Caryophanales; family Bacillaceae; genus Bacillus; species Bacillus silvicola. The sequence goes on from NZ_JBNGVC010000002.1 coordinate 233,846, forward strand.
AAGGCGGTGGAAATGAATCCACCGCTTTTTTATATGCTAATTTTTCCCGCTTTCATTTGTTGATTTTCTTCAAATGATTGAAAATCACGCCAAATTTCATTCATCTTCCGTCTACCAACATCAACCATTGGATTAAACTGAATCGCAGCTTTCTGACGTACAGTGTGAACATTTTGAATTGCTTGTTGTAAATGTTTTTCAACCGGATTAGATGTTTTATTAGCTTGTTTTACGATTGAATATCCAGCGACAGTCCCTTGTGCCATCGCGATTTTCCCGCTTTCAATTCCGGTAATATTTCCAGCTACAAATAAACCGGGAAGAGGGGTTTCCATTTCTTCTGAATGAAGTGGAACATGTCCGCCTAATTCCGGAATGTAATAGAATGGGCATCCCGCTACAGCGGCAAGCTCAGCAAGAGGATACAAACCTCCGGCAATACAAACGAAGTCAGCCTCATATATCTTTTCTGAGCCATTAATAACATTTCCGTTAGAATCAGTATTAGCTACACGCACACCCTCAACTTGATCTGTACCGATAATTTCAAGTGCAGCTTTCCGGAGATGAAGTGGTGTCCCGTTTATTTTCATTCCGTTATTTGGATAGAAGGTTAATCCAGCTTTTCGAATCCAATCATATTTCATAAAACGACTACCTATACGCAGCAAAGCAGAAGGAGCGAGGTGAGCCGCATTTAAAAGAGAGTTCAAAACTTCTTCTGGTTCACCAGCCTTTTGGCTTAAATCACTCTTTTCGGGAAGTACAATATGATCCACATTAATTCCAGCTAACTGTAGTTCATTTAAAATAGCGAATGACAAAATGTTAGCGCCAATAATGATTCCTTTTTTTCCAACTTGCACGCGATGAACATTCGTCATAACTTGAGCTGCTCCAATTGACATAACCCCTGGAAGTGTCCAGCCAGGAATGGGAATAGAATACTCAGCGGCACCAGTAGCAATGAGTACGAACGATGCTTCTAATGTACCGATATTTGTATGTATGAGCCAAGAGTTCTCATCTTTTTCTAAATTAAAGACAGAAACACCGCACCGAATATCGACTGAAAGTGATTTTGCTTCTTCGTGAAGGCGTTTGGATTCTTCTATGCCGTTCCACCATTCTCCAGTAGGCTCTTGATGCAATTGTCCTAACAATCTCCCGCCAGGCTTCATAAATTCATCAATAACAAGTACGTTAAGTCCAAAATGGGCACAAGAGATAGACGCTGATAATCCTGCTGGTCCTGCGCCAATAATAATTACATCTATCATTGCTTTTTCACCATCTCTCTCACGATATTTGGATGCTGTTTTCCACTTTCAACAACCATATTGTCTTCTACAACAGTTAAGCACGCTCTTACGTTCGTTTGATTATTTACTGTCACGCGGCATTCTGAACAATGTCCGATATTACAATAAATACCTCGTGGTGTCCCGCTATCTTCATGGACCCTTAAAGTTCGTATTCCGTTTGCTAGCAGGGCAGCAGCTATAGTTTCGTGTTCATAAGCTTCGTATTGTTGACCGTTAAATTGAAAAGTGATGCGTTCACTATTATTTAAACTACCTAAAATAGGGTGATTTGTAATTCTACTCATTTACTTTCACCTACCGCTCCAAAAGTAACCGCACGCACGGGTGGTTGATATTTTAAAGGTATTTCATTAGGAGTTATGTCAGGGTTTGCATTTTCAATCATTCGATCTATCATCATTCTACATGTGCGGCCACCGCAAAATCCCATGCCAGCACGTGTTCTTAGTTTTAATTCTCTTGCCGAGCATTTATATTCAGCAATTGTCGATTGAAGTTGTCCGTATGTAACTTCTTCACAACGACAAACAATTAAGTTCTCTTTATTCGTCATATGTATTCCTCCTCTAGTTCGGTTTGCACAAATTATTATGCAAAAACTATGCCAATATAGAGGAGAAGAGGGGGTATCCCGCTATTTGCTGGGCAGTAAGACCCCACCTCAAAATTCAGTGAAAGCAAAGAAGTTAGGTGGGGGTCGGGCTGCCCGTAAAGCCCGATTGGTGAGAGCTAATAATCAAGTGGGGATGAACAAAACCCCCACTGATTAAAGTTTCACTTTATTGTAACCCCAGTCTTTTTAAACGGTTATATAAAGTGGCCCTCGTTACGCCAAGTTGTTTCGCACATTCTAATTTATTACCATCTAAAATGCGTAAAGCTCGCTCAATGACCTTTTTCTCGTGCTCATCCATTTCTTCTTGTAAAGAAAGAATCGTATTATTGTTGCTAAGTAATAGGGATTGAGCTGCATGATTGTCTAAAGTTTCATTTGTATGAAATGGTAAATATTCTTGTTTAATAATACCATCTGTCGCAAATACGACGAGTCTTTCAACTACGTTGCGGAGCTCGCGAATATTACCAGGCCAATTGTAATGAAGTAGTTCATGCATAATATTTGAAGGTAAGTCTCGAATTGGTCTGTTATAGTTTATTGAAAAATCGTTTAAGAATGAGTATGTTAATTCGATAATATCCTCTCGTCTTTCGCGTAGTGGCGGAATATGCAAGCTAACTACATTTAAGCGATAGTATAAATCTTCTCGGAAAGTTCCTTTTCTCATTTCTTCTTGTAAATCACGATTTGTAGCAGCGATAATACGGAAATCAATATTTATTTCTTTTTCTCCACCAACTCGGTAATACTTTCGTTCTTGCAGTACACGCAAAAGTTTCACTTGCATATCGAGAGGCATTTCGCCTATTTCATCAAGGAATAAAGTACCGCCTTGTGCGAGCTCAATTTTCCCTTTCTTCCCTTTACTATTTGCACCAGAAAACGCCCCGCGCTCGTAACCGAATAATTCACTTTCAAATAACGCTTCTGGGATTGCACCGCAGTTGATCGAAATGAAAGGGGCATTTGCTGTCTCACTTGCTTCATGAATTGCTTTCGCAAATACTTCTTTTCCAACACCGCTTTCGCCAAGTATTAAAACCGTTGATTTTACCGAACAAACCTTTCTTGCTAATTGAATGGTTCTTTGTATAACAGGACTTTTTCCATTCATCGCAAGGAAAGGATCGGATGTATCTTTATATTTTGCTACTTCTTGTTCCAATCGGTGCATTTCATGCGACATATTAAATAATTTTTCATTCAAAGCGACTTGATTTGTAACATCAGTTTCGGAAACGACTGCTCCTATAATTTCCTCGTTGTAATAAACTGGATTTGAGTTAATTAATACGAACAAATCTGGTCGAGGTTGATGGAACTGAGCGATTATACTTTTTCCGTCATGTAATGATTGTAAAATTTCTAAATCTTTATAATCAAAAAAGCGAGTGATTGGTTGTCCGATAATTTCATTATGGTTGACTGAAAAAATCTTTTCGGCGCCATCCGTCCAAGTACGGACGCATTCTTTATCATCGATGACTGTAACAGAAGAATCAGTTGTTTGAATAACAGTATTATAAAAAGCTTGTAGTTCATTGTAATACTTATAAAGAAAAGGAATCGTTCGCTGAGCAGTTATACAGCATATAGGTTCTTGAGTTTCGTTTATAATAACGACCGCTGAATAGCTAGAAAAGGCTTCGATTAAAGCATTGAAAGAGTCATTTTCATATATAACTGCACAACTCCATTTTTCAGTAGATGAATGGATGTAATAAAATTTGCCACCTACTTGTTTCATGTACTTAAACATACTTGTACGATCGATTGATAAAATTTTTATAAACTCTTTTATTGTTGGAAATGAAAATGTCATAATGCCCTCCTGTTATGTATAAAAATTTAGACAGTGATAAAAAAATAATACACCTATTTACGATAAATTTAAAATATTTTTACAAATAAAAATTATTTTATATAAATAGTTCAGCATGTAGAATTGGCACACCAATTGCATAAATAGAAAGTGAGAGATTTAGGAGAAAGGGGGGTGCTATGTGAGACACTGTGACGTTTTAATAATAGGCGGTGGTATTATAGGCTGCTCTATCGCGTATTACACATCAAAATACGGAAGAAACGTAACAATCATTGAAAAAGGAGAATTTGTCAGTGGGACGTCTTCACGGTGTGATGGGAACATTTTGGCTATTGATAAAGACCCAGGTTTTGATAGTCAAATGTCGTTAGTAAGTCAAAATTTAGTAACTGAATTAAGTGTAGAGTTGGAGCACTCATTTGAATATAGAGCGCCAGGAAGTATTCTCGTTTGTGAATCAGACGAAGAGATGGAGGCAGCACAGCAATGGGTGAATCGTCAAAAAGAAGCTGGTTTACCGTTTCGAATGCTTGATCGGCAAGATATAAGAGAAGAATCGCCATTTTTTGCGGATGATTTATTAGGTGGTTTAGAATGCGCAACGGATTCGACTGTAAATCCATATCTTCTTGCTTTTTCACTTCTTGCAGAATCGAAGAAATTTGGTACGAAAGCTTTTAATCATACAGAAGTAAAAGAAATGAAAAGAGATACAGACGGTTCCTTTATTGTAGAAACGACAAATGGGACGTTTACTGCGAAGCAAGTGGTGAACGCAGCCGGTGTGTGGGCTCCTAAAATTGGACAGATGTTAGATGTCAATATCCCAATTGAACCGAGAAAGGGGCATATTATTGTAGCTTCCAGGCAACAACACGTTGGCTGCCGTAAAGTAATGGAATTTGGTTATTTAATTTCTAAATTTGGCGGAAAACGAAAAGTGGATGCTTTAACTGAGAAATACGGGGTAGCTCTTGTATTTGAACCGACAGAAAGCCAAAATTTTTTAATTGGTAGTAGTCGAGAGTTTGTAGGGTTTCATACGAGGATAAATAACGAGGTTATTAAATGTATTGCAAATAGAGCAATTCGTTTTTATCCGAAAATGGCAGATATGATGGTGATTCGTTCATATGCTGGATTACGCCCGTGGACAGAAGATCATTTGCCAATCATTTCAGGAGTGGAACATATTCCGAACTACTTTATAGCAGCAGGACATGAAGGCGATGGAATTAGTCTTGCGGCAGTTACTGGGAAAGTGATTGAGGAGTTATTAAATGAAAAAGAAACAATCATTCCTATTGAACCACTTCGTTTGAGTCGTTTTACAGAAAGGGTGTTAAATGGATGAGGTCACAGAAAGTCTTTACGACGATTGATACACATACGGGCGGGAATCCAACGAGGACATTAATTAGCGGACTTCCTAAGTTAATTGGAGAGACGATGGCAGAGAAGATGTTACATATGAAAAAGGAGTATGACTGGATTCGCAAATTGTTAATGAATGAGCCACGTGGTCATGATGTAATGTCAGGAGCACTATTAACAGATCCGTGTCATCCTGAAGCTGATATAGGTGTTATATACATAGAGACAGGTGGATATTTACCGATGTGTGGCCACGATACAATCGGTGTATGTACAGCTTTAGTTGAATCAGGTTTAATTTCAGTAATTGAACCGGTTACTTCTTTAAAGCTAGATACACCAGCTGGCTTAGTTGAAGTAGATATTTCTGTTCAAGATGGGAAAGCGAAAGAAGTCTCCTTCTGTAACATACCAGCTTTTTTACTGAAAAATATTTCTGTGCACGTCGAAGAAATTGGAACTGTAGAGGCGGATATTGCGTATGGAGGGAATTTTTATGCCATTATCGATGCGAAATCAGTAGGTTTAGAGTTAATACCAGAAAACGCATCTACAATCATTGATAAGGCGATTCATATTAGAAATACAATTAATGAGAAGTTTGAAATCATTCATCCAGAGTATTCGTTTATAAGAGGATTAACACATGTTGAATTTTATACAGATCCTACTCATGAAAGTGCGCATGTGAAAAATACAGTTGTTGTTCCGCCAGGAGGAATTGATCGATCTCCATGTGGCACAGGAACATCAGCGAAGTTAGCTGTATTATACGCTCATAAAAAAATTGATATCGATGAAGAATTTGTTCATGAGAGTATTGTAGGTTCTTTATTTAAAGGGTGTGTTATGAATACAACATATGTAGAAAATATTGAAGCTGTAGTAACGAAAATTACGGGATCAGCTTGGCTTATGGGTATGCATAGATTTTTTTACAATGAAAAGGATCCACTTAAAGAAGGCTTCTTGCTAATTCCGCCGATGGAACATGAAACGGAGGATGTAAAATGAACATTCAAAAAATGTATACAGCAGTAGATGTGCACGTAGCTGGCGAAGCATTTCGTGTAATAAAGGACGTACCATGCAAATACTACTACAGTTTAGAACATTTAAATGAACAATTTTCAGGCGAATTAGCAGAAGAAATGCAGCTTTTATTAAATGAACCACGTGGTTTTATTGGGTTAAATGGATGTATTGTCGTTCCTTCTATTCATAAAGAAGTTGATGCAGCTGTATTATTTTTTAATAATGAAGGATCTATTCCTCTTCATTATGGAGGTATTGTTGCGGTAATAACGATGTTACTAGAAAGTGGATATTTAAAAAAGAGAGAGTCTAATCAATACAAAATTGAAACACTATCTGGAATATTTTCAGTCCATGCCTATGTAGAGAATGATGAAGTTATTTCGGTGTCGTTTGAAAGTAAACTATGTTATATGATTGAGAAAAATTTAAAGGCTGGTAATATAAGTTACTCTCTCATACAGGCAGATAAAGTATATGCAGTTGTAGAAAAGGATACGTATTCGCCAGAAATCAGTATTGAAAACATCTCTAAATTAAAAAAATGGGGTGAAGCTACACTTCAAGCTATACAAACACAGTCATTAATAAAAAGACTTATTTTAGTAGATTCTATGCAAAAAGAAAAGAACCATATAAAGTCGATTACATTTCATGAAGATAACTTTATAGTGCGTTCACCAGGTTTTGTTTCTACTATTGTGTCTTATGTTCATGCTTTATTTAAAAATGAATATATAGCGGATAAAGCTTTTAAAAATGAAAGTATTTTTAATAGCTTTATAACAGTGGAACAAGTGAAGAAAGAAGAGCTAGGATACATTTTCCGTTTTGAAAGTAGAGGGTTTATTACAGGCATGCAGACGTTTCTATTAGACCCTACAGATCCGTTTCCAACAGGATTTCTATTAAAATAAAATGTTAAAGGGAGAGATAAAGATGCAAAATATTAAAGGGGCATTTCCAGTATTAATAACACCAATGGATGAGTTTCAAGAGATTGATTGGAAAGGTGTAAAGCAAAACGTAAACTACTTTATTGAGAAAAAAGTAGCTGGAATTATTATTAATGGAAGTACGGGAGAATTTGTTAGTTTATCAAAAGAAGAACGATTTAACATGGTAGAAACAGTATTAAAAGAAGTTGATGGCCGTATTCCAGTCATTGTTGGAACTGCTGCGGAGACGACGAAAGAAACGATTGAATATACGAAACATGCAGAAGCGCACGGAGCGGATTGTGCATTAATTATAAACTCTTACTATTGTAAACCGAAGGAAAAGGAAATCTATTTTCATTTTAAAGAAATCTCAAACGCTGTAAATATACCAATAATGTTATACAATAACCCATTTACTTCTGGTGTTGATATGAGTACAGAGCTAATGCTCCGTATTGGAAAAGAGTGTGAAAATGTTACACATATTAAAGAATCTAGCGGAGATATTCGAAAAGCGAGAGATTTAGTAAGACAAGGCGAAGGTGCTTTTCAAGTTTTCTGTGGGTCTGAAGATTTAGTTATGGAATCTTATTTAGTTGGTGCAACGGGATGGGTTTCAGTGGCTGGAAATATCGTTCCAGGTCTCGTTACGAAAATGTATGAGCATTTTCAAAATGGTGAATTAGAAAAAGCATGGGAAATAAACGATGCTATTTTACCTCTTTGTGAGTTTCTTGAAGGGTCTGGGAAATATGTACAAATCGTTAAACGTTCAATGGAATTACACGGGCAAGTCGGAGGGCCTTCACGTTATCCGAGATTAGGATTAACTGAAGAAGAAGATCAAAAACTTCAAACGATATTATCCGAAATCGCAGCTCATGTAGCTGTTTAAATAAGGAGGAGAGCATATATGTTAACGACAAACATTGAGCTGAAACCAAAAGTGAAAGCGTTTTTAAATGAAGAAGTCAAAATGTTTATTAATGGAGAATTTGTTCCTTCTATTAGCGGGAAGACGTTTGAAACATACAATCCAGCAACAGAAGATGTTCTAGCTGTCGTATGTGAAGCACAAGAAGAAGATATTGATGTCGCAGTAAAGGCGGCAAGATTGGCTTTTGAATCAGGCCCTTGGGCAGAAATGACTACTGCTGAAAGAGCGCATCTTATCTATAAATTAGCAGACTTAATTGAAGAACATAGAGAAGAATTAGCACAGCTTGAGGCTTTAGATAATGGGAAGCCATATCAAGTAGCACTTGATGATGATATTTCAGCGACTGTAGAAAATTATCGTTATTACGCGGGATGGGCTACAAAAATTATCGGGCAAACCATTCCGATTTCAAAAGATTATTTAAATTACACACGCCATGAACCAGTTGGTGTTGTTGGTCAAATTATTCCGTGGAATTTTCCGCTCGTTATGTCTTCTTGGAAAATGGGTGCCGCTCTTGCGACAGGTTGTACGATTGTACTAAAACCTGCAGAGCAAACGCCTTTATCTTTATTATATACAGCGAAGCTATTTAAAGAAGCTGGTTTTCCAAGTGGTGTCGTAAACTTTGTACCAGGTTTCGGCCAAGAAGCAGGAGCTGCAATTGTAAACCATCATGATATTGATAAAGTAGCTTTCACAGGTTCCACAGTTACAGGGAAATATATTATGCGTCAATCTGCAGAGACAATTAAACATGTAACTTTAGAACTTGGTGGTAAGTCACCAAATATCATTTTAGAAGACGCTGATTTAGAAGAAGCGATTAACGGTGCATTCCAAGGCATTATGTACAATCATGGTCAAAATTGTAGTGCAGGATCCCGTGTATTTGTTCATCGGAAGCATTATGAAACTGTAGTAGAAGAGCTTGTAAAAAGGGCAAATAATATTAAACTTGGAGCCGGGATGGAAACAGATACAGAAATGGGTCCACTCGTATCTAAAAAACAACAAGAGCGTGTGCTAAATTACATTGCACAAGGAAGAGCTGAAGGTGCTACTGTTGCAGCTGGTGGTGAGCGTGCATTTGAAAAAGGTTATTTTGTTCAGCCGACAGTATTCACAAATGTTACGGATGATATGACAATTGTTAAGGAAGAAATCTTTGGACCAGTTGTCGTTGTACTTCCATTTGATTCGACAGAAGAAGTAATTGAAAGAGCAAACCGCTCTTCATATGGGCTTGCTGCTGGGGTATGGACACAAAATATTAAAACTGGACATCAAGTTGCTAATAGATTAAAGGCAGGAACAGTGTGGATTAATGATTATAACTTAGAAAATGCAGCGGCACCATTTGGTGGATATAAACAATCAGGTATTGGACGTGAGTTAGGTTCATATGCACTTGATAATTATACAGAAGTGAAAAGTGTTTGGGTAAATATAAAGTGAAACGCTATTCAGTGAGGAGTTTTACTGCCTGCAAATAGTGGGATAATAAAATGATGTAATATAGTAAGAGATGCGGACAACTGGAAGGTATGAAAAAGGTTGTCCGTTTTCTTATATATAAAATTGCTTTTTCAAAAGAATTATAAGGGGGATTTGGATGGAGCAGTTAGTAGAATGGTTAGTAGGGCAAGTATGGAGTATTGGTTTAGTTGTTTTCGCATTAGGAGCAGGAGTGTATTTTACAATTGCCACTCGTTTTTTACAAATTCGTTATTTTAAAGAGATGATTAAACTATTATTTGAAGGGAAGAGCTCGGAGACGGGAATATCATCCTTTCAAGCGTTCTGTTTAGCCTTATCAGGTAGGGTTGGAATAGGTAATATCGCAGGGGTAGCGACAGCTATCGCTTTTGGCGGGCCTGGAGCTGTATTTTGGATGTGGATAATGGCTTTGCTAGGGGCCGCTAGTGCGTTCGTTGAATCAACATTATCTCAAGTGTATAAGAGTAAAGTAGGGAATGAATATCGCGGCGGTACACCATATTTTATTGAAAAAGGTTTAAAAATGAAATGGTTTGCAGTCATTGTAGCGGTCGTTGTAACACTTTCATATGGCGTTTTATTACCAGGTATTCAATCTAGTAGTATCGCAGTTGGATTTGAAAATTCTAATGGTATTAGCAAATATATAACTGGTATATTATTAGTTATATTATTAGCAGCGATCATTTTTGGTGGCGTAAAGAGAATTGCCGGCGTTTCGCAAATGCTTGTTCCATTTATGGCAATTGGTTATGTAATTGTTACATGTATCGTATTAATTGCGAATGTAACGGAAATTCCAAGTATGTTTGCATTAATTTTCTCTAGTGCTTTTGGTGTAAATGAAATGTTTGGCGGAATCGTCGGTGCAGCAATTGCATGGGGAGTAAAGCGTGCTGTATTTTCAAACGTCGCTGGTGTTGGAGAAGCGACGTATAGCTCCGCGGCTGCTGAAGTATCGCATCCTGCAAAACAAGGGTTAGTTCAAGCGTTTTCTGTATATATCGATACAATTGTTGTATGTACAGCGACAGCGCTTATGATCTTAATAACAGGTATGTATAATGTAATACCTGAAGGGAAAAGCGCTATTGTAAAGAATATAGAAAATGTAGATGCAGGTCCAATTTATACACAACAAGCAGTTGAAACTGTTATGACAGGATTTGGTCCAATATTTATTTCAATCGCAATCTTCTTCTTCGCATTTACAACTTTACTCGCTTACTACTATATCGCTGAAACGACGCTTACTTATTTAGATCGTGACCTCAAATATAGCTGGTTAAAACCAGTATTGAAAATTGGGTTTTTAATTATGGTTTATATCGGTAGCGTAGAATCAGCGTCGCTATTATGGAACCTTGGAGATTTAGGAATCGGTAGTATGGCATGGTTAAACTTAATCGCGATTCTACTATTAAGTAAAATCGCATTAAAAGTGTTAAAAGATTATGAAGCACAGAAAAAAGAAGGGAAAGATCCAGTGTTTGACCCTAAAAATGTGGGAATTGAAGGTTTAACATTTTGGGAAGAAAAAAGTAAAGAAGTTGAAAGAAAAAACTCTACTGAAAAAGTAACAGTGGATGATAGTGTAAAATTTTAGAGTTTAAAAACTGAAAATTCAATCTTTTTAAGTGGGTAAATTCTATTTAACTGCAAAGAAACGACTTTAATGTAAGAGTGTGCAGCAAAATTAAAATCTTTAAATATAAAAAGTCTCTCCTTAAAATTAAATGAAAAGGGGAGACCTTTTATCCCGCATTAACGGGCAGTAAGCCCCCCGCTTTAAAATTCAGCGAAAGCAAAGAAGTTAGATGGGGGATCAACCGCCTGTAAAAGCCCGATTGGTTCAACTAATAATCAGTGGGGGATGAACAAAACCCCCACTGATTAAAGTTTCACTTTATTGTATTCTAATCTTTTCGAAATAGTTTTAACTGTTTCATATAGTCAATGGCCTTTGTTTTGTTTTTTTGTTTACATACATATTCGAATTCATTCTTATCTCTATAATAACTATTCATTATGTCTGCTGTAAGACTTCCGTTGGACATAGCTTTTATAATTGCGCAGTGTGATTCATTTGTATGAGTGCAGTTAGAAAATTTACATCCCTTAGATATCTCCTCGATATCTGCATAGCCAAGATCAAAGTTATCCTCATGATTTATTAAGTCAAATCCTATTTTACTAATAATTAACCCCTCCACTTTTCAATGAGTTCTTTAGAATTACACATACAAATTCTATCGTTTTCAAGTTGTATGTAATTTAATATTCCATATTTTTATAAATCGATTTCTCTACGTCAGGAAGAACTCTGTATATACTCTTACCGATTAATGATTCTAATTCATTCTTAATTGTGTAGAAACCTTTCCAATGTAAAGAGGAATGAGAGGTTGTTCCATGTCGTAAACCAACTGAAATCAATCTTTTTTCAAGAGTAGTAAAGCCTTCCGCATCAGCAAGTGCGTCACAAAGGGTAATCACCTTATTGTATAAGTCGTAGTCACTGTTTTCATTCAATATTTCAATTAATCTGCTTTCCATATAATCAGGAACAAGGCCCCACTCTGCCGCGATATCTAAATGCTCATTTTTGCAAGGAAATGAATGCGTCACACATATAATGGCGTTTCCTGTATACCCTAAATTATTCATATACATATAACCATCATAGGAATGAATAACAGATTTAGTAAAACCTTTATATCTTCCTATATCATGTAGGAGGGCAGCGTTGTATGCTATGTCAGTATCTAGATCGTACCCATTATTAATAAGTTCAGCAACTATCTTTTCAGTGGCAAGGGCAACATTACATGAATGTTCGAACCACGGACCTGGGTTTTGTTCATATGCCCACTGGAGTAATTCTCTTGCATATGTCCTATCTAATATATATTTCATATAGGTATCCTTTCTCTAAAAAATTATATATTTAATAATTTCATCTTAGAATTTAATTTTTCCTTCTTTAAAATTTGTTACACTGAAACAAAAGGGGGAAAAGTAATGCGAAATTTAGTAATTGAAGAAATTAAGCAACTAGAAAATGATATTGAAGAGCTTTCTAAACTATTGAAAACTGTAGTAGATGATGGGGCGTCAATTGGTTTTTTACCTCCACTTGAACAAAAAGAAGCAACAAATTATTGGCAAACTGTATTAGAACCAGAAGTGATATTGTATGTTGCTAAAATAAACAATGAAGTGGCAGGAAGTGTTCAATTACATTTAGTTACAAAGCCAAACGGAATCCATAGAGCTGAAATTTGTAAGTTAATGACTCATCCCAACTTTAGACGTAACGGCATCGGACGTTCACTTATGAAAAAAGCAGAGGAGCGAGCAAAGCAAGAAAATAGGTCTCTTTTAGTGTTAGATACTAGAGAAGGAGATCCTTCAAATAAATTGTACACATCATTAGACTATCGAGAAGTTGGAAAAATACCGGAATATGCAATTTCTCCAAATGGTGAGCTAGATGCAACGGTAATTTATTATAAAATGATTTAGTTTTTTTATTTGAAAAGAGGGATGATTTCAAACAATGTTTGATACAACCATGTATAATAGTGTTTTTCTTTTGACCTTTTACCTTCATCTGGAATGTTTAATTTAAAGGGACAGTCTGTAGAGAGTTTTAACAGTTTTTTTAGATTTTGATTTTGAAGTCATTTGGTGAATATTAAAATGTTAATCTAAAAAATGGAGGTTGTTGTGATGTTGAAACTGTTTCAATATAACTGGCAAGTTCGTGATGATTGGTTTACATTGTGCGAAGATATGTCGGCTGAAGAACTATTAAAGAAACGGGTTGGTGGATTTGGTAGCATCCTACATACCCTATTTCACATTGTAGATGTGGAATATATGTGGATCTTAGGTTTGCGAGGTGAACCAGTGCCTGAGGAGCCATTGTTTGAAGATTATGCTAGCTTGCAAAAAGTGAAAAATCTTTCGGATCAATACCACGAGAAAGTGAAGCAATTTGTGACATCTTGGACAAATGAAATGGATTCTCGGAAACTTTCAAAAACTGATTTCAATGAAGAGCCGATAAGCTCTAGAGACGCCCCAATCAGGCGCCGAGTCATTGAATGTACACACGGAGAGATAATACGTCATGTCATTGTCCATGAAATCCACCATATCGGCCAGTTATCTATATGGGCACGTGAAATAGGAAAGGAGCCTGTTTCCGCAAATCTGAGAGGAAGAGGGCTATTCGATAATTAGAATGCCTTTGCCAATTTCGCATTTAACAACTTAGTGCAAGTACCACCTTTATTTTAACGAAAAGATAACTTTTGACCATCTAAATTATTTTAGATGGTCTTTTTTTGTGAAAACGATGAAAAATATAGAAGAAACTGCAATTATTTATAAAAAAATGTGCCTAAAATATTGTCATATTTGCTTCTTTAAGATATCCTTTTCATGAAGAGGTGGAAAACATGGAAAAAGTACTAGTTTTCGGGCATAAAAACCCAGATACAGATGCAATTTGTTCTGCGATTGCTTATGCAGAATTGAAAAAAGAATTAGGAATGAATGCTGAGCCTGTACGTTTAGGCGAAATCAGCGGTGAAACTCAATTTGCGTTAGACTATTTTAAAGTAGAAGGACCGCGTTTTGTTGAGACAGTTGCAAGCGAAGTGGACAATGTTATTTTAGTTGACCATAACGAGCGTCAACAAAGTGCTAACGATATCGAATCTGTTCGTGTGTTAGAAGTTATTGACCATCACCGTATTGCTAACTTTGAAACAAGCGATCCTATATACTACCGTTGTGAGCCAGTTGGTTGTACAGCTACAATCTTAAACAAAATGTACAAAGAAAATGGTGTTGCAATTCGTAAAGAAGTTGCAGGCTTAATGTTATCTGCAATCATTTCAGATTCTTTACTATTCAAATCTCCAACTTGCACAGAACAAGACGTAGCAGCAGCTCGCGAATTAGCGGAAATCGCTGATGTAGATGCAGATAATTACGGCTTAGAAATGTTAAAAGCTGGTGCTGACTTAAGCGGAAAAACAATGGAGCAATTAATCTCCCTTGACGCTAAAGAATTCCAAATGGGTAACGCGAAAGTTGAAATCGCACAAGTAAACGCTGTTGATACAAACGATGTTCTTGTACACCAAGCGGAACTTGAAAAAGTTATCTCTACAGTAGTAGAAGAAAAAGGTTTAGACCTATTCTTATTCGTTGTAACTGATATCTTAACTAACGATTCTGTCGGTCTTGCGATCGGTAAAGCAGCAAACGTTGTTGAGAAAGCATACAACGTATCTCTAGAAAACAACACTGCTACTTTAAAAGGTGTTGTATCTCGTAAAAAACAAATCGTTCCTGTATTAACAGAAGCATTCCAAGCTTAATATTATTGAGTATGGATAAACAGAAAGGACAAGTAGTCGGATTGGCTGCTTGTCTTTTTTTATCTCTAAAAAACAGAAAATTTTAATTTTAAAATAGGAGGATTGTGTATGTTTAATGATTTGGAGAGTAAATTACAGTCCCTTTTAGAGCGAAATATTACGTCTGTTTCAGAATTAGAGAGTTGGCTTTTGGAGGAACTGCGTTTAAACGCTGAAGTAGAAGAGGGGATAACAAGTAGTTTAATCGCCATGTATAGAGATACAAATGATAGAAATATACGTGATTTATATACGTATAACCAAAATACAATTCAGCCACTTTTAAAAAGATACAATGCAAAATTTGACCAGAAATTTAGAGAGTGTCAGCTTTCCAACTTATTAGATGAGCAGAAATATGGATTTATGAAAAAAGCAAGATTTGTGAAGAGTAAAATGTTTAATGAAAAGAACATTTCCCTTTCCGTTAAAGAGCAAGAGCTAATTACGGAGTATAGAGAAATAATGTCTAACATATCTATTAATTGGAAAGGTGAGCAAAAGACGTATGCATACGTAAAAGCAAAGCTAGATACCCCCGATAGAGCAATTCGAGAAAAAGCTTGGTATGCTTTATGCGAAGCAAGAAGTGTAGTGAAAATAGAAATAGATTGTATTATGAATGAACTCGTACAATTGCGGAATGAGATAGCTTTAAATGTTGGATTTAATAATTATAGTGAATATGCTTTCAAACAAAAAAATAGAGATTATAGTATTGAAGAGTGTTATAAGCTTCATGAATCTATAGAAAAGTATGTAGTACCGATTTGGGAACAGTTAGGGAGCTTTTCTAAAAAGACTCTTGGTGTAAAAACATATCGCCCTTGGGACCTTACTCCTTGTAATTTACCAAAAACACCATTTCAAAATGCCATTGAGTTATTGAATGGGGTGGAAGAAATGTTTCAGAAGACGGATTTATATTTTTATGAGGAATTTACTCATATAAGGAAAGCTGGATTAATTGACGTAGAAGAACGGAAAAATAAAGCACCAGGAGCTGCTTGTTTTACCTTGCCTCATAGTAAAGAGGTTTTTGTGTATTCTAATTTTAGTCCATCATTTTATGCAATTAATGCACTAATACATGAGGTGGGACATGCATTTCATTTTTATAAACAATTTAACAATGATAGTAGTATGCAGGAAAGATATCTTCGTGAAGAGGTGGCTGAGCTTTATTCCCTGGGTCTTGAGTTACTAGTAATGGAGAAGCTGAATATTTTTTATAAGCAAGCGGATGAATATAAAGAAGTGCAGCGAGTACAATTATATCGCGCTTTGTCTTTGTTAATGTCGTCAGTTGCAGGAGATGTATTCCAGCACTGGATCTATACAAACCCAAACCATACATCAGAAGAGCGTGATAAGAAATATATTGAACTATGTAAAAGGTATCAATATTCATCAGTCGATATTGCAGGATTAGAGAATGAAATCGGTGCAAGTTGGTTAGAGTCATTTCACTATGTTCAGTTTCCTTTTTATCAAATTGAATACGCAATTGCACAAATAGGAGCAATGCAATTATTTCAAATTTATCGAGAGGATCCAGAAAAAGCGATTACTTTCTATAAAGAGGGAGCGAGATCAGATTGGAACTTACCTATACAGGAAATATATAGGAAAACAGGTGTTACATTTGATTTTTCGGAAGCAAGGATAGAAAGTACTACAAGGGTTATTTGGGATCTGCTTAGCGAATTAAAATAAGGATAGCATTAGCTATCCTTATAACTGTTTATTCGTAGATTTTCTCTTGTTTATATAAAAGGTAATGATAGCCGTAATGATGAAAATAGGTATGGCATACGCTTGCCCAACAAACAACTTCCAGCCAACATTATTATAGCCTTGAGATGCTGGAGTGATAATAGAGATTATGCAAACAATAATATAGAGTAATAGTGCAGGGAATATATTTTTCATTTATTCACCTCCTTTTCATAAAATTATCACATGTATATTTACATAATACATTATAGATTGAGATAAGTTATATGTTTTTCTAATATTTATGTAAATAAAAGGGTTGTTTTAAAGTGGAATAGAATAGGTGTATGTAGAATAATATTGGGGTGTTATATATAATGAACAATATACTAAATCGAATAAAGAAAGATGTAAATATGCATTTATTGAATGGGCTATGGCCTGGTTTTAAGAGGGCTGCATTTGCATTATATAATGATGAGCATGTGTATGTATTCCATCATCCATTATTTTTGAAAGATGATGGTGAGTATGCCATTTTAAAGTGGGATGAACAATTTAAAGGTGATACATTTATCTTATTCAAAGATTATCCGACTGCCATCGTGAATATGAATAGGTATAAGGATTATGAAAGTTTACTTGCGGTTGTGGTGCATGAACTTTTTCATTGCTATCAATATTTAAATAAAGAAAGTAGATTTCCAAATGAGTCTCTAGGATTTCAATATGCTATAACAGAAGAAAATATAGAATTGCGAAATAAAGAACGAATTTGTTTATATGATGCTGTTCATTGTAAGTCACAAGCTGAGAAAAATAATTATATTAAGCAATTTATTGAACTAAGAGAGCAAAGAGCAAGTTTTATGAAAGAAGAGTTTATAACTTATGAGTGTATGGTTGAAAGCATAGAGGGGCCTGCTTGGTATGTTGAAATGAATGCTTACAATGCAGTATATAAAAATGATAAAAGTGAAACATTACGAAAATATAGCGGATTTATTTTAGATGCATATGAAGCTAATTGTAACATTAGAAAGAGCTGCTATAGCTCAGGAATGCTTTTATGTTTATTATTAGATGAAATCCATCCTGAATGGAAAACATGCTTCTTTAATAGTGATAAATCGTTATATGCTTGTTTAAAACAAAATAAAAATGTTGTTTTAAGTTTAAATAATGAAATTGCAATAAGTAAGGAAACGAAGCAAATCCTTCATTTTGTTCAAAACGAAAGAGAAGAGGATTTTAAACAATTTTATAAGGAAAAAGGATATCACCTGTATATTGTAGGGGATATAAAATTAAACATGTTTAATCCAATGAATGTAAAATTAAAAGGAAATAAAGCATTACATAAAACCTTTTTAAGTGTTTGTATACATAATAAAACATATATGATAAATCAACCTGTTTTAGCATCTTTTGAAGAAGATTTTAAAAATATGAATCAAATTCATATCATTATGATTGAAAAACCGCTAGAAAAAAATAATAGTTGGAACTTAGAGGGGATTGGAGATATAGAAGCTGAGTATGAAGAAGTAGAGAGTTCTATATTTTTATATTTAAAAAGTTAGAAGTGAGGTAAGAAATAACGATGAAAAGGTTATGCATAATTCCATGCGGAAAAAAGAAAATTTGGGATAAGTATCTAGATTACGGACCGCTGGAGGCAAAAGATGTATATATTAGCCCATTCGGAAAAGCATGTCAGGCGTATGCAACTGAGTTTTTCGAGAATTGGGTTATATTATCAGCAAAGCATGGATTTTTAAGACCAAATGATATTGTACAAGAAAACTATGATCTCGCGTTTGATTCAAAGAGCGATGAGATTATTAGTATAGAACAATTACAAAAACAGATGATTGATAAATACTTAATTCATTTTGATGAAATTGTTTTGCTTGCAGGAAAAAAGCATAAGAAAGTTGTAACAAGATTATATCCAGAAGAAATCATTACATATCCATTAGAAGGGTGTAAAGGAATTGGATATATGTTGCAGAAATTGAAGGGGGCTGTGGAAGGGCATCAGGAAATATAGGCATGAATTAGTACTTGATTCAAATTATATCACATTTATACATTTAAATTAGACTATTAAACAAGCCGTTTTATACTTTCAATCATAGGATATGATGAATTCTATTTTATATTAGGGGGAATCATATTCATGTGTAATAATTGTGGTTGTAGACGTAGAGATTGTAATAGATTTTGGGATGATTTAATGTTTTGTAGATGTAGACGCAGAGATTTTGATGATTGTGGTTGTAGACGTAAACGTGACTGTGATTGTGATGATTGCCGTCGCAATCGTAAACGTGACGACGATGATGACAAATGCCGTAAGTGGTAATTTTCTTTGAAAGAGTACTTTGAAGTAAAGTACTCTTTTTTTGTATGAACCTTTTAAATTCCATTTTGAACGGATTTTTTTTCTATTTCCCATGAATCTTGCTTTTTAATTTTTAAAGATACATGGCTACCGTTAGCTTCTTTATAAAAGATATATCCGTGATTCGATTTTACGTAAGTTGAAGGTTCACCTATGCAATCTTGAGAACAAGATGTGTTAATAATTTCGATTAATGATAATTCACTCGGATCAGTTTTACTAGCATCTATAAGTGTATCAAGGTTCGTTTTGCGAAAGCCTTGTAAGTTTACATGGAAATTCTTTTCTATTTCTCCAGTAACGCTAGTATTCATTACTTCCACTGAATTTTTCTTTTCTAAAAGAAAACCATTTCCATAAAGGGATTTTGTATATCCAAGCCACGCGATTAAAAATAGTATAAAAAATACACCAACTGTTCTAATTTTTCGAAGCCGTTTACTTACGATTGATTCTGAATATTTCAT
Organism: Bacillus silvicola; assembly: GCF_050524305.1. Taxonomy (NCBI): domain Bacteria; kingdom Bacillati; phylum Bacillota; class Bacilli; order Caryophanales; family Bacillaceae; genus Bacillus; species Bacillus silvicola. Next base: position 253,430 of record NZ_JBNGVC010000002.1, read on the forward strand.
TCAGCCTAATCCTCCAATGTTTTTATTTTAAAGTATGCTTGGGTACATATATTTAGAAGGAGATGAAAGTTAGCGGGTTACTGATTCAAAAAAAGAAAGCATCTGAAGTTAGGTGCTTTCTTTTGAATACTGTCCTCTATCTGTTAGTTACGTGTTTCATTAGAGGTCTTATTTCTTTCACAGGTGGTTTTTTATCATAGGCATCAACGTAAGAAAAGTAATAATTTAAGTTTCTAAGAAGTCCTTTTCCTATTTTAGCGCTTAAGAAGGGGAATACTTGTCCAGTATAATCATCGAGAGATTTACAGTAGTATTTTTCGTCTAAATATATACTGTATTTACATGTTAGTTCTACTAATGAGTTTCCTTCATCATCAAATACTTCTTTAGAATCAATAATGTCTATTAATGCGAATTTTTCATTCAGATAAACTTTTTTCTTTTTCTCGTGCTTATTTGTGAGAATAAATACGAGACCAATTGCGTTAATCAAACTATTTCCTCCTATAAAAAACGGATATTAATAAAATATATCGATATACGTTAAATGTAAAGAGGAGTGGTGAAATATCATTGATAGAAAACTAAATAAGCCGATTTGTTTTTTTCAAATCGGCTTATTTTTATTGAAACACTTGCGGAAATTGTTTTACGATTGCGTCTGTTATCATGTCGGCCATTTCTAATGCTTCTTTTTCAATTTTATCGTATAGTTTTACACTGGCATCATAATCTTTATTTAGGAAGGCAAGTGCTTCTGCTTTCGTTAATGCTAAATGCTCATAAAACATTTTTCTAAATTCTTCTTTTTCTATATATGGGTTGATACTGGTTAGAAACTCAACAATTTCATCTCCATTAGCGTACCACTTCTTTTCTATAGCGGCTGCTGCGTTTTGATCACCAGCTTTGGCGGCTTTAACAAGATCGGCTGCAATTACTAAGTGGTCTTTAATTAATGCACTATATTTTTTTACTGCATTTTCACCGTAGAATGGTTCAAGTGAAAGCCCCATATGTGTTGCATTTTTTAGAAGACGTCCAACAGTAACGTTTACGTCTGGCAAGTTAAAGACGATGCCTATAATCGCTAATCGCGTCCAAGCGACGTGCTGTTCCCATAAAGAACGCATATATCCTTTTAAAAAGTTTTCGTTTTTACTAACTCGGTAATTTCGTACAAATGAATCAAAGTTTTCATTAGTAATATGATAAGGGGAGTAATACGATTGCCAATAAGTATACATAAATAGTTACACTCCTTTGAACATGTATATCTCACAATATGATAAACGTTATTTTTAAGTTACATGTCCAGGAGTTTTTTTGAGAGTTGGAAAAGGAGAAAGTTGAAGGGGAATAAAAACATACTTATGATATATATGAATCAAAAGAATTTTAAAATAATAGAGGTCCTGCAAGGGAAATTGCAGGACCTTAAAAAGGGCATTGCCGAGATGTCGGACTCGACTACGTAATATTAACATAAAATTTTTTCAAAATAACCTGGTAAATGTGTCCAAATGGAAAGAGGACTATTTAATAAAGTAAAAGGAATCTGCTTCCCGCGGCAAATTCCTTTTACTAGATAATGTTGATGAGCAAAAACTCATCTGGAGTAACTTCATAGTAACAAATGAAATTCACTTTGTGTATTGAGAAAAAAATCAATTGCTTGTATGAATGTAAAGGATTTATATTTTGCTTTTTGGAATTATAATCATTTGTGGAGAGCAGAATAGGGTTCTAAAATGGAGAAAAGACTTTTTAATCAGGTTACGATATATAAGTATAAAAAAGACCTGCTAATTTAAGCAGGTCAACATAAGGGGTTTATCCAACAGATTATTATATAGGATAACAACTGTATTATAGTAAGTCTATAAGTTTAATGTTGAGAAAATTTGTTTGAATGATATATATTTGGCACATGTATTAACGCCTAAAAAGTTGTGAAAGGAAATTAAATAGTTTTTTATAAGAAAATAAAGGCTGATACTTATAAAATGATTCATATTTCCACGCATCATTATTAGAGAATTGGAGTTGTTTATTTGACGCTTTAGGTTTGTTGGAATTATTGTAACGACGCTTCATAATTTAACCTCCTCAAATCCATATGTATACGATTAGTAGTATTCTAGGAAGGTAAATTAAATGAATATTTATTTTGAAATTCTTTCTTCTTGTGTACTAGATTTGTTTTTTTATGTTGGAAAACGTAGGAAGAAAATAGAACCCAAATACTTATAAAATTCAAAGTGGCGAGAATCAGTTTGATGATATAATGGGAATAGATGAAAGATAAAGAAAAGCAGGTGACTCTTTTTTGTTTACAAAAGCACAAGAACTTTTAGCGTCTTATTTCGGTTATTCGTCATTCCGAAGAGGACAAGATGAAACAATTAAAAATGTATTAGATGGGAAAGATACAGTTTGTATTATGCCAACGGGCGGCGGTAAGTCAATTTGTTATCAAATTCCCGCACTAGTATTCGAAGGAACGACATTAGTTATATCGCCTTTGATTTCACTTATGAAAGATCAAGTGGACACATTAATACAAAATGGTATTTCCGCTACATATATTAATAGTTCTATTTCTATTGCAGAAGCGAATCAACGAATTCAATTGGCGAAACAAGGACATTATAAGTTGCTTTATGTGGCGCCTGAGCGACTTGATTCTATGGAGTTTGTTGATCAACTTATCGATATGAAAATCCCGATGATTGCAATTGATGAGGCGCACTGTATTTCGCAGTGGGGACATGATTTCCGCCCGAGTTATTTACATATACATCGCATATTAGATTATCTTCCAGAAAAACCGCTCGTTTTAGCGTTAACAGCAACAGCAACACCACAAGTACGTGATGATATTTGCAATACGCTTGAAATTAATCAAGAAAATACAATTATGACAACGTTCGAGCGCGAGAACTTATCATTTTCAGTAATTAAAGGACAGGATCGTAATGCGTATTTAGCAGATTATATTCGTCAAAATCAGAAGGAATCTGGGATTATTTATGCAGCTACAAGAAAAGTAGTCGATCAGTTATATGAAGATTTAGGGAAAGCGGGAGTTTCGGTATCGAAATATCATGCTGGTATGAGCGATCACGATCGAAATGAACAACAAGAACTCTTTTTACGAGATGAAATTAGTGTTATGGTAGCGACATCAGCGTTTGGAATGGGGATTGATAAATCGAATATTCGTTACGTTATTCATTATCAACTTCCAAAAAATATGGAAAGTTACTATCAAGAAGCAGGACGTGCTGGTCGTGACGGATTAGATAGTGAATGTATTTTGTTATATTCTTCTCAAGATGTGCAAGTACAACGCTTTTTAATCGATCAATCAACTGGAGAATCACGTTTTTCAAACGAACTTGAAAAATTGCAAAATATGACCGATTACTGTCATACAGAACAATGTTTACAATCATTTATTTTGCAATACTTCGGAGAAGAGCCGAAGGAAGATTGTGGTCGCTGTGGTAATTGTACGGACGATCGTGAGAGTATCGATGTAACGAGAGAATCACAAATGGTTTTATCATGTATGATTAGAACGAACCAACGATTTGGAAAACAAATGATTGCACAAGTATTAACTGGATCGAAAAATAAAAAAGTTATTGAATTTAATTTTCATACTTTACCAACTTACGGACTTTTATCCAATCGTAGTGTGAAAGAAGTCAGTGAGTTTATTGAGTTTTTAATTTCAGACGAGTTGATCGCAGTTGAACATGGTACATATCCGACATTAAAAGTAACGGAAAAAGGTAAAGAAGTGCTACTTGGTAAAGAGAACGTTTTACGTAAAGAACGAGTAGAAACACGACAAATTGTTCAAGACCATCCTTTATTTGAAGTGCTTCGTGAAGTGCGTAAAGAAATTGCACAAGGAGAAGGCGTACCTCCGTTCGTTATTTTCTCTGATCAAACATTAAAAGATATGTGTGCGAAAATGCCGCAAAGTGACTCTGAACTTCTAACTGTAAAAGGAATTGGAGAGCACAAACTTGTGAAGTACGGCTCTCACTTCTTGCAAGCAGTACAGCACTTTATTGAGGAAAACCCGAACTATGCTGAAACAATTAAGACAGAAGTTGTTTCAGAACGTAAAAAGTCAGGGAAAGCTTCAGCAAATTCTCATTTAGAAACATATGAAATGTATAAACAGGGTATTGATTTAAATGAGGTTGCAAAGGAACGGGGGTTATCGAGACAAACGATTGAAAACCATTTAATCCGTTGCTTTGAAGATGGTATGCAAGTAGACTGGAACAGCTTTGTTCCAGCAGAGTATGAAGCTCTAATTGAAACTGCCGTACAAAATGCAGAAGGCGGTTTGAAATCTATTAAAGAACAGCTTCCAGATGAAGTGAGTTACTTTATGATTCGTGCTTATTTACAAATAAGAAAGTAGAGACATATAAAGGGGATAGGGATATATGCATCACGTTTTTGTGTATGGCACGTTAAGAAAAGAGCAAACGAATGCTCATTATATGCAAGGTGCAACATGCATCGCAGAGGAAGCATGGACGTATGGTAAATTATTTGATACTAATGAAGGGTATCCGGCAATGATTTGTTCAAACGGGGAAAAGGTATATGGGGAAGTTTACGAAGTAGATGATGAGGTTTTGCAAAAGTTAGATGAACTCGAAGAATATACAGGTAATGCAGAGACTGATTTATATGACCGGATAACGCAAACAGTATATTTTGCTGATAAAGAAATACATGCATATGTGTATGTTGCTCAGGATAAAGAGATGTTGAAGAAGATTATTGATTTTGGTGATTGGATGGAGTATCAAAGAGAGAAATAAAAAATACTTATAGTTATGAGTAATATAAAACCTGGGTAGTGAACGCTTTGTAAAATGTTCATTATTCGGGTCTTATTTGTTTTTTAGTGTCAAGGTTACTTTTTGTCCTGATCCTGTATTAGTTCATTAATAGGGCAAGAGGACTTACGAACTAAACAGTGAATATATTTAAATAAAAGTTTTGACTAAAGGAAGGTGATGACAAATGGAAAGTTTAACAATACCTGAATTTTTCTTTTTATTAAGTATAGATGATGATAAAGGAACGATACAAACTCCTTATCAATCTAATATAGAAATATTAATAATGATAAATATTTTGTTAGAACTATATCTTCAAAAATTTATTTACATAGACCATGAATTTAATATACGGAGAACTGATAAGACATCAAATATTTCTTATTTGCAACAAATTTTAGATGCAACAGAGCATTTAGGAGATAAGCATGGTATAAAAGTATGGTTAATGATGATTTGCAGTAAACAACAATTAACTCACAAACTGTATAATTCAGTACTGGAGTGTATACAGCATAAAAAGCAAATAAAGATAATCGAAAAGCGTGTATTAGGTATATCTTTTCAAAAAAAATATAATTGTCTTCAAACGAAAGACCAAGTTTTCACTTTTTTAAGACGAAGATCTTTGGAAGGTGAGAGACAATATTTATCTGTGTTAACACTTTTTCTCGTTATGGATTTGAACGGAATGTTAAAAAGTAAAATATTTCAAAGTAATTATGAGTATTTGATGCAATTAGAAGAATATAACGAGCAGCTGCAGGATGTTACAATTTTGCGCAAAGTAATAAGACATGTTAAAGAGGCATTACCTAATCTTTTAATAAGAAAGCACGTTCCATTTTCGAGTATTTAAGTTTAGTTATTTAACATACTTTATAGATATTATCATGTAATAGAGAAGTTGCAAGGAGTTCGGTTGTAATATTCAGTATATTTTGATATTATATTAAATGTAGTTGAAAGGGAATATTTTACTATTTTGAAATGGTAGTGTTAAGTGAAAGGGGATTATTATGGGTATCAGAAATTTAGTTTCTAACCTGTAGAAGAAAAAACTATTACAGGAGGAGAATAATAATGAACGAATTAAATGTGAAGGAATTTTACAAAAAACAATTTGAACTGTCGAATTATGATGTAAATACAGAAAGCTGGATAGAGCAGGTTGCTAAAGAGGTGCAAGAACAAGTTGGATATCCGTTTCAAACGATGTTGGAACTTGGTGCGGGGAATGGTGGATTTGCACGAGCGATGTCTAAGTTACATGTGAGAATGACAACTGTTGAACTTGTATCAGAGCTGGTTTCCTTTGCAAAAGAACATTCTAGTAGTGATATTGCCATTCATTGTGGAGATTTTTATCAAATTAACTTTGAGGAAAAATTTGATGTGGTTAGTTATTTAGATGGATTTGGTGTAGGAACAAATGATGAGCAATTGTTTCTACTAAAACGGATTAAAGATTGGATGAAGGAAGATGGATGTGCACTTATTGATATTTATCAACCTTTGTATTGGAAAAAGATAAGTGGACAAGAAATGCCATTAAGTTCAGCTATGAGAAAATATGAATATGATAGTATAAATGAAAGAATGTTAGATCATTGGTGGAACCCTAATCAGCCTAATGAGATTGTAACACAGTCTTTACGTTGTTATACAGTTGAAGAGATTAGTGATTTATGTACTAAAGCAGGTTTAAGTATTGTAGGATTCTTCCCAGGGGGAGCATTTGATTTTGAGCAATGGAAATATAAAGAACTAGCAAGTTTAACTGAATGTTTGTCATATCGAATTAAAGTAAAGAAGAGTAGAGATTAATCTCTACTCTTTTATATTTTAGAAAATTCTTACTCAAACTATTGACTTTATGAATGGATTTTTTATACAATTGTATCTCGACTGAAAAAATTAGAACGGACAGGAGGGAATCATCAAATGAGTAATATATTTGAAGAAGAATTACAGAAAATGAAAGATATTTTATGCACGATGGATGAGCAATTAGAGCAACTTGAAAAAATCCCAGTTTATTATGGAGAAGATTTTAAAGAGCAAATTCTTGAAAGTATGAGGGAGTCTAATAGACAAAACTTACGTATCGGTGTGCAAGAGCCGTACTTTGGAAGATTAGACTTCCAGGAGGATGGAAAAGAAGATGTTATGCCGATTTACATCGGTAAAGTAGGGGTTTCAGATAAAGATACGATGAAACCGATGGTCATTGATTGGCGAGCGCCTGTCGCTAGTATGTTTTATTCATTTACCGGTGGTGAAGAATTAGCATTTTATCATTCACCAGACGGATTAGTAGAAGGCGATGTTTATTTAAAACGAAACATTTCCATTCGAAAGAGAGAATTAGAACGTGTTGTTGATACATATGTAAAAGGAAATGAAGATGTCTCGCATACTGATGATTTTCTTCTATATCGATTAGGTGAGAATAAAGATAATAAATTAAAAGATATCGTTTCGACTATACAATCGGAGCAAAATGATATTATTCGTGCGGAAAGAAACTTACCATTATTAATTCAAGGGGTTGCAGGGAGCGGAAAGACAACGATCGCTTTACATCGCCTTGCTTTTTTAATTTATGAATACCGTGAACAACTAGAAGCGGAGAGAATGATCGTATTCGCTCCAAACAGTTTGTTCTTAGACTATATTTCGAGTGTACTTCCGGAATTAGGTGTAGGAAATATTAGTCAAACAACGTTTCCAGATTGGGCGTTGCGTCTGTTAGAGGGTTCGGTGAAACTGAAGAAGACAGAAGAAAAATTGAAAGAAGCTTTTTCAATTAATCGCGATGAAAAAAAGGTTATGCTAGGTAAATTGAAAGGCACGTTGGAATTTAAGTCGTTTATTGAAGAAAGAATGATTCAATTTGAAAAAGATTTAGTGCCAACAAAAGATTTTGAGGCATGGGATAAAGCTGTTATTCCAGTGGAAGACGTTAAAAAATGGATGCAGGTTGAATATAAACACTATCCATTAAAGAAAAGAAGAGAACGTTTAGTCGGCCGTATGAAGCGCTGGATTGAAATTGAGCTTAAAAAGTTTGGAGAAACAAACGAGAAAAAATTACTAAAAAAAGAAGCGACAAAGAGATTGAACACATATATGAATTTTTGGCCGAAAATGAGCCCGCTTTCACTATATAATTCAATAATAAAGAGTAAAGAAATACTCGAAGTATTACCTGAAGAACTTGTTCAAGAAACAGAAAAGAATTGTAGTAAAAAAGAAGTGTATGTAGAAGACTTACCAGCTTTAATTTACATACATCATCGCATAACAGGAATTGAAATTGGACAAAAGTTCCATCACGTCGTTATTGATGAAGCGCAAGATTTTTCACCATTCCAAGTGTATGTGTTAAAAGAAATTACACTAGGTAATTCTTTCACCATATTAGGTGATTTATCTCAAGCGATTTATGATTATCAAGGAATTGGAGACTGGGGTGCTTTTAAGGAAGTATTCCAAGAAACAGGTTATTATGAACTGACGAGAAGTTATCGTTCTACAAAAGAAATTATTGAATTCGCGAATGAAATAATTAAAAATGCAGAGATTCCAGTGGGACTGGCAACACCAGTTTTCCGTAGCGGTGAAGACGTGAAGGTGATCCATGCAGAAGATCAATTCACTGAAATTATGAAGACGTTAAAGCATTTACAAAATGAAGATGTGAAAACAATTGCGGTAATTGGAAGAACAGATGATGAATGCCGTGATATATATGAAAAATTAACAAATGCAGGGTTGACAGTCAATGTTATTGAAGCAGATCAAAGTAAATATGAAGGTGGTATTTCGGTAGTACCTGTATACTTGGCGAAAGGATTAGAATTTGATGCAGTACTTCTAATCGATGTTGATGAAGAACATTACAAAAATACAAAACACGATGCGAAGTTATTGTATGTCGGATGTACAAGATCGCTTCATGATTTATGGATTTTCTATAGTGGGGAAGTATCACCTTTAATTAAGAGATAAAAATATATAATAAATTCAAGAGGCTTTTCTAGTAATGTACAGAAGACCTCTTGTTTTTCTATATAATGATACGGGGGAGAAAATAACTATGATAACAAAAGTAATAACAAAAAGAAATTGGGAAATCGCAAAAACAACTGGAGAAATTAATGAAGAATCACTTATAGAAGAGGGATTTATTCATTGTTCATTATTTGAACAAGCTTTAAAGGTTGCTCAAAAACATTTCAATCATGAAAAAGATGTTTTATTACTTACAATAGATCCATCTCTTGTAAAAGCAGAAATAAAATATGAACTTGCTTCAAACGGTCAAGAATACCCGCATGTATATGGAGTAATCAATGTTGAGGCGATTGTAGAGGTTGTCCCATTTTCTAAAGAAAAAGGAGAGTTTATATTACCAGAGATACAAAGTTAAGCGTGTTATAGATATTTAAGTTGGCTAGAAAAGCACAAATCATGTAGTTTGTGCTTTTAATTATGTATTTTTTTGGTAAATAATTATTGTTTTTGTCACAATAATACTGTATGATACATAGTATAAAACATATACTGTATGACATATAGTAATGGAAATGAGGTGAATACATGGATGCTTTATTAAATTCGTTAATTACTGAGCTAAGAAGAGGGACATTGACATTAGCGGTTTTAAGTCAACTAAGAATGCCGCAGTATGGATATTCACTTGTTAAATTGTTAGAAAAATCAGGCATTATAATAGGTCAAAGTACTTTATATCCACTACTTCGCCGTTTAGAAAAGCAAGAGCTAGTGACGAGTAGTTGGGATAAAACAGAGAGTAGACCTCGTAAATATTATGTTTTAAGTGAATATGGATTAGAGATATTCTTGCAGTTGAAAAAGGAATGGATAAAGGATTCGAAGGAACTTTATAACTTATTAAAGGAGGAGGACGAGAATGAGAATGAGTTTAGTTGATATCTACATCCAGGAAGTTGCGAGGAGATTACCTGAAAAAAATCGTGAAGATATTACACTTGAACTACGGTCAACAATAGAGGATATGTTACCTGACGATTATAATGAGGAAGATGTGAAGAGCGTACTCGAAAAATTAGGAAGTCCAGTTTCATTGGCTAATGGGTATTTGGAAAGACCGATGCATTTAATTGGACCACGTTATTTTGATGTATATACGACGTTATTAAAAATGATTATACCAATTGCAGCTGTTATTGCACTCATTTCAATGGTTGCAGAAAATTTTATAGGCTATAGTGGTGATCAAGCAGTATTAAATGTTATTTTAAAATTGATAGGTAAAGGCATTGGGGAAATTGTCGAAGTAGGCCTCCATGTATTTTTCTGGTTGACACTTGTATTTGCTGTTATAGAAAGAACTGATAAAGAAAAGGATCCACACCCATTAACAACAAGTTTTAAAAAATGGACTCCTGATGATTTAAAAAATATTTCGTATGTTCCAAAGAAAAAGTCGATCTCAAAGTTTGAAGTTTTTGGAGGTTTGATGTGGACAGCGGTTTGGGCTACACTTTACTTTTATGCGAATCATCTTGTTGGCGTATACCATGGCACGGAAAATGGATTGAAGTTTGTCGCGCCGACGTTTAATCAAGAGGTTTTACTTCAATATTGGCCAATCGTTGTGATTATGATTGTGTTTGAAATAGGTATATCTCTTTATAAGTTAGTGCAGGGACAATGGACAAAAAAGTTGGCAATTGGGAATGCTATTCTTCAACTAGCGGGAACAATAGCATTCATTGTAATTGTAGTAAATCCGCATTTATTTAACGAAGGATTTATTACGTATGTGGCAAATGTGTTTACTACTTCTCCAGAGGAATTTAAAAAGTGGTTAATTGGTGGAGGTATTCTTATTTATATAGTATCTGCTGCATTAAACATTTATGATGGCTTCCGAAAAGCTAGTGTTCGTGTAACGAATAGGAACGAATAGGTAGTAAAAAAAGATAACGTATATGAAAGGAAGAAAACTATGATAAGGGAAGCAACGGAAAAAGATGTAACATATATTTTAGATATTTATAATGATGCGATACTAAATACAACAGCTGTATATGCATATAAACCTGTAACCCTTGAAAATAGAATAGATTGGTATGAACAAAAAAAGGCTGATGGCTATCCGATTTTTGTATACGAACTAGATAATAAAGTAGTAGGATTTGCGACATTTGGTCCGTTTAGAGCTTGGCCTGCCTATAAATATTCAATTGAGCATTCTGTGTATGTTCATAAGGAATATAGAAAAAATGGAATTGGGTCTTCTTTAATGGAAGAATTAATCACAATTGCAAAAGAAAGAGAGTATATGACCTTAATTGCTGGAATTGATGCGGAAAATGAAAAAAGCATTGCAATGCATAAAAACTTCGGATTTGTTTATTCGGGAACAATAAAAAAGGCTGGTTATAAGTTCAATGGATGGCTAGATTTAGCTTTTTATCAATTGGAGCTTAACGGGCCTGGAAATCCTATCGAAGAATAGATATATTCGTTATGCGTAATAATTCATTTAAAAAGGTAGTGTGAAGACATTTCATACTATCTTTTTCTTATTGTATTCGTGAATATCATTTAACAAAAAAGGATTCTTATATTCTATATCGAATTTTGAGAAGATGATAAAACGATATAAAAAGAGGGATTAATATGCAGGCTGTCATTGGAAAAATAAAAGAAATACAAATTGGTCAAGTTGGAATACTTGTTTATTCAACAAAGAATGGAAATATAGTTGCTACCCATAACGATGAGCTATATGTTCCATTAGCATCAGCAGCAAAAGTTGCAATTGGATTTGCAGTAGCAAAGATGGTAAAGGATAAACTAATTAGTTGGAGTGATAAACTTCATCACATTAAGTATAATCCAAATGAAGATAGTGCGCAGTTATATCCTCACTTACAAGACAGAGCTACATTAACACTTAGTAAAGCTGTTGAAGTAATGGTAGCATGTCACGACAGCTATATCGCTCAGTCAATTGTTATGCACTGCGGAGGATGGGATACTATCAGAGAATATGTTTCAACGAACTTTTCCAAGATTCATATACAGGAAAACCCTAAAGATGAGAAAAATATTGGAGAATTAAAACAAGTTCTTTCGCTTTTATTACATATTTTCCAAGGACATAAATCCGCACCAGAATTATGGGAACCAATTATAAGTGGAATGGTAAGACAACAAGGTGATTATGAAAGTATACCTTATTATCATCTAGCACATATGACCGGTGGATTACCCACGGCTACAATAAATATTGGTATAATAGGAATGTTTCATGAATTTCCGTTTCTTTATGTAATTGGAGGTAAAGATTTACCTAATCGATTTAATAATAAAATGGTAGATGAAACAATTACAGAAGCTTTGAAGTGTTTGTACAAAGAATATAAAAAAGTATCGCGGGGTGAATGATTGAAAAGAAACTTAAAAACTTCAACGATTATCATTTTAATTGTAACAATTATTGCTTTGGAAGTTGGCATCGCGTTATATGATCGTACATTGTCATTAGATACTATTTACTTTGCAGCGATTCTCATTTGTATTGTATTGCTTTTTGGTACACGTATTTCTGAAGTGAAAGAAAGTACATCGAAACAGAGACGAAGAAAAACAGCTCTTATATTTTGGCCATCTATTTTATTATTAATCGCTAGTTTTGCCGTTATAAGTTATGTGAGAACTGGTTATGTCTCTGTACCAGGGATAATTGGGTTTTCTTGCTTTATTATATATGGTGGATTTGTATTCATTAGTATATTAAAGAGAAGAAATAGAAATTAATTATAGCTTACTAAGTTGAAAGGAAGAAATATATGAAACGCATAGAGAATGGTACTCGCACTGAAGGAGAATACATAAAAAATAAAGTAATTCAATATAACATGTCTATTTTAACAGATGAAGTAAAGCAACCGATGGAACAAGTAAGCTTCGTAGTGAAAGATGAAGATGGAAAAATCTTTGGCGGGGTAACAGGAACGATGTATTTTTATCATCTTCATATCGATTTTTTATGGGTTGATGAATCTGTTCGTCATGATGGTTATGGTAGTCAATTGTTACATAAAATAGAAGAAATTGCGATGGAAAAAGGATGTAGACTCATTTTACTAGATTCATTTAGTTTCCAAGCACCAGATTTTTATAAAAAGCACGGATACCGAGAATATGGTGTTGTTGAAGATCATCCTAAAGGGCATAGTCAACACTTTTTAGAAAAGAGAGTATAATAATATTATGTATACTAGTTGAGGGGAGAAAAAATGTACACGTATAAATTACAACATGAACAACCAATCTGTGTAGAAAAAATAAAGAAACTTTACGATTCTGTAGGCTGGTGGCCAGAAAGAAAAGAAGTCGATATTGAAAAGATGTTAAAGAATTGCATAGCAATTGGAGTATGGGAAGAAAATGAATTAATTGGATTTGCTAGAGTCGTTTCAGATGGTGTTTTTCGAGCGTACATAGAAGATGTTGTCGTACATGAGAGTGTAAGAAATAAAGGTATTGGAGAGAATATGCTTACAATGTTATTGAAAGAGTTATCTCATATTGATATTGTTAGTCTATTTTGCGGAGAGAAACTAATAAAGTTTTATGGTGAACAGCAATTTCAAGCGACGAAGCAAATAGTAATGCATCGTAATCAAATAGTGAAAGAATAAGAGGTGCCAGAAGAATGAATGCAACGAGAGGGTATTGTTTATCGAAAAGAAAAGCGACAGAAGATTCTCCAGATGGCTGGAGTGCAACATGTATGAGGCTCAATAATAAAATATTTGCGATAGTAAACCATGAAGAAGGTGAAAAAGCTGCAATTACATTAAAATGTGATCCAGAACTCGCATTAAGAATAAGAGAAGATTACCCAGAAACAATAATTCCTGGATATCATATGAACAAAAAGCATTGGAATACAGTGTACATACATAAAGATGTAGGACAAGAACAAATTAATAAGATGATAGATTGGTCATATGATTTAGTATTGCAATCGTTTTCAAAGAAAAAGCAACAAGAGTTATTGGATTAAATACAAAGTGAAGCTGACTATAAATAGCTAGTAAAATGATTATATTTTACTAGCTATTTATAGTTTTACATTATATATTAGGGGATTTTGAAATGAATACGAAACGAAATAGATTACTATATGCAATGTTTACTATAGTTGTTATTATTTTAGGTCTTAGTTCAAGAAAGTTTGCTTTTGTGTTACCAGATTTGTTAAATGAGTACTTAGGTGATGCTTTATGGGCATTAATGATTTTTACTGGATTCGGATTTTTGTTTCCTAAAATAGAAACGAAGAAATTAGCTTCTATTAGTTTGATATTTTGTTACGGGATTGAAATTAGCCAATTGTACCATGCGGAATGGATTGATAGCATTCGCGCAACGACTTTAGGTGGACTCGTATTAGGTTACGGATTTTTATGGAGTGATTTAGTGGCTTACACAATTGGTGTTGGAGTAGGAATGCTTTGCGAGTTTATGTTACGGAAAAAATAAGAGATTTAAAAAAGGGTGATTTGTATATGGAGCATGCACTGGAAATTGCAAAGTTTTGGTTTCAAGATAAAGATGTCACAGCTACTGAAATACAACCTAACGTAACGAAGATTCATTGTAATAAAAAAGCGTATATTTTAAAGGAAAAGGGATCGATAAAACAGTTTTTAGTTGAACTAAATGTATTAGAACAGCTTCATGAAAAAGGAGTTAAAGTACAAAAATTAGTAAAAACGAGAAATGATGAAAGGTACGTATTTTATAAAGAGAAGAATTATTGTTTGTACGAATATGTTACCGGAAGTGTACTAGAAATAAAAGATACAGAAAAGCTAAAAGTGCTAGGAAGCAAAATTGGAGAGGAAATAGCTAATTTACATCACGAACTAAATTCAGTGAATAGTGCTAACGAGTTAATAAAAAGAGAGTTATATAAAGTGGTATACGAATGGGCTTTACCGAATTTAGTAAAGAATAAGCATGTTCATCGGAATGTAATTCAAAAAATGGGTCAAATACATACAGCTTTCAAGGAAACGGTTCACTCATTACCGAAACAAATTATTCATCGCGATATGCACTTATCAAATGTAATATTTAAAGAAAGTGATTTTCAAGGGTTTATCGACTTTGAGCTTCTAGAAGAAAACGTTAGAGTATTCGATTTATGCTATTGCTGTACAAGTATTTTAAGTGAGATATTTAGTGATGAAACATTAAGAGGGAAATGGTTACAAATTGTAAGTGAAATTTTTAAAGGATATTATAAGCAAAACATTTTAACGAGAGAAGAGCTACAATCAATTTGGTATGTAATGCTTTCAATTCAAGTTATATTTATTACTTATTTTGTTCAGTTAAAAGATTTACTAAAGTTAAATGAAGAGATGTTTTTATGGATTTTTGCTAATAAGGAAGAAATTGAGGAATCTATAGAAAGAATCGTACTCATATGAAAAAAATTATATTAATTGGTTCTGGTGGTTCAGGAAAATCTACATTAGCAAGGCAGTTAGGTAATAAACTAAATATTAAGGTGCATCATCTTGATGCTTTATTTTGGAAACCGAATTGGGAAGGTGTTCCGAGGGAGGAACAAAGAACAGTTCAAAATGACTTAATTAAAGAAGAAAAGTGGATTATTGATGGGAATTATGGCGGGACAATGGACATAAGAATTAACGCAGCTGATACAATTATCTTTCTTGATATACATAGAACAATATGTATTTATCGTGCTTTTAAAAGAATTGTGCACTATCGGAATAAAACAAGACCGGATATGGGCACTGGATGTGAAGAAAGATTTGACTTACAATTTTTTAAATGGATATGGGAATATCCTAAGTCGAAAAGACCTGCAATTTTCAAAAGACTAAATCAATTAAGTCAGGATAAAGAAATTATTATTTTAAAATCTCCAAAAGAAGTGCAGCGATTTTTAAAAGAAGTGCAGCAAGTATAAACTTATGCACTCAAAGAGTAAATTTTGTTCCATTTTAAAATGGAGGGGATAACATTGAATGAAATCATTCGCTCGATTGATTCTTATATGGTGAAAATTCCAGCAGGAGAAGTAACATTAAGAGATGATCGAATAAAAAAAGAATGGCAAGTTCAAATTAAGCCATATCTTCTGGCAAAATATGTTGTAACGATGGAAATATATTATGCTATTACAAATAGTGTATCAAATAATGATAAAGATAGTAATAAACCAATTGTAAATATTTCATGGAATGATGCAATTGCCTTTTGTAATTTACTTTCTAATAAAGCGGGATTAACAGAGTATTATTCCATTAGTGATGACGACCAAAAGGTTAGTTGTAATGTAGAGTCCAACGGTTACCGATTACCATCTGAGGCAGAGTGGCAATACGCATGTAAAGCTGGAATAACGGGATATACGTATGGGGAACTTCAGAAAATAGCATGGTATAATGAAAATTCAAGTGGACAAATTCATGACGTCGGTAAAAAAGAGCCGAATGCATGGGGACTTTATGATATGTTAGGGAACGTTTGGGAATGGTGCTATGATTTGTATGATGAAACAGTGTACGGGTCATACCGCATTTTTCGTGGTGGTAGTTGGGCTGAAGCAGCTAGAGGTTGCGGTGCCACTTGTCGCCGTCGTAGTCATCCTACATTTCATATAGATGATCTCGGTTTTAGGCTTGCTAGGTCAATTTAGCAGGAAAATGATACATATAACACCGTAAAGAGTATGGGACGTATCCATATTCTTTACAACATAGAAATTTTAAAATTTAAGGAGTGTTTTGAATGGCACGTGTTTTATTCATTAACGCTGGATCAGAAGGACATATAAATCCAACATTACATGTTGTAGAAGAACTGATTTCTCGCGGTGAAGAGGTAGTTTATTTTTCAATAGAGGCTTTCAGGGAGCGTATTGAGAAGACAGGTGCTACTGTACGAACGATTGATGATCAAAAATTTATACAAGCATTTCTTTCCGGTGGTCGAAATTATTTACAGGAAAGAATAAACGGCCTTCTACATACAACGGATGTTGTAATACCTAGTGTTTTAGAACAAATTGAAGGCGAACATTTTGATTATATTATTCATGATTCGATGTTTGGCTGTGGTCGCTTAATTGCTCAAATTCTTAATCTTCCAGCCATAAATTCATGCACATCTTTTGCACAAGATGAAAAATCATTTAAACAAATGTTAGACCATCTTTCTAAAAGTATCCCACTGGAAGTTCAGGATAGAATACATAATGATTTTGAAAACTTGACTAATGGAATTACAGAAAAATATGGTGTTGATATAAACTCACCGTATGAAGTTTTCTGTAATCCAGCTTCACTTACTATTGTGTATACAATTAAGGAGTTCCAACCTTTTGGGGATACATTTAATGAAACATTCAAATTTGTAGGTCCATCTATCTCTACACAAGTGAAAAATGAAGGTTTTGATTACACTTCAATTGAAGAAAAAAGCCTGATTTACATTTCATTAGGTACTGTTTTTAATGAAGCGCTTGATTTTTATAAACTTTGTATGAAGGCGTTCGAGAATAGTAAGCATACAATTGTTATGTCTATTGGCAACAAAACGGAAATAAGTAATTTAGGTAATATTCCTAAAAACTTCATTGTGAAAAACTATGTACCACAAACTGAACTTCTCAAATATACGAAACTATTTATTACACACGGCGGTATGAACAGTACGCATGAAGGGATATATAACGGGGTTCCACTCGTTGTAATTCCGCAAAGTGCAGATCAGCCAGTAATCGCAAAGCAAGTGGAGAGTCTCGGGGCAGGAGTTAAATTACAAATGCAAGGATTAACTGCGAATCAACTAAGTGAAAGTGTAGAAATAGTATTAAATAATCCGCCATGTAAAGAAGCTGCTTTGAATTTGAAGGAGTCTCTCCGAAAATCAGGTGGGTATAAGCAAGCAGTTGATGAAATTTTTAAATTTACAGGCCGTTATTAAAACTATACATGTGAAAGGGTGTCTATATTAAATGATATAGACACTTTTATGTTATATGAAGCGAGGAGTTGATGAAATGAAAGATGATGGGCTTTGATGCAAAAAAAGGAAGCTTGAGAATTAACTTTTCTGCTTATAAAAAAGACGACGTATTCAGCGTCGTCTTTTTGTATTAATCTAGAATATTCAACAAAGAGACTTTTAAACGAATAAGCTACAGAAAGGTTACTATACGAATACATAATGTAGAATCATATAGTAACCTTTCTATTATGATAACACTTTCGTCATAAGAATGTGCGCAATTCCATCTTCCATAAATACATCAGAAGAAGTTTGATAGCCTAATTTTTCATAAAACCCTTCAGCTTGTGTTTGACCGTGTAGTTTAACTTTGTTTGCTTCTTTGTTACGAGCAATATCTTCTAGTGCTTTGATTATTACTTTGCCTAATCCGTATTTGCGATAGTCTTTTAAAATACAAATTCGTTCTAGTTTACCCATTCCGTCAACGAATCGTATACGACCAGTTCCTACAGGAAGCTCGTTATAATAAACTAAAATATGTTTACATTTCTCACCGATTTCATCAAATTTATCGAATTCATCTTCAAGTGGGACACCTTGTTCTTTTACAAAAACTTCTTTTCGAATGTGAAAGGCAGTTTCTAAATCTGTAAGTTCTGTTATGAGTTTGGATTGCAAATTGTTCAGCCCTTTCTAGTGTGATATGAATGTGTTTTCATAGTATATCATACTGTAATGCTATAAAAGCAAAAAGAAAAAACTGACTTGCGAAAATCAGTTTTTAAAATGGTTAATATTCTTTTATACCGTTTTCTGTTCCGATGATCGCTTTGCTCGTCATATTGATAAATAATCCTGTTTCAACTACACCGGTAATCATTTTTAACTTTGTATGTGTTTCATTTGGATTCAGTATTTTGTTTGGAAAAATACTATCAATAATTAAATTGCCGTTATCAGTTATAAATGGTCTGCCATCTTTCATACGTAAACGTGTTTCGCATCCTAAATCTTGCATTCGTTTTTCAGTTTTCTTCCAAGAGAAGGGGATGATTTCAATAGGAAGTGGAAAGACACCTAAGTGTGAAACGAGTTTGGATTCATCTGCAATAATAATAAGTTCTTTAGAGGAAGAGGCAACAATTTTTTCACGAAGTAATGCACCACCGCCGCCTTTTATTAACTGTAAATTTGAATTAATTTCATCTGCTCCATCAATTGTGAGATCAAGTATATCAATTTCATTTAAAGAGATTAGCGGAATAGATAATTGTTTTGCTAATACTTCAGTTTCTTTTGATGTCGGTACAGCTTGAATAGATAACCCTTCTTGTACACGGTGACCTAACTTTTGTATCGTCCAATATACGGTTGAACCCGTACCAAGTCCAATCGTCATACCATCTCTTACAAAGCCAGCAGCATATTCGCCTGCAAGCTGTTTTAAATTCATCATTTTACTCCGCCGGGCGCGGTCCAGCATCTAAACCGGAATTTTCAACTGTAAGTATAGGGCGAACAGTAATATCTTTATGTACACGCATTTGGCACGATAATCGTAAGTGGTCTTCAATTCCTTTTTCCGTAATAGCTTGTTTTTCATCATTTGTCGCCTCACAAAAATCACCTGCAATGACTTCAACTCGGCAAGTTGTACATCTGGCTTTGCCACCGCAACGATGAAGAATGTGTACACCGTTATCTTCAAGTGCTAATACTAATTTCGTTCCTTCTTTAATGTCAAAAGTTCTGGTACCTTCCACTGTTAATTTTGGCAAATTGATTCCTCCTCATGTAAAATTCTATATAACATATTTATGACCCGTATCCATGAACATAAACATAAAATTTATTAAAAGTACCGTAACTTTTTTATTTGTTCAATCGTTTAATAAGTAAGCGCTGAAAAGGAGTGGTTATTTTGTGCACAAAAGTAACTCAGGTTTTAAAGAATCATATCGATATGAATCATTCAAATATAAATTTATTAATTGAACATTATGCAGAGGTAAAAAGATACTGTACGTTTTTGACGAAGAATAAATGGGATGGGGAAGACCTTGCCCAAGAAGCAATTTGCAAAGTTCTTCAAAAGTATAGTGAGAAGAAAATTTGTATAACGCTTCTGTATAAAATTGCTCGAAATCAATGGTTAGATCAAATGAAATCAAAATCCGTTCAAGAAAAGTTAGAACAGCAAATTACATTTGAAGAACCACATGAAAAAATTGCAGATTTGCATGAAATGGTAGGGGAATTATTGTCTTCGTTAAATGTGCAACAGTCTGTAATTTTATTATTAAAGGATGTTTTTCAATATAGTATCGCGGATATTGCTAAAGTATGTTCGGTATCAGAAGGTGCAGTGAAAGCATCGTTATTTAGGAGTAGAAATAGGCTGAAAACTGTAAGTGAAGAAGGCATTGAAATAGTGGAGTACACGGATGATGTTGAAATCGTTGTAACTTCTATTCGTGAAGAAAGACCTGAATTGTTGACGAAACTTCTCCCAACAATAGACTTCACTAAGTTACCATCAATACAACCGGTGTTATTATTCAGTATGAAAAAACCTTCTTCTTACAGTTGTATGCTTAGTGCGGCATAAAATAGATGGAGGGATTTAATATGAATGCAATTCCTTACGTAGTAGAACAAACGAAATTAGGAGAACGCTCCTATGATATATATTCAAGATTATTAAAAGACCGAATTATTATGATTGGTTCAGAAATTAACGATCAAGTTGCAAGCAGTGTAGTAGCACAATTATTATTTTTAGAAGCGGAAGATGCAGAAAAAGATATATTCTTGTATATCAATAGTCCGGGCGGTTCAACGACAGCGGGATTTGCAATATTAGATACGATGAACCTTATTAAACCAGATGTGCAAACACTTTGTATGGGCTTTGCGGCATCATTTGGTGCGCTTTTACTATTAGCTGGCGCAAAGGGAAAAAGATTTGCGCTCCCTAACAGTGAAATCATGATTCATCAACCGCTCGGCGGTGTAAAAGGGCAAGCAACAGAGATTGAAATTACAGCAAAAAGAATATTGAAGTTAAAACATGATATTAACAAAATCATATCTGATCGAACAGGGCAACCAGTAGAAAAGGTAGCTCATGATACAGAAAGAGAATATTTTATGACGGCAGTAGAAGCGAAGGAATATGGAATTGTTGATGCAGTTATTGAGAAAAAATAAAATGAAACAGGCTAGAGAATATGATAAATTCCCTAGCTTGTTTTTGTCATTCTTTTACCCATTCATCAACTAAAGCTTGATTTTTTTTAATCCATTTTCGCGCGGCTTCTTCCGGATCTTTCGTTTTATTTAACATGACCATTAACGTACCAAGCTGTTCATCATTCATTTTCCATTTATCAAAGTATTTCACAATATCCGGATGATCTTTTTCGAAACCTTTACGAACGGAGTAATAAATGTCATCTTTTTCACCATATACTTTCTTAGGGTCTTTTAAATATTTCAAGTCAAATTCTGAAAAACCCCAATGCGGATTCCAAAGCGTAACAGCGATTGGTTTCTTTTTCGTATATGCCTTCTTTAGTTCGCTCATCATCGCAGCTTCTGAAGATTGGACAAGTTTTAATTTTATATCATATGCCTTCATTGCTTTATCCGTTAAATTCATAAGGCTACTACCTGGTTCAATCCCAACAATTTTATTATCTAGCTCATCTTTATGTGCGTTTAAATCTTCTATGCTGTTTATGTTTTTCATATAAGAAGGGACGACCAAACCAAGACCAGTGCCTTCATACCATTTTGATTTTAAGACAATGTCATCTTTATAACGAGCATTTAGCGGTTTATCAGTAACAGGCAGCCATACTTCTAAATTAGCATCAACATCGCCACGGGCGACGCCAGTCCAAATCGCAGCTTTTTCTAAATACATGAGCTCAACCTTGTAACCTTTGTCTTCTAATAAAACTTTCCACATGTTTGCAGTTGCAATATTTTCTTTCCAACTTGTTACACCAAGTTTAATTTTCCCTTTCGAATTTGCATTTGTTGCATTACATGAAGTGAAAATCATAGTAATAAATAATGCAAGGCATATAAGCCATATTTTCTTTCGCATCGAAAACCTCCTAAGTAACGTTTGCCTTTTTAAATAAATGTATAAGTAAGCATTCTTATTATGAACGGAAATGAGAATTTTAAAGAAAGCTTATGAATGTCATTTTTATGTAATATTTCTTTGCAAAATCGCAACACTATGTAAATACATGGGTAGAAAAGGAGTAGTGACATGGATAATACAAAGGTGCGTGTTGAAAACGTAACAAAAGTATTTGGGAAACACCCGCAAAGAGCGCTTACCTTATTAAAAGAAGGAAAAAGCAAATCAGAAATTTTAAAAGAGACAGGAATGAACGTTGGTGTGAAAAAAGCAACGTTTGAAGTATACACCGGAGAAATTTTCGTTATTATGGGTTTATCCGGTAGCGGGAAATCAACGCTAGTTCGAATGCTAAATCAATTAATCAAACCGACAGCGGGGCATATATACATAGATGGTGAAGACATTGCAACGATGGGAAAAGAAGAATTACGAAGAGTGAGAAGAACGAAGATGAGCATGGTGTTTCAAAAGTTCGCTTTATTTCCGCACCGTACAGTGATACAAAACGTTGCGTACGGGTTAGAAATTCAAGGAGTTCCAGTAGAGGAACGAGAAAATAAGGCGTTAGAATCACTACAGTTAGTAGGACTTGATCATCATAAAGATAATTACCCTAGTCAACTTAGTGGTGGTATGCAGCAGCGTGTTGGAATCGCAAGGGCACTAACGAATAATCCAGATGTATTACTAATGGACGAGTCATTTAGTGCATTAGATCCACTAATTCGAAAAGAAATGCAAGATGAACTGTTAGAGTTACAAGATAAAATGGAAAAAACAATTATATTTATTACGCATGATTTAGATGAAGCACTTCGAATTGGCGATCGTATCGCATTAATGAAAGATGGAGAAATCGTTCAAATTGGAACGCCGGAAGAAATTATGATGAGCCCTGCCAATGAATTTGTAGAGAAGTTCGTTGCGGACGTGAATTTAGGAAAAGTAATTACGGCGGAATCTATATTAAAACGACCGGAGACTTTATTAATTGACCGTGGACCGCGTGTAGCCCTTCAAATTATGAGGAATGCGGGTGTTTCTACAGTATATGTTGTAAACAAAAAGTATGAGTTCTTAGGTATATTAACAGCAGACGATGCGAGCAAGGCGGTACAAAAGCAGTGGCCAATTGCTGACTTATTACTTAATGATATTCCGCACGTTTATTTAGATACTTTACTTGAGGAAACGTATGCAAAAATGGCGGAGATGAAATATCCGTTACCAGTAATCGATGAGAAGAAAAGGTTAAGAGGAATTATTAAACGTGAAAGTGTCATTCAAGCTCTTGCAGGAAACATTGAGGAAGAGGTGAAGGACGATGAATAATATTCCGCGCATTCCATTAGGCGAATGGGTTGATTCATTTGTTGCAAGTTTATATGAGCACTTTGAAGGGCTGTTTCGAGGGTTCTCATATATTATCGGCGGATTCGTTGATTTACTCACTAATTTTTTAACAATAATACCAGCCATATTGATGATTATTATCCTATGTTTCCTCATTTGGTACACAACGAGGAAATTATCTTTAGTCATTTTTACGCTCATCGGATTATTATTTATTTTAAATATTAACTACTGGGCACAAACGATGCAAACATTAGCACTCGTACTTACGTCTGTTATTATTTCAATTATTGTCGGAATTCCAATTGGCATTTTAGCATCTCAAAATGAACGTTTCTCAAAATTTCTAAAACCGACATTAGATTTTATGCAAACAATGCCAGCCTTCGTTTATTTAATACCAGCCATTACGTTTTTTGGTGTAGGCGTTGTTCCTGGTATTATTGCTTCCGTTATTTTTGCAATGCCACCGACAATTCGCTTTACAGACTTAGGAATTAGACAAGTTCCAGAAGATTTAATTGAAGCAGCGAATGCATTTGGATCCACAGCATCACAAAAACTATTTAAAGTACAATTACCACTTGCAACTGGAACGATCATGGCTGGAGTGAACCAAAGTATTATGCTTTCGCTATCAATGGTTGTAACAGCTTCACTTGTAGGAGCGCCAGGACTTGGCGTCGATGTATATCGCTCTGTTACACAAGTAAATATCGGAATGGGATTTGAAGCTGGACTAGCTATCGTCGTGATTGCGATTATATTAGACCGCATTACACAAGGGTTTCATACAAAAAGAAAATAATGCAAAAAAACACACTTTATACAACAAAGTGTGTTTTTTTGCATTCGAATTACATACGAACAATAACAGAACCTCCAGCTGGTGCACAAACTTGGTTTTGCTGTTGTTCCATTGATTTAATTAAATGATTATTTTCCTCGATTAAGGAGATTAATTTAGCCAATTGGCTTTCAAGGCTTGCGATGCGCTGCATCATGTATTGCGAATCATAATGCAGTGTATTCCTTGCAGTATGAGGTGAGTAAACATATTGTTGATTTAAGTTTGGATTCCAATGAGGATGCATTTGAATCGTTCCTCCTTCAATGAATTACGAATCTTTCTTATAGTAAATGCCTATGTATATTTAATGGTTACTCGAAAATTTTTTCATAATAAGAGGAGTATGTACAGAAAATGGAAAAATATATTTTAAAGTATATTTTGGGGGAATATTCAAGTGAACAATGAATATATTAGAATATCATTACGTTTGTGTAAATGGATATTGAACAGGGAGAAATGATGGGAGGAGATGCAATTTTGTCTAAAAATAAAAAAAGAAATGATGCTATGACAATTGGTGTCGCTATAGGTGTTGTAATCGGTGTAATTCCTGGTGTATTTACTGATCATATAGCAATCGGAATAGCGATTGGGATTGCAGTTGGAATTGGGATTACAGTTTTGAAGAAATAATGTGTTGCAAACTTTTAATATGAAATTTGTTTAAATCGTAGAATATAAATTTATAGAAAAGATGACGATTCAAGAGATTGAATTTTCGGAATATAAACCCTATTTTTCCTTTTTATATGATATTATAAATGGAAAGGATGGTGATGGATATGTCAATAAACAATCAAGTAGAACAAAACTGCTTTATTTGCGAAAAACATAAAGGAAACATTACAGTTCCAGGTGGTGCTATATATGAAGACGATCTCGTATACGTTGGACATGTCCATTGGGATACAGAAGAAACATATCTTGGTTACGTAATGATTGATATAAAAAGACATGTACCTGGTCTCGCTGAATTAGCTGAAAATGAGGCAAAAGCATTCGGACTTATAACAAGTAGAATAAGTAAAGCGTTAAAAGAAAGCGAAGGTGCAGAACATATTTACACTTTCGTTTCAGGGAATGGTGTACCCCATATGCATATGCACATCATACCGCGTTATCCGAATACACCGAAAGAGTTTTGGTCACCAACTGAAGTAGCGGGATGGACAGGTGCACCGCATGGAGGTTCAGAGCAAATACAAAAACTATGTGAAAGAATACGAAAGTATATGGTAAATGAGTATGCATATAACAAATAATACACAATATTCATGGGTTGGAAGTAGAGAGATGTGTTTAGATGAAGTTTCGGTAAAGCAATATGGTGATATCGTACTTGGTAAATACGGCGGAAATATAAGTGCCAGAGCAAAAAAGAATGAAGACGGTGCATTAGTTTGGTCGAATGGTGATTGGGAATTCGCCGTTATATTAGACGGACATAATAGTGCAGAAAGTGTTGATTTAGTAGTAAATA
The DNA here is from genome assembly GCF_050524305.1 of Bacillus silvicola. NCBI lineage: Bacteria > Bacillati > Bacillota > Bacilli > Caryophanales > Bacillaceae > Bacillus > Bacillus silvicola. The sequence goes on from NZ_JBNGVC010000002.1 coordinate 279,220, forward strand.
CAATCCAAAAAGAATATGAAAATATAAAAGCGATTATGAAAGAATCAATTAAAACAGTATTTCGATCTGTTGAAAATCATATACTTACAATTTTTCAATCACAATCATTTAAAGAAAAGTGCAAAAGAGTAAAAGGTGAAACAGCTTGCTTAATATGTATAAGAAAAGAAAATTATATATGGTGGCTATCTATTGGCGATTGTTTAGTTTATGTATTTCATGAAGAATTACATAAATTAGGACAATATACATTAAACCAACGTCAATTTTATGAATGGATTGGTAATGTAAATACATTTGATTTACCTATTCCGTGCTATTCAACAGGAATTCGTGAATTACGTACTGGAAAAAATCGAATTGTAATGGTTACAGATGGAGTATTAGAATGCGGCGAACGTCGTTATGAAACGCCATTAAATCTATATAATGACATGAATAGAAATAATATAGAACTTGACGAAAGTGTTCAGCATGTATTAGAGCACGTTCATCATCAATTCGGACGAGATAGTGCTACAATTATTAGTTGGGACGTTGAAAACAAAATGCATGCTACGTACCCAAGTGATCAGCCGGTGAAAAGGTAAAGGAGGAGACATCGCTGCTTTTAGTTAAAGGGGTTTTATTAGTATTATGGATCGTATTCTTAGTTTTTTTGGAAAAAGTAGTGAGAAAAAAATTAAATATACCGAAACAAACTGACTGGAATAGTAAATATGTAAACAACGCTCATAAATGGGGTACTAGGGCTCTTATCATTTCTTATATAATTGTAACGATGATATGTGCCACTTTAAATCCCGTTTATATTAGTAATTTACCCCTATTATTTTTAATAACTTTATACTGCTTTCAATCATATATGGAGTGGAAATATGATAAAGAATCGAGGGAATATGTCATTTCTTTAGGAACAGTTCCATTATTAATAATAACAGGAATTATGATTAATCTTTTCTTTTATAGTTATTGGATTTAATCCTATGTGGAATGAATGGGGAGACAAAATGAAAATACCTAAATTACGTGCTGAAGTAATGATTTTAAATGAAGATCATTCTAAAGTACTTGTACAATGTGATTTAAGTAAAACATTTTATCGTTTTCCAGGCGGTTCTATTGAATTTGGTGAAATAGCAAAAGAAGCAATAATGCGAGAATTAATGGAAGAATACGATTTGAAGATCGATGTTCAAGAGTTAGCTGTTGTAAATGAGCATATTTTTGAGTGGAACAACGAAAAAGGACATCATTGTACATTAATACATTGGGGAACGGTTGAAGAGATAATTACAAATGAAATAAGGCATAAAGAACATGAAGATATTATATTAATTTGGAAAAGTCTAGACGAATTAAAGGAGAAGCCAATATACCCTATAGGAATCTTAAATTATTTAGAAGAGAATAACTGTAATATCATCCACTTTATTTTAAATAATTCAATGAGTTAATAGGAGGAATGGAAATGAGAACCTATACGTTTTGGATTATAATCTTTGTTTTTTGTATAGTGGGCTACTTTTTAGAACAATTTTTAAGAAGAAAGTTGAATATGCCAAAGAAAGGCTTATGGGGATATAATAAACATGTAAATAGCTTACATAAAAAATTAGAAATAGGACTAATTTTTGTTTATTTAATAACTATATAAGTTGAATTAAAAGGTTACAGCTACTGTTTGTCGAAATATAATAAGTAACATATATTGACAAATGGAGCGGAGCAAAATGACACATGTACACCAAAACGAAAAAGAAAGCCTACTTGTAGCAATGAAAACGACTAAAACGAAACGAATGTATGAACGTTATCAAACGATCTATTTCTATGTACAAGGCTTTTCTATAAAAGAAATAATGAACATGATTGGTCGTTCTGAAAAAACAATCTATAATTATGTGAATGCTTACAAAGAAAAAGGATTGCATGGCTTACTCATGGGACAATCAACAGGAGCACCACGTAAATTAGCCCCTGAACAAGAACAGGAGTTAGTTCAAGTGATTGCATCTCATCTACCCGTTGATGTTGGATTTCCAGCTAAACATAATTGGACTTTATCCATTATCGCTTCTTTCATTAAAAGAGAATGGAACGTAAGTTACACACTTCGCGGGGTGTCTCGACTTTTACATGATTTAGGGCTTAGTTACACAAAACCGACGTATACATTAGCGAAAGCAGACCCGGTGAAACAACAAGAGTTTAGGGAAGTTACCTTCCCCGCCTATAAAAAAAAAACTTTTAAACGAGGAGATTGACCATCTTCTGTTTCAAGATGAGTCCATGATCCGCGATTACCAAGCACTGCAGCATACATGGTTTTTAAAAGGAAAACAACGCAGTATTCCTACTTATGGGAAACACCAAGGTGTTAAACTTATTGGTACACTTAATTATGAAACAGGTGAGTTAGTTTGTGTAGAAGAGGAGCGGTATGATGCCGAAGCATTTCTTCGTTTTCTTCAGCATGTACTTGAACTGTATCCCAACGGGAAAATAGCTCTTATTCTAGATAATGCGCGTATTCATCATGCGAAGCTCATCCAACCACTTTTAAGGAAACACTGTCATCGCTTAGAATTAGTGTTTTTACCTCCCTACAGTCCCGATTTAAATTTAATTGAAGGGGTATGGAAATGGCTCAAATCAGACATCATTCATAATGTTTTTTATTCATCGATTTATGAAATTCAAAAAAATGTACAGGCTTTTATTCAGGAATTAAATCGCACACCTGAAAAAGTGATCGATCGATTATGCATTCGATTGTAATCTTTTAATTCAACTTATATAGTTTTATTTATATATTCAAATTCGAAAGCGCTAATATTGCGTATGTCATTTTTACTTATTTAGGGGTTTCCTGGATTTTAAGAGCATGGATGGAATGGAAGTATGATAAAAAATCGAAAGAGTATATTATTTCGTTATTCGGATTAACTTCGTTTATCCTTATGATTTCGATGATGTTTTACTTTGTTCCACCTGCTGCATGACAAAATAATTATTGAAAGCACACTAATAATTTGGTGGAATTTTAAATTGTTTAGTAGAAAGTAATCATAATAAAATCAACTTTATTTCTAAAAATAAATTAGGTAATAGGAGGGAGCGAAATGGGAACCTCTGCTATTTTATTATTATTATTGTACTAGGTATAGGTGGTTACTTTTTAGAACAGTTTCTAAGAAAAAAATTGAATATGAAGAAGAGGGGGTTCTTCGGTTATAAGTATGTGAATAGTTTGCATATGAAATTGGAAATAGTATTATTTATTATTTATTTCATAACTTGTTTTACTTATGTAAATAGCGAAAATGTAGGATATGTTATGTTCATTTTTTTCGGAACTTTATGGACGTTACGGGCATGGATGGAGTGGAAATATAATAGGGAATCGAAAGAATGCATTCTTTCGATAATCGGCTTAGTTGCATTTATTATTATGATTGCATTGTTACTTTACTTCCAGCCGTTTTTAACGTAAAAGAAGAAAACAAGGGGATGGAGTGAAAAGCAACCATGTATCTGTTAGGTGATAAATGGTTGCTTTTTGTTTTGGAAATGAAAATATTTTCAGACGCTAGTTTTATCTAATATACATTTAATAAAACTAGCTTTGTCCTCCGCATACTTATGTTTATTGTTAGGGTTTGCTTGTGAAAGTCGAATCTTTAACTGCTCATACTGCATGCGAGCAGTTGTATTATTTCTTAAGTAATCTCGGAAACTTAATTGTTCTATTAAATATGTATTCTCTTGTTCATACATATGAATTTGATGAGTTCTTGGCTCGCCTTTGTTAAAATAGTATCTTTCAGGTAGTACATCTTTTCTGTATTTATAATTTAGTAGTTCTAACCCTTTAATACAGTTTAAACCGACCGTATAATCTCTTAATTCAATCGCAATATCAATAATAGGCTTTGCGCTTAAATGCGGGATGGAAGTACTTCCAATATGGTGTATCGCTAAAATGTATTTTCCAATTTGTTCCTCAATTAATTGTTTTTCTTTTGAAAACTCAAATTCCCACTCTTCGGACCACGGAACTAAAAACACTTTACCATAGGGTAAACCTAGCATTTAATTAGCACCCCTTACATATTTTTTCAATAAAGCCACTTACATCTTCTTAAAACTCCTCAAAACAAGAAACTCCCACAATCTCCAAGGAAGAACTTTCTTCGCAAAAATCATAAATTTTACGCCTTTTCCAATCGGATATCGTAATGTAGTACGTTTTGCGTCAGCAATTTCAACGATTTTATTAGCAACATCTATCGGATTACCAAATGTATCACTGCCGCTATTAATATGTTTTTGTATTTTATCCATATATTCTTTGTAAGGAGAAGTAGTTTCAGATTGATTTGTAGCTAGTTGTTTACCAACTTCCCATATATTGGTGTTATAAGAGCCTGGTTCCACTAATACAACATCTATTCCGAAAGGTTTTACTTCTAAACGAAGGGATTCACTCCATCCTTCTAATGCATATTTTGAAGAAACGTAAGGGGATAGACCAGGGAATCCAACTTGGCCACTAATACTGCTTATATTAATGATTTTTCCGCTTTTCTGTTCTCTCATATATGGTAAGACAAGCTGAGTGATTGATATAGCTCCAAAAAGGTTCGTTTCAAATTGTTTACGGTATTCCTCTACTGCAATTTCTTCTACAAAGCCCCCATTTGCATATCCTGCATTATTAATGAGAAGGTCTACTCTGTTTATTTCTTTTAAAAATAATTGGAAGCTATGTATAGAACTTTGGTCTGTTACATCTAATTGTTGAACTTTTATATTTTGTTGTAAGTTGAGTTTAGCAGCTTGAGATAGTAAGTTTACTTGCTTTTCAAGGTTTCGCATTGTAGCGATAACTAAATAATCTTTTTTTGCAAGTTCAAGTGTAGTTAATAGCCCAAATCCACTTGAGGATCCTGTAATAATTGCGATTTTTTTATTCATTTTCTGCCAGCTTTCTTTTTCTTTTATCATAACGAGTTATGATAAGAAAATCTATTATTCTAACATTCATTTTGAGAGAAGTACCCATTAATGTTATACGAGATTTTTTAATGATTTTTAAAAGAGGGAATTATTCGGACTCAGCGTATATAAAGAAGTGAGTATGAATACGTTAATGAAATGAGGGAAGAAAAATGGCCCATGTGAAAGATGTATTAGCAGATCAATTATTGGCGAATGCAAATGATCCTAGTTGGTATATTCCATTTTCAGATGCAGTGAAAGATTTATCTGAGAGAGAAGCTTTCTGGAAACCGAATGAAGAGAGTAATAGTATAGCTGAAATTGTACAACATTTACTGTATTGGAACTCAACGTGGCAAACTAGGTACAAAGAATCGAATGTTAATGCCGTGCCTGCTATTGGTGATAATAACAAAAGTTTTATGCTTTCAGATAATCAATCTTTCGATGAGTTAAGAGAAAAACTACTAGAGAAACTGTTACAATGGCAAAAGCTCATCAATGAAGAGAGGGTAGAAAGTGATGTAATTGGATTTCTAGTAAGTGCGAAGTGGTGGGAAGTGCTAGCAAACGTAACAACTCATAATGCTTATCATATTGGTCAAATTATTTATATCCGGAAGTTACAGAAGAGTTTTGATAATGAATAAGATAATAATTCTCAAATTAGGTGAACAAAAGTGGACAAAACGAGACAAACGTCTCATTTTGTCCACTTTTTTATTATGAAAGAAAAGAGAAAACCTATTAAATCAAGGATTAGAATTTGGCACAGTACTTGCAATATAAAAGATGAACAAGAAAATAGGAGGGCTGGACATGTTAAAAACAACTGAAAGTAAAGGGAATGAAATTTCGAAAGAACAAGCTCGTTGGATGTATGAAAAAATGTTAGAGATTCGTAAGTTTGAAGATAAGGTACATGAATTGTTCGCTCAAGGCGTGCTGCCAGGTTTCGTTCATTTATACGCAGGTGAAGAAGCGGTAGCAGTTGGTGTATGTGCCCACTTAACAGATAGTGACAGTATTACAAGTACGCATAGAGGACATGGACATTGTATCGCAAAAGGCTGTGATTTAAACGGTATGATGGCTGAACTTTTTGGGAAAGCGACAGGATTATGTAAAGGAAAAGGCGGCTCAATGCATATTGCCGATTTAAATAAAGGAATGCTTGGTGCGAATGGAATTGTAGGCGGCGGTTTCCCACTTGCTTGCGGTTCAGCATTAACAGCTAAATATAAAGGAACGAAAGATGTAAGTGTTTGTTTCTTCGGTGACGGAGCAAATAATGAAGGGACATTTCATGAAGGAGTTAATTTAGCGGCGATTTGGAAGTTACCAGTTATTTTTATCGCAGAAAATAATGGTTACGGTGAAGCAACGACATTTGAATATGCTTCAAGTTGTGATTCCATTGCAGATCGAGCGAAAGCTTACAATATTCCAGGTGTTCAGGTGGATGGGAAAGATCTACTTGCAGTATATAAAGCCGCGGAAGAAGCGATAGAACGTGCGCGTAATGGCGGTGGACCAACAATTATTGAATGTATGACATATCGTAACTACGGTCATTTTGAAGGGGAAGCACAAACATATAAAACTTCAGAAGAAAAAGAAGAGCATTTAAATGAAAAAGATGCGATTGTGCATTTCCGTAAGCATTTAATTCATGAAGGCTTATTAACAGAAAATGAACTTGTTGATATGGAAAAGGCAGTAGATGAAGCAGTCCAAAAATCAATTGAATTTAGTGAAAATAGTCCATATCCAGAGGATGCAGAATTATTAAAAGATGTATACGTTTCTTACAAATAAGAGGAGGGTGAAAAATAATGACTAGAACAGTAAGTATGTCAACTGCAATTAATGAAGCGATGAAAATTTCAATGCGTCGTGATGAAAACGTAATTTTAATCGGAGAAGATGTTGCAGGTGGTGCACAAGTTGATCACTTGCAAGATGATGAAGCGTGGGGCGGTGTACTCGGTGTTACGAAAGGACTTGTACAAGAATTTGGCCGAAATCGTATTTTAGATACACCAATTTCAGAAGCAGGTTATATGGGAGCGGCGATGGCAGCGGCGGCAACAGGTTTACGTCCGATTGCTGAATTAATGTTTAATGATTTTATCGGTAGTTGTCTTGATCAAGTATTAAATCAAGGTGCAAAGTTCCGCTATATGTTCGGTGGTAAAGCGAAAGTGCCAGTTACAGTACGTACGATGCATGGTGCTGGTTTTAGCGCAGCAGCACAACATTCGCAAAGTTTATATGCGTTATTTACGAGCATTCCAGGTATAAAAGTTGTCGTTCCTTCTACTCCGTATGACGCAAAAGGCTTATTATTAGCGGCAATTGAAGATGATGACCCAGTAATCTTCTTTGAAGATAAAACACTCTACAATATGAAAGGTGAAGTGCCAGAAGGGTACTATACAATTCCTTTAGGGAAAGCAGATATTAAACGCGAGGGTTCTGATGTAACAATCATCGCAATTGGAAAACAAGTTCATACAGCACTTGCAGCTGCTGAGCAATTATCGAAAAAGGGACTTGAAGTAGAAGTAATCGATCCACGTTCTTTATCACCGTTGGATGAGGATACGATTTTAGCATCTGTTGAAAAAACAAATCGGCTAATTGTTATTGACGAAGCAAATCCAAGATGTAGTATCGCAACAGATATTGCAGCAATTGTAGCCGATAAAGGATTCGATTTGTTAGATGCACCTATTAAACGAATTACAGCACCACATACACCAGTTCCGTTCTCGCCACCACTTGAAAAGTTATATTTACCAACGCCGGAGAAAGTAATTGAAACTGTTTCAGAAATGATTGGAGACCAATCTTTATTACATGTGTAATGAAACGATGAGAAGGGAGAGAGAAACATGGCTGTAGAAGTTGTAATGCCGAAGTTAGGTATGGCGATGAAAGAAGGTATTATTACGAGCTGGAATATTAAAGCGGGCGATCATGTAGCAAAAGGTGAACTAATTGCTAGTATTAACTCAGAAAAAATCGAAACTGAAATAGAAGCACCAGCTGATGGAACTGTTCTTGATATAGCTGTAAGTGAAGATGAGGGAGTTCCACCTGGTACTATAATTTGCTACATCGGTAAACCGAATGAAAAAGTAGAGGTTCATGAAAATATTCATGTTGTAGAAGAAAAAACACCTAATCCAGAACCTAAAAATGTACAACATCCAGAACCATATGCGAAAGAAATGGTGAAGCAAAGGGTCAAAATATCTCCAGTAGCGAAGAAAATTGCAAAAACCGAAAATCTTAATATTAGGGAATTAATTGGTACAGGTCCTGGCGGAAGAATTACAAAGGTAGATGTATTAAAAGCACTTGAAGAAAGAGTGACAATTCCAGAAGTACTAGAACAAGAAGAAAGCAAAGTAATTCCTGTTACTGGTATGCGGAAAGCAATCGCAAACCGTATGCATGCAAGCTTACAAAATAGTGCGCAATTAACATTAACGATGAAAGTAGATGTTACAGATTTAGTGGCTTTACATAAAGAAATAGCGGAAGTTGTACAAGAAAGATACGATAACAAACTAACTATTACGGATCTCGTTTCTCGCGCTGTTGTATTAGCGCTTGGGGAGCATAAAGAAATGAACAGCGCTTATATAGATGATGCAATCCATCAATTTGGACATGTTCATTTAGGTATGGCGGTCGCAATAGAAAAAGGATTAGTCGTTCCGGCTATTCGCTTTGCTAATAATCTATCTTTAGTAGAGTTATCTAAACAAATTAAAAACGTTGCACAAAAAGCAAGAAAAGGTAGTTTAAGTAGTGATGATATGCAAGGAACAACCTTTACAATTAGTAATTTAGGTAGCTTTGGAATTGAATATTTCACACCAGTATTAAATACGCCTGAAACTGGTATTTTAGGTGTGGGGGCAATTGAACATGTTCCAGTATATAAAGGGGAAAAATTAAGAAAAGGAAGTATGTTACCTTTAAGTTTAACATTCGATCATCGTGTATTAGATGGTGCACCAGCAGCTGCATTTTTACGCACAATTAAACGTTATTTAGAAGAACCTGTAACAATTCTTTTATAAAGAGAAGGTGAGAGAATGAGTAATTTAGTTGTTATTGGTGGCGGCCCTGCTGGCTATGTAGCGGCAATTACCGCGGCTCAAAATGGAAAAGATGTCACTCTTATTGATGAAGCTGATCTTGGCGGGACTTGTTTAAATGTTGGTTGCATGCCTACAAAATCTTTGTTAGAAAGTGCGGAAGTGCATGATATTGTGAGAAAAGCGAATAATTATGGAGTTACGCTTAACAAAGGAAGTATATCAATTGATTGGAAGCAAATACAAGCGAGGAAATCACAAATCGTATCGCAGCTCGTCCAAGGAATTCAATATTTAATGAAGAAAAATAAAATAAAAGTTATACAAGGTAAAGCAAAATTTGAAACGGATGACCGTGTGCGAGTTACACACGGTGATAAGGAAGATGTAGTAGATGGAGAACAGTTCATTATAGCGGCAGGTTCAGAACCAACTGAATTACCTTTTGCTCCATTTGATGGGAAGTGGATTTTAAATAGTAGCCATGCGATGTCCCTAGAAAATATACCGAAATCATTATTAATCGTTGGCGGTGGTGTAATAGGTTGCGAGTTTGCAAGTATTTATAGTCGGCTTGGAACAAAAGTTACGATTGTTGAAATGGCACCGCAATTATTACCTGGTGAAGATGAAGATATTGCAAATATATTAAGAGAGAAACTAGAAAATGATGGAGTAGAAATATTTACAGGAGCAGCTTTAAAAGGATTAAATAATTATAAGAAGCAGGCTTCATTTGAATATGAAGGAAGTATCCAAGAAGCCAATCCAGAATTTGTTCTCGTTTCTGTAGGCCGAAAACCACGTGTACAAGAATTAGATTTAGAAAAAGCAGGCATTCAATTTTCAAATAAAGGAATTTCTGTGAATGAACATATGCAAACAAATGTATCTCATATTTACGCAGCAGGTGATGTGATTGGTGGAATTCAGCTTGCTCACGTTGCCTTCCATGAAGGAACGACAGCAGCATTACACGCGAGCGGAGAAGATGTGAAAGTAAACTACCATGCTGTACCTCGCTGTATTTATACAGCTCCAGAAATTGCTAGCGTCGGTTTAAGTGAAAAAGGAGCAAGAGAGCAATTTGGTGATATTCTTATCGGAGAATTTCCTTTTACAGCAAACGGAAAAGCGCTTATTATTGGAGAACAGACGGGTAAAGTAAAAGTCATTGTGGAACCGAAGTACCAAGAAATTGTTGGGATTTCTATTATCGGTCCTCGTGCAACCGAACTAATCGGACAAGGAACTGTAATGATTCATACGGAAGTTACCGCTGATATTATGAGAGATTATATTGCAGCGCATCCAACTTTATCTGAAGCAATTCACGAAGCGTTATTGCAAGCGGTAGGACATGCTGTGCATGCTTAAATGGGATTATAATAAACCACTATTCTCTAAATGGATGAGAGAATAGTGGTTTGAATTTTTATAGAAGAAATTAAATACCCTATTACTTTTTAACGTCAATAGCTGAAGTTTTATCGTTCCATTCAGGAGCTAAATTAGCAGTTTTACCATACCAATCAGCGTGTTTAAATACAACACCTTTTCCATATCCTTGTGTAGAAGTATGCTCCCAAAGTGTTGTTGAATAACTTGCAGAAGGTGATGCTGTGCTTACAGAAGAAATTCTGTCATTCCAGCTAGAAGGTAAGTTTTTAAAGCCGCTACTCCTAGTCCACCAGTTAATGCAAAACCCGCTACTAATGTCCCTGCTATTAATTTCTTCAACATATAACCATCCCTTTTTGTTTGGATTTTTGTACAGGTGAATCTAAAATGCATTTTAATTATTGATTATTGTAAATGTTATGAAGTTTTAGAAATGAGAGGCGTAATATTTACAGTTTTGCATTTTTTCTTTAGAAAAAATAGTTATTGGAATGATATAATAAATATATATCTTTTTTATTGGATATTTAAATGTTATAGGAGGAAAGCCATTGAAGTATTTCAATAAAGATTGGTATAAAGAAATGCAAGTATCTGGATTTTTAATTTTCTCAGAAACATTAGAAGAATGGGAAGAGGTGTTGCGAGAGAGTGAAAAGGTAGGAATGGATTATAAGCAAAATTTGAGAGAAGATGTGGAAGAAAAGAAAGAAGATTTATTAAAGTTTCTACCTAAGTCACTACATCCATACATTCATGACAATACAATTAATTCAGAATACCCATCGGAAAAATTAAAGAAACTTATGCTTGAGTGGACAATAGATTATGAGAAAAGAATGAATGATTTAGAACAAGCTTATATAGAAAATTTTAATTCTATAAAAGAAAAACTCACACAGAATGTCGTTCAACTACATGAATACTCACTACATGACAGTGTAGTCAAATCAGTAGAGAAAAAATCAAAAGATACGCTAATTATTATTTTAGATTGCAGTGGTAGTTTTAGTGATTTTGAAAAGCTTCGACTTATTTTTAAAGGAGTTACGGAATGTTCTATGCCGAAAAAATTTGAAGGTGCTTGGTGGATGTGTCATGAAATAGCACTTACTGAAAATGGATTTGAATTGGGTGTGTTATTTGATTGCCCATTTGAAGAAGTAACGATTTGTGCAAAAGATGTATTGCTTGAGAAAAAATAACTTAGTTATTTGTATATTAATTTATAATAAAGAGAGTTTCTTTTGCTGAAATTTACAAGTTTGATAACAAAAAAACAGTCATTTAAGACTGTTTTTTATTTTGATACTAGATTATCAAGCTTCCAATATGTATTTGTTAATGGAGCAACTTTACTATCTATGTACAAATACATATTATTTAAATCTTTTGGTGAAGTTTTCATATTAAATACAATGTCAGTAGTTAAAGAGAACTCAGATGGAACCTTTTCAGCGTTCTCATTTTATATAAATTCACCTTCGTATTTTCCACCAGTTTTTTCATCTTTTATGAAATATTTTATTTCTGTAAGATCTATTGTTTGTCCGTCAGCACGAGCGTTATTAATTGTAACACGAGCAGTAAGACGCCACTCTTTGTCTATTTTTTCAAATTTTGCATTTTCAACTGTTGCTCTATAGTATTCGTTTTTAAATATTTCCCCATAGTGCATTGCATTTTTTTCAAAAGCGCTCTTTTCATGTTTTGGTGCAGTATTTTCACTACATCCTGCCATTATTCCTGTAAATAATAATGCTGTACAAGTTACTTTAATTATAGATTTCATAGTAATCCCTTTCTGTATTAAAAAGTAAAACATAGGAATAATTTTACAACGACAAGGAGGTAAATAGAAGTATTTTAATAGAATATGCAAATGTACATTTATTTGGTGTTGAATGTAATGGGATAGAAAGAAGGAGAAAACCTGTATAAAGCGGAAAAAATAAGAATTGAAAATATTGTAAAACTGAAAAAGCATGCATATAATGAAAATAAAGATAAAATTTCTGAATCTTCAATAACGGTGGTGGGAAGATGTTTACTGAAGAGCGTAGAGAGAAAATTTTAGAGTTACTTAAGAAAGATGGAAGGGTAATTGCTAAAGATCTTGCGGAAAGTTTCGATATGTCTATTGATTCTATAAGAAGAGATTTGTCTATTATGGAGAAGGATGGCTTGTTAAAAAGAACACATGGAGGTGCAATCGAACTTGCTAGAGTAAGGAATTTAGCTGCCGAACCATCGAAACGTTATTGTAATAGTTCACTAGATGAAGGAGCGATTGCGAAAGTTGCTGCATCATTCATACAAGAAGGAGATTCCGTTTTTATTGGCGGGGCATCTATTCATTATGCGATGTTAAAGTATTTACCTGAAACATCATTTACAGTGATTACGAATGCTTTAGAAATTGCTAGTAAGTTACGGGAGTATAAGAATGTAGATACGTACTTAATTGGTGGAAAAGTGAAACCATCAGGAAATATGACAGATACACTTGCCTCAGAATTGATAAGTCGATTCTCAATTGATCTGTATTTTTCTACAGGTGGCGGCATTTCATCGAATGGTATAAGCACTGCAACGCCGGAAGTTGCTTATTTTGGAAAAACAGTAAGTAAAATTGCTAGAAGAAACATTTGTTTAGCTCCTCATAATAAACTCGGAATAAACTGCTTTATAAAAGGAGAGTCACTGAGAGAAATTGACCTTATAATAACAGATGAAGAGGCTAGTAAAGAAACGATTCAACAATTTGAGAAACAAGGTAAAGAAATTTTGATAGCACCAATAGACTGCGTTTAAAAGGAGTTTGAAATGATTATAAAAGGACAAGAGTTTCATATAAATGGATTAACTTATACAATTCGTTCTGCAGCTGAAACAGATGCAGAGCAGTTAGCGAAAATTAGAGTTCAGATCGATGGTGAAACTGAAAATATGGATAGAGAAGCTGGAGAGGGATTTATAGATAAGGTAGGGTTTCAAAAAATAATAAAAACAGATAGTGAAGAACTGAAGAATCTCTTTTTAGTTGCAGAAGTGCACAACCAAATCGTAGGATTTTCAAGATGTGAAGGATCAAATTTGAAGAGATTATCTCATAAAGTAGAGTTTGGTGTTTGTATTTTAAGAGAGTTTTGGGGATATGGAATCGGTAAGATTCTATTGCAACAATCTATTCATTGGGCTGATGAAAATGAAGTGAAAAAGATATCATTACAAGTGTTAGAGACAAACGAAAAAGCCATTCACCTTTATAAAAAATTAGGTTTTGAAGTAGAAGGTATACTGAAAAATGATAAAAGGCTATCGGATGGGAAGTATTATAATACGGTAGTAATGGGAAGGTTTATTAATACATTTCATAAAAGAGGTGTAGTGGAATGTTTTACAGAAGAAAGTACTATATAGTAAAAAATGAATTTATTGAAGTATTTAATGCTCATTTTAATAATACTAATTTACCTAATCAGTTAAAGCATGGCTCTCGACTAATAGGACGCTGGATGAAAGGCAATAATGATGGCACGACTGAAGTATTTGCAATATGGGAATATGATAGATATGAAGATTATGAAGAAATTGAAATGAAAATTAGAAGTGATAAGATGCATGTTAAAAGAATACATGATTGGTATGAAAAACATGGCGGGAAAGAATATGTTTTACGAGAGTACATACTAGAGATGAAAAATGAAGAGTTACTATGCACTGTAAAATGATAGGGAGTGAAGTCTAATGGGGATTAGAACGAAATTATATACTAGTTTAGCAGCCACTATTTTATTCGCAATAGCGATGGTAGTTTTCTTTATAAATAACAATCCGCAAAAGTGGTTTTGGTTATGTATTTTCTTTGGATCCATTATACAAAATATAGTGCTACTAAAAAAGAATAAAGAAACGCATTAAGATATTCAAATCATTAACATATTTGTGTCATCTTTCTAGTTGTATTGAAAACGCTTTTATTCAGTTTTATAATAAAAGTATGTTTTATAAATCTCCAAAACAATTAAAAGGGAGATGATACAATGTTAGCTTCACCGTTCTACTTACATACATGGAAAAAGTTTGTTGATGAAGGAGTCCTTGATTCGAACCGTATAAACGAAAGAATTTCAGAATCATGGCACCGATGTAAACGAGCAAATGTGAATCCTCATATGAATAAAGGTCAGAAAATTTTGTCTTCTAATATTTTTCAGGGTCAAAAGAAAAAAAGTGAAATCTTCCTTGATATAGCAATACCTCAAATACAAAATATGAGAAAAACCATTGATGAACTGCAAATGATGGCATTATTAATTGATCCAGATGGTTACGTTCTATCGTTAAGTGGAAATCAGCAAACGTTGAAAAGAGCGAAACATATTAATTTCATTGAAGGTGTGAAATGGACGGAGGCAGCTATTGGTACAAATGCGATAGGAACAGCGTTAGAGATTGAAGAGGCTATTATGATAAGTGGTACAGAGCATTATTCTGTCGCATCTCATAGCTGGAGTTGTGCGGCCGCTCCCATTCATAATGATGATGGGAAATTAATTGGTGTTCTAGATTTCTCCTGTCCAATTGAGTTTTCGCATCCATATATGCTCGGTATGGTAACTTCGATTGCACATGCGATTGAACGTGAATGTAGTATTCGAGTGCATCAAAATGAGCTACACTTAATCCATCGTTTTTTAGATGTAATTGACAGTGATGAACAAGTTGTTATTTGTAATCATCGCGATGTTATCGTTTCTGCGAGCAAGAGGGTTCGCGAACGAGTATGTAATTGGTCACGAATGAAACTTGAAGATTTAATACACAACGGATTGAAATCTAAATTAGAAGTACCAGTATATAGTAATGATAGAATGATTGGGAAATGTATTTATTTAAAGGAAAATAAACAGGCGAATTTATTTTCTAATTTCCCATTTATAAACGGCATTACTTTTCCTGGAGTTATTGGGACAAGCAGCGTATTTCAACATACTTTAGAAGAAATTAAGCTTGTTTCACCAACTGACGCTAGTGTATATGTATGTGGTGAAACAGGTGTAGGGAAAGAATATGTAGCGAGAGCGATTCATGAAAATAGTTCAAGAAAAAAGGGTCCTTTTATAGCTGTTAACTGCGGTTCATTACCGAAAGAATTAATGGAAAGTGAATTATTCGGTTATGCTGAAGGAGCGTTTACAGGTGCGCGGCGCCAAGGATATAAAGGGAAATTCGAACAAGCAGACGGAGGAACAATATTTTTAGATGAAATTGGTGAAATACCACCAGAGATGCAAGTAGCGCTATTGCGCGTTTTACAAGAGCGAACAGTAACACCAATTGGAAGTTCAAAAGAAGTACCAGTAAATATTCGTATTATTACTGCAACACATAAAGATTTACTACGTTTAGTAGAAGAAGGGAAATTCCGTCAAGATTTATATTATCGTTTACATGTTTATCCGCTATATGTTCCATCATTATTGGAGAGAAAAGAAGATATTCCATATTTCATACAACATTTTTGCGAACGAAAGAAGTGGAATATCGTATTTCCAAAGAGTATTTGTAAGCAATTTTCACAGCATACATGGCCCGGAAATATTCGGGAATTATTAAATGTATTAGAACGTATTTACATTTTGTCGCAAGGACGGGAAATATGCGAAAAACAAATCTCTTTTTTATTACAAACAATGATGGGAAATCAACATCAACTTGAATTGCAAGCTGAAAATAAAACAGAACATACATTAAATTTCCGTGAAAAAATACAGCGTGATAGTATGATTGAAGCGCTAGAAAAGACGAACGGAAATGTTTCATTAGCTGCAAAACTATTAGATGTGCCACGCAGTACATTTTATAAACGTATGCAAAAATTTAGGCTATAAAAGTAGATTTTTGTAATCTACTTTTTCTTTGTGGGCTCACGTTCTGTCGGAATGTGCGCTTGCCAGGGAAATAATAGAATTATTAGAAAGAAGATTTCCTGAAGGGGGTTAGCGTGTGAAGTATATTGAAATTGGTATCGGAAATAGGTGGTTCGTTCGAACGGAAACTGAAAATAAAGATGGAACTGAATTTGAGGAACGAGGAATTATAAAACCAATTTATTTTGAGTCTTTATACGTACGCATTTGGCTTCGGAAAACGTGTTTTATTTTTGATACGAAAGAGGGCTTTAAGAAAGTAAGAAAAAGTAGAGCTGAGTATAAGTTTATTGTTGGAATGGTGAGTAGGTTAAAACAATAGAATCAAATAGGTGGTGTTTTTATGATTAGAATTACCACATTCACACTCGCTATTATTATAATGGGCTATTCTATTTACAGTTGGAATGATGACTCGAAGCAAAGTATGCTTATTTTGCAATTATTGTTAGGATTTATGCTTGCTGGTATGGGGATACAAAACGTTAAGAAGGAGGAAAAAGAGAATAAGAATATGGGGTTGTTGTTTTTACTTACATCGCTATTTTGTATCATTGTATCGTTAATAAAATATTTAAAATAAACTGTCACTTAACATGTTGAGTAACAGTTTATTTTTTTGAAGTTTTCTCATTAAAAATATTAGTTGCTGTTTGGTACATTTCTTTATCAATACAAAATCTTTCTGTTATCCAATAAGCAAGTTCAGAAGAGGTAAGGCTATGTTCTCTTTTCTTACCTTGGAAATATCGTTTTAAAATATTATCATTAATAGAAGTTGGAATGCCATCGATATAACCGAAAATCTGAATTTTCTTTAATACAGGAGAAGAATGCCAGTCATTAGACTTTTTAATGAGTTCTTTCATACTTGTTAAATGTATTGGCTCTGTATTTAAGATTTTTGCTGGACCTGGATCTCTAGTAATTTCAATCCTATTATTTGAAACTTCATAAGAAAAAGTCTCTCTTACATTACTTACTTGAAATGATTCATATAGTGGATAAGCTTGAAATAAAGGTGCACAGTAACCAACATCAACGTAGTAAGGCTGCTCTAAGTTAACGCGTAAGCATAAATGTCCGGGATTCATATACAAATAATGAACGTCAAAACCAAGGTTTGATAATAACCAATGGAATCCAATCGAGCACGTCCAACAAGTACCCCCCAGACCTTTTGTTGTAATACGGTTTATGTATGTCTCAATGGAAGGAAAATAATTACTTGTTTCATTACCTTTTTCCCAGTCAATTATTTTAGTAAGAGTTTCCCACTTTACTTTCTCTTGATGAGCTTTAACAAGTTCATTTAAAAAATTTAAACTTACAGGCTTTTTTGTAACGGATAAAAACGATAGAAACTGATTTGTTGGTTTCTCTTGTGACATTTGATCTTCCTTTCTTTATAGAAGTTGATATTAATAATATTATATAATAATTGTTAGAAAATACAGTTATTTATTGTGGGGGGAGAAAATCAAATGCCAATGTCATTATATTATAAAAGACTTCGTGAAAAATTAGGATCTGAACTTATTTTTATGCCGAGTATAGCTGCTGTTATTAAAAACGAGCAGGGGGAAATCTTATTCCAATATCCTGGAGGAGAACACTGGAGTTTGCCAGCAGGGGCAATCGAACCAGGAGAAACACCAGAAGAAGCGGTTGTTAGAGAAGTGTGGGAAGAAACAGGATTAAAAATAAAAGTGAAAAAAGAAAAAGGGGTATTTGGAGGGAAAGAGTTTCGTCATACATATTCGAATGGGGATCAAGTAGAGTATATTGTTGTTGTATTTGAGTGTGAAATTATCGGAGGTGGGTTAAAAGCAGTTGATGGAGAATCTGTAGAACTAAAATATTTCCCTTTATCTGAAAAGCCACCTCTAGCATTACCGTATCCCAATAAAATATTTTTATAGATGTAAAATAGCACACCTTATGAATAAATGGTGTGCTATTTATATAGACCTGTCGTATACATCACTGTCAATGTATGTACAACTTCTTCTAAATTTAGCTCTTTATCATTTTGTACGATTTTCCAAAGAAACGTTTCATTCATCGCGAACCAGCCACGTGCTACAATCTCTTTATTTAATTCAGGCTGCGCCAAGCCACCTTCTTGAGAGTAAGTAATATCCTGTGTAATACTTTTTATAAAGCGTTCACGAATCTCATCCCATTTTTGACTTATCTCTCTTGATAATCCTATTGCTTCTTCGACAACTTGCAAAATATCCCGTTCTTCTTCCGCTAATTGTAAGAATGCTCTAACTTGACTTTGAATCATATCACATGCTTCTAACTTTGTTTGAGGGGAAAAGGAGCGATCTGCAATATCATAAAAGCGATTCATCACACCTTCCATCAAAATAATGAGGAGAGCATCTTTGTTTTTAAAATATACATATGCTGTTCCATAACCAGTTTCTGCATGTTTAATAATTTGCGTGATTGTAGTTTTCTGAAATCCGTTTTTTATAAAAATAGTATAACCGGAATGTAATAGTTTCTTTTTTGTTTCTAAGGAGCGGTGTTTTCTTGTTGAAAGAGTAGAATTTTTCAAGGAATCACCTCTTTATACTGAAATATCTGAAAATATAATTTTATTGTAAAAGAAGTTCGTATATAAAGTCAACTGACATAATATCATTGACGTTATATCAATTTAAGTGATATATTTCAATTAGTTAGAATAAAAAGAAAATTAAAAGAAGGTGACACCATGTATAAAGAACCATTTCAACCAACTTATGAGTATGCGCTTGAATGTGATAAACATGATGAACTGAAAGATTTTCAATCTGAATTTTATAAAAAAGAAGGAATAATATATTTAGATGGTAACTCTTTAGGGTTACTTTCAAAAAGAGCAGAGAAATCGTTACTTACCTTGCTAGATTCATGGAAAGAGTTTGGGATTGATGGATGGACTGAAGGTGAGCATCCGTGGTTTTTCCTTTCGGAGAAATTGGGTGAATTGACAGCACCTCTTATTGGGGCTTTACCGGAAGAAACGATTGTAACCGGTTCCACGACTGCGAATATACATCAAGTTATTGCGACTTTTTATGAGCCAAAAGGAATACGAACAAAAATTCTTGCGGATGAATTAACTTTTCCGTCAGATATTTATGCACTTCAGAGTCAAATTCGTTTAAAAGGCTTAGATCCAGATGAGCATTTAGTACGAGTGAAAAGCCGAGATGGAAGAACACTTTCTGAAGATGATATTATTCATGCGATGACCGATGATATCGCTTTACTATTATTGCCTTCTGTACTATATAGGAGTGGACAAATTCTTGATATGAAGCGATTAACAGCTGAAGCTCATAAGCGTGGTATTCATATCGGTTTTGACTTATGTCATTCAATCGGCTCCATTCCGCATCATTTTAAAGAGTGGGATGTAGATTTCGCTATATGGTGTAATTATAAATATTTAAATGCAGGTCCTGGTGGTGTTGCAGGCCTTTATGTAAATAATAAACACTTTAATAGACTCCCAGGATTATCTGGTTGGTTTAGTTCTAGAAAAGATAAGCAATTTGATATGGAGCATTCATTAACTGCGGCTGACCATGCTGGAGCTTATCAAATAGGGACACCTCACGTATTAAGTACTGCACCATTAATCGGTTCTCTTGAAATTTTTAAAGAAGCTGACATTGAAAAGTTACGTGAAAAATCATTACATATTACGAGATATATGCTTGATTTAATTGAACATGAATTAAAAGGCTTTGAATTTACAATTGGAAATCCATTAGAGGATGAAAAACGAGGCGGGCATATTTATTTAGAACATGCTGAGGCGGCACGTATTTGTAAAGCGTTAAAAGCAAATGGGGTTATTCCTGACTTTAGAGCTCCAAATGGAGTTAGACTTGCGCCTGTTGCTTTATACAATACGTATGAGGAAGTATGGAACTCTGTACAAATTTTAAAGAACATTATGAAAGACGAAGAATATAAAAAGTTTGAAAATAAGCGAGAGGTTGTGGCGTAAGCATGAAAACATCGCAGTGGATTGATATTTCGCAACCGTTAAATAATGATATCGCGACGTGGCCAGGGGATACATCTTTTTCATATGAAGTTTCATGGTCAAAAGAAAACAGTGGTTCAGTAAATGTCGGAAAGTTAACGATGAGCATTCATACAGGTACTCATATTGATGCACCTTTTCATTTTGATAATGACGGTAAGAAGGTATTAGATTTAGATATAGATGTATTTATAGGTACAGCACGAGTTATCGATGTTTCAGGGCTGGAGAGTATCGGTAAAAAAGAATTAGAAAGTTTTAACTTAGAAGGTGTAGAGCGACTATTGTTACGTACATCTTCACATGGAAAAGCGCAAGAGTTTCCAGAAGAAATCCCGTATTTACGTGCTGATATTGCACCATTTCTTTCAAGTAAGGGTATTCGTTTAATTGGAGTAGATGTACCTTCTGTTGATCCTTTAGATGATAAAGAACTAGCAGCGCATCATCAATTATTTAAACATGGAATACACATTTTAGAAAATGTCGTACTAGATCACGTAGTAGACGGCGATTACGAACTTATTGCATTACCACTTGCATTAACAGATGCGGATGGGAGTCCAGTTCGAGCTGTTATTAGACCAATATAAGTAGAAATGAACACAAAGGGGCGTTTGGCTAATATGAAAGAAAATGAAAAGGTAATTATGGAAAAAGGGATTCATACGGATTTTAAGGAGAATATGACGTACGGAGAGTATTTACAGCTAGATAGATTATTATCTAGTCAACAAAGATTATCAGACCATCATGATGAAATGTTATTTATCGTCATCCATCAAGCGAGTGAGCTTTGGATGAAATTAATTTTACATGAACTGAATGCGGCGATTGAATCTATTAAACAAGATAAATTACCACCAGCTTTTAAAATGTTAGCACGCGTATCAAAAATTCAGTCACAAATCATTCAATCTTGGGATATTCTTGCGACATTAACGCCATCAGAATATATTGAGTTTCGTGATTCACTTGGTCAAGCTTCAGGCTTCCAATCGTATCAATATAGAATGATTGAGTATGCACTTGGTTATAAAACACCACATGCATTAAAGATTTATGAAAAAGATCCAGAATTACATGCTCGTCTTCATAAAGCACTTCATGCACCAAGTTTGTATGATGTTGCGATACAGGCGCTTGTTAAAGAAGGTTTCCCCATTCATAAAGATGTGTTAAATCGTGACATTACACAGCCTTACGAAGAGGATGCAACTGTAGAAGCGGCTTGGATAGAAGTGTATGCGGACGTGCAGAAATATTGGGATTTATATCAGCTTGCAGAGAAATTAATTGATATTGAAGACTGGCTACAACAATGGCGTTTCCGTCATATGAAAACGGTAGAACGAATTATTGGTCATAAAATGGGAACAGGCGGCTCTTCTGGCGTATCTTATTTAAAGCGAGTGCTTGATCAATGCTTCTTCCCAGAGCTTTGGAACGTTCGAACGAAATTATAAAAATAAACTTGTCAGCTATTAAATGCTGGCAAGTTTATTTTTTTGTTTTAAAAACAAATATGATTTAATAGAGAGAACGAGATGAACTACAAATATTACATAATCATTTAGATGGAGGAAGATTTCTTGAATTTCGAGCAATTACAAAATAAATTTGAAAAGAAAAAAGTGAATACATTTCTTGTTTATCAAAAGGGGGAAGCAACGACCGAGTACTATAAAACGATAGACTGTGCAAATGAGTTATTTAAAATTAATTCGATTACCAAAAGTATCGTATCCATTTTAATTGGCATAGCAATTGATAAAGGATGTATAAATGATATACATACACCAATCACAGCATGGATTTCAAATGTATCAGAGGAAAAAAGGGATTTAACGCTTTATCATTTATTAACGATGACAACGGGAGAAGATTGGAAAGAGTTTGGGAATGGGGTCGTTTTCCCAAATGACTTTGTAGAATCAAAAAACTGGGTGCAATATATTTTAGAAAAGCCGCTCATTGAAGATATGGGTACGAAAATGAATTATAATTCAGGCTCTTCACATTTACTTAGTTATATTATCCAAGAAGCAACTGGTATGTCGACAGAGCAGTTTGCCAAAAAATATTTATTTGAGCCGTTAGACATTACGGAATATGAGTGGCAACAAGACCCGCAAGGTACATATGTCGGCGGATTCGGTATGAAAATGAAATCTATAGATTTATTAAAGTTTGGAAAATTATGTTTGCAGAATGGATATTGGAAGGGAAATGAAATTGTATCATCGAAATGGTTAGAGCAATCAAGTACAGCTCTATTTGAAACGTATGAACATGTCGGGGCATATGGGTATCACTGGTGGGTATTAAATGACGAAAGATTTCACATACCGTATTGTATGTACTTTGCTATGGGATACGGAGGGCAATACATTATTATCATTCCGCAGTTAGAGCTCGTAGCTGTAATTAGTAGTCACATGCCTAAACGTGGTCTCGTACCATTAAAGTTATTTATAGAGCATATAAAAGAGAATGCCAATCATAAATAAGAAGCGGAAGGAGGTATGTTATGAGAAGTGCAAAAATGATAGCAATTTATAGACTTTCTTTAAGTCTTCTAGCGTTTAGTGCACTTATTACACAATTTGTTACAAGGGCACAAGTGAAACCGTTCAATCCAGTTAATTTTTTTAGTTACTTCACAATTGAAAGCAATATTTTAGTGGCGGTAATTCTTCTATTAAGTAGTTTGGGGACAGCTTTATTTGGACGTTCCGAGCAGTTTGGAGTTCTTCGCGGCGCAGCTACAGTATACATACTGACAACGGGACTTATTTATTTTTTGTTATTAAGGGGATTAGAAGAGTCACTTCAAACACCGATACCGTGGGTAAATACTGTGCTTCATTACATCATGCCATTAGCAATGATTTTAGATTGGGTTATAAATCCACCTTCAAAGACCATTACATGGAAACAGGCTGCGAGTTGGCTTATTTTCCCGCTTTTATATGTTTTATATAGTTTAATACGAGGTCCATATGTTAATTGGTACCCATATCCATTTCTCGATCCGAGAATAGGTGGATATGGTAGAGTATTCTTATATAGTATAGGGATAGCTGTTGTTATTGGGGCTATTTGTGTCTTAGTAAAAATGTTAGGAAATCGAACTTTAAAGTTGAAAAGAAATCCTCCTTATTAAAGGGGGATTTCTTTTTGGAAGGGGTTGTATTATATAGGGCGAATTAAGCAATAAGAAAAGGAGAGATTGCCGTTGGATAAGATTGAAATTTTAAATTTGATACCAAAGTTTTTAGAGTTTTATACTCTTGCTAGTTAAGATACAATAGATGAAGAAACACGTTGGGAACAGTGGAAGGCGCACTACAATTTTGCGGCTGTCCCTCCTGGAGAAGAAGGAAGTCAGTTAGCGAAAGAGCTTTTGAGAAGCGCTTGGCCAAAATACGAAGAAAAGATGGAATACATAATACAATGGGAACCAAATCTGCAAATTATTAAGACATATTTAAAAGAAGTAAAAGAACTTTTAAATTGTACAGAAAATATGAATATAACGGTAGTATATTTTGTAGGTGCTTTTGATGAAAATCCTTTTGTAGCCCCAACTTATGATGGGGGAATCGCTTTATGTTTACCAATTGAAAACGGTACTTCTGAATCTCGTGTTATGATAGCACATGAATTAACGCATATTGTGCATGCTAAAACAGCGGATTTTTCAAATAGTTGGAAATGTACAATAGGTTCTACAGTATTACAAGAAGGATTAGCGACTCAAGTTGGTAAATATATAGTCCCAGAACATACTGATGAATATTATATTGAACGTAACGAAGGTTGGTTTTCCTCGTGTCAAAATGTAAGGAATAAAATTTTAACGGGAATTTATCCGTATTTACATAAGTCTTCTCCGGAATACTCCATGAAATTTACTTTCGGAAAAGGTACAACTAATCATTACAGAGAAGCATACTTTGCTGGATGGGAGATTGTTCGGACTTTATTAGAAAACGGAAAATCCTTTAGCGAAATTGCTAGTATACAAGAAAATGAAATACCAGCATATCTCGAATGTGTATATAAAGAAACCTCTGTCAGTAAGTAAAGACGGAGGTTTTTTTGATTTAACTTTTGAAAATCTGATGGGTGTAGGCCATAAACAGCTATGGATAGGACCCCATATTGATTAAAGTTTTACTTTACCGACTTGTCTTCTGAAAGGACATCTTTAAAAATTTCTCTGTTTTCGTATCAAACTCTACATCTACAAAAACACCATACTCTTTTCCATCTTCACGCAGCCACAATTTAAATTTTTCAACTGTTATTTGAACAGTTTTTGGTTTTCTACCTATATGAAGATAATCGATAATCTCAGCTTTCGGATATAGTTCTTTCGTTTTTTCAACGGCTAGTTTACCCCATTTTGCATAGGGTGGTTGTGCGTGAACTATAGATGGGCCAGTATATATATTTGAACAAGTTGTTATTAAAAAGATTATAAATGCAGTACGTGTGAAAAGTCTCTTCATAATAAGCTCCTTTTATTCTTTTTTATATTGTGTGCATATATCTTCAAGCGTATAAGCTTGTCTTTTTTTGTCTTCTTTACATAAAAGCTTCACATTTACAAAACATAACCATGAATTCATTCTGTAATTAAGGAGGGAAACATATGCGTCAAAAAGGTTTTTTGAAGGTAGCAGCTTTACTTACTTTTATTGGCTTATCTTTAATCGTAAGTAGTATGCAAATAAAAAATGTAGAAGCCTTTTCTAATCAAGTGATTCAAAGAGGTGCATCTGGAGAAGATGTCATTGAATTGCAATCTCGTTTGAAATATAACGGATTTTATACAGGAAAAGTAGATGGTGTTTTCGGCTGGGGTACATATTGGGCGCTTCGAAATTTTCAGCAAAAATTCGGATTGCCGATTGATGGTTTAGCGGGGGCTAAAACGAAGCAAATGCTTGTTAAGGCAACAAAGTATGATAAGTCGACTGCTAATAAAGGTACTACAACTAATAAAGGGAATAGCGGTGGTACTGCACAAGAAAATAAACCCCCACAAAGTAAAGGGACAAATGTTCCAAACGGTTATTCTCAAAATGACATTCAGCTAATGGCAAACGCTGTATACGGAGAGTCACGTGGTGAGCCATATTTAGGACAAGTAGCAGTGGCTGCGGTTATTTTAAATCGTGTCACAAGCGCATCGTTTCCGAATACTGTTTCCGGTGTAATCTTTGAACCGAGAGCCTTTACAGCAGTAGCGGATGGACAAATCTATTTAACTCCAAATGAAACAGCGAAAAAGGCTGTATTAGATGCGATTAATGGATGGGATCCAACAGGGAATGCACTGTATTATTTCAATCCAGATACTGCGACAAGTAAATGGATTTGGACTCGTCCACAAATTAAAAAAATCGGTAAACATATTTTCTGTAAATAGAGCGGAGGTGGAAACATGTTACGAGGTATTATCATTGTACTATTAACAGTAGGTGTAGTCGGAACAGGATATTGGGGCTATAAAGAGCATCAAGAGAAGAATGCGGTATTAATTAGAGCGGAAAATAGTTATCAGCGTGCGTTTCATGATTTAGCGTATGAGGTTGACCTATTACACGATAAAATCGGAACAACGCTTGCGATGAATTCACGTTCATCTTTATCACCAGCATTAGCAGATGTTTGGCGTTTAACATCCGAAGCCCGTTCAGATGTAGGGCAACTACCATTAACATTAATGCCGTTTAATAAAACGGAAGAATTTTTAGCGAATATCGGTGATTTTAGTTATCGTGCAGCGGTTCGTGATTTAGAAAAAGAACCGTTAAATGATCAAGAATATAAAACGTTACAAGGTTTATATTCAAATGCAGGAAATATACAAGATGAACTGAGAAAAGTGCAGCATCTGGTGTTGAAAAACAATTTACGCTGGATGGACGTAGAGATGGCACTTGCTTCAAATCGAGATCCAGCAGATAACACAATTATTGATGGATTAAAAACAGTTGAGAAGAATGTAACGTCATACTCTTCTACAAACTTCGGACCGACTTTTACAAGTGCACAAAAGAATAAAAAAGGTGGATTTGAAGCAGAAGGAAAGGCTATTTCAAAAGAGGAAGCGGAAAAAATCGCGAAATCATTTTTAAACTTAAAAGGGAATGAAAAAGTAGAAGTCGAGAAAAGTGGAAAAGGTGCAAAAGAATCATTCTACAGTGTGAAAATTCAAGATCCAGCAACGAACAATGAGTATTATATGGATATTACCGGAAAAGGTGGATATCCAATTTGGGTAATGAATAACCGAGAAATTAAAGAGCAAAAAATTAGTTTAAATGATGCAGGAAGTAAAGGATTGGCATTTTTAAAGGATCATAAGTTTACAAATATGGAGCTGTTTGATAGCTCTCAATATGATAATATCGGTGTGTTTACGTACGTTGTAAATGAAAATGGAATGCGTATTTATCCAGAAGCAATCCAAATGAAAATTGCTTTAGATGATGGGTCGATTGTTGGTTTTTCCGCAAAGGAATATTTAGCATCGCATCAAAAACGAACAATTCCGAGTGCGAAACTAACTGCTGCTGAGGCGAGAAAGAAAATTAACCCTGATGTAAAAGTTATGGAAGAACGTAAAGCTGTAGTAGTAAATGACTTGCATAATGAAGTACTTTGTTATGAATTTATTGGTACTTTAGGGAAAGATACGTACCAAATTTTCATTAACGCAAATAATGGAGCAGAAGAAAAAGTGAAGAAGATGCAAGCTGTTGAAAAAATTTATGATTAAACATCAATGATAAAGTGGTGAAAATAATGAAAATCATTATATATATGTTAATGCTTTGTTTCGTTATTACTGGATGTAGTATTGGGAAAAAAGACAATCCTAATGAAAAGCCAGAACAAAAAAATGTTTCGATGAAAAATGTTACGTATACGAATAAATCAAATAAGCCAAACGAAAAAGCTGCTGATCATTTAGCATCTTTAGCTGCAAGTATACCTGGTGTAAACGATGCGACAGCAGTAGTAGTTGGGAAATATGCTGTTGTAGGTATTGATGTAAAAGCGAAACTTGATCGAACTCGTGTGGAGTCAATTAAGTATTCTGTTGCAGAAAGTTTGAAGAATGATCCCAATGGTGCTAATGCAGTCGTTGTAGCAGATGTTGATACGTATGAAAGATTAAAACAAATAGGAAAGCAAATTAAGAATGGTAAAACTGGTGAGGGTATACTTGATGAATTAGCAGCAATTGTTGGCCGAGTAATGCCACAAGTTCCAAATGATATGATTGAAAATAGAGAAACGAATCCAATTAAAGATAATGATAAACAATTACCAAAAGATGAAGAACAAGAACTACGAAAAGAACAAGAAGATCAGTCAAATAACCATTTGAAAAAATAGTGAAAATCCCGTACTAAATTGTACGGGATTTTTCTGTAAGATTTAATATTCAGTTTATTTTCAAAGGAATATATGGTTTAATAATGAGGGGAGGGACAACCGTTATGATGAAAAAAAGCGCATTCATATTAGGTAGTTTATGCATATGTTTCAGTATGACAGCGTGTGATCAGAAGAAAGAAGTGAAGAAGAAAACGGCTACGTCTTCTACAATAACGGAAAATAAAAAGCAAGAGTCTATTAATATAAATCATTTCTCAAATATTAATGAAGGAATGACTTATTTAGAAGTGAAAGAATTAATCGGTTTTGAAGGGGATTTACTCATAGAAGAAGGGGTAGAACATTCTACACAAATTAAACAAATTTTTGCTTGGAAAGGAATCAATCCAAAATCATTTGCTGAAATAACATTTTTGGATGGAAAAGTGCAGTCTAAAACACAGCAAGGTTTAAGTTAATTTGATAAAAAATGGGAGAGTTAAGCATGAACATACATACAGGGGAAATACAATTAGTTCCGTATAAGGAGCAGTATAAAGAGAGAATAGAATCATTTAGTTTACCAAGTGAACAAGTACGATTCACAGCGAATCCAGGTGAATTACTGGAGAAAGCGAAAAATGATCGAACTAAAAATGTAGTTGTTATTTTGGACTTTAGCGGAGTACCTGTCGGTGTTTTTGCATTACAAACGGGTGACAGAGTACAGGAGTTTACAGAAAATAAAGATGCCATACTTTAAACTTCTTTTTCTGTTAATCACAATAAACAAAGGAGAGGATATGCTAAAAAATCATTGGCGTTATTACAAGACTTTGTAATAAATTATTATCCAATAATAAATGAAGTAATTCTTGCTGTAAATGAAAAAAATATTCCGGCACAAAAGTTATATGAGAAAGTTGGATTTCAAGATAAAGGGTTTAGAAGAATGGGACCAATCGGACAACAATTCATATTACATTTACCTATAACGACATAATAAGATAACAAAGCTTACTCTTGAAGAAAATCATGTAGTAAGTTTTTTTATTACGTGATATGTTAGAAAAATCAATGCAAATATCCGAGGAATATGAAGATGTAAATATATCCGATTTTTAGGACTGTTAAAATGTGAGGTGTGTTGTTATGACAATTTATATTGCACTACTACGAGGAATTAATGTAGGTGGACATAAAGTAATCAAAATGTTGGATTTGAAAAAAGTCTTTGAATCAATAGGGTTAAAAAAAGTGAAAACATATATTCAAAGTGGAAATGTAGTGTTTGAGTCAGAAGAAGGGATAAGTTTTTTAAAGGAACGAATTGAATGTGAAATTAAAAATGTTTTTGATTTCGATGTGCCAGTCATGTTAAGAACAAAAGATGAATTTATAAATATTATAAAAACGTGCCCTTATGAAGCCGATTTATTGTTAGAAGGAGAAAGCATACATGTTGCCTTTTTAGTTAATCCACTTTCTGAAGAAGACAGTAATCAGTTGCTTACGATTAAAAGTGAAATAGAAGATTGCCATATTGAAGGAGGAGTAGTGTATTTGTTTTTCAAAAAAAGCATTCGGAATTCTAAACTAATGAACCAGTTTCAAAAATTACATAGGCCAGCTACAGTAAGGAATTGGCGGACTGTGAATAAGTTAAAAGCAATAGCGGAAGATATGTATTAAAAAAGTGGTTTTCTATTTACAGAAAACCACTTTTTTATTTATATTGTTTTGCGACAATGAGTTCAATGATAGGATAAATAAAGAAGGAAGAACAAAGTGCTATAAATAGAGGAAGGTTCTTTATTTCATCGAGTAATAGGGATGAAAATCCTTCTGAAAATATTAAAATAAGAAACATCATACACATAAGTACAAAATAAGAAATTTTAAAGCTTTTATATGTAATTTGTTGTCCCATCTCATCTTGACTTTCTTCCGATACTCCGTTTGGATCTCCCCATGTAATATGATTAATTAATTTACTAAGTATTAAAGAGGCAGCGAAAATAGTCCCGCCCAAAATTGAACCTTCAGTTATGTATTTATATGTGCCATGTCCAAGTATAGCGATTAAAGAAAAAATTATGATTACAAAAATAGTTTTTTTAGTATTCAATATATAATTGCACCTCCACCTTTGTAAAAAACTCTTTACATCCATAGTATAAAATCGGAAAAGTTTCATGTCAAATATTTTTTACATATGAAGTGAATGTTTATGATGTTTTGTTTTTGGATAAATAAAAAATTAAATAACATTTGAATGTAAAAGTGTGGGCTCGCATATATTTGGAAGGGATGTCAGATTAAATTAGGGGGTAGTTATGTCTATTCTTTTAAAAGCTGGTGCAGATGCAGGAAATAACGGTTTGAAGTTAATGGTGAAAGGGCAGGACCCTATTTTTATCCCGAGTATTTATTCTTTATATATAGGAGAGCCTACAGGACTGTTAGATGAGGGAGATGTCTCATTATCAGAATTAGAGAATCACATTGACGTGACCATTAGTTCTCCATCGCTAATGTTAAATAATGTACGATACATCGTTGGAGAAAAAGTGATTCAGGATCAATTAAAAGGTACTGAAGTGGAGAAGAAATCAAATAAATCAACGGATGAATTAATGGTTATTACAATCCTTTCTGGTTTAGCGATAAGTGCAATGCGTCAAAGTCCAACTTCAAGTCATATTAATATTCGTTATGATTTATCTGTCGCTCTTCCTATGCAGCTTATTACACAGGAAATCGCTGCTGAAAATGCAAAACGTTATATGGGAAATCATAAGGTTGTTTTCCATTATCCGAACGGACGGGATGTTACGATTAATGTTTCTATTGAGTTTTGTAAATGCCTACCTGAAGGCGCTTCTGGGACGTGGGGCATTGTATATGATGAAGAAGGAAATGTTGTGAAACATAAAATAGAATGTGAACAAAATCAAGTTTCAGAAATTGATTTTGTTGATAAAACATTATTATCTTTTGATATTGGCGCGGGGACAACCGAAGAAGTTGTTTCGTTAGGGGTAAATTTCCGTCCGCAATTAAGTAAAGGGTTATCGTACGGTGTAAAAGAAACGTTACTACAAATTATTACAAGATGGAATCGGAAATATCCAACGAAAACAATTGATAGTATTACAGAATTTAACCAAATTTATTTAAATGAAAAACACCCGAGAAATGCATTGTTAGTTGAGGAATCGCAACCAGCGTTTTTAGGTTTAGCTGCACGTGTCGCAACAGATATTATTAACAAAATTGATGATATGAAAGACGATCCATATGTATTTATTTACGGTGGGGGCGCAGTTATTATTAAAAATAGCTTGAAAATGATTTTAAAACAAAAAGGACGCTTGAAAAATGTGATTTTTGTAGATAACCCGTTATTTACAAATGCTCGTGGGTTATTAGTATACACATGCTCGCCAAAATATAGAGAGCATAAGCAAAAAGAGTTAGGGTTTACAAACTTAACGATAAGTTAGTTGGTGGAAGTATGCGATCTAGGCGATATAAACGTGGTGATCGAGTGAAAATTAATATTAATAAATCAGTATCGCCTGAAATGATTGCTTGGCTTAATAAACAATCTAATCCAACTAATTTCTTTTTCTTTGCAGCCCAGCAATTATTTAAACAAGTAGGAGATATTGATGTATCAAAAACCTTGCCAAGTAGCCATGTTTTTTCTTTATATGTAGAACCATCATCTCTATTAAAAGTTGAAATGAATCCATTTAAAAACGTACCATTAGAAACTAGTAAATCCACCGAAAATGTAAAAAAAAAATCGTGGGAATCTGTTGATCAGTTAGATTGTCCATTTTTTTAAACATAAAAAAATAGGTAGAGCCCATCACTATACATACGAATGCAGTGATGGGTTTTTGTTATTGTATCGTAATATCTATAAATAGAAGGGGACAAAACAATTTGTGCCCCTTCTAAAAGTTATCCTTATCTTATATAGGATATATGTTCTGAAATTGCTTTAATAATTTTATCCCAGTCATCGGGGTGATTCTCATGTCCTGTACCTTCAAGGGTTAATAGCTTTGAGTTCGGAATTTCGTCAATAAGTGCGAGTCCATGTTCAAGTGGAAGAGCTGTATCGTCCGTACCATGAATTACTAAAGTTGGTACCAGTATTGATTTAAGTATACCCTCATAAGAATCATCACCTGTTAGGAGGGCGTGATTAAACATACTTAATAGATTGTTAGCACGTTCTATTTCTTGTTTTATTTGTTTCAAAGTTCTTGATTCATCAAATATACGCTTTGGCCCACAGAGTAGACGTGATCCTGTAACTAAATATTTCGCTATAACATCTTTATTTGTCCAATCTAAATTTGCACCATTAGCATGATGTGTCAAAATTCTTTCATCCATTGGAGGCAAATCACGAGTATTGTTATCAGATCCAATAACGCTTGTTGCTAGTAATGTTAAGGTCAAAATTCTTTTTGGGTGTTTTACTGCAGCAATTTGAGCAATCATACCTCCTAATGACATGCCCAGAAGGTGTGCCTTGTCAATATGATACGCATCGAGTACCCCGATTGCATCTTCAGCCATGTCTGCTACAGTGTAATTGGAAGTCCCAGGCTTATATGTAATAGAGCGCCCGACATCACGGTTATCATAGCGAATGACAAATTTTCCTGTGCTAGCTAACCTTTCACAAAATTCTTCATCCCAATAAACCATTGAACATGTAGCTCCCATAATTAATAATATTGCTGGGTTATTAGGATTGCCAAAGCTTTCTGTACATAAATTAATACCGTTTACTTTGAAAATTTGTTCACTCATAGTACACTCTCCGTTTCATTAAAAATTAAAGAAAATAAAAATTTTGTTGTTTCTTATCCGGAAACTAAATTGTATTAAAGTTAGGTACATGCTTTTTGCACTCATAATACTTAATTAGTAGAGATAAATATCACTTCCAAACATATTTATTATCATTTAAGACGAAAAATTTTGAAAAATAATTGTTAGTTATTAAAATTAACAGAAAGGAGGAGAGGAAATGAAAGCAATTATTATTGATCAATATGGTAGTGTTGAAAAATTACAAGAAAGACAAGTTCCAAAGTCGGTTATTAAATGTAATGAAGTATTAATACGCATACATGCAACATCTGTCAATCCTGTTGATTGGAAAATAAGAAAGGGAGAATTACAAGAGAAGCTGCAATTTTCATTTCCAATTACATTAGGTTTAGATGTTGCTGGAGTAATTGAAGAAGTTGGAGAAGATGTGGACCATTTTAAAATAGGTGATAAAGTGTTTACGAAACCAGAAAATATAGGGAAAGGTTCTTATGCTGAATACATTACAGTGAAATCAGACTTAGTAGCACATATGCCAAATAATATTAGTTTTGAAGAAGCTGCGTCTATACCTCTTGCAGGACTAACAGCTTGGCAAAGTCTTGTTGATTACGCACAAATAAAAGAAAATGATCGAGTATTAATTCATGCTGGAGCTGGTGGAGTAGGTAGTTTTGCAATTCAAATCGCGAAATCATTTGGGGCCTTTGTCGCTACAACTGCAAGTAGTAAAAATGAAGAGTTTTTAAAGTCTTTAGGTGCTGACCTCATTATTGATTATAAAAAAGATAAATTTGAAGAGCTACTATCGGATTATGATATTGTGTTAGATACAATCGGCGGAGAAGTACAAGAGAAAAGTTTTCAAATTATTAAGCCTAGTGGTGTTCTAGTTTCTATCGTTCATGAACCGGTACATGAAGTACAAGGGATAAAATCAGGATTTTTATGGTTAAAACCAAGCGGAAAGCAATTATACGAATTATCAGGTTTGATTCAAGCTGAAAAAATTAAACCAATCATTAGTAAGGTTGTTCCGTTTAATGAAAAAGGAGTTAGAGAAGCTCATATTTTGAGTGAAAGTCAGCATACTAGAGGGAAAATTGTAATTACAATGGAATAAACTTTACATAAATATGCGAGTGGTGACTGGATAAAATAAAGATTGTCCCCACTCGCATATACTACATTTTTTGAACGACATAAGTAATCGCATTCGTTTTTAATTTAATGTGTTTTCCGTTACGTACAATATCATACGATAAACTTTTAATTTCAATTTTTACTTCTTGCCATTCAGTATAAACGCTTTTTAGTACAAGTATCATTTCTTCAGTAGAAAGATTAATTTCAACTAAAGCATCTAATTCTTGATTCGTTTCCAAGTCAATTTCTTGAATGT
Organism: Bacillus silvicola; assembly: GCF_050524305.1. Taxonomy (NCBI): domain Bacteria; kingdom Bacillati; phylum Bacillota; class Bacilli; order Caryophanales; family Bacillaceae; genus Bacillus; species Bacillus silvicola. The sequence continues at coordinate 313,393 of NZ_JBNGVC010000002.1, forward strand.
TAGAGTTGACTATTAAACAGTTGATACCACCACTCTTTGTTCCATTTTTCATAGAGTGAAGCACTTTTTTAAAATCTTCTATTGATCTGACATGCTCTAAACTTGATACGGCAATGATGTAATTATAAGTATTAGAGGCAATATAGTAGTTTTCAATTGCTGAATGTTCCGTTTTTATGTATTCAAATACACCATATTCTTTGCTATAAACTTGTAACTTCATTAAAGCCGTTTCGAGTAGATCAACACAAGTAACAGTGCCGCCATTATTCGTGATTTTTTGTGCAATCGGAATACTGTTTCTACCGACACCAGAGCCAAGGTCAAGTATTTGTAGGTCTTTCTGTCCTTCAAAATAGTTCAGCATGTCCATAACTGTTTTAACAGGTTTATACAGCCAAGATCCTGCTTCGAATAATTTGTATTGTTCATAGCAAAGATCGTGATATTTTTTCTCTTCTTGTCTTATGTAATCGATTCTGTTCATAGTGTTTCAGCTCCAATAGTTTCATGGCGAAATGAATAGGTTGGACAACCTTTAACATTCATTTGAATTCGAAATATACCACCAGCATGTGGGTACTGTTTTAATTCCGCATCCGTCATTCTTGTTCGGGCTGTTGTGATATATAAATCGGTCAAATTAGGTCCTCCAAATGTACACGACGTTACATATAAAGCAGGAATCGGAATACTTAAAATCTGTTTTCCAGTAAAGGGATTCCATCTAGTAATCTTCGAGCCTCCCCAATGTGCAATCCATAAACAACCTTCTACATCAATTGTCATGCCATCGGGTATACCTTCATTTTCAGGGAAGATGATAACATCTGTTGGATTGCTAATTACACCAGTATGTATATCATAATGAAAACGGACTACTTTTTTTGTAGGTGTATCAATGAAATAAAGAAATGTATGATCAGGGGACCAAGCTATACCATTTGACGTATTTACATGTGCAACTTTTTTATCTACGTTGAAATTATTGTTTAAACAATACAAGGAACCAGCAGCATTAATACCGTATAAGTCTGTAGTGCCCGCCCAAAAGCGGCCAGCTGGATCGCATTTTCCATCGTTAAAGCGATTTTCTAATAAATCTGGTTCAGGGTCATAAATATGTGTAAGTATTTTTGTGTCAAGATTAAGAGAATAAAAGCCTTGTTCCATTGCTACTAAAACTTCATCGTTCGTATATGGAACAACACAACCGATTTGTTGGTCGAGAGTGATCGCTCGGTTTGTTTTTTTAACAGGATTATAAAGACATAATTTTTTCTCGATAATATCAACCCAGTATAATAATTGTTTCTTCTCATCCCAGCAAGGACCTTCCCCTAAATTCGCCTTAGCATCAACGACTAATTCTATATTTCTGAGCAATATGTTTCACCTCTATTCATTAAAGCTATATATAAAGTTCGATAAGAAGAGAGGTAAACCTTTCACTGAAATAAAATTAAGATTTCCAGTGTAAGAAAAGAGGGCCTTATCACGTAATTCGAAAATAGCGTATAGCCATGGGGAGGGAAATGCATATGATGTTTTATGAAATTGTCTGTTTTTCATGTAAAAATGTATTTCGCGTATACGAAGGAAGCGGAAAATATAGGGAATTCAAGAGAAATCCGGAGGGGAAATATTGTTGTGATGAATGTAGTCATAAAATTCAACTGGAAGCGATAAAACATTTTTTTAGATAGTTATATGCTATTTGTTTTCGTTCAGAAAAATTTGACAATGTATTCGTTATAAATTATCATATGTAAAAACTAATATTCAAAATAGCATTGAAGAGAAGAGTAGTTAAGAATGAATACATACAGAGAGCTCTGGTAGCTGAGAAAGAGCGGTTAAACATCTTAACGAAAAAAGACTTGGAGCTGCGCAAGGAACTAATTTGTTTAGGGATGGTGCGACGGGTTCTCCCGTTATAGAGATAGGGTATAAGCATATTTTGCCGTACCTGAAAAGGTTAATATGGTGACGTATTAACAAACTGAGGTGGTACCGCGAAGCTAATAACTCTCGTCCTCAAGATTAATAATCTTGGGGGTGGGAGTTTTTTTATTGTATAAAACTGAAAATGTGAAAACAAAAATACAATTGAGGTGAGTATATGCATTGGGCGTATGAAGTGGCACATAAATTAATTAGAAAACATCCCAACAAAGAAACTTTTGTTTGCGCATCTGGAATTAGTCCATCTGGTTCGGTTCATATTGGTAACTTTCGTGAAATAGTAACGACTTATTTTGTTGTAAGGGCGCTTCAAGATTTAGGGAAAAAGACTCGTTTTATATTTTCATGGGATGATTATGACAGGTTTAGAAAAGTTCCCAAAAATATTGATCCTTCTTTTGCAAAATATATTGGTATGCCATACTGTGATATTCCTGATCCGTATGGGTGTCATAATTCGTACGCAGAGCATTTTGAAAAAGAGTTTGAAAAATCGCTTCAAGCATTTGGAATTGAAGTAGAATTTATTTATCAACATGCTGAATATAGAAGCGGAAGGTATAATGAAAACATAATAGAGTCTTTGTATAAAAGAAAAGAAATATATGATATTTTAATGGGCTTTAAAACAGGAATACATCGAGAAGAAGATAGAGAAAACTTTTATCCCGTTACGTTATATTGTGAGAGCTGCGGGAAAGATGCAACAACTATTACACATTTTGATGAAGTATTAAAAACAGTTCAGTATAAATGTGTATGTAGAAATCAAAATGAATTATCAGTATTAAATACAAATAAAATGAAACTGAATTGGAAAATCGATTGGCCGATGAGATGGATGATAGAGGATGTTATTTTCGAACCGGGCGGAAGAGATCATTCATCGGAAACAGGTAGTTACAATGTATCAAAAGAAATTGCAAGGGAAATATTTAATCGTGAAGCGCCTCATTACATTGCTTATGATTTCATTGGTATTAAAGGTAATCATGAAAAAATGTCTAGTTCTTCAGGGAATAGTATTATACCTAGCGACTTATTAAAAGTGTATGTACCAGAAGTAATTCTTTTTATGTTTGCAAAATATAAGCCTGATGCAGCTTTTCATATTGGACTTGATGAAGATGTGATTCGCAATTATACAGAGTATGAGAGATTGAAGGACAGTTATGAAAATAAAACACTCAAAAATGAAGATTTATTTGATGCAATTAAACTTTCTAGACTTGATAGCCGATTTAAAGAGTATCCAAAGTTTAATCAAGTAGCAGGAACGTTACCATTATTACATTTTGATTCATCTATTTTACAAGGTATATTAGAAAAAACAGATAGAAGTTATGCATTACCTGAAATGATTGCAATAAGTAATCGGGTGGAGTATTGGATTAGAAACTTTCAATCTAAAAAATTAATTACAGTAAATCAAGAGAGAAATATAGAGTTTTACAACACATTAGATGACAGGCAGAAAGAATGGCTAGTAGAAGTTTGCAAAATACTTCGTTCTAATAACGATTACTCTAACTTAATGGAACAATTGTATTCGATTTGTCATCATGAAAATAAAAAGATAATGAAAGAAAATCAAAAACAATTATTTACCATTATATATAGGCTCGTTATGAACCAATCAAGTGGTCCACGTATACCGTTATTAATACATGTGGTAGGCGCAAGAAAATTCGTCACATTATTAGATTTCTAAAATATAGTTAAAAGCGATGCAAGTACTCAATAGAATAAGTACTTGCGTTGCTTAATTTTTACTATCTTGAATACATTTTTGGACATTCATCACCACTTGGTTCGTAAAAGCAATGGCTTTTAAATTGCCCTGCAAACGGCTGATTATACCATTCGGGTGGACAAGCTCCAACTGGACGAAAATACCAAAGAGCCCATCGTGCTGGCCAGCGCCATTCACCTTGTAAAACTTTTCTTGCGATTTCTTTTTCTGATTCACGGGCCCGTTGATAAAAGTAACCGTATTGAACTGCTTCGAATCCGCCAGGGCTTTGATATACTGCATCACGCACAGATCGAAGCTCTTTAAAATCTAAACAATCACAAAACACACGATTTACGACAACGCAGCCAACAAGTTGTTCACCTTGTCGTCCTTCGCCCTCAGCTTCAGCACGGATTAAACGTGCTAGTAAATCAACGTCACTTTCGTTGTATGGAATAAGGGGCATTGTAATACCACCTTTCTTTACCTGTTATAGTAAAGAGTGTATGTATGAAAATAAGCTAAGTGCTTTTCTATATGTAAATTCATTAATTATTAAAAGGAGCTTTTATGAAAAAAGCTAATTAGTAATTGTAGACCAATATAAAAGGAGAGAGATAATATGTATCGAATTCATAAAGAACATAGCATTTACGCAATGTCACCAGAAAATAAACCATGTATGGAAGTAGAAATTGGGAGTCGCCTTGTATTTGAAACATATGATTGCTTTGAAAATCAAATTGATTCCGAAGATGTTGTATTTCAAGAATTAGATTGGAACCGGATTAATCCAGCGACTGGTCCAGTATATATTAAAGGGGCCGAACCTGGTGATATATTAGTTGTAACGATTGAAAAGATTAAAATTGCAGAGCAGGGCGTTTTAACTACAGGTGCGAATCTTGGTGTAATGGGTGATGAGTTAAATGAAAATACAGTGAAAGTCGTCTCAATACATAATGAATATGTTGTGTTTTCAAGTGAACTACAAATCCCGATTAATCCAATGATCGGGGTAATTGGTACTGCGCCGAAAGAAGAGAGTATTTCATGTGGTACACCGCATGATCACGGTGGGAATATGGACTGTAAAGAGATAAAGGAAGGGACAACGTTATTATTACCTGTAAATGTTCCTGGTGCTCTTTTAGCATTAGGTGATTTACACGCAGCGATGGGTGATGGTGAAATTGGTGTTAGCGGGGTTGAAGTTGCTGGTGAGGTAACTGTAACTGTTCAAACTATAAAAGGAAAGCAATGGCCTCTACCAATGGCTATTCAAAAAGGAAAAATAATGACGATTGCTTCAGAGAAATTGTTAGATGATGCAGCTAATCGCGCCGTACGTAATATGGTAACATTTTTACATGAAGAATTAGAAATGTCTAAAGCTGATGCAACTCTTTTATTATCAGCAGCAGGTAATTTAAAAGTTTGCCAAGTTGTGGATCCACTAAAAACGGCGCGGATGGAACTAGGAAGAGAATATGTGGAGAAGTTAGGATTTTCTCTAAGTGAATTTCATATTAAATAAGAAAAAATAGAAAAAGGATACTCCTATACAAAAGTATCCTTTTTCTATTTTACGGATTTTGTGAAAAGAGGTAGTATTTATATAAGTATATTTGATATTGTGGATCAAAAAGGAGTTCAGAAATGGTCAAAATTATGATTGTAGAAGATGATATGAAAATTGCGGAGCTTTTATCAACATATGTTGCGAAATACGGTTATGAAGGAATTATTGTATCAGATTTTCAAAATGTATTAGACATTTTTTTAGAAGAACAACCAGAGTTAGTTTTATTAGATATTAATTTACCAAGTTTTGATGGTTACTATTGGTGTCGTCAAATTCGCGGGGTTTCTACATGTCCGATTTTATTTATTTCGGCCCGTGAAGGTACGATGGATCAAGTTATGGCGTTAGAAAATGGTGGCGATGATTTTATTCCGAAGCCGTTTCATTATGAAGTTGTAATGGCGAAAATTCGTAGTCATTTAAGACGTGCTTATGGAGACTATGCACCGAAATTAGAAGAACGAATGGTTGAGCAACAAGGTCTTAGTTTATATCCCGAAAGACTTGTATTAAAACTTAGGAATCAAGAGATTGATATAACGAGAAACGAAGCCATTTTATTAGAGATGTTAATGAAAAACTATCCGCGTGTTGTGAGTAGGGAAGTATTATTAAATAAATTATGGGATAGTGAATCCTATGTAGATGATAATACATTAAGTGTAAATACAACACGTGTGCGTAAAAAGTTAAAAACGTTACAAATTGAAGGAGCAATTGAAACAATTCGTAGTGTTGGATATAGATTGCATATTACTTGGGATACTGGTATGGAAAAATGATAAGGTTGTTTATACGTGATCATATACCCCTTATTTGTTTTACTGCGATCCAACTATTAGCCGTATTCTTAGTTTATTGGTTTGATGGGCATAATCATATTTCAACGGCATTATATGCAATGTTTTTAGGTGCTTTTTTTATGGTAAGTTATTTAGTATTTCGTTATTTTACACATCGATCTTTTTATGAGCGTTTAGCAAATCCGTTGCAATCTTTGGATGAATCTGTTCAAAAATCTGATTTTGCAGTTTTATCTACTGCTCTCCAAGATTTGCTCGAAGTACAATATCGACATTATCAAAATCAGCTCCAGTTACAAGAGAGAAAAAATAATGATCATTTAACATTTATGAATCAGTGGATTCATCAAATGAAAACACCTTTATCTGTAATAGAATTAATTACACAAGATGAAGCGGATCCGCGCTTTGAAAGTATTAATGAGGAAACAGATAGGCTGAAAAAGGGGTTAGAGATGGCACTGTATGTCGCACGTTTAGAGGCATTTACACAAGATTTTTATGTAGAAAGAGTACAACTACATAAAATAGTGAATGATTCTGTACATGAACACAAACGCTTTTTTATCCGGAATTTCGTATATCCAGAGCTTGAAATTGATAAGGGTATTACTGTAGAAAGTGATGCGAAATGGTTACAATTTTTAATTGGACAAATTATATCGAATGCAATTAAATACTCATCAGGTAGTAGAGAAAAGATTAAAGTGAAAGCTTGTAAGGAAGGTAATAATATTGTACTTGAAATTGCCGATAGTGGCGTAGGGATACCGAAGCAAGATTTACCAAGAGTGTTTAAACCTTTCTTTACAGGAGAAAATGGTAGAGATTTTAAAGAGTCAACGGGGATGGGACTATATCTTGTATATGAGATTACAAAACAATTAGGACATAATGTAGAGATCCATTCAGAAGTTGGTAAAGGTACCGTTGTACGAATTAAATTTTGTAATGTGTAAAAGTGATTAAGGCTAAAAAACTTATATTTAAAGTTTTTTAGCCTTATTTTGTACCATTGATAAATTTCCAGAATGAAAGATTATTTACATAAGAGAAGCAAAGCGATACCGTTAAAGATAAAAGAGAGTCTTTTATTACTTGTTAATGAAAGGAGTGTATTGAAATAGATATTCGTAAAATGAGATATTTCATAACAGTAGCAGAAGAATTAAACTTTAGTCGTGCAGCAGAACGTCTTATGATGGCGCAACCTCCTTTAAGCCAAGAAATTCGCAAATTAGAAGATGAATTAGGGGTCCAACTTTTTCATCGAACAAAGAGAATGGTTGAGCTTACCGATGCTGGGAAAATATTTTTAGAAGGTGCGCGACAAACGCTACTTCAAGTAGAAAGAACGATTAAAGAAACTCAGCTTGTAGAGGAAGGAAAAATCGGGCATTTAATCATCGGTTTTGTCGATTCTACAGAAACGGTTATAAACATATTAAAAACATTTCGAGAACGGTTTCCTAACATTCAGCTTATATTACGCGAGATGACAACAGACCAGCAAATAAAAGCACTCTATGAAAAACAAATTCATATTGGATTTATTCGTTCTAAGCAGAATAATGAAATATTGTCTTCTGAAGTTTGTTCTAAAGAACGTTTAAAATTGGTTTTACATGAAGACCACCCATTAATTTCGTTACCTAATATTTCTATTAAAGAACTAGTAGATGAACCATTTGTTTTATTTCCTCGTCATTTCGGTACTAACTTTTATGATTTAATTATTAGTTACTTTTGGGAACATGGAGTAAGTTTAAATATTGTTCAAGAAGCAATTCAAATGCAGACGATTGTTAATTTAGTTGCAGCAGGAATGGGGATTTCTGTCGTTCCATCATCGGTGGAAAGTTATAAAAAATCGGGAGTCATGTATAAAGACATTCAGGAACATACACCGGAGATAAACTTATACGCTGGATGGAGACAAGATGAAAAGTCTGTCGTTCTCGAGAACTTCTTAGCAGTTGTTAGAGAGATTTATAAGACTTCACAACTTGAATTTGAAAAGTAAAGGCCCATCTTTATAGGATGGGCTGTGGGAAGTTGGGAAAGGGTGTTTATTTATAGGTAAAACTTACTCATGGTTCAACCTGTTTTGCTAGGATCATACTCAGCGAAACCTTTTAATACACTATCAATCTGATTCATAATTTCAGGTTGCAATTTAACACTAGTAGCAACTACGTTTTCTCTTATTTGTTCCGGATTTGAAGCACCAATAATTGCAGAAGAAACAGCTGGATTTTGTAACACCCAAGCAATTGCGAGTTGAGATAGGGTAAGGTTAATTTCTTGTGCAATAGGGTTAAGTTTCTGGATAGCAGTAAGCACATCATCACTCATCCAACGTTGCACCAGTTTGTCAAAAAACGGTTTTCCAGCATCCGAGTTAGCACGTGATTGGGCAGGGATTGGTTTACCTGGTTGATATTTTCCAGTGAGAATACCTTGTGCGAGGGGAGACCAAACAACTTGACCAAGTCCTTCACGTTGACATGTAGGTATTATGTCTGTTTCGATCACTCGCCACAACATCGAATATTGAGGCTGGCTAGCAATAAGAGGAATGTTCAATTCTCGGGCAAGTGCTGCACCGCGTGTGATTTGCTCCGATGTCCATTCACTTATACCTAAATAAAGGACTTTACCTTGTCTTACAAGATCTGAGAAAGCTAACATTGTTTCTTCAAGAGGAGTTGTTGTATCGAATCGATGTGCATAATAGACATCAATGTAGTCTGTATGTAGCCGTTGTAACGATGCATTACAATTTTCTATAATATGTTTTCGTGATAAACCTCGATCATTTTTTCCAGGTCCGGTCGGATGGCATACTTTTGTACAAAGTTCTATACTTTCTCGGCGTATTCCTTTCAAAGAGCGACCAAGTACTTCCTCGGCAATAGTGTCCGAATAAACATCAGCAGTATCGAAGGTTGTAATACCGACATCTAGTGCGGCGTTCACACAATCATTTGCAGTATTTTCATTTACTTTTCCACCATGGTTTATCCAGTTTCCATATGCAATCTTACTTACTGTTAATCCACTGTTTCCGAGTTTGCTAAATTCCATTGTAGAATCCCTCCTTAAAAATGATAACTTTATTATAAGAACTGAAATGTAGTATGTATAATATAAAATTAATCATAAATTTATATAAAAATTATATAAGAGGTAGTGCGTAGAAGTTTATTATTAGAGAAATTTAAAGGAGTAGTACAACAAGTGTAATGTATGCTTGTTTCATATGAAGTTAAGAAATGATAAATAGACCTAGAAGAAAGCAATCATTATAATAGCACATATAATTGCATTTACTCATACAGTACTATCATGGTACAATATGGTTACTAACGACGGAAAGGAATGATGGGTGGACGATGATTAACTAATCTTATTTTTAAATGTTGAAATGAAATAAATTTCAATTTCTAAAAAATAGGATTAGTCTGCCCAATTTCCATACAACGGTATTGCTATTTATGTTGCGCAATAGCTTATTTGGGTATAAATATTTTAACGACTAATCCTGCCAAATTTATTTGGGAGGATTTTTTTATTCTCCCTTAATGAAAGGGATCGGTATTATGAAAGAACTATTAAAATTAAATGATGTTTATGTTGAAATAAAGGAAAATACTTTGTTAGAGAAAATGAATGTGACAGTAAGACAAGGGGATATTATCGGATTAATTGGTAAAAACGGGGCTGGTAAATCAACGTTACTTCAATTAATAAATGGGAAGATTGAACCATCAAAAGGTACTGTTGAATGGATGCAAATGAATATGACAACAGCATATGTTGAACAAGAAAAAGAATCTTTTGTTAGTAAGGATATGATTGCAAAAGAAGCCGAGCTTCTTGCAAAATGGGGCGTGCCAACGAACGATTTTCTAACTTTAAGTGGTGGTGAAAAGCTAAAAGTTCGATTAGCAAAAGGATTTGCTGGAAATCCTAATGTATTAATATTAGACGAACCGACAAATCATTTAGATGAGATGAGTACGGAATTTCTCATTAAACAAATCAAAAATATGAGAGGTACAGTTATCGTCGTATCGCATGATCGATATTTTTTAGATGTTGTCGCAACAAGAATATGGTCAATTGAGGATAAGAAATTAATTGACCATAGCGGGAATTATACGAGTTATATGAAAGCTCGTGAGCATAAAAGAATGACGCAGCAGCGTGAATATGAAAAACAACAAAAAAAGATAGAACAAGTAGAAACTCATATAAAAGAATTAAGTTCATGGTCACAAAAGGCACATGCGCAGTCTACAAAACAAGAAGGAGTGAAAGAATTCTATCGTGTAAAGGCGAAGCGAATGGATGCACAAGTGAAGTCAAAACGAAAACGTCTCGAAAAAGAGCTGGAGAAAACGAAAGTAGAACGTGTGAAAGAGGAGTATTCAGTTGAATTCTCTATTCAAGCGAGTAAAAAAGTAGGAAAACGTTTCTTAGAAGTAAAACAATTGCGGAAAGAATTTAACAATCGGACATTATTTGAAAACGTTAATTTTACAATTCAGCACGGTGAGAAGGTTGCGATTATTGGGCCGAATGGTAGCGGGAAAACAACTTTATTGAAGATGATTATGGGAACGGAAACTGTGCAAGGAGAAGTATGGATTTCACCATCTGCAAACATCGGTTATTTAACACAAGAAGTTTTTGATTTACCGCTTGATAAAACACCAGAAAATTTATTTTTTAAAGAGACGTTTGAAGAAAGAGGAAAAGTACAAAATTTAATGAAACATTTAGGGTTCCAAGCTTCTCAATGGAAAGAGCCGATTCAGCATATGAGTATGGGTGAACGAGTAAAATGTAAGCTAATGGCTTATATTTTGGATGAAAAAGATGTACTTATTCTAGATGAACCTACGAATCACCTTGATCTTCCTTCACGTGAACAACTTGAAAATACATTAGCTGAGTACAACGGAACACTCGTTATCGTTTCCCACGATCGATATTTTCTAGAGAAAACAACTAACACAAAACTCGTGTTTTTAAACAATACGATACAAAAGCAGCTAGAAGAACCTACTAAAACAAGAGATGAAATTGAAGAGCTACGTTTAACGTTAGAAACAGAGAGACAAGAAGTATTAGGTAAATTAAGCTTTTTAACTTCTAAGGACAAGGGATATAAAGAACTTGACGAACGATTTATAGAACTTACGAAGCAGATTAAGGCACTTTAATAAAGTTATAGCTACCTCACTCTAGCTAGGAGGTAGCTATAACAATTGAATTTTACACGGGATTAAGGGGGATTATCATGGGAGAAGAAAATTTGACTAAGTTATTTAGAATAGATTGTGGTGATATATACTTACAAGAATTTTCCATCAAAGATGCGGAGAGTATTTATAAAATATCGAATCAACCGGAAATAGAAAAGTTTTTGCCAGACTGGAAATCAACAAAAGAACAACGGGTAAATTGGGTTACAAATTATGAAATACCAGAAAATAAAGTATTTCTTGATGCTGCTACAAATTCATCAAACATAGACGGTCATTTTTTAAAACTGGGAGTATTTATAAAAGATACAAATGAATTTATTGGATGGTGCTGTACAGGTATTAAAGAAGAACTTCCATTACCGAATAGAGAAATTATGTATGCTATTTCAAGCGAGTATCAAAATAATGGTTACGCTACGAAAGTGACTAAAGGGTTAATTGATTATTTGTTTAAAAATACAAATGTAGATGTCCTTAACGCAATTGCTTTAATTAACAACGTACCGTCAAATAAAGTTATTGAAAAATGCGGGTTTACTTATATGAGCCAACAGATGATAGAAAACCAACTATATAATCATTATCTATTGAGTAAATCAGAGTGGATAAAAAATATTGCTCTTTAAAGGGAGCTATAATGCAATGAAATTGTAAAAAAGCTTAGAGTTAAAACTCTGAGCTTTTTTACGTGCTATTTACTTTTTGATTTTACTGGTGAAGTATAAGTTGTTATTCATTGTTTTGAAGTTGTATAGTTATTCTTTATAATATATTGCATGTTGCTAATAAAGAATACAAGTTGTTTCAGCGACTAGAAATAAGAAGCATTGTATTTCATACCACTATACAAATATTATAAGATAGATATACATCGATTATAGTTTGAAAGTGGATTTATTATCTGTTTTTTTAGAAATCTTACAAGCGTGTAAGATAAATGAAAGATGAATCAATATGAGCTATAAAACAATTCATTTACACTTTATAGTAAGCAGTGCAAATGAAGGGAGAATATAAATGGAAATTTTACATGCAAAAAGTATTAGTAAAGTATATAAAGGGAAAATACCTTTTAAAGCATTAGTAGATATTGATTTATCAATTCAAGAAGGTGAATTTGTAGGAATTATGGGGCCATCAGGTAGTGGGAAAACAACATTATTAAATATGGTATCTACTATTGATTCACCAACATCGGGAGAAATATTAATAAATGGTACAAATCCTTTCCAGTTGACATCAGAAGATTTAGCTTTATTCCGTAGAAAAAAATTAGGATTTGTTTTTCAATCATTTAATCTTCTTAGCACACTTACAGTAAAAGAAAACATCGTATTGCCAATGACATTAGATGGTGTTTCTGTACAAGAAATGAACAAACGAGTGGAAGAAATTGCAGAGAAATTAAACATTACAGATATATTGAGTAAAAGAACGTTTGAAATATCAGGGGGACAAGCTCAAAGAACAGCAATTGCTCGCGCGATCGTTCATAAGCCGCAATTATTACTTGCAGATGAACCTACAGGGAATTTAGACTCTAAATCTTCAAATGATGTAATGGAGATGCTAGATACCCTTAATAAAGAAGAAAAGGCAACGATGATGTTAGTTACACATGATCCGTATGCAGCGAGCTTTTGCAGTAGAGTTATATTTATTAAAGATGGTCAACTATATAACGAAATTTATTGCGGTGAAAGTAGGCAAACTTTTTATCAAAAGATTATGGATGTCCTTTCTTTGTTAGGAGGGAAAAGGCATGACTTTTCGTCAGTTCGCATTTAATAATATTTTTCGTAATAAGCGTACATACGCTGCCCATTTTTTAAGTTGTGCATTTTCTATTATGATTTTCTTTACGTATGCCCTTTTATTATTTCATCCTGATTTACAAGGGGAATTAAAATCGACGAGTACAACAATAAGTGCATTTGGAACATTAGGATTTACAATTTCGCAAGGCTTGATTTTTGTATTTTCATTTTTCTTTATTTTATATTCAGTAAGTTCATTTTTAAAAACACGTAAGAAAGAATTTGGCATTTTAATGATGCAAGGAATGTCAATGAGGCAACTTAAGAAATTATTATTAATTGAAAATATGTTAATTGGACTTGGGTCAATTTGTATAGGGATTTTCATCGGACTCATATTTTCTAAACTAGTGTTATTGATAAGCGCAAGTGTATTAATGATTAGTAATGGTTTACCTTTTTATATACCAGTACAGGCGGTATTATTAACAGTCATCACATTTTTTTTCTTATTTTTAATTGTTTCGCTTGTTACTTTTAAAATGATAAAAGTAACGGAACTTGTGGAACTTATTCAAGCAGAGGAAAAGCCAAAGCCTGAACCGAAAGCTTCTATTCTATTATCGCTACTTTCTTTAATTAGTATAGGCTATGGATATATTTCAGTATTTCGCTTTATCCCAAGTACTAATTTTATTACGCTCGGAATGGGTGTACTTCTAGTCATTATAGGAACGTACTTTTTATATACACAGTGTAGCGTGTATATATTGTATCTTGCTAAAAGGAGTGAATCATTCTTTTTAAAGCGAACAAATATATTAACATTTTCAGAATTAATTTACCGTATGAAAGATAACGCAACGATGTTTTTCATTGTATCTATTATTTCAGCAGTTGCATTTACCGCAATCGGTACAACAGCTGCTCTTGGTAATAGGAATTTAGTATGGATGACAAACCCATATACATTTCTGTATGAAAGCTCTGAAAACAACAAATTGGTAGATAAACATCTCTCTATTCTAAAAAAACATCTTGAGGATGCAAATATTCCGTATCGAATGGCTTCATCTTCAAATAAATTTACAGAAAGTAACGTAAATGTATTGAAATTAAGTGAATATAACGAACTTACGAGAGCACTCGGGTACCAACAAGAAACGATTGAAAAAGAAGATGAAATTTTACTAATCCCTGGGAGGGTGTCACAAAAACAAGAATTTAAAAATGGTGACTATAAAAAAAATATTGAAGTCATTCAAGGAGATTGGACAAAGACATTTCGTGTGAAAAAAACTGTGGGAAATTTAGTTTTACCACATGATCCTAGTAGTATTTATATTGCTGTTCAAGATCATGTGTATGATGAAATTCCGCATACGAGTAATCCAAAAGATGAAAATATTCAACATCGTACTTACGGATTTGTTGTAGATGATTGGATAAAAACGAAAGAGATTTCAAATCAATTAAAGAATGTATTCGATAAAGATCTTAGGGACAGAGATTTCTACTTTGAAGCTTTAACATTAAACTTGTTGGAGGCAAAGCAAAAGAATGGTTTATTACTTATGGCAAGTGTTTTAGTCGGAATCGTTTTCTTTACATTTGCTGCTAGTTTTATTTATTTCCGATTATATACTGATTTGGACCGTGATCAACAACAATATAAAATGATTTCGAAAATGGGATTAAGTAAACGAGAGTTAAAAAGAGTTGTAACGAGACAGTTAGTATTAATGTTCTTCTTACCGATTATCATTGCAGTGATTCATACTGTAGTCGCCTATATGGCATTACAACAATTAGTCGATTTTTCTATAATAAATAGCTCTATCGTTATTTTAATTTCATTTATATGTATACAAGTTTTATACTTCTTTATCACTCGTTGGCGTTACCTACAAAAGCTTTATAAAGTTATGGAGCAATAGAGTATATTAGCTTGTAAGACTACACAAAAGTATGTGAAAAAATGAACTGTATGATGAAAGGAAACGCGATGAAAAGAACTTTAACTATTTTTATGTTAACAATACTATTTTTAATAAGTTTTAGTGCATGCTCTAAAAAGGAAAATCCATTTCCTGCAAACGGTTTATTAATCATTGGAGATGAAAATAAAATTTCACCAATTATTAATCGTTATCAAGAAATTACGAAAGAAAATGAAGTGTTTTCTGTGAAAAAAGGTAAAGTTGGAAATGGACAGGTATTAATTTTAAATGAATCTACAGCACAAGCATTAATTAAAGCAAAGGTTTTTCGTAAACGAGAAAATGGATCCGATTTTATTATAGATACGTTACCAAAATTCCCAAATGATGGTTCGCTATTGTTTGCACAAGAAGACGAAAAGACTTTAAAAAGTATTGAATTAGGAGAGGAAGAGATTCCTGTTACATATAATAGTGACGCTTGGATAGGAAACAAACGTAATTATCCAACACAATGGTATGTGATTGTAGCGGAAAATGGTGTATATAAAGAAATAAAAGCAAATGAAACGAAAATGCACCTTCTTCATCTGAAAAAATCTTTAGGTGATGAAAAACCTAAAATGTCGACAGATAATACATTAGTTAATGAAAATGTTAAAGCAAAAAAGCTAATTAAAGGTTTGGAAGGAGAAGTATCTTTTCAGTTTGTAACAATTGAAGAAAAATCTTAAAAAAGAGTTCGAGGTTGATAGAAACTTTATCAACCTCGAACTCTTTTTAGTTTATAGGCCGTTCATTACATTACTTCATTTAATCGAGTCTCACTTGTTTCTTCAATCGCATTTGAATGTTGAACTGAATTATTTTGAACTTCTTTTTCTTTACGGACTTTTTGTAGCATTTCAAGTATGATCCATAAAGGAACACCTTTATCTTTCAACATCTTCCATAAATCCAATTCGTTAAATTTATGCTCTGCTTGTTTCATTTCTTTTTCAGATGAACGTATATCAAATTTGATTGGAGCATTGGATTTCTTATCTTCAATCTTAGTAGAAGAGATAGTATTATGCTCAAAATTAGATGGAGTTATTTTAGAAGGTTGAGAAAATGTATGAATGTTTAATCCGATGTACATGCTGTTTTCCTCCTTTCAAGCAATGAAATTAGTTTTCTTATGATTATAAAATCAATTTAACATAAGGAAACTATGCTAAATTGTAAATTCGAATAAAAAGATTTATAAGTTGTATTGTAAAAACTAAATGCTTATTTGAATTAATATTTATCAACATTTTTGTATGTTTTCTATATATACATCGTATATAAAATACTTTACATTATGTTTAAGTTGAAAAACTAAATGTGTATATTTTTTTATAGAAAAATGTAAGCGTTTTATTGGGGGGGAGAAAGTATGGGGAAATTATTTATAAAAATATGTTTTTTTGCGTTAGTGACTGTTTGCTCAGTCGCTGCGAAAACAACTTATGCAGAAGAGAGACAACAAAATAATTATCCTATTATTTTAGTGAATGGATTTGCTGGATGGGGTAGAGAGGAAATGCTAGGTGTTAAATATTGGGGTGGTGTTCATGATATACAGGAAGATTTAAAGAGAAATGGTTATATAGTTCAAACTGCAGCAGTTGGGCCTGTATCTAGTAACTGGGATCGTGCATGTGAATTATATGCGCAAATTAACGGTGGAACAGTAGATTATGGAGCGGCGCATGCTGAGAAACATGGACATAATCGTTTTGGTAGAACTTATAGTGGATTTGCACCGAATTGGAGTGAAACTAATAAAGTTCATTTAGTTGGGCATAGCATGGGTGGACAAACGACGAGAACTTTAGTGCAGTTGTTAAAAGAAGGAAGTTATGAAGAAAAGAATTACGTGAAAAATCATCCAAACGCAAAGATATCGCCACTATTTGAGGGTGGTAAATCATATGTTCATAGTGTTACAACATTAGCAACTCCTCACAATGGTACAACACTCGCGGACGGAAGTCTTCTGTTACCATTTGTTAAAGATTTACTAATTGCAGCTGCAAGTTTAAATGGAAACAATAATTTATCATTATATGATTTTAAATTGGATCAATGGGGTATAAAAAAGAATGCTGGAGAGTCATTTTTCCAATATACTGATCGTATTTTAAATAATTCAATTTGGGAAAATACAAAAGACATTAGTCAATGGGATTTAAGTACTGATGGAGCAAAGGAGTTAAATAATTGGGTAAAGACGCAATCGGATGTATATTACTTATCTTATAGTGGACATGCATCGCAAGCAGTACCTATAACAGGTTTGCATCTACCACATATAACGATGAATAAAGTGCTAATGGGGAATGCATTCTTCTTAGGATCTTATGCAAGATATGAAGAAAACCGACCATTAATAGATACTTCTTGGTGGCAAAATGACGGTGTAGTAAATACAAATTCTATGATTGCACCTTCGTCTAATACTGTTGTAAGTAGTAATGGGTCTTTGCAAATCGGAAAATGGAATCATATCGAAACGAAAGCAAATTGGGATCATCTCGATATGGTAGGATTAAGCGTTTCAGACACATTAGGTTTTTCTAATATTCAAGAGTTTTATAGAACAATTGCAGAAAAGTTATCACGTCTACCGAAATAGATAATATAAAGCGCTCTCGATGGAATTCGAGAGCGCTTTATATTATATTGAAAGAGGGATTTGGTAGAAAAATATGGGGGGATATTATGAAAATTCAAATTGTATTATCTGGATATGGGACAGTAGGAAGAGAGTTTATAAAATTATTAAATGAAAAATATTTATATATAAATGAAACATATGGAATAAATTTAGTGGTAAGTGGCGTATTAGGTAGAAATGTTGCAATACATAATGAGGAAGGGTTATCTATTCATCATTTATTAACGTATGGTGGCGGTACTGCTGCAATTGAAAAATATTTAGAACATCATCCGGAGGAACGTGCAACAAGTGGGATAAGTGGCACTGTATTGGTAGAATCAACCGTTACAAATCTTAAAGATGGAAATCCGGGAAAAAAATATATAAAACAAGCGATTGAGAAACATATGGATATAGTTGCAATTTCTAAAGGTGCACTTGTTACAAACTGGAGAGAAATAAATGAAGCAGCAAAAATGGCGAATGTACGAATACGATATAGTGGGGCAACTGCCGCGGCACTGCCGACTTTAGATATTGGACAATTTAGTTTAGCTGGTTGCAATATTGAAAAAATAGATGGAATATTAAATGGCACGACAAATTATATTCTAACGAGAATGTATGAAGGTGATATTACGTTTGAAGAAGCGCTGAAAGAAGCGCAAAATAAAGGGATTGCCGAGACGGATCCTACATTAGATGTAAGTGGTTCGGATAGTGCGTGTAAATTGTTACTTTTGACAAACAGTTTAATGGGAGTAGAGAATACGCTTGAAGGTATATATGTACAAGGAATTGAACACGTTACAATACAACAAATTCGAAATGCTAAGGAACAACATAAAATTATTAAATTAATAGCATCGGCGCATAAAGATGGAGAAGGCAATGTGAATCTAAATGTTGAACCGTGCGAAATAGATAAAGATCACCCGCTAGCAAAAGTCAATGGAACAGAAAAAGGAATAACATTCTTTACAGATACAATGGGGCAAATTACTACAATTGGTGGAGCTTCTAATCCACGCGGAGCTGCAGCTGCTGCTTTAAAAGATGTAATTAACTTATATCGTAAAGATTTATCCCGCTATTTGTGAGCAGTAAAAGCCCGATTGGTGAAGCCTAATAATTAGTGGGGGGATGAACCCCTCACTAATTAAAGTTTCACTTTATAAGACCGTACCGCCCTTTATAAAAAATACATATGTAGTGGACCTTTTGAGAATGAAATAAATATGCAAAAATGATTGCAGGAGGTTAGGAATTGTTTAAGGATTTTAAAGTTGTAAAAGATCGTCCCGTTTATATTCAATTGAAAGATTATTTAAAAAAGATGATTATGAAAGGGCATTTGTTAGGGAACCAAAAAATCCCATCAACAAGGGAACTGAGTGAATTATTATCAGTGAGCAGAAATACAGTGCTCTCTGCTTATGCGGATTTAGAACAAGAAGGACTCATTTATGCAGTTAAAGGAAAAGGAAATTTTGTTGCGAAGGTTGATATTTCTAACACTTCGTCTGTTGAAATAGATTGGAAAAATAAACTCAATACAGTTACCGCATTAGCGGATGAATTAGATTTAATGAAACATGGTGTTCGCTGGGAAAAAGGAATGATTGTTTTTAATAGTATAGCCCCGGATGAAAAGCTATTTGATGTAGAAAATTTCAAAAGAGCTTTTCTTACTCGTATGTCCATTGAAGGGGATATTGTATTGAACTACGGATATGCAAAAGGCTATAGACCGTTAATGAATTATTTACTTCATTACATGGAAATGAAAGGTGTAGATATTTCGAACAAAGATATTCTAATCACAAATGGATTTACGGAAGGGTTAGATATTGTACTATCTTCTTTATCGAAAAAATCAGGGCGTGTAATTTGTGAGAATCCAACTCACCATGCTGCACTGAAGCTTTTTCGCTTACATGGACTTGAAGTTCATGGGATTAATATGAATGATGATGGTATTGATACGAATGAAGTAGAACAAAGTTTACGTGAAAAAGATTTTGATTTTGCGTATTTGATTCCTTCTTATCATAATCCAACCGGTATTGTTACGAGTTCAGAGAAAAGAACGGAATTGATGAGATTATTTTCAAAATATAAGATTCCTATTATAGAGGATGGATTTAATGAAGAATTACGTTATTCAGGTTCACATTTAGCGCCATTATTAACTTTTGCAGGGGCCGGTAATAATGTGATTTATATTAGTAGCTTTTCAAAGGTACTTTTCCCTGGTTTACGTGTAGGTTGGATCATTGCAGATAAAGAACTGATACATTATTTAGAAAGTGTAAAAAGGGCAAGAACGATTCATACATCTACGTTAGATCAAGCTGTACTGTTTCAATATTTACATGAAGGATATTTTGAAAAATATTTAAAAAAAGCAAGATCTGTTTATAAGAAAAAATATGAGTTAGCTGTTGAGGCATGTAATCAGTACATTCCGTTTAAAAGAATGACTGGAGATGGTGGACTTCATTTATTTATAGAGTTAGAAGAAAAAATTAATGCCCGCACACTTTTACAAAAGTGTTATGAGAAAGGTGTAACGTTTTCTCCTGGAAATGTTTTTTATTCTGATGGAGGGGGAGCGAATACCTTCCGATTAGGCTTTTCACGTTTGAAAGAAAAGGAAATAGTTAGCGGGATTCAAATAATTGGTGATACATTAAAAAATGAAATTTGGAGATGAGAAGATGAGAATTGGCGTTATTATGGGAGGAGTATCCTCTGAAAAACAAGTATCAATTATGACTGGAAATGAAATGATTGCACATTTAAATAAGAGTAAGTATGAAATAGTTCCAATTACGTTAAATGAAAAAATGGATTTAATTGAAAAAGCGAAAGACATTGATTTTGCATTGCTAGCATTACACGGAAAATACGGAGAAGATGGTACTGTTCAAGGGACGCTTGAAAGTTTAGGTATTCCTTATAGTGGTAGCAATATGTTATCTAGCGGTATATGTATGGACAAAAATCTTTCAAAAAAGATTTTACGTTATGAAGGAGTAGAAACACCCGATTGGATTGAACTTACAAAAATGGAGGATCTAAACCTTGAAGAGTTAGAGAAGTTAGGATTTCCGTTAGTAGTAAAACCTAACTCTGGCGGCTCCAGTGTTGGAGTAAAGATTGTCAAGGATAAAAATGAATTGATTTCAATGCTGGAAACTGTATTCGAATGGGATTCAGAAGTAGTAATTGAGAAGTATATAAAGGGTGAGGAGATTACATGTTCCATTTTTGATGGAAAACAGTTACCTATCATCTCGATTCGACATGCTGCTGAGTTCTTTGACTACAATGCAAAATATGATGATGCTAGTACAGTTGAAGAAGTTATAGAACTTCCAGCTGAAGTACAGGAACGTGTAAATAAAGCGTCACTGGCTTGTTATAAAGCATTAAAATGTAGTGTTTATGCAAGGGTTGATATGATGGTGAAGGACGGAATTCCATATGTAATGGAGGTTAACACATTACCAGGGATGACACAATCAAGTTTACTGCCAAAAAGTGCAGAGGCTGCGGGAATTAAATATAGTGAACTATTAGATATGATTATACAAACTTCATTACACGTTAGGAAAAATGAAGGTTTTTAATTTTGACACTTTTATAGATTGTGCTATGATGAATACGAAAATAAAATATTTATCCACTAGGGGGGCCTTTTATAGGCTGAGATCAAATGAAATTTTGAGACTCTTAGTACCTGATCTGGTTAATGCCAGCGTAGGGAAGTGGGAAAGACATTGTTATTTAATGAATAAATACTGTCAATTTCACTTTCTTTACGCCTGTAAAGAAAGTTTTTTTATTTTACAGCTTTAATAAATGGGATAAATACTTATATTTTATAAATTATTGGAGGGATTTAAATGACTTTTTCACAATCATTACGTAAAGAAGTAGATTCAATTTGGGAAGCAAGTTTTAATCATCCTTTTGTAAAAAAACTTGGTGAAGGTACGTTAGATTTAGCAAGTTTCCGTTATTACGTACTTCAAGATTCATATTATTTAAGTCATTTTGCTAGAGTACAAACTTTAGGAGCTGCAAAGGCTCTTGAATTAGAAACGACAGCTCGTATGGCGCACCATGCTCAAAATACATATGAAGCAGAATTATCATTACACGAGAATTTTGCTAAAAAATTAGGCGTTACGAAAGAAGAAAAAGATAATTTCCTACCTGCACCAACTGCATATGCGTATACTTCACATATGTATCGTGCTGCGTATGAAGGTCATTTAGGGGATATTATTGCAGCTATTTTACCTTGTTATTGGCTATATTATGAAATTGGTGAACGTTTAAAAGAGTGTCAGCCAGAAGAGCCAATTTATAAAGAGTGGATTTCTGCTTATGGATCAGATTGGTTCCGTACATTAGTAGAAGAGCAAATCACACGATTAGATACTATCGCTGAAAAAGTAACAGAGGCAGACCGTGAACGTATGAGACAACATTTTATTATTAGTAGTCAATATGAATATTCATTTTGGGAAATGGCATATACACTAGAAAAATGGCCAGTGAATGAAGAAGTTAAAGGTGTTATTTCATAAAGAGTATAGAAAAGGTATCGCTATATGAAGAGGCGATACCTTTTCTTATGTTTTATTTATGTAAATATTTTGTGAATTATAGATATAAAACAAAATAATCTATTATAATGATTTTATAATATAAAAAATAACATAAGGAGGTAGTTATATGTTTAAGGGTAACTTTTTATTAATTCAGTTTTATAATGTATTATTTAAATAATTTGATTTATTTATTCCTGAAATATGCTTGGTTTAAATTTGATTCGTTTATGCTTAAAAATATTGGTGAATTTTCTAGTATTATTCATGATTAATATTAATTAAGGGAGGAAGTATTACTAATATGGAAAAATTACGGTTATTAACATTTAAAAATATAGTAGAACCCCTCTATAATGAGAAAGTATCGTATATTTACTTTCCTATTGAATGGCTTGAGATTGTAGAGATACATTATAGAACATTTTTATTAACGAGTAAGTTAAAACTTGTAAATGAAAGATTGTATGATATGTTTTCTGATATATTATTCATTCAGCATAATCCATATATATTAAAGGAAGATACACCTTGGATTGTAGCAAAAGAACCAATGAGACAAGAACAGTTAGACTATATTTTTCAAAGTTGGTATGAAGTTATTCATGATTGGAAACCGAATAAATTAATAGATCAACCACATTTAGAATGGCAGTATGATTTAATTAGTAATTTACCAGTATTACATGATAAAAAAACGTTTCCTAAATGGGTACCAGCTCTTGTTACACATATCTTTTGCGAACAGCCTTTACGTATGAAAAATAAGAATGATGAAGAAGTATATTTTTCACCACTGCGATCCCAACATGTTTCTGAAGCGATGTCTGAGCCAATTAAGGATGAAGAAACACAGGATTATTTCGCTTATGTATATCGGTTTGAATACATAACTCGTGGAGGTGAAAATAGTCCACTATTAAAAGTATCAGTCGGAATTAGACGGTTTTATCAGCAATATAACCATAAAGATATTTCTATACTTTTAGGGCGAAAGCGAAGCCAAATACTTATTTCAACTCCTGAATTTGAATCAAATAAGAAAAAGCAAAGATTTGTAAAATTAAAAGTGCAACAAGCTGAAAAAGGAATAAAGTGGATTAAGCGTTTCAGAAATTTAAAAGATGAGTATAGGATAGGGGGAGAAGTTAAATTAGAACACATTCTCCAATGTCCAAAAGAGTATATTAGAGGAACAAATAAAAGAGTGCTTCTTCCATATAACGAAAACATATATAAAGTTCAAGGGACAAAAATAAAACTTGGTATAAAAGTAAGAGAAAAAAAGGAGCTTTTAAATGAATTCCAACTGACCTTCCCATATTTCACATTAATTCCAGAATGTGAAAGTGTATTAACGAATAATGAGAATGAGTTATTACCTTTAATTACCCCAAAGGAATTAGATTCAATTACGTTAGAAGTATGGTCAGATGATATAGTAATAGAGATAGAGCAAGCGTTATTAGATAGCAAAATAGTTTTAGCGCAAAATGGAGATTCCTCCTATGTATTAAATGCGGATTATCCGGTGTTGTTAAAAATAGTAAGATATAACATTGAAAAAGTATTACAAAATCCATATAGAATGCAATATAGCCATAAAAATAAAAAGGAACTTGTAGACGATGTTGTAAAAGCGGTACATGCTACAGCAGGAGAGCAAAATGGAATGAAACTAGCATTAATTGCACTAAAAACTTTTAATGGCCGTGAAAAAATTAATCCAAAGCAAATTATTAGGGAAGGATTCGTTCGAACGCAACGTATTTCAGCTTTTATTAATTTATTTATTGGACAAAGTGTATCTAAAAAAGAAATTATTACCGCTATTCTTAGTTTGTTAGAACAAAAGGGGTTCTTGAAGCGTAGTTGGAATAAGATAAAATTACCAGGTATAATTGTAAATTTATCAGTTGAAAAAATGTCTAAATATGATTTCTTACCTATTTTTTCAAAAATAAATGGGAGAGAAATATTATATAAATTATATGGTCAAGAAGAATGGGGTACAATTGATCATACTTTATTAAATATAGGTAATAATAAAGTGTTTTTACCACAACCATCAAAAAGGAATGATATAGGAGCCCACTTTAAACAATTTCTGTCAGAGACATTAGTTGAAATTTTACAAGATGCACATAAACAAAACAAAGAAGTTTATTTTGTTGTAGATGCAAATATGAGGAAACATTGGATAGAAGATTTGCGAAATAAAAGCGTTAACATTGAGGTTTCACCTGAAATAATCTCAAATTTTAAAGAGGATATAAAAATAATTAGAATTAATACTAACTCAGATGTACCGAATTATATTGTTAGAGACCAAAAGTATGTTATGGATGAAACGAGATTATTTGTAGATCAACTGGGAATTTACTATAGTACGGCTGCATACGAATTAAATTGTAATGAGATAACACAGCAGTACATACTCGAAATTATCCCGTTTGGTGTAAAATCTGAAGAGAGAGAAGAAATCGCCAAAATGATACATTACATGTGCTGTAAATCAACCTCGCTCTCAGAACAAAATATTTATAATACGTATGTAATGCATATGGCTAAATTAATTAAAAATTATACTACTGATATTGATTCAAGGGAGTTTAAAGAATTCAATGACGAATTAGATGAAGATGTAATAATTATGGAAAAAGAAAATGGATTGATATTAATATAAATAATAGTATACAAATCCTGTTAGTAATAATAAGCAGGATTTGTCATTTTTTATTGTAAATATAGCTATGCTTTGTCATGTATATTTTCGTTTTCATATTTACTTTATTTACTTTCGGGATTAAGATGTTTTTTAGAAATATCACAAAGGTTTTTCAAATATGATGAACTTTATATTTTGCGAAACTGAAAAAAATTTGAAAGGAATGGGGAATTGTGAAGAAATTAGATGTGCTATTAATGATACTGAGCGGCCTCTTTCCGGTTGCAGGTGTTATGAAGCAAGTCCCTTTAGAACAATCGTTATTTATTGGAGGATTATTATTTTTCACTAGTTTTGGAAGTTACTTTGCTAAAAAGATGTACTCACGAATATGTAGCTGGATAGCGTATGCACCATTTATTACATTACTGTTAGTCATTTGGAATCAGGATATTTCAACAAATTCAATAATAGCGAACGCGAAAATCGCTGCTTGCATTGCGTTAATTCCATGTTTATTCCGATTTCGTACATACGGGCTTACTTTGGGATTATTTTCATTATGGGCCGCTTTACTATGGGATATAAAAGAAGTACAGTCATTAATCATACTTGAGCGTATGATGAGTTTAATGACAGGCCATTACTTATATATTCTCCTTTTAGTTGGAGGACTTATATTAGGTGGATTACTTGCGATGTTAATACACCGTAAAGAGAAAGGCACTAATAAAGAAAATAATAATTTATTTAAGCAAAAAAAGAATCGTAAAAGGCTATCGTTTAAGATTCGTCTTCCAAGATTACCGAAACTTAAATTGAAATTATTTAAATTTCGTGGAAAAGTATCTAAACATAAAACACCAGAAAGAGTTCATGAGCGTAATTACGAAGAAACAGTTGCGAAATATGAAATGACAGAGCAAATAGAGCAATACAGTGAAGGCACTGTTCAAGGGCAAACAAGAATGGAACGCCGAAGAAGTAGATATAATGCATAATGAAATTTAGTAACCTCTTAATGATTTATCTTAAAATCGATTAATCATTAAGGGGTTTTTTATGTAATTAAATATAGGTTGCTAATGAGGGATTTATAGCATATTTTAAAGATAGGGACTTCAATAAAATAATGGGAGAAAAAATACTTATTATATATATGCTTGTATATTATTCTTAGTTAGTTTTTTGCATGTTTATTGGGCCTTCGGAGGTAGGTAGGGGATAAATAGTGTTATTCTAACTAAATGTGGAGAAAAAGCGTTTACGCCTCGTGGAAGAATGACATTATTCATTGTGTTACTATAGTATGGCAGCAATAATTTTATTACAACAAGCAGATGTTGTTCATTTTGCAGTTCCTCATGTAATAGTTCAAACGGGTTCCTGGATTTGTATGATTGTGTTTTTCATTAGAGTAATTGGTGAGTTTCATTATTTGGGTATCTTTAAACGAAAAAAGATACACACTTTGCTAGAATGGATACTATTTTATATATTCCTCTTTGTCTTTTTTATCTCTTACGTTTTTATTAGTAATAATCAAGTGAAAATATATGATACACTATAACTTACGTTATTTTAGTAATGAATAGAGGGATTTACATGATAGATAAAATTAAAAATGTTGTCGATGAAATGTATGAGGATGAAGCGAAACATTTACTGCAAAGTCTCCTTATACAATTAGATTTATTAGAAGAGAACTATAGTGAAGATACGATTAAACACTTGATGAGTATACCTAAGCAGCTGACGAATGATATATCCTATAAAAGAAATGTAAAAGAAAGTACACATATTCATATCACTTTCGATGAATCAACAGGCGGATGTTTAAAACATATGTTAAGTCAAGAAGAACTATTTGAAGAGAGTGTTGTTTCATTCTCTGAATTCTTTTCAATTGGACCGATACACCAATTACATACGAATAAAGGGCAACTAGCAAGACAGCAATGGTTATTAAACAATCTAACTACTTATGATGGTTATTTTGAAGAAGAATATCTAATGAATTTTATGGAAACTTTAGAAGAACTACATTCTATTCCAAATGAAACACCAATTACCATCTGGAAGGCGAATAACGCACATGAACATGTAGGCCTTTGTTTTGTAATGGCTCAATTAAAAGATAAGAAAAATATTCGTATAATTAATACATCTGAAGCGAGCAGAGAAATATTAAAACAAGAGTATGATATACGTGGAACGGGTGAATTGCCGCCCGAAAGTTTAGCTACTTTCATAAGGAATTCTGTAGAGTTATCATATTTAACTAAAGAGACTAGAGAAAAGTTTGAACATGAATGGGATAGTTTATCGAATAGTACAGAGTTATTAAGAATTTGGAAAGACAATGAAGTACATTCAGTGAAAGAAGACTATCTTGATCCATTTATGATTGAATGCGCAAAAAGAATAGGTGCGGATAAAGACTTCCTTAAAGCCCCGAGAGTAATTGGGGAAGTGCTTGGCCATGTCGAACAACTTGTGGGGGATACCTTTTTAGAATATCGCTTGAAAGCATTAGTTAAACAACATACATTTGAATTTGAAGGTTCACTAGAAGAAATGCGTTTTTATAGTGTGAAGTTGAGAAAATAATAAATACATTCCGTTTATGAAAAAGCTTGTAGTTTTAAAACTACAAGCTTTATTTTTTTAGTTGAATTTGGGCTATACATAAGCTTCCTATAGGTGTCATATCACATATGAATGTTAAAGGTAATGAATGAAAAGAAGGTGATTTATTAATATGTATAACCAACAAAACTATCCATATGATCAAACAATGTATTATAATCCACAACAATACGGATATGAACCTGATATCGAAGTTAGAGAGGTTGAACTAGAAGATTATCGACCAGATGATGCGGAAGATGCGCCAACGTCACCACCACCATCACAAGCTCCGTCTTTACCGTCAACATTTGCTTCGCCTGCACAAGCTGGCAATATGAAATCATGGATGTGTAACTGCTTAGGAAGATGGGGATATTTACGTTTACATCGTCCTGGGCCTTTCGGAAGAGACTTATGGTTCTTTCCGACAGAAGTTAGAAGAAACGGAGTCTCGGGATACACTTGGCAAGGTGGCCGACGTCGTAAAGTAAGTTACCGATATCAACAAATTAGTAATTTTATGTGCTTTGCATAAAGAAGAGTGAGAGAGTAGAAAGATTATACTTTCTCACTTTTTTATTTTTCAATATAGGAAGTAAGATTTTGATTAAAAATTTACAATTTTCACGTTTTTATTAGAGTATAATGCAAATGTTGGCTGGTTTTCAAAAAAAAATGAGAGTGAGGGAATACAATGTCAATGAAAAATAAAGTTGGACTAAGAATAGAAGATGGTATTAATTTAGCTTCAGCTCATTTTAAAGAAGATGCTTATGAAATTTATAAAGAATCAAGAAAAGTGCAACCTGTCCTATTTGTAAATAAAAATGAATTAGGTGCGGAGTGGCTTATTACAAGATATGAAGATGCTCTGCCACTTTTAAAAGATAATCGCTTAAAAAAAGATCTGGCAAATGTGTTTCCTCAAGATACAAAGAATATGTATCTTTCCGTTGACAATAGTGATCATTTAACTACGCACATGTTAAATTCAGATCCACCTAACCACAGTCGTTTACGATCTTTAGTTCAAAAAGCTTTTACACCGAAGATGATTACACAATTAGACGGAAGAATTCAGAGAATAGCGGATAATTTAATAAGTGAGATAGAGCGAAAAGGTACATTAAATCTTGTGGATGATTATTCATTCCCATTACCGATTATTGTAATTAGCGAGATGCTAGGAATTCCAAAAGAGGATCAAGCGAAATTTAGAATTTGGTCTCATGCTGTCATCGCTTCTCCAGAAACGCCAGATGAAATAAGAGAAACTGAAAAGCAACTATCTGAATTTATTACATATCTTCAATATTTAGTTGATGTAAAGCGACAAGATCCTAAAGAGGATTTGGTCAGTGCTTTAATACTTGCAGAAAGTGAAGGACATAAACTTAGTGCTCCGGAACTATATTCCATGATTATGTTACTTATCGTAGCGGGCCATGAGACGACGGTGAATTTAATTACAAATACGGTATTAGCACTTCTTGAAGATCCTGATCAATTACAGTTATTAAAAGATAACCCAAAATTAATTGATTCAGCTATTGAAGAAGGATTACGATATTATTCTCCCGTTGAGGTTACAACTGCAAGATGGGCAGCTGAGCCTTTTCAAATTCACGAGCAAACAATCCAAAAAGGAGATATGGTTATTATCGCATTAGCTTCAGCAAACCGTGATGAAACAGTATTTGAAAACCCAGAAGTATTTGATATTACACGTGAGAATAACCGTCACATTGCTTTCGGACATGGTAGCCATTTTTGTTTAGGAGCTCCACTTGCTAGGTTAGAAGCAAAGATTGCTATTACTACTCTATTTAAACGGATGCCTGAATTACAAATAAAAGGCGATCGTGAAGACATTAAATGGCAAGGCAATTATTTAATGCGTTCTTTAGAGGAATTGCCTTTGACTTTCTAGAATAGTTAAAATGAGACATGCATACATTGAAAATGTTTTACATAGAGTATGTATGTGTTATTTAAATTCGAAACGGAAGGGTGAAAACATCCCAATGATCAACTAATTCTATTTTAAAAGATCTTCGTTACAAAAACGAAATATTCTTCTGAATAGGATTAGTATGTACATTTTTATAGAAAAGGGATGTATTTCACGTCGTGAAAATATAGTCTTTTCATATAGTTTGTGCTGCCTCCTGTTCAGTATGCGAAATAGGAGGCTTTTTTATGTCAACGACTGCAGAAACGAAACAAAATCATGGGGTATCACAAGTTTTAAAAAATCGATTTGTACAGGGAATTCTTGCATCAGCATTATTTTTACAAATAGGAATATGGGTTCGAAACTTTGCGGTATTATTGTATGTTATGGAAATGACGAAAGGTGATGCTTTCGCTATATCAATGATTTCAGTTGCTGAATTCGCCCCAATTTTTATTTTTTCATTCATTGGTGGAACTTTTGCTGATAGGTGGAAGCCGAAGAGGACAATGATATGGTGTGAAACGTTAAGTGCTATTTCAGTATTCGCTGTATTAATTACTCTTATGTTTGGAACGTGGAAAATCGTGTTTTTTGTGACGCTAATCTCTGCAATCCTTTCGCAGTTTTCCCAGCCCTCTGGAATGAAGTTGTTTAAACAGCATTTGTCAACGGAACAAATTCAATTAGCAATGTCTATATATCAAACGATATTTGCAATATTTATGGTGTTAGGGCCGATTCTTGGAACATTTATCTTTCACAGTTTTGGAATCTATATTTCAATCATCATAACAGGTATCGCATTTTTACTTGCGGCAGCTGTATTGTTATTTCTTCCGAAAGATCTTGAAAACGAAGCAGAGAAAAAAGAAATAACTCTATTACGGGAAATGATTGATGGTATTCAATATGTAAAAAAGAAAAAAACATTAACTTTGCTAGGGTTTTGTTTTATGGCAGCTGGACTAGGTATAGGGCTTATTCAGCCGCTTGGAATATTTATTGTGACAGAACAACTAGGGTTATCAAAAGAGAGCTTACAATGGTTACTAACAGTCAATGGTGCGGGGATGATTGTTGGCGGAGCTTTAGCGATGGTATTTGCGAAAAATGTGGCCCCGCAAAAGATGTTAATTATCGGTATGCTTGGTCAGGCAATTGGTATTGGTATTATAGGTTACTCCACAAATTTATGGGTGACACTTACAGCACAACTTTTTAGTGGTTTAGCCCTACCGTGTATTCAAATAGGGATAAATACACTTATTATCCAAAATAGTGATACGGATTTTATTGGTAGAGTAAATGGCATTTTAAGTCCACTATTCACCGGTTCAATGGTAGTAACGATGAGTATAGCTGGTTCATTAAAGGAGATGTTTTCATTAGGTACGATGTATGAGGGGACGGCTCTACTATTTGTTATTGGATTATTGTTTATTTTACCTATATACAATTTAAAGCCAGTAATAGCAGTAGAAAGTGAAATGAATGGTAAAGGAAGTGCTGTGCAACATGAATCCTAATCCAAATGTTAAATATCCAATTGAAGGAAATCAAAGCGTTCATTTTATAAAAAATACAATAACGAAATCTAATATACTTGTTGGTGACTATTCTTATTATGATGCAAAACAGGGGGAAACATTAGAAGATCGAGTATTATATCATTATGAATTCATCGGAGATCGTCTCGTTATTGGAAAGTTTTGTTGTATTGCATCTGGAGTTACCTTTATTATGAACGGAGCGAATCATCGAATGGATGGATTTTCGGCGTATCCTTTTAATATTTTTGGGAATGGCTGGGAGAAATTCACACCGGATTTGTCTGATTTACCGTATAAAGGAGATACAGTTATAGGAAATGACGTTTGGATTGGTATGGATACAACGATTATGCCCGGAATTAAAATAGGAGATGGTGCAATAATTGCAGCTAAATCTGTTGTGACTAAAGACGTCGCACCATATACAATTGTTGGTGGAAACCCTGCAAATAAAATAAAAGAGAGATTTTCAAATGCAATAATAGAAGAATTATTGCAAATACAATGGTGGCATTTTGACATTGAGAAGATAACAGAAAATATCGATGCTATTGTACGAGGAGATATAGAATTATTAAGAAGCTAAAAAGGTAATAAAAAATGCATGGCAAAGAGTATCATACCTCCGAATTTTGTTAATGATAATAGAACAAGGAGGTGTGATACTATGGCACAAGACGTTTTATGTGAAGTAAACAACTGTAAATTTTGGGCTAACGGTAATAAATGTAGTGCAGATGCAATTTATGTAGTAAGTCATAAAGGTAAACACGCATCTACAACGGAAGAAACAGATTGCAAAACTTTCGATCCAGAAATATAAATTTTTGAAGGGTAGCCAAATCGAGGTTGCCCTTTTATTAATTATAGTATTGATAATAAATCTCATTTTCATTCATTATTTTTTACTTTTCTTGTTATTTTTTATATTTTCTTCATAAGAGATATAATCCAATGTAATTCATGTTCAATACGTGATTTAGTAAATTCAACAACTTCTGTAATAAAAGGTGAGACAACGTCAAGGGATTGGATGGCTGTAAGTTGTTCTCGAAGCACGTTTTGGCGCGTAGTCAAAATTTCTTTTCTAGCCTCGTAATCAAGTTTTTCGAAGAGCGCGATACGCACAAGGAATTCAGTATTATTTGTCGCAATTTTTTCAGGAAACTCTCTTAGTATTTCATAAAAAATTTCTTCCCCTGTTTCAGTTATGTCGTACATATTTCGGTTTGGCTTTCCGACTTGTTTATGTATTTTTTTCGTTATAGCACCCATATTTTCGAAGCGCCGAAGAGCGGGATAAAGTGTGTTATGATTTAATTCGAA
The DNA here is from genome assembly GCF_050524305.1 of Bacillus silvicola. Lineage (NCBI taxonomy): Bacteria > Bacillati > Bacillota > Bacilli > Caryophanales > Bacillaceae > Bacillus > Bacillus silvicola. The sequence continues at coordinate 345,894 of NZ_JBNGVC010000002.1, forward strand.
ATTCTCACCTAACCGATTTTGAATATTTTTCTTTATTTCATAGCCGTGTTTTGGTCCTGTCGTTAATTCAGCTAGTAGTAAAATATCAACGTACATAAAAATCCCCCTTATATATTTCTCAAGTTCTCCAATAAAAAATCTTCTTTAACATATGTTAAAATAACATATGTTAAATTATACAACTTTGAACTACCGACCTAACACTTTTATTGTAAAAGAAAAGGGAGGAAAGAACTATGGCTTCGCTTGAAAATGTGATTTTAGTTCATGAAATTTCAAAGCTGAAAACAAAAGAAGAATTGTGGAATCCGTATGAGTGGTATCAATTTATGAGGGAGAATCATCCGGTTCATTATGATGAGGAGCAGGATGTATGGAATGTTTTTTTATACAATGATGTAAATCGAGTTTTATCAGATTATCGCTTATTTTCAAGTAGAAGGGAGCGGAGACAATTCTCAATCCCTCCTTTAGAAACTAGAATAAATATAAACTCTACAGATCCGCCAGAACACCGTAATGTACGTTCAATTGTTTCTAAAGCATTTACTCCAAGAAGTTTAGAACAGTGGAGACCTCGAATACAGTCTATCGCAAATGAACTTGTACAACATATAGGAAAATATAGTGAGGTTAATATCGTTGAAGAGTTTGCTGCACCTTTACCTGTTACCGTCATATCCGATTTATTAGGAGTGCCAACAACTGACCGTAAAAAAATTAAAGAATGGTCTGATATTTTATTTATGCCATATAGTAAAGAAAGATTTAACGATTTGGATGTAGAAAAAGGAATTGCGTTAAATGAATTTAAAACGTATTTGCTTCCAATCGTTCAAGAAAAAAGATATCATTTGACCGATGATATTATTTCAGATTTAATACGAGCTGAATATGAAGGTGAAAGATTAACTGATGAAGAAATTGTAACTTTTTCATTAGGTTTATTAGCGGCTGGTAATGAAACAACTACAAATTTAATAATAAATAGCTTTTATTGTTTTTTAGTGGATTCACCTGGAATTTATAAAGAATTAAGTAAAGAGCCTAAATTAGTTTCAAAAGCAATTGAGGAAGTGTTACGCTATCGATTTCCTGTTACATTAGCTCGGAGGATTACAGAAGATACAAATATATTTGGACCTTTAATGAAAAAGGATCAGATGATTGTTGCGTGGGTTAGTGCAGCAAATTTAGATGAGAAAAAATTCTCACAAGCTTCTAAGTTTAATTTACACCGAACAGGAAATGAAAAGCATTTAACTTTTGGTAAAGGGCCTCACTTTTGTTTAGGGGCACCACTTGCACGTTTAGAAGCTGAGATTGCATTAAGTACCTTTATAAATGCTTTTGAAAAAATAGAGTTAGCTCCATCTTTCAATTTAGAAAAATGTATATTGGAAAATGAACAAACCTTAAAACACTCACCTATTCGCTTAAAAACTCAATAAAACGTTCAACAAGGTACATTGTATTGTACCTTGTTTTTTATTTCTCAATTGTAAAATTTTAATGTGTTTTATAGTATGGAGGTGTGTGGAAAAAGAGTAGAGGAGGATGCTTATGTTAACGTGCAATGGGAGTAAAACGTTTCAAACATTTATTAAAGCTGTAACTGATTTAATAGATGGTGATTTATTGGAAGAACAAATCGTGTGTGAAATTGAAAAATTACTAGAAGAACTTTTAGAAAAGAAAACATGGCTTCCGTTAGAAAAACAGAAGGCGAATTCGGCTCAGTATGCACGACACTTGTTATATGAAGATCCTTTAAATCGTTTTGAAGTATTAGCTCTTGTATGGAAAGATGGACAATCTACTCCTTTACATGATCATGATGGTACATGGGGAGTAGAAGGCGTTTTTACAGGAAGGATAATGGTGCAGAACTTTATACAAACTAAGCAGCTTGACAATTCACTTGTTTATTTAACGCATACAGGAAATCTTTATTTGGGAGAAGGCGAAACAGATAAAGTCATTCCACCAGCTGATTGTCATATTCTTGAAATATCCGAAAATGAAAGCGTTGTCACAATTCATGTTTACGGAAAACGTTTAGAAAAGTTTATAATATATGTCCCAACTGAAGAAAAGAATGTGTACATGTGTGAGACAAAATATATTAGTTATAGTTCATAGTTTAAAATCAAAAGCTTTTCTTTAAAAAGAAAAGCTTTTGATTTTATTTTGAATTATTTCTTGACCTGAAACGCTTTTCATAAATTATAAATAAGGAGTACTTCACGAGATCAGTATGAAAACGATACCTTTCGTTTAATAAGAACTCGTGTATTTATAGAAAGTGGTGAAGAAATAATGAAATTAATCGCAATTGATTTAGATGGAACTCTTCTTTCGGGGAATAAAATGATTAGTAAAGAAAATGCAGAAGCAATTCGAAAATGTCAGGAAGCTGGTCATGTTGTTGCAATTTGTACAGGACGTTCTATCGTCGACATTGAACGATTGTTGTTAGAAGTTAATTTAGATTGTCCAATTATCGCGGAAAATGGTGCACTTATATATAAAGATAAAAAAATGATGAAGAGATATCCAATTCAAAATATGCAGGCACTTGAGATTGTAGACTATCTTGAAGAGAATGGCTTATATTATCAGCTTTATACTAATAAAGGTGTATATGTACCAGATTATGGAGTAGAGAGTGTGCGTAATGAGATTGAATATGTGAAGAATTCAAAAGAAAATTTCGACTTGAAAGAGTTAGAAACAATCGCAGCCTTATACCTTGAGCATACAGCGTTTCATAGTGCGAAAAGTTGTAAACCAATTGTAGAAACTGATATACATGTGCATAAGCTTTTACCATTTTCTTATGACATAGAAAAATTAAAAAAGTTAAAAGCAGCGTTTCTGCATAATACTGATTTAGCAATTACATCTTCGTATTGGCATAATTTAGAGATTAATCACCGAGACGCTCAAAAAGGAAATGGATTATATACTTTAGCAGAACATCTGAATATTCCAGTTGAAAATACTGTAGCGATAGGTGATGGGCTAAACGATGTATCGATGATGGAAAAAGCAAACATATCAATTGCGATGGGGAACGCAGTAGATGAAATAAAGGCAATTTGTCAGTACGAGACGTTATCAAATGAAGAACATGGTGTTGCACACGCTTTATATAAATTTGTAATGTAATAAAAAGAAAAAAAGAATCCAAGTAGGATTCTTTTTTTCTTTTTATTAGGGGTAAGGTATTCTATGATATTCATAGAAGCCTTATTACACTCCATTATATAGAATATATTGGAATAAATGTTTATAATTTTCATATTAATTGTGAAAATTTTATGAACTTTACTTTTATTGTGTTTTAATACCGCTACTAGTGGCGCGTAAGACTCACATATGAAAACTTGGTGGACGTAAGGAGGTTAAGTGAGATTCGCACTGTTTATATAATCACGATTCGTGTGGCTAATAATGTATGAGGGATAAATAACACTTATTGATTTAAGTTTCACTTCATACGTATATAATTTTCTGTTTTTAATTGAAAAATAGAATTTGTTTGAATAATTATTCTACAGCTATATACCTATGCACACTTTCTTCGTATAATGGAGAAGTATGAATTTTAAATTTGTATAAATTTTACATATAGAGGTGAAAAAGGGATGAATGCGCGGCTAATGGAACTTATTGATGTGAGTACAATAGAAACCATGGCAGAACAATTTTATAATTTAACCAACATATCACATCAACTTCTTGATGCTGAAAACGAATGTATATTTTCATTTGGAATTAATGAAATGAAAGTATGTAAACTTCCCAAAATTGAAATCCCCATTTTCTTATACAATCAATATTTAGGCTCTTTTGTTGTATGGTCCGAAAAAAGCGAAATCTTCCATTGTAAAAAATATTTCGAAATGCTTTCTAACCTCATTATAGACGGGGAAAAAAAAGTATTTCAAACCCAAAATACATCGTTACTTTCTCGAAAAGAGGAAGAATTACATACGATCTTACAAAATATGCCCGTTATGGTTGATGCGCTTGACTACAATGGAGATTTTGTTTTGTGGAATCGAGAATGTGAGATTGTAACAGGCTATACTTCTGAAGAAATAATTGGAAATCCAGACGCACTTCGATTACTGTATCCTGACCATAATTATCGCAATCAAATACAAAATAAATTTTTGACTTGCGGAAAAAATTTTAGAGATTGGGAAATGCGTTTAACATGTAAAAATGGAGAAATTAAAACGATAATGTGGTCCAATATATCAGAGCAGTTTCCTGTAAAAGGATTTAGTTACTGGGCTGTTGGTGTAGATATTACACATTTAAAAGCGATAGAAGAGCAATTAATACAACAAACTTCTGAATTAGAATTAATTTTTAAAGCTTTACCAGATTTATGTTTTTTAACAGAAGATGATGGGACAATTATAGATTATAAAGCAGGATCTCCTACAAAATTTTACGTACCCGCAGAAGCTTTTATGGGAAAGAAGTTTTACGAAATATTACCATCTGCAGTAGCGCAGCAATTTCAAGAAGCAATTCGCCAATTGAAAGAAGAAGGAAAGAATGTAATTGTAGAATATCCTCTAACACTTAATGGAAGTATCGATTTCTTTGAAGCTAGATGTTTACCATTATTACAAGATAAAATTATGATTATTGTACGTGATATTACAGAGCGGAAAAAGGCAGAAGAATTGCTAAATAAATCAGATACACTTGCGGCAATTGGTCAATTGGCAGCCGGTGTAGCTCATGAAGTGAGAAACCCATTAACTGTAATTAAAGGATTTATACAGTTATTCCAAATTAATAAAGAAGATCAAGAAAAATATTTTGACCTTATGCTTTCCGAAATAGAAAGAATAGAAGCAATCCTCCAAGAGTTTTTGTCGATTGCTAAAACTGATGAAATAAATACAGAAAAGAAAAATATTTATCAAATTTTTAAAAATGTCGTATCACTAATTAATACAAAAGCAATCATGACAAATATTCAAGTTGAACTATTTACAGATTCCAAGGAGATAATCATTGAATGCTCAGAAAATCAATTGAAACAAGTATTTATTAATATTTTGCAAAATTCAATTGAAGCAATGCTAGATGGTGGGAAAATTTCAATCCATATAAAAGAAATACATAAAAATGGTGTCATTATTAGTGTAATAGATGAAGGAATAGGAATACCTGAAGAAAGAATTAAAAGATTAGGTGAACCTTTTTATAGTACGAAAGAAAAGGGTACCGGTATTGGATTGATGTTAAGTTATAAAATTATTGAAAGTCATCAAGGAACAATAAGTATAATGAGTGAGGTTGGCGTCGGGACAACTGTAACTATTTACTTGCCGAAAATTCAGAGTAAACAATCTCTATCAAATTGTGATGATAGATGTATTTCAATACGTTCTAATATTAACTCCTAAAATACTTAATACCCAAGAACAAAGCTAAGCTTTTGTTCTTGGGTATTTTTATATTTAATTTAGTAAACTTTACTTTTTCTTTATATTTGTTTTAATTTCTATTAAGTTTTAAACGTTATATTAATATACGTACAAAGTAATGTGTGGAAATTGTACATTACTTTTAATATAGAGAGCTAAAAAATATTAAAAATGTTGTAAGGAGGAGATTATGACAGGGTGAAAAAGAAAGAGAAAAAGAGTGGTAGAGCCCTACCTATACGGTTAAATATTTTATTCTTTTGCGTATTTTTATTATTTTCTGGAATTATAATCCAGTTAGGTAAAGTACAAATTTTCGATGGAGAAACATATAAGAATGAAGTAGAAAAAAGAGAGAATGCAACTGTTAGTCTTACAGTACCACGCGGCAAAATTTATGACCGTGAAGGGAATTCAGTGGTGGACAATAAGTCTTTACGTACGATTACATATACAAAGGTGAAAGGTGTAAAATCGGAAGAAATGCTAAAAACTGCAAGACAACTTGCAGAAATAATTGAAATGCCGCAAGAAGATATAGATAAGTTAACCGAGACGGATAAGAAAGATTTTTGGATGCAGTTAAATCCAAAACTTACTCAAGATTTAGTATCTAAAAAAGAAATAGATAAGTTTAGAGTAAAGGATATTAACGGAAAAGAGTTAGACAAAAAAATAGAAGAGTTAAAAAGAAAGCGAGTTACAGAAAAAAATCTTCAAGAATTAACAGCAAAAGACATAGAAGTGTTAGCTATTAAAAGTAAAATGACTTCAGGTTATCAAATGGTACCTCAAATTATAAAAAAAGATGTTAGTGAAAAGGAATATGCTGTGGTTAGCGAAAATTTAGCAAATCTCCCTGGGGTTGACGCATCAGTTGATTGGGAACGGCTCTATGTAAATGATGGCTTATTCCGTTCAGTCCTTGGAAATGTTTCGAATGCTGATGAGGGATTACCACGTGAACGATTAGATTATTATTTAGTGCGGGAGTATAGCCGGAATGACCGGGTCGGGAAAAGTTACATCGAACAGCAATACGAAGATGTACTTCATGGCACGAAAGAAAAAGTAAGAAGTATTGCTGATAAACAAGGTAATACAATTAGAACGGAGACAGTTTCTGAAGGGAAAAGCGGCAAGAATTTAACGTTAACAATTGATATGGAATTACAGAAAAAAGTAGAAGAGAGTATAGAAAAAATATTAAAGGCATATAAAGGTTCAGAATCAATGTTAGACCGTGCTTTCGTTGTAATGATGAATCCGAAAAACGGCCAAGTATTATCGATGGCTGGGAAAAGACTTGTAGAAAAAGATGGGAAAATGGAAGTAGAAGATTACGCTTTAGGTACGCTGACAAGTTCATACGAGCTTGGATCAACTGTTAAAGGTGCTACAGTATTAACCGGATTTGAAACAAAAGCTATAACACCGGGAACACATTTTTATGATGCACCTATGAAGTTTAAAGGAACTAAGGAGAAAAAGTCATGGAAAGATTTTGGAGATATAGATGACCTAAGAGCTTTACAAGTTTCCTCTAACGTTTATATGTTTAACACAGCATTAAAAATTGCCGGTGTGGATTATGTAAAGAACAGTTCACTAGATATTAAACAAGAATACTTTGATAAGATGAGATATTATTTCAGACAATTTGGTTTAGGTGTTCCAACAGGTATTGATTTACCGAATGAAACAGCGGGGCAAATTGGGAGAAAAGATAATCAGCCAGGTTTCTTATTAGACTTTTCTATTGGTCAGTATGATACGTATACACCACTTCAGCTTGCACAATATATTTCAACTATTGCAAATGGCGGGTATCGTATGAAACCACAAATTCTTCAAGAAATTAGAGAACAAACCGTTCAAAAAGATGAGGTCGGTAAAGTAGTACAATCAATAGAACCCGTTGTTTTAAATAGAATTGATATGAAAGAAGAATATATCAATCAAGTAAAAGAAGGCTTTAGGAAAGTATTCCAAGAAGGGGATGGAACGGGAGTAAGGGCGTTCCAAAAAGCACCCTATAAACCAGCTGGAAAAACAGGAACTGCACAGACTGTATACGGTGGAGAAAGTGATATTGGGAGAAATGAGAAAGGCAATCGTAGAGAATGCTATAATTTAACATTAGCAGGATATGCGCCATATGATGATCCAGAAGTAGCATTTTCCGTTGTAGTACCATGGGTTATAAATGATAAGTCTGGTATTAACTCTGATATTGGAAAAGAAGTTTTAGATGCTTATTTTGATTTAAAAAATAAGCGATTAACTGGCGAAGCACCAAAAATAGATGACTCTAAGGAGAATTAAAATATACGAAACGTCTCTGGCATTTATATGAACTAGAGACGTTTTTACATACGAATAGATTAGAAATGAGGTATATATGAAGCAATTGATTCTAAAAGATTGGAGAAAAATATGTAGCTATATTTTAATTATAATAGGAATTATTATTATTAATAAGTCATTTTTATTTTGTATGGTAGAGGGAATTTCGATGCAACCTACTTTGAATGAAAATAATCGCATACTAGTTAATAAGGCTAGTGTTTATTTTTCTTCTTTTCATCATGGTGATGTTGTAATAATAAAAAAAGAAGACGAGCCTACATACTACGTGAAACGAATTATTGGATTACCAGGGGATAACATACAATTAAGAAACGATGTGGTATATATTAACGGTAAAAAGCGAGATGAGTTGTATATACAGTTAGATATGTCACAAGTATCAAATCATTTTTCAAACTTTAGAGAAATGAAAGTTCCCTCGCATAAATTATTTGTATTAGGTGATAATCGAAATCATAGTAAAGATAGTAGGAATACACTTGGACTTATCGATGAGTCACATGTAATAGGTAAAGTGAAAATGGTATATTATCCATTTGATCAAATAAAATGGTTAAAATAATTCTATTAACTATTCACGTTTTATAAAATAATTCATATATTGATAGCATAGGACAAGCAGAAAAGCTTATCCTAACCTCACAGAACACTCCTTATCACAGTTAGGCATCTACTTATGTAGATGCCTTTTCCGATGACTGATAATTATTTATCAACCTAAAGTAGTAAGCATATTGGGACTATTAGAGGAAGATTGCTTGTAATAATAACAGTACGATTAATAAGAACATTGAATTGTAAGGAGTGAGAAATACGTGTTGAATATTTTAATAATTAATTTTCCTGCAGAGGGACATGTAAATCCTACATTAAGTTTAGTAAAGGCCTTTACTGAAAGAGGAGATAACGTACACTATATTACAACGGAAAACTTTAAGGAAAGGCTTGAAGTTTTGGGGGCTATTGTACATACTCATCCGGATTTATTAAAGGAGATTTCTATTGATAATGAAACTTCATATGGATTAAAATCTTTCTTTCATGTACATGTTCAAACTTCTTTATATATATTAGAAATTACGAAAGAATTATGTAAAAGCATAAATTTTGATTTCGTAGTTTATGATATATTTGGTGCCGGAGAGTTAGTAAAGGAATATTTACAAGTTCCAGGCATAGTTTCCTCTCCTATATTTTTAATTCCACCAGAATTATTGGAAACCTTGCCTTTTCATCCAAATGCAGAAATACAATTCCAACCCGATGAACTCTCTGAAAAGTTACTGTATCAAATGGAACATGAATTTGGAGTAAAGCCCAAAAATAATCTTCAATTTATGCATAATAAGGGAGATATTAGTCTCGTGTATACAAGTCGTTATTTTCAACCTAATAGCGATTCGTTCGGAGAAAACAATGTTTTTATTGGACCGAGTATTATAAAGCGCAAAACAAATGCAAAGTTTCCACTTGAATTGCTTTCAAAAAAGAAAGTTATTTATATTTCAATGGGAACACTTCTTGAAGGGCTCGAACCATTTTTTAATACTTGTATTGATGCTTTTTCAAATTTCGAAGGGATTGTAGTAATGGCGATCGGTGATAGAAATGATATTTCAAAAATTAAGCAAGCACCAGACAACTTTATTATAGCCCCTTACGTACCTCAATCAGAAATATTAAGTGAAGCAGATGTTTTTATTACACATGGTGGAATGAATAGTGTGCACGATGCAATTTATTACAATGTCCCATTTGTGATAATACCACATGATAAAGATCAACCTATGATAGCGCAAAGATTAACTGAGCTTGAGGCAGCACATAGATTATTGAAAGAGCATGTTAATGTGCAAACTTTAAAAGAGGCGGTAACAGATGTTCTTTCAAATAAAAAGTATAAACATGGCATTCGAAAACTGAATGAAAGTTTTTTAGAGTGTGGCGGTTCCAAAAGAGCCATTGCAGTTATTGATGCTCTTTTAAATAAATAGTTCGGACAATATAAAAGCATAGAGGATCTACCTTTATGCTTTTATATTATTATCCAGCAAATTGTACAGCAGTATTTGCATGTAAAAAAGCAGTATCAAAAACAGGAACAGTAAGGTCATTTTGGGAAATAAGCAATGGTATTTCAGTACAGCCTAGTAATATACCTTCCGCACCGTTTTGAATTAATGAATTGGTAATTTGTATTAGTTTCTCTCTTGAAGTTCCTGAAATAATGCCTCTACTTAATTCGTTTAATATGACGTGATGGATAAAAGTTCTTTCTTCGTCATTTGGGATAATTGTCTCAATGTTATATTTTGCTAGTCTTGATGTATAGAAATCTTGTTCCATCGTTTGTTTTGTTCCTAATAGTCCGATACGTTTTATATTCTGTTCTACCATTTCTTTAGCACTTACATCACCGATATGAAGAAGTGGGATTGATATTGCTTGTTCTACTTCCTCAGCAAATAAATGGACCGTATTTGAACACATTAGTAAACATTCCGCCCCGGACTTTTCAACCTTTTTAGCAACTGTGACTAATTTGTTTTTCACTTCTTCATATTGATGGTTTTGTAATAAAGTAGTTACTTCTCCAAAATCCATACTATATAAAACTAGCTTCGCATTTTGATCGTATTGAGAGAGTGTTAGAGTATTAATATGTTTATAGTATAGTGATGTAGATTCCCAGCTTAACCCACCAATTAAACCAATTACTTTCATCATACATTCCCCCCTGTAACAATTTTGAATTTATTATTTCATAATTCCGATAAGAATACAATGATTTGAATGCACTATTTAATAAAAAATAAAAATAATTAGAAAAGTGTTGAAATTTATCTTTCTTAGTGCCATAATACGAATTACAAATTAATACTTATCCAGAGAGGTAGAGGGAACGGCCCTATGAAGCCTCAGCAACCCCTATGTAATTACATAGGAAGGTGCTAATTCCGCAGAGGACATTATGTGTCTTTTGAAAGATAAGGGGATTCTTGTACGTGAAAGAAAATGACCTCTTATTTAAGAGGTCATTTTTTGTTGTATAGAAAGGAAGTGTCGATGCATAATTTATTTTCAAAAGAAATATAGAGTATTAAAAGTTGAATAATACGAGAGGGGAATTGTAATGAACAAATTAACGACAAAGCTAGTAGTAGCTATTGGAATTGGAGCAGCTTTATACGGGGTATTAGGGCTTTGGGGATTTTCTATCGCACCGAATACATTTATTAAACCCGCATTGGCTATTTTAACAGTTTTTGGAGCGTTATTTGGCCCGGTAGCAGGACTTTTAATAGGACTCATCGGTCATACCGTTACAGATACGATCGCTGGTTGGGGTATTTGGTGGGGATGGGTTATTAGTTCAGGTATTATTGGTTTTGCAATGGGACTCATACAAAAAAGAGTTGGTTTTAGTGTAAAACATGGAACGTATAATAACCGTGATATTTCTTATTTTGCAATTGCAGGGTTAATTGGTATTGTCATTGCTATTATATTTGCTGGAGCATTCGATATTATTGGGATGGGAGAACCGTTTGACAAAATAGTTATACAAGTACTAGGCGCAACAATTGCAGACGTTATCGTATTTTTAGTTCTTGGCTTACCAATCACGATCGGATTAGCGAAATCAAATAAGAAACATACACATTTAAAAATTGAAAAGTAGGGATGAATACATGCAACCAATTATTTCTTTTGAACAATTTACCTTTCAATATAGGCATGCCATGCAGCCTACTTTAAAAAATATTACATTTCAAATATATCCTGGGGAAAAGGTACTTATCGCTGGACGAAGTGGTTCAGGTAAGTCAACATTAGCGCATTGTATAAATGGGCTAATCCCATTTTCTTACGAAGGGATAAGTACCGGTAACATTTTAATAGCTGGAAAGGACCCGAGAAAAGGTAGTGTTTTTGAACAGAGTAAACACGTAGGGACAATATTACAAGATCAAGATTCACAATTTATAGGTCTTACTGTCGAAGAGGATGTAGCATTTGCATTAGAAAACGATTGTGTAAATCAAATAGAAATGAGAAAGATTGTTACGGATTCTTTAAACAAGGTAAGCATGCAGGACTTTCATACACAAAGTCCACATGAATTATCAGGAGGCCAAAAACAGACAGTCTCTCTTGCAGGTCTGCTAACGACAAATACAGATATATTATTATTTGATGAACCGTTAGCTAATTTGGATCCTGCATGTAGTTTGAATACAATAGAACTTATTAAAAATATACATGAGAAATATAATAAAACAATTGTAATTATTGAACATCGAATAGAAGAAATTTTAAACCTTGATTTAGATAAAATTATTTTAATAGACGAGGGAGAAGTTATTGCCATTGGTTCACCGGATAGTATTTTAAATTCTAATATATTACCAAATATCGGACTAAGAGAACCTATTTATATAGAGGCGCTAAAGAAATTAAATTTTGACAGTAATAATGTTAGGGTATTTCCAATTGAAAATCTTCGTAATGCAGGCGTTCATAGCCTATTAAAAAACTGGATGCAGAAGCAAGTTTCATCAAAAAATAAATATATTAAAAAAGCTTTATGCAAGATAGAAAATTTATCATTTACGTACAATAACAAACATACAGCCTTAGAAGATATCAACCTTTCAATAGGAGAGGGAGAAATAGTAGCGTTATTGGGTCATAATGGAGCAGGGAAATCGACATTAGCTCATACTCTTATAGGAATAAATAAAACAAAGAATGGGAGAATAACATTCGATGGAGAAAATATTAATTCTTGGTCTATTCGTAAACGCGGGGAAGTTATTTCTTACGTTATGCAAAATCCAAATCAAATGATTACACAGCCTACTGTTTTAGAAGAGGTTTCATATTCATTAAAATTAAAAAAGGTTTCTAAAGATGAGATTGAGACAAGAGTCGAAAAAGCTTTAAGAATTTGTGGATTATATCCATTTCGTAACTGGCCAATTCAGGCATTAAGCTATGGACAAAAAAAGAGGCTTACTATTGCATCTGTACTTATAACAAACCCAAAAATTATTGTATTAGATGAACCGACAGCTGGACAAGATTATTACCATTACAAACAGTTTATGTCGTTTATTAGAAAATTGGCTGGAAGGGGCATATCCTTTATTATTATCACACACGATATGAATCTTGCTTTAGAATATGCAGATCGAGCGGTAGTTCTGCATGAAGGGAAAATTATTGCGGACAATACTGTATCTGCTGTTTTAGGGGATCAAGAAATGTTACAAAGAGCTAATCTACGGGAGATTTCATTAATAAAACTAGCTAAATTAAGCGGAATTCCAACTCCAGAAACATTTGTGAAACTCTATATTGAGGCTAATAGGAGGGAGGAATATGCATAATACGTATTTTTATCGTATGGATGGTGCAATTAAATTATCTATATTTATATTTTGTATGACACTTACTTTTTTATTTTTTGATTTTCGTATATTGCTAATTTTATTTATTGTTGGATGTATCGGCCTCTTAATTGCAAAAATTCAATTGCGTAAAATAATAGTTATTTTCAGCGTTATATTTACATTTAGTTTATTAAATTCCGTTATGATTCTTTTTATTACGCCCACCCATGGATCGGAATTAACGGGATCGTATACCTCTTTTTTTTATATAGGTTATGCAACAATTACATATGAAACTTTATTTTATGCAGCTACACTTTCATTGAAATATTTTACGTTATTACCATTTACACTTCTCTTTATTTATACAACTCATCCAAGTGAATTTGTGAGCAGCTTAAATAAATTTGCTGTTCCTTATAAAATTACATATGCAATAAATATTGCACTGCGTTATATACCAAGCATTCAATCTGAATATATAATCATTAGACACGCACAGGAAGCAAGAGGCGTACCTTTTGAAAAAGGAGAAGCGAGCTTGTGGATTCGTATGAAAAACCGTGTTTTAATTTTTTGGCCACTTATTATTCATTCATTAGAAAGGATTGATACTGTTTCAAATGCAATGGATTTAAGAGGTTTTGGAAAAAAGGATAAACGAACGTGGTACTATGCAAAGAACGCACAAAAGGAGGATTACATCACACTTTTTGTTGGTATTATCATTTTGGTTATTGCAATTTACTTAAAGCTGAATGTATTCCAAAGTTTCTGGTACCCATTTTAAAGCACTCTCAATAAAGTGCTTTTACTAATTTTTATGAAGACATGCTCAAAAATGGGAGATACACATACTGTATAATACGAACCAGTTAAAAAAATCAACTACCTATTAGTTTTCAAACCAAAAGGAGGAAAAAACATGAGTTTCGGTGGTTCTTGTGGTTTTGGTGGAGGTTTCGCTTTATTAGTTGTGTTATTTATTTTATTAATAATTGTTGGATGCAGCTGTTGGGGCTGAGGATACTAATTTCTAATTAGTCTCTACAAAATGTAAACTTAAAAAACATAGTAGGTACTTTTTGTATCGTAATAAATGAAAAAGGAGCTTAATAGCTCCTTTTTCATTTATTATACGAAATCTCCTCATTACTACATTTAGGTAATGTGATTGTTAAAGTAGTTCCTTTATTTATAACACTTCGGATTTTCAATGTGCCTCGCATCGTTTCGATAATTTTTACAGCAACCATTGTTCCTAAACCAGTACCTTTCGTTTTTGTACTAAAATATGGTTCGCCAAATCGGTTAATTTGCTCTTGCGACATTCCAATTCCACTATCTTGAATCCGTATTATGACCTTATTATTATTAACAGTTGCAGATATAATTAGATTACCGCCACTTGGCATTGCTTCTATACTGTTTTTTATTAAATTTAAAAAACATTGATGGAAGTGCTGTGTATTACCAATAATTATTCCCTCAGAGAACTCTTGTGTAATATTAATATTATTCATATTACATAAAGGCAATATCATTTTAATAACTCGATGTAACTCGTGCTCAACTGAAATACGATCTAGTTTTTCTGAAGCAGGTTTGGCAAAAGTTAAGTAATCATCAATAATTGCCTGTGCACGATTTAACTCTTCAAGTATATGTTCAATATATTCATCTCTGGATTGTTGAGTTATATTGGGTGTTTTTAAAAGTTGTGTAAATCCTTTTACAACCGTCAAAGGGTTCCGTACTTCATGTGAAATACTTGCAGCGAGTTGACTGACAATCTCCATTTTTTCAACTTTTATTAATTTTGATCGCATGCATATTGCATCTTTTAAAACTTCATTAAAATAGACCATAAATAATATTAAAATAGTTGGTAATAGAATGAAATAAATAATGTACAAATTATTCACTTCAAAATCCGATAGAGTTAAAACAATTACTGTTGTAAACAATGCAAGGAAAAAAGTTAAAAATATGGATGAAGCTACTTTCATTTTTCTATTGTATGTATTAAATTTTGATGATGCGAATACTGTAATTATTAACATCATTCCATACACAATGATTGTTAACAGGCTAAAACCATAAAACATAAAACGTGTTATTAATAAAATCATGAGTAATGCAATACCGACAGGAAATCCACCATAAAGTGTACCAATTAAAAAGGGGATTTGTCTTAAATCGTGAATACAATTTTCATCCATATAGATGGGGTACCGCATACATAAAATTAGTGGGATGCTCGTACAAAGAATGATAAGCAATTTCTTATATTTCTTCCTAAAGTATCCACTATCATAAATAAAATAAAAAACAAATATACTACTTAAAATATATAGAAGATTATTTAAAACATTTTGATTAATGTAAACAAAGTTCATAATACATGCCCCGTTATCCTGAATTTCAATCCCATATGTATTATACATTATAAAAGTACAAGTTTTATATACTCATTTTATAATGTATGTAGTTTTTAAAACTTTTCAGCGTTATAGACTTTTAACCATACATTATTAAACTCTTCCATTGACGCATAGCGCTCACTACGATTTTCATTTACAGCACGGTATGCTACTTCATATAGGCCTTCACTAGCTTCCCATTTCATAAAGGAACGATCTTGCCCGCCACCTAATAGTGCGAAAGCCATAGCCCCCATATTAAATACATTAGTTTTCCCGTCTATTATAGCATTAAGTTGAAACTCTTCAGGTGACATAAAACGCGAGGACCCCCACAGTCGCCCCATCTTATTTACATACGGTTTGTTACTGTATAAATCAATATCACAAATTTTTGTTTCATTCGTTTTAAAGTTGTACAAAATACTACCGTCATAAAAATCAATAGCTACATAGTTTTTGTGTTCTACGTAAGTGTGGAAAGAAAAAATAGAATTCAATGATACGATGCGTTCCTTAATAGATAAATGCTTAAATTTATAAAATGGTGAGCTAGGATTAATATATTTCGCTGGAGGTGGGAAACTCCAGTGCGGGTGAAGACATTCACCATCAAACCAATCAAAAATTAAAACATATCCTTGTTGTACAGGGTAGTGTTCAATTAAATTTATAAGAGAATTGTGTTTTAATTCATGGTATATAGTAACTGAATTTTTCAACCTAATAATAGCTGCATCTGAAGTTCCTTCATATGCAACAGTTGATGCTCCTGCATATTTAATAAATTTCTTTTCCCCATTCTTTTCAACACCGAAACTTATATACCCTGAATCTTGCTGATCAAAAACGGTAAATACTGTTCCTAATTTCATAAGCCAATCAAAATTATGATGTTCTTTTAATTGGAATGTTACATTATTTAACTGAATTTCAACTGGAATATCTTTCATTATTCACCTCGTATTTACTATAATTAAGTTGTATATTGCATTATTCGACACATTTTTGCGGAATCCCTATGTTAATAACGTGAAATTTTATAAATATAATGATAAATACTATTAGGAGGAGAATAAAATGGAACAACAAATTTTAATTAAACCATATCAAAACGAATGGCATGAAGAATATGTAACAGAAAAAGAGAAATTCATTTCTTTGTTGCGGGAAGAAATTATTGCTATTGAGCATATAGGAAGTACAGCAGTAGAAGAATTAGGAGCTAAACCTCTTATTGATATGATGATTGGCGTAACTAATTTACAAATTACTGAAAATTGGACTGAAAACCTTGCAGAAATTGGATATGAATATGTCCCAAAAGAAACACCGAATTGGCGTTTTTTTAGAAAAGGGAAATGGAGAGCTGGTACTCACCATTTACATGTTTATATTTATAATAGTGAAGAATGGAGGAACAACCTATTATTTCGAGATTTTCTCATAAAACATGAATGGGCACGAAAAGAATATAGCGAATTAAAAGTAAGACTTGCTACTACATATCCTTTTGATCGTGTTTCATATACAACTGCAAAAGCCCCGTTTATTCAAAAAATAATAGTTTTAGCTAAAAAGGATTAATACAAGATGTAAGTCATTTTGAAATTCTCATTTTATTTTAATCATTCTCTCATGTTCCTTTCTTTTTTATTTGATACACTGCTTGTTACAGAGCCTTTATAAGTAAGGGGATTTAAAAATGGAGAAGATACTAAGAAATAAATATGTTCATATGTATGTTAAAATAATTGGTATTACTATTATTGTTTGCAGTGTAGAATTGCTATTTATTAATGTTTTGTACGGGAATGTATTAAATGTACAATGGCTAAATAAGAAATTAGGTTCTTTAGGTGAATACGGGGCAATTATAGCTGCATCATTATGGTTCTTACGTCAAATATGGTTATTTTTAAAGAAAAAAAATATGCACGGATTTAAAATGATTAAAGAGCTATACCTTTTCATAAAACAGTTTCACGTATTAATTGGATACGCTGTAATAGCTGTTACGACTACTCACGGCATTTACTTTTTAATAAAAGGAAGTCGTCATATAATACTAATATATAGTGGTATATTTTCTCTTTTATCCTTAGTAGCATTAGGGGTTGCAGGCTTTACTTTACAGAAATCTAATCAGAAAACAAAATTGATGATGTATCGAAAAGTACATCAAATCATCGCAATTATATTCGGAATAGGATTACTTATTCATTTAATCGTATAGGAGGAAGTACCGTTGCAACATATATTAATTATTGAAGATGAGGAAAGCTTGGCAGATTTTTTAGAACTAGAATTAAAGTATGAAGGATATAAAGTAGATATACAACTTGATGGAAGAAAGGGATTAGAAGCTGCACTTGAAAAAAGTTATGATCTCATTTTACTTGATTTAATGTTACCAGGATTAAATGGACTGGAAGTATGTCGTCGACTAAGGGCAACTAAAAATACACCTATTATTATGTTGACTGCTCGTGATAGTATTATGGACCGTGTGACAGGCTTAGATAGTGGAGCGGATGATTATCTTCCAAAACCATTTGCGATTGAAGAACTTTTAGCACGTATGAGGGTTATTTTTAGAAGAGAAGAAACTACAGAGCAAAAGCACACATCATTTCTTACGTTTAAAGATTTACAGCTTCAGATTGAATCTCGAACTATAACTAAAGGAAATGAAGAAATTGAACTTACAAATAAAGAATTCGAGCTACTGCTTATGTTTATGAAAAATATTAATCGAGTTCTTACCCGTGATATTTTACTGGACCAAGTATGGGGATATGATGCAATGGTTGAGACAAATATCGTTGATGTGTACGTTCGTTATTTACGTAATAAGTTACATAGTGTAGATAAGGAGGAGTATATCCAAACAGTCCGCGGTGCTGGATATATAATGAAATGATAAAAAACATTATGTACCGAATTAGAAATTTACCTATAAAGTGGAAATTAACACTTTGGTCCACTACACTAGTGTTTATTTTGTTTATTTTGTATAGCGCATTACAATTCATTGTAATTAATAAGTGGACTATAGATTATGAACAGAAACAAATAAACAGACAAGTGACAGAAATAGCGGCATATTTTCAAGATAAAAATGATACGCTCTCGAGCAAAACATTTGAAAATAGTAAAGAATTTCTAAACAACATGATCGATAAGCATCAAATGATTCGTATTATAGGAAGAGATGGAAAACCTATTGTTACTGTTTCACGAGACTTTAATGAAGCATGGATAGAGCCCAAAATGGTTACGCAAGATGAATCATTTATAAAAAGACATATAGAGGATCGAATATTAGTTGAGCGCATACCCATTCAAACAAAAAAATTCACTGGAACTATTGAGCTTGCGAAAAACTTAGAGACATTTGATCATTTATTAAAAATAATTTTAGTGGTAATGGTTGTTGCGGGACTATGTGGATTAGTGTTTAGTTTTTTAGGTGGAATACTTATAACGAAAAAGCTTTTATCGAGTGTTCAAAACATAACAGAAACGATGAAGCGTATTAAGAAAAACGGACTAAATGAAAGGGTTCCAGTACGAGAAAATAATGATGAACTCGCAAAATTATCAATTCTTTTTAACGAAATGATGGATGAAGTAGAAACCTCATTTACACAGCAAAAGCAGTTTGTAGAAGACGCATCGCATGAATTAAGAACACCATTAACAATTATTCAAGGGCACTTATCGATGCTAAATCGATGGGGGAAAAATGATCCAGCAGTATTGGATAAATCCCTTCAATCCAGTTTAAAAGAAGTAGATCGATTAAATAAATTAGTTTCAGAACTGCTAGAGCTATCAAGGGCTGAATCAGAACAGATGCATCCAGTAGCAGCCGAACGAGTCCATGTTAATAGCGTATTGAAACAAGTTACGCAAAACTTTGCAGTACTGCAAACTGACTTTCAATTTGATCTGAAATTGGATACAGATGAAGCTTATGTTTCAATCCCATCATCTTACTTAGAACAAATTATTATTATTGTAATGGATAATGCGGTCAAGTATACGAAAGAAGCTAATAAGTATATTTGCATCGAATCAAGTATACAATCGGGCAAAATTAAAATTAGTATAATAGATCACGGAGCGGGCATACCTGAAGCAGATTTACCTTTTGTTCTTAACCGCTTTTATCGAGTTGATAAAGCGAGAAGTCGTAAACAAGGTGGCAATGGACTAGGATTATCAATTGCAAAACGGCTTGTAGAAAAATATAACGGAACTATTCAATTAGAGAGTAAAGAAAATGAAGGAACAATTGTTACGATTACATTTCCTTATACTACTCATTAATAGCTAAGTTTATAAAATTCTTTTTGAAAAAACTCTTTAAAAGGAGGAATACATTTGTATTTCCTCCTTTTTTGATGCTTAGAAATCAAAAAAATTTATTTATTTCGATATTTCTAGTACATTGAAAGTATTAAGGGGGAATAATTAATGAAAGCTATTGTACATCAACATAAAACAGGATTAGAAGGTTTAGAATTTAAATTATCAGCTGAGATAACACCTAATGTTGGGGAAGTTAAAGTGAAATTAAAAACAGCAGGTTTAAATCATCGTGATTTATTTATTATGAATAATAGAAAAGAAATGGAATTACCATTAATTTTAGGATCAGATGGTGCAGGTATTGTTACGGAATTAGGAGAAGGTGTTTCAAATATCACACTACATACAGAGGTTATTATAAATCCTAGTATTGGATGGAATAATACTCACGAAATACCAGCGTTACCTGAAGTGTTAGGTGGACCAGCAGATGGAACGTTTGCCGAATATGTTATTGTGCCAGCTGAAAATGTAATGAAAAAGCCATCATATCTTACGTGGGAAGAATCTGGTGTGTTATCTTTATCGGCATTAACTGCATATAGAGCACTTTTTACAAAAGGGAAATTGAAATCTGGAGAACATGTTCTAATTCCAGGAATCGGCGGTGGTGTAGCAACTTTTGCTATGTTATTTGCTAAAGCAATTGGAGCAAAGGTGAGTGTTACTTCAAGGATAGAGAGCAAAAGAAAGACTGCAGAAAAATATGGAGCAGACTTTTCTTTTAATAGTTCTGGTAATTGGGAAGAGTGCTTACATGGAGAAAAAGTAGATTTAATTATAGATAGTATAGGTCCGGCGACTTTCTCGAAATATTTTGATGTATTAAAACCAAACGGAAGAATTGTTAATTTTGGTGCAAGTTCAGGAGATAAAATTGAATTACCGTTACGAGCATTATTTTATAATCAAATCGATATTATGGGAACATCAATGGGGAGCAGTGAAGAATTTAATGAGATGATTCATTTTATAGAGGAACATAATATTAAACCCATCATTGATAAAGTATATCCATTAGAAGAAGCAATTCAAGCTTTAAATCGAATGCAGCAAGGAGAACAATTCGGTAATATTGCCCTTCGTATGGAGTAAAAATATGATTTCAGAGAAATTATATTTAAATGAACATGTTAAATATTATATTCATGCATAAAGTGTTTACCATACTATTTAAAATGTTTTACAACCTTTATACATACTTAGCTCTTGTAAATAGTTACACGATTGTCAAATGAATAGTAATAACATGAGAATTAGATGAGAAAAGTTTAAGCCCATTTTCATATTGATGTTGTATACTGTGTAAATCAAGAACTTGTATCTTTATTTAAAGTACAATGAGAAATAATAAGGAGAGAGTAATATGAATTACACAGTATTTCAATGGATTAATAACTTTGCTGGATCATCCAAGCTATTAGATTCGCTAATGATTGCTATTACAAATAGTGTTCCATATGTAGCCATTCTATTCATGCTTATCCTATGGTTCAATAATGGAAAGAAAGAAAATGCAATTAGAAAACAATATACAGTGTTATATACGACAATTTCAGTTAGTATTGCATTGTTAGTAAATGTTCTTATACATGCGGTTTATTATCATCCGCGTCCTTTTATAACACATCATGTAAATCAATTAGTACCACATGCAGCAGATTCATCATTTGTAAGTGATCATTCTGTACTCGTATTTTCGATTGCTTTCGTATTTATTCTTAGAGGAGAAAAACTTAAGTATATCGCGTTAATATGGGCAATATTAGTCGGTGTATCACGCATGTACGTAGGCGTTCATTATCCTCTAGATATAATTGGTGCTGCGTTCTTAACATTTATTACAAGTGGATTAGTAATGCAAGGCGCACGTATATTTGAACCGTTAGCAAGTTTTATTTTCAAAATGTATGCACTAGTAGCAAAACGAATTCCTTTTTTAGCGAAATATAACCATATAGCTTAATAAAAAGAACCTACTTTTTGTAGGTTCTTTTTATTTGAAGATTCTTAAATTTCACTTACCGTATTTTTATGTTAAAAATATAAAATACGAAAAAACAGATAACAACATAGCTAGTTTTCTTATTGTTATAGAGGAATTACTAAAAAAACTTCGAAAAATATAGTATCTAATACAATAAAGAACATATTTAGAAATACAGCTTTACATTAATACATTGGAAAAGAAAGGAGATAAATATGCATAAACTTCAAACGAATAAAGGCGCTCGATATATGATGATTGCTTTTATTGTTTTGTTTCTTATTATGCTTTTACGTATATTTTATATTCAAGCAGTAGGAGTCGTACATAATGTTAATGTAAAGGATCTTGCAAATGATCAACAAAACAAAAATGGAGTTTTGGAGGCAAATCGCGGGACGATTTATGATCAAAACGGTAAAGTATTAGTCCAAGACTCAACAACATATCGCATCGTTGTAAATTTAAAAGGAACAGATAAATTAAAAGATAAAGAAGATACTGCACAACGTTTAGCAGATGCGCTTGAGGTTGATAAAGAAGAGATCATGAAAAATTTTCATGAAGGACGTACACAAGTTGAAATTGGTAAAATTGGACGTAACTTGTCTAGAGAAACGAAGGAAGAAATTAATAATTTGAAAATACCAGGTGTATCTTTCACAACAGAAAAAGCGAGAGTATATCCAAATGAAGATTTCGCCTCGTATATACTTGGTTTTGCAAGACCAGACGATAAAGGTAATGCGGAGGGGAAATTTGGGCTCGAAAAAAGTTTAGATAAATATTTGCGCTCTACAAATGGTAATGTTTCATATGTAGGTTCACGAAAAGGAATCCCACTTACAAATGACATAGGAAAAGTAGAACCCGCTAAAAATGGGAACAACGTATATCTCACATTAGATAAACAAATTGATAGTTTTTTAGAAGAAGCAATGAATAAAACGCAACAACACTATGAGCCTTCTATGTTAATAGGTATTATAGCGGATCCAAAAACCGGGCAAATTTTAGCAATGTCTAGTAAGCCTAGTTATAATCCTAACAAAGGAGACATTGAATATTTTTTAAATGATCCAATTGCGAATGCATACGAACCAGGATCTACAATGAAAGTATTCACATTAGCTGCCGCAATTAATGAAGGTGTATATAATGGCAAAGAATATTTCCAATCAGGAAAATACGCAGTTGGTTCAGCAGAAATCAAAGATCATAATGGTGGATATGGATGGGGCTCAATTACATTTGATGAAGGGTTTGAAAGGTCATCGAACGTCGCCTTTTCTATTTTAGAAGACCAATTACTGAAACCAAATAAATTCAAGCAATATATGAATAAATTTGGTTTCAATCAAAAAACAGGTATAGATTTGCCTGGAGAAAGTAAAAATACATTATTGTTAAATACTCAAATCCAACAAGTTACTACTTCTTTCGGCCAAGGCTCTACTGTAACTCCTATTCAAATAGTACAAGCAGCCACAGCTATAGCAAATGACGGAAAAATGATGCAACCATATATTGTTGATAAGGTTGTAAATCCAACAAATAAACAAGTTATTATGGAAAATCAACCTAAAGAAATTGGGAATCCGATAAAAAAAGAAACCTCAGAAAAGGTAAGAGGCTTAATGGAGCGAGTAATAACTTCGTCAAAAGGAACGGGAACGATGTATAAAATTGATGGTTATTCAATTGGCGGTAAAACAGGAACAGCGCAAATCCCCAATCCTGAAAATGGACGATATATGGAAGGAAAAGAAAATTATATTTTTTCTTTCTTAGGAATGGCTCCAATTGATGATCCGCAGCTAGTCGTATATTTAGCTATTAAACAACCGAAATTAAAGGGCGATGAGTACGGTGCCCAGCCTCTTGCTGAAATTTTTAAACCAGTTATGAAAAATAGTCTAGAATATTTAAAAGTGAAACCATATACAGAAAAACAAATGGCAGATGCAACTAAACAAACTGAAATAAAAGTACAAAATTATGTGAACCAATCGATAAACGTAATAAAGGATATGGCAGAAAAAGATAAACTTCAGCCAGTATTATTAGGAGAAGGAAAGATAATAAAACAATATCCACAGACTGGTGAAATAATGAGGGAAGGAGATCGTATATTTCTAGTAGGAAATAATGTGAAAATGCCTAGCCTAAAAGGTTGGTCAATGCGCGATGTTATGTATTTATCAAAATTATTTAAATTAGATTTAAAAACGACCGGTACAGGATATGTAACAAGTCAAAGTATTGAAAAAGGACAAGACTTACAAGAAGGAGATACTTTAATGCTAGACTTAGAACCGCCGTTACAACCATTAGCAGAAGCTAATACAAATTAATAGGGATTTTGAAAGAGCCTGTAGATAATAGGCTCTTTTTGATACAATTCCAAGCAATTTCACGCACCGTATTTTTTAGAAAAATATTAAATAAAACATTTATCAAATTGGACGAAAATCAAAAAAGACACCTCTTTAAAAGACTGATTATTTTTTATTTACAGTTAAATAAACTTGTGATAATATGGAAAACATTAAATGCAGTGAAGAGAAGAGTAAATAAAATGAATTTTTCACAGAGAGCTCCATTTAGCTGAAAAGGAGTAAAAATTCTTTATTGAACCAAGCCTCTGAGCAGCACATCGGAACCTTTTATGTGGGGATGGTGTGACGGTAGCTCCCGTTATAGAGCTAAGGTATAAGCATGAATGCAATGCAGTACCTGATAAGGTTAATATGGTGACATATTAACAAACTAGGGTGGCACCGCGATGATAAATCTCGTCCCTAAGACTAAAAAGTCTTGGGGGGTGGGATTTTTTTATTGTTTTAAAACAATTTAGAAAGCGGGTGCCTAAAGTGAAAAAAATACTTGAAGATTGGAAATATCCTTTATTACTACTGTCCGGAGTTGGTATTGCAAATTTAGGTGCATGGATTTACCTAATAGCACTTAATGTACTTGTCTATAATATGGGCGGATCAGCCTTAGCTGTTGCTACTTTATATGTGATAAAGCCATTAGCCACGTTATTTACAAACGCTTGGTCAGGAAGTATGATTGATCGTTTAAATAAACGAAAGTTAATGATTCACCTCGATATATATCGAGCAGTATTTATTGCTATTTTACCTTTAGTTCCATCCCTTTGGATTGTCTACCTCTTAGTATTTTTTATAAGTATGTCCAGTGCGATTTATGAACCAACTGCTATGACATATATGACGAAATTAATTCCAGTAGAGCAAAGACAACGTTTCAACTCACTACGTAGTTTAATAGGGTCTGGTGCATCTTTAATTGGTCCAGCGGTAGCGGGAATATTTTTAATAGCGAATACACCAAATTTTGCAATATATATGAATGCTATAGCATTTCTGTTATCAGGGTTCATTACATTACTTTTACCTAATCTTGATAAAGAATACGATTCTAATACATCAAGTGATAAATTGTCTCTAGCTTTACTAAAAAAAGATTGGAACATAGTTTTAAGTTTTAGCAAAAAATCTGTGTATATAGTATGTGTTTACTTCTTATTCCAAGGGATGATGGTATTAGCTACCGCAAATGATTCACTTGAACTATCATTTGCGAAAGAAATTTTATTGTTAACAGATAGTGAGTATGGCTTTTTAGTTAGTATCGCTGGAGCGGGTTTTATTTTAGGAGCCATAACAAATACAATTTTATCAAAAAAATTAGTACCTTCATTTCTAATTGGAATCGGATCATTATTCATTGCAATCGGATATTTGATTTATGCCTTTTCAAATGAGTTTTTAATGGCTGCTATCGGATTCTTTATTTTATCTTTCTCTATGGCATATGCAAATACAGGATTTTATACATTTTATCAAAATAATGTTCCTGTTCATATGATGGGACGGATCGGAAGTATATATGGGCTTGTTATTGCGGCAATAACCATTTTTATAACGATTCTGTTCGGCGTTGCAACTCAATTCATTTCTATACAACTTGTAGTCATTGTAGGAGTATTGGTAATGCTACTTATTACTATTATATTGTGTGCGTTTACCTTATTATCTTCAAGGTCCAAGGTATATTCAACAGAATCAATAGATTCGAAATAATTTTTCTTTTTTTTACAATTGATGGCACGTAATAAGAGGGTTCTTCCATCTATATATTGAAAAATAATTAGGTGGAAGAACATTATTGGATGATAAGGGTGGTTGTCATGATCAATACAAATGATGTGGTTGCGAAAATTGTCAAAGAATTACACCAAGAATTAGAGTTTTCCGGGGCAATCTTAATAAAAAGAGAAAATGACATTATCTACGAAAATTCGTTTGGATACGCTAACCGAAGTGAAGGTATAACCAATACACTACAAACAAGATTTGGAATCGCTTCAGGATGTAAAATATTCACTGCAATCGGCATATGTCAACTCGTTGAGAAAGGTTTACTTTCTTTTCATACAAAGTTAACAGATTGTTTAAGTATTGAATTTCCAAACTTCGATAAAGACATTACAATACATCAACTTTTAACGCATAGCTCTGGTATTCCGGATTATTTTGATGAAAGTGTTATGGATAATTTCGAGGATCTTTGGGAGAAAACGCCTATGTATCTATTAAAAGGTTTAAGAGACTTTTTACCATTATTCCAAAACAGTAATATGATGTTTGCCCCAGGAAGTAAGTTTCACTACAACAATGCAGGTTTTATCATACTTGGATTAATTATAGAACAACAGTCAGGACTTGAATTTACGGAATATATAGAAAAGAATATATTTGTTCCAGTTGTCATGAATGATTCGGGTTATTTTTCTTTAGATAGTTTACCTAAAGATACAGCCCTTGGATATATAAAAGATGGGAATAATCAAAAATGGAGAACAAATGCATACTCTATACCTATTAAGGGAGGTGCTGATGGCGGTGCCTACGTTACCGCACCAGACATGTTGAAATTTTGGAAGGCTCTATTTAACAATGAAATATTAAGCCACCAATTTACAAATTTACTTTTAACTCCTCATATTTCGGTGAATAATAGCCAGTCTTACGGTTATGGAATATGGATTGAGAAAAAACAGAATACCATTTTTAAATATCATGTAATGGGATATGATCCAGGCGTTAGTTTTCGCTCGGCCATATATCCAGACTTAGGAATTACATTAGTTATTCCATCAAATAAAGGAGTAGGACCCGAAAAATTAATGACAGAAATAGAAGGAGCTTTTTAATTACATGGATATAAAAATTAGAGCATATAAAAAAGAAGACGAAATAGGCTGGGTACGTTGCCGTGCGTTATCGTTTTTAGATACAGCATATTATGATAACGTATTTAGAGAGAAAGAAAAATATGAAAATCCTGCTATTGAATTAGTAGCTGTACACGAAAATCAAATAGTGGGTTTGATAGATATTGAATACGAATTAGAAGAACGTACTGTTTGCTCAAGAGGAACTGGTCTTGGCGGTATGATTTGGCATATTGCAGTTCATCCAGATTTCCGTAGAATGAAAATTGGTGATCAACTATTACATGAAGCAGAAAAGATAGCTAAAGAACTTAAGCTAAATCGACTGGAAGCATGGACTAGGGACGATCTATGGGTACATGGATGGTATGAAAAGAACGAATTTGTAAACGTAGATTCATATTTACATGTTTATTCCGATCATACAGACGAAATAAAAGGTGTAATAAATAGTAATATAAAACAGTTATATCCGGTTCAAACATTTGCTCATTACACAGGTGAAAATAAAGAAGAGATAAGGCAAAAGTTTAAACGGGTTCATGATTGTATCTGCTTTGAAAAATATTTTAGTTAATGCGTGATAAGCAATAAATTAAAAACCTTCGTTAAATTTACAAAATGAAGGTTTTCTTTAATGGACTGTAATTCTATACAGATAAAAATCAAATTATACGCACGTAAATTTTTCAGTTGAATATTTAAGTTGTAATTCGTATGGTTATATATAAAAATGATGATATACAGTTTTGATATTGATCTGAAGGGATGTGTTAGCAGTTTGTATATGATCAGCGGTAGTGTGTTTATTGTTTTGGGAGTTATCTGTTATTTGATTGTACGAAGTATTTTAATTGGGATGAAAAATAAAAAGCATGTAAATTGGTGGAAAGAATTAATTAGTTTTCTATTTGTAGTATACATTTGTATGCTTGTTGCAGTAACTTTATTCCCTTTACCAATTGGCTTTCCTTCTAGGATTGAAAATCTTAGTCGTTCAGTCAATATTATCCCCTTTGCATCAATTATTAAAGATATTGGTCAAATAGGGAGTGCTTATGATGGTGATGTCCTATTTATGACTAGTTTAATCGTAAGGAATGTAGGCGGGAATATTTTATTATTAATGCCTTTAGGATTTTTAGCACCAATAATATGGGATACATGTAAAAAGAGCAAAAATATAATTTTATTAGGTTTTGTTATATCAGTTTGTATTGAATTATTACAATTAATTGAGTCGTTATTTAGTGGATGGGGTCGCATTACTGATATTGATGATGTAACCTGTAATGTTCTAGGTTCTATTCTTGGATTTATTATTTATAAAATGGCTTTAAAAATAGCTGCTAAATTTAACATTCAAGTATTAGATAAGGCTAATTCTAAAGGTGTAGAATCTATTGATAACTAAAAGTTTAAACGAGTTCATGGATATACTTGTTTTGAATAAAGGTATTAAAAGGCGTACGAGTAAAAAGTACGTCTTTTGACTTTTATAAATAATGCTTAAGACTGATGAAAGATTACATTCCATATTTTACAATTAAAAGTGGCTATTGCATTTCAAGTATGGAATAAAGAAAGGAGAATATAATTTTTAAAGGGAAACGTGTAAATAGGGGGAATTTAATTGGATATTATCGTTGTTATTCTTATTATCGTTTTAATGCAAGGTAAAGAACGTAAAGTGAAAATTAATCGTATTTGGCTAGTTCCAGCTTTATTGTGTTATGTAACAGTTCAGTCCATTGTTCATATGG
>NZ_JBNGVC010000005.1:0-9488 GCF_050524305.1 Bacillus silvicola
CAGCACCCTACTTTTGCAACGTTAATAAAATTATGTTCTTCAAGATATTTAATAGCTTTATATATTGTTGTTCTGCCTTTTCCAAATTCTTCGCTTAAAAGTTGTTGTGAAGCCATTACTAGATTGTTATTGTTCATGTTATCTAAGAAGAAGACAAAAATTTCACTAGCTAGCTGATTATCTTTAATTAATAATTGTAGGGCTTTTAACCCCATTCCTTTATAAACTTGTACAAATGGAGGATTATCAATTTCTTTTTTACGTTGTTCAATTTCTTTTTGTTCAGCATCTTTTAAGTTGATTAATTTTTCAACAGAAGATAAAGGTAATCCAGTTAATTCAAGAATTTGTATTAACTCATTTTTACTGATATTAATATCATCTTTATTTGGCAAAATTATCAACCTTTCTTTATGAACATATATTTTTACTTTTGTGAACATCTTGTTTAAATTATAGAACAAGATGTTCACAAAAACAACAAAAAAATGAACATCTTGTTTTCTTATGTTCACCCTAGGGGTGAACATATATGTTCACCCCTAGGGTGAACATAAGAAAACTATAAACCCTTATTTATCAAGGGTTTACTAGGTTGTTCCTTCTATATCTATTAAAGGGCTATCCACTCATCAATGGACAGGTAGTATTTTTGAGGAAAAAACTCTCAAAAATCTCCACCTTTTCCGCTTCGCTTTACCATTGATGAGTGGATTTCGGCAGGTGTTGGCATATCGCCAAGCCGAACATACCAAAAACGAGGATTTAGGTAGCACGACTTGGACTAGCAATTATACCTGCCGAACCGCCTCGATCAACTGTCTATGAATACACCCTTATTCTATATTTTTGTGACACTATAAGGGGCTAGCCCCTCGCTTCGCTTCACCCCAGCCATAAACCTCACACCCAAAAACAAGGAAAACGATCTTTTTAGGCGTTTATTTTAATCCCTGGGTATTTTATATACAAAACTATTAAAATTGTTTTTACGGGCAATGTATGTAATTTTGTATATATTATTATATTAATGATATTTTTTTGTTTTATATGTTAGAATAAAACTCGTAGATAATTTTGTAATGCAATTTTTTAACTTTAACTCCAAAGTAAAATTGACTAGGTATTGTAAGTGTTAAAGTAGAATTTTATTTATTAAATAAAAGAGGCGTTTCCCTTTTTTAAAGAAACGCCTCTTTTATTTTTAGCAAATAGGCCGCACCATATCATTTCGGGAATTTTGTACGTTTAGACACATTTTCGTCACAATTAATCCCTTTTGGGATACAGCAACCATTCGTTGTTTTTTTATTAAAAAATATGCTTATTTTATTTTGTTTTTTCAACTTCTGGTTTTACCGTATATGTGTAACCTTCATTATTTAATTTGCTAGGAGTAGCTGCTAATCCTTTAGGTTTTTCAACAGGTCTTACACTTACAAGAAATTCTGTTCCGTATTCTGCTGAGTATGTTCCTTTCCCTACTAAATATAAATTATTACTGTTATCAACTCGTAAACGAGGCTGGGATCCCCATAGCAAAGCTGTTTTTGTAAAGCTTCCTAGTGATTCTGTAAATTTAGAAGAATTATAGCCACCATTTAGGCTTCTATCGTAAGTAATTGTCCCATCCATGCGAGAAAGTAGATTTACATTTCCATTTATTTTAGCAGTATTTAAGCTCACAACAACTTCTACAGATGAATTTGCAGGTACTACAATATTTTGTGCGCTAGCAGTATACGTGTAACCTTCAGTTTTTGTTGTTTCCTTTGTGTCTGAAAAATTATATTCAGTGGACAATTCAATACTTGTCTCTCCAACTAATGGAATTTTAAATGTTGCAGAAGCACTTGCCCCTAAATTAAATCCATTTGTAGTAGCATTTGTAACGGAATTTTCAAAATTCTTTGAAAATTCATTTGTAGTAAGTGTTTGATCTTGGTTGGTATTATTAGTTAAAGTTGATCTCCCTACAAATAAACTACTTGAATTAGTAATAGTAGGTGAACCAATTTGCTCTACTGATGTCTGATAAACGTTAGTAAGTTTATATTCTGCTGTTTCGGAAATAAAATAGTCATCATGTAAGTTGTGCATATATTTATAGGCGGCTTCAAAAGGTTCACGCCAATCTGCTATATATGCATTTTGTTGTTGTGCAATGTTTTGAACAGAACTAATTTGTGCTGCACTTACTGAACCTGGGGATGTAAATGCAAATGATGAACTAATAGCCCCAATCATAGCTAGAGATAAAATCTGTTTTGTCTTTTTACTGTTTTTTTTCATATTTCCAGCCCCTTTTTTTGAGATTTTAGTGTTCTATTTTTTTTAGATTTACAACATATTTCTATACTAGTTGTAAGTAAATATCTCTTATTCACTAGTAATTATCATTCTATATAAAGATTGTAGAATGATAATTTTTATATTTTTTCATTTTTTTAGCTACGGGAAAGTAAACGCTTACATATCTGTGTAATAATAAAATGTACATATTGCTATACTATAAATTAATTTGTCTTGTTGTAAGGTTTATCTAGTTTTTAAGATTATTAATAAATTATACGGGTTTATTAGAATGATTAGATGGTCGAGATTGTTTTGAGAAAGTTAATCTACTGTTATAGATGTTTTTTGACTTTTGTGGATATTGGAATATTTCCTATTTTCATAGGGGTATTAGTATCTGTTGAAAAAACTTTTGTGCTATAAATAAATTTCCCTTTAATACAAATACTGTAAATGTTATTCATATTAAGATATTTCTTTTCAACTCTTCATAAAAAATGCCCCCTTTCTAAATATTTTTAATTCTGAATAATCTGTCTATGTCCTTTTTATGAAAAATATAGCATATAATGTCTAATTTTGTCTAATTATTTCATTAATCTTTTTAAAATTTGTGAACTACATAGATCTAATTTTATTTACGCTTCTTTTTCCTCGAGGTCGTTTTTTCTTTATTAATTTATTTAATGTAGATAAAAAGAGTGTTTTTCTAGGAGATAGTGCAATGAAAGGAGCAATACGCTAAGCGATTATGTCGCGAAAGTTTCTTTACCATGAGGGAAACCCTCATGCAAACTACTGAAGGTTGTCCCACAAGGGCGGTTTTTGCTCTGTGGGATTGTCTTCGGGAGTTTGAGGGTTTAGAGGCTCGTGGTCAAGAAAACGTGAAATAAATAGCGTCCATCGGGGGACGACTATTTAACGTTTACGAGATGGTTTTTGCCATGACAGGTCATGGCTCGGCAAAGCCGAATTGCCCCGCAGGGCACACCTTTACGATAGTAAAGTATAGTGTGCTATACTTTACATGGAAGTCCACCGAAAAACAGTAGGGAAATGTATATACTTTATAGAGTGGTCGAGAACAAAATAGAGGGAAAAAATAGGACAAGCTGAGGTGAGGATTCGTGAGTTTTGCGATTTGTAGAATGCAGAAATTTAAGATGCGAGATGTGAAGGGAATCCAGATTCATAATCAACGAGAAAAAGAGAGTCATACAAATCTTGATATTGAAAAAGAACAAAGTCATTTGAATTATGATTTACATAACGATCAGTACATTGATTATTTAAAAACAGTAAAAGAAAAAATTGAACAGAATGTGGAAACCAATCGAGCGATTCGAAAAGATGCAGTTGTGATGTGTGAATTTGTGGTAACAAGTGATAGAGATTTCTTTGAAAGTTTAAGTCAAAAAGATTCAGATTCTCAAAAAGAATTTTTTAAAGAAGCTTATAGTGTTCTTAAGGAACGATAT
This sequence comes from Bacillus silvicola, assembly GCF_050524305.1. NCBI lineage: Bacteria > Bacillati > Bacillota > Bacilli > Caryophanales > Bacillaceae > Bacillus > Bacillus silvicola. The sequence continues at coordinate 3,774 of NZ_JBNGVC010000005.1, forward strand.
GGAGAACAAAACATTGTACATGCAGTGGTACATTTGGATGAAAAAACACCTCATATGCATGTAGGGATGGTTCCAATAACGGAAGAAAAGAAATTGTCAGCGAAACAGATTTTTAACCGTAAAGAGTTGGTTTCACTCCAGGATGATTTTCATGCTCATATGGTAGAGAAAGGTTTTGATTTAGAACGGGGAGTATCTAGTGATAAAAAACATATTGAAACCGCACGTTTTAAGGCTTTGACAGTAAAAGAAGAAGTACAAGTGTTAGAAGATACCCTTGTAGAGAAAGAGTTAGAGAAACAACAAATAGAGAAGTCTATGCAACAAATGAAAAATCGTTTAAATGATTTAAAAAGGGCAGTTAATGTTGGGAAAAAGGTAGAAAACATGTCTGTGAAAGAAAAAGGGGGGCTTATTCGCTCTAAAACGGTTGAAATTGGCTTAGAAGACTTTCAAAGGATTAAAACCCTTGCTAAAGCATCAGAGGCCTTTAAAAGAGAAAATGAGACGTTACAGAGACAAAATCATGCATTGAAAGTGAATAATACAGATTTACATACAACTATAAAATATTTAGAAAAAGAGAAAAAAGAATTAGAACCATATAAAGCGAAATATGAAAGACTTCAAAAGTTATTTGCACAAATGCAGGAGTTTTATAAAGAACGAGTTCCTCAAGGAATAGAGAAATTCCAACAAATCGTAGGGTATTGCAAAAAGAAAGTGAATATCACTTTAAATCCATTTAGTAATACTCGATTTAGTGAAAAAAATTTAACTGAACATGAGAAGAAAGGTTATGATCTTGCTTCAAAAAATATACAACAAAAGAAAAAAGAGAAAAATAGAAATAGAGATAGTGGTTTAGAAAGGTAAAAAGAATAACACCAAAAAGTACCCATAAATTTGGGTGCTTTTTGGTGTTATTCTTTTTCTTTTAATATTTTAATATTGTTGTAATTATATTTGTCAAACAGCTTATTATTTTCTTTTTTACTTAATAAAATTGTTCCGTTAAAACCAACATACTTTTTTTTATTATGTGCATTTTGAAAGGCTACTTCTGGATTTATTATGTATGCATTAGCTGTACCTACTTTTGCAACGTTAATAAAATTATGTTCTTCAAGATATTTAATAGCTTTATATATTGTTGTTCTGCCTTTTCCAAATTCTTCGCTTAAAAGTTGTTGTGAAGCCATTACTAGATTGTTATTGTTCATGTTATCTAAGAAGAAGACAAAAATTTCACTAGCTAGCTGATTATCTTTAATTAATAATTGTAGGGCTTTTAACCCCATTCCTTTATAAACTTGTACAAATGGAGGATTATCAATTTCTTTTTTACGTTGTTCAATTTCTTTTTGTTCAGCATCTTTTAAGTTGATTAATTTTTCAACAGAAGATAAAGGTAATCCAGTTAATTCAAGAATTTGTATTAACTCATTTTTACTGATATTAATATCATCTTTATTTGGCAAAATTATCAACCTTTCTTTATGAACATATATTTTTACTTTTGTGAACATCTTGTTTAAATTATAGAACAAGATGTTCACAAAAACAACAAAAAAATGAACATCTTGTTTTCTTATGTTCACCCTAGGGGTGAACATATATGTTCACCCCTAGGGTGAACATAAGAAAACTATAAACCCTTATTTATCAAGGGTTTACTAGGTTGTTCCTTCTATATCTATTAAAGGGCTATCCACTCATCAATGGACAGGTAGTATTTTTGAGGAAAAAACTCTCAAAAATCTCCACCTTTTCCGCTTCGCTTTACCATTGATGAGTGGATTTCGGCAGGTGTTGGCATATCGCCAAGCCGAACATACCAAAAACGAGGATTTAGGTAGCACGACTTGGACTAGCAATTATACCTGCCGAACCGCCTCGATCAACTGTCTATGAATACACCCTTATTCTATATTTTTGTGACACTATAAGGGGCTAGCCCCTCGCTTCGCTTCACCCCAGCCATAAACCTCACACCCAAAAACAAGGAAAACGATCTTTTTAGGCGTTTATTTTAATCCCTGGGTATTTTATATACAAAACTATTAAAATTGTTTTTACGGGCAATGTATGTAATTTTGTATATATTATTATATTAATGATATTTTTTTGTTTTATATGTTAGAATAAAACTCGTAGATAATTTTGTAATGCAATTTTTTAACTTTAACTCCAAAGTAAAATTGACTAGGTATTGTAAGTGTTAAAGTAGAATTTTATTTATTAAATAAAAGAGGCGTTTCCCTTTTTTAAAGAAACGCCTCTTTTATTTTTAGCAAATAGGCCGCACCATATCATTTCGGGAATTTTGTACGTTTAGACACATTTTCGTCACAATTAATCCCTTTTGGGATACAGCAACCATTCGTTGTTTTTTTATTAAAAAATATGCTTATTTTATTTTGTTTTTTCAACTTCTGGTTTTACCGTATATGTGTAACCTTCATTATTTAATTTGCTAGGAGTAGCTGCTAATCCTTTAGGTTTTTCAACAGGTCTTACACTTACAAGAAATTCTGTTCCGTATTCTGCTGAGTATGTTCCTTTCCCTACTAAATATAAATTATTACTGTTATCAACTCGTAAACGAGGCTGGGATCCCCATAGCAAAGCTGTTTTTGTAAAGCTTCCTAGTGATTCTGTAAATTTAGAAGAATTATAGCCACCATTTAGGCTTCTATCGTAAGTAATTGTCCCATCCATGCGAGAAAGTAGATTTACATTTCCATTTATTTTAGCAGTATTTAAGCTCACAACAACTTCTACAGATGAATTTGCAGGTACTACAATATTTTGTGCGCTAGCAGTATACGTGTAACCTTCAGTTTTTGTTGTTTCCTTTGTGTCTGAAAAATTATATTCAGTGGACAATTCAATACTTGTCTCTCCAACTAATGGAATTTTAAATGTTGCAGAAGCACTTGCCCCTAAATTAAATCCATTTGTAGTAGCATTTGTAACGGAATTTTCAAAATTCTTTGAAAATTCATTTGTAGTAAGTGTTTGATCTTGGTTGGTATTATTAGTTAAAGTTGATCTCCCTACAAATAAACTACTTGAATTAGTAATAGTAGGTGAACCAATTTGCTCTACTGATGTCTGATAAACGTTAGTAAGTTTATATTCTGCTGTTTCGGAAATAAAATAGTCATCATGTAAGTTGTGCATATATTTATAGGCGGCTTCAAAAGGTTCACGCCAATCTGCTATATATGCATTTTGTTGTTGTGCAATGTTTTGAACAGAACTAATTTGTGCTGCACTTACTGAACCTGGGGATGTAAATGCAAATGATGAACTAATAGCCCCAATCATAGCTAGAGATAAAATCTGTTTTGTCTTTTTACTGTTTTTTTTCATATTTCCAGCCCCTTTTTTTGAGATTTTAGTGTTCTATTTTTTTTAGATTTACAACATATTTCTATACTAGTTGTAAGTAAATATCTCTTATTCACTAGTAATTATCATTCTATATAAAGATTGTAGAATGATAATTTTTATATTTTTTCATTTTTTTAGCTACGGGAAAGTAAACGCTTACATATCTGTGTAATAATAAAATGTACATATTGCTATACTATAAATTAATTTGTCTTGTTGTAAGGTTTATCTAGTTTTTAAGATTATTAATAAATTATACGGGTTTATTAGAATGATTAGATGGTCGAGATTGTTTTGAGAAAGTTAATCTACTGTTATAGATGTTTTTTGACTTTTGTGGATATTGGAATATTTCCTATTTTCATAGGGGTATTAGTATCTGTTGAAAAAACTTTTGTGCTATAAATAAATTTCCCTTTAATACAAATACTGTAAATGTTATTCATATTAAGATATTTCTTTTCAACTCTTCATAAAAAATGCCCCCTTTCTAAATATTTTTAATTCTGAATAATCTGTCTATGTCCTTTTTATGAAAAATATAGCATATAATGTCTAATTTTGTCTAATTATTTCATTAATCTTTTTAAAATTTGTGAACTACATAGATCTAATTTTATTTACGCTTCTTTTTCCTCGAGGTCGTTTTTTCTTTATTAATTTATTTAATGTAGATAAAAAGAGTGTTTTTCTAGGAGATAGTGCAATGAAAGGAGCAATACGCTAAGCGATTATGTCGCGAAAGTTTCTTTACCATGAGGGAAACCCTCATGCAAACTACTGAAGGTTGTCCCACAAGGGCGGTTTTTGCTCTGTGGGATTGTCTTCGGGAGTTTGAGGGTTTAGAGGCTCGTGGTCAAGAAAACGTGAAATAAATAGCGTCCATCGGGGGACGACTATTTAACGTTTACGAGATGGTTTTTGCCATGACAGGTCATGGCTCGGCAAAGCCGAATTGCCCCGCAGGGCACACCTTTACGATAGTAAAGTATAGTGTGCTATACTTTACATGGAAGTCCACCGAAAAACAGTAGGGAAATGTATATACTTTATAGAGTGGTCGAGAACAAAATAGAGGGAAAAAATAGGACAAGCTGAGGTGAGGATTCGTGAGTTTTGCGATTTGTAGAATGCAGAAATTTAAGATGCGAGATGTGAAGGGAATCCAGATTCATAATCAACGAGAAAAAGAGAGTCATACAAATCTTGATATTGAAAAAGAACAAAGTCATTTGAATTATGATTTACATAACGATCAGTACATTGATTATTTAAAAACAGTAAAAGAAAAAATTGAACAGAATGTGGAAACCAATCGAGCGATTCGAAAAGATGCAGTTGTGATGTGTGAATTTGTGGTAACAAGTGATAGAGATTTCTTTGAAAGTTTAAGTCAAAAAGATTCAGATTCTCAAAAAGAATTTTTTAAAGAAGCTTATAGTGTTCTTAAGGAACGATATGGAGAACAAAACATTGTACATGCAGTGGTACATTTGGATGAAAAAACACCTCATATGCATGTAGGGATGGTTCCAATAACGGAAGAAAAGAAATTGTCAGCGAAACAGATTTTTAACCGTAAAGAGTTGGTTTCACTCCAGGATGATTTTCATGCTCATATGGTAGAGAAAGGTTTTGATTTAGAACGGGGAGTATCTAGTGATAAAAAACATATTGAAACCGCACGTTTTAAGGCTTTGACAGTAAAAGAAGAAGTACAAGTGTTAGAAGATACCCTTGTAGAGAAAGAGTTAGAGAAACAACAAATAGAGAAGTCTATGCAACAAATGAAAAATCGTTTAAATGATTTAAAAAGGGCAGTTAATGTTGGGAAAAAGGTAGAAAACATGTCTGTGAAAGAAAAAGGGGGGCTTATTCGCTCTAAAACGGTTGAAATTGGCTTAGAAGACTTTCAAAGGATTAAAACCCTTGCTAAAGCATCAGAGGCCTTTAAAAGAGAAAATGAGACGTTACAGAGACAAAATCATGCATTGAAAGTGAATAATACAGATTTACATACAACTATAAAATATTTAGAAAAAGAGAAAAAAGAATTAGAACCATATAAAGCGAAATATGAAAGACTTCAAAAGTTATTTGCACAAATGCAGGAGTTTTATAAAGAACGAGTTCCTCAAGGAATAGAGAAATTCCAACAAATCGTAGGGTATTGCAAAAAGAAAGTGAATATCACTTTAAATCCATTTAGTAATACTCGATTTAGTGAAAAAAATTTAACTGAACATGAGAAGAAAGGTTATGATCTTGCTTCAAAAAATATACAACAAAAGAAAAAAGAGAAAAATCAAGGTGCTG
>NZ_JBNGVC010000006.1:0-87760 GCF_050524305.1 Bacillus silvicola
ACTGATAACCTGTTAAATAGCTTTTTTCATATGCACTATCTTTATTTGCCGCTGCGCCATTCATTTTTAAAGGCTGAAAAACATGCTTTTCTATATATGAAGAATATGTTTCATCTGTGACAGCCTCAATAAGGGCACCAAGTATCATATAATTTGCATTACTATATTGATACTTTTCCCCTGGTGGGGCATTTAATTTTACTTTTGAAAGTTCCATTACATTTTCTTTTAATGCTTTAGAACTCTTTAATTGTTTATCTGATAATGCTAAGCCTTCATATGTGTTTATTCCACTTGTATGAGTTAGTAGATGTTGGATTGTTATATTTGAAGTTGATTGTGTATCTTTTAGTTTAAACCAAGGAAGATGTTGTTGAACTGAATCCTTTAATTTTATTTTTTTATCTTCTATTAACTTTACTATAGCTAAAGCTGTTAAAGATTTACTTATTGAACCGATTGCAAACGGCGTTTTACTAGTTACCTTTTTTTCAGACTCTCCAGTAATTCCCCACGATTTTGCGAAGAATACATCTTTATGATGTACAATTGCAACAGAAGCTCCTGGAATGTTCTGCTCCTTTATAAATTTTTCAATGTACTTATCTAAAGTAACTTTAATATTTTGCTCAGCATAAACTTTTGGATGTACGATACATAATATTAATACATTACAAACTATACAAATTAGAAACAATTTATATTTCGATATCTTCATCTTAATGTACTTCGGATAACTTTCTTTTTTTATAAATTACTAAAATTATAGATATTAATAAAGAAACCATTAAACTAATCATTATTAATATAGAGTTCCACCATTGATTTTCTGCTATTCGATATAAAAGATTAAAATTAAAGTTATTTTCACTGTTGGTTGGATTAAGGGATTCAGTTAAAAATATTGAAAGTGTAGTTTGTGAAATGAGGTACGTAATAAATGCGACGAATATGCCAATTATGATTAATGTATTAGATTTTTTATTTACATTTTGAAGTTGTTTCATTTTCACTCGCAGATCAATTTCATTTATCTCCAAAAAGTCTTGAACAAATAATTGAGGCGTTCCTAGGTCATTTATACTTTCCTCACCATGTTCACGACATTCTTGGATATGCTCTAAAATTTGTTGTTTAATATTTTCCCTTTCTTCTAAACTTATATCATATTGCTTTAATTCCTTAAGTACGCCCGTTAAAAATTGCTGTTCTTTTTCTTTTAATTCATTCCTCATTTCAGAAGGTCTCCTTTCAAACCACTCTTTAATAATTTTTTAATATCAGATTGCAACTCTAACCATTCATTAACTTTCTTCTCAAGACGTAATTTTCCATTTTCATTAATTTCGTAATAAATCCTAACTTTACCACTATCCGTCACCTCTTGATAAGTATTAACCCACTCTTGATTTTTCAGTTTAGTTAAAATGGGATAAATACTTCCTACTCCTTTCAATTTTAAATTATGTACTTCGAGTTCTTTCATAATTTCATAACCATAACTTTTCTTTGTAGACAAAATAGACAATACACACATTTCTAAATTCCCTTTAATTAAACTTGTTCTATCCATAGGATAAATTTAACAGAAATATATACTTCATTCAAGTATATATTTCTGTTAAATTCAAAAATTCCGATAATTATACAATCACTAAAAAAGCAGCATATTCTTTTTGTATTATCCAAATAACCTAAATTATCATCTCCAAAAAACATTTTTATACATCAATAATTACATAATAAATAATCATAATTAACGATTTAAAACTAACTCTCACAGACAAATGTATTTATATCTTAGAAAGACTAAAAAAACTTAAACATAAATGCCAACCTGTAATACCTTTCAGTTTAAAATTTAATAATTTAAGAATAATTTATATTAGTATTACAAATAGATTTTTCTTGCTATATTATCTATCTACCTTAACACGTTTAAAGAAACTTTTCTTCAACATAAAAACTCATTTGCAGATTATTGCAAATGAGTTTTTAATCCCTAGCTGACCACTATTTTATTCTTCTTAACTTAATTATTTTTCTCCAGACATTCATAAACTGCCATCATTTCTCGCTTATTCAACTCACGAATTCGATTAAATATTAGAATGTCTGCAACATCCTCAGTTCGTAAGCTTTCATCCACAACATCACTAACTTTTCCAGTTAACCATGTTTGTACATCCACGCCCTCAACAATTTCTTTTAGCCCTTCATCATTAATACCAGTTGCATTACAAGTTATACATGGAATTGTTAATTTAAACACGCCATCATGTAGATTATCTTCGGTTATAACTTTTTTTCCGTTACAGAATGGACATGGGTTACTTTTTTTAATTTTATTAATTTGGGTAACTAATTTTTTATAACCAAATGCTTCATACACATATGTTAATTTTTTATATTTTCCATTTGTGAAATACTTATCTATGATAGTTTTTCTTGTTTCATTGATATTTTGGAAATCACAAATAGTCACTTTATTATTATTGCTGATTGATTCGATATTACCTTTAATTTCGCCCCAGAATGGTAAAACATTTTGTAATACCATTTCATAGTTTGAAAAGCTTGCTTGTTCTAATTCAAACATTTTCAGTGCGACCTGTGTTTTCCTAGGCAGTAAAGAGACATCTTCTGTCATAATCATATTGTCACCTACGATAGATTTCAATTTGATGAGTACAGGTAAATCTCCTACAATTTTTATTATTTCATCAAGCGGCTGATTGATAATTTCACGAATATCTGTATCTCTAAATTTAAGTGGTTTATGGTGATTTAATACAGTACCCTCGCAAATTGGACATGTCATCAATTCTTTAGACGTCTTAATTTCTTCTTTAATAGCTGCTTTTGAGATAACAATATATCCGCCAATAATTGTATTAAATCCTACCCATGTTCTACGTGTCTTGCCTTTCTTATCATAAAATGACTTATCAAAATAGCCATACCAAAATGTATGCTTTTCTTCCTCAGACATATCATTATAGCTCTTTGACAAATCATGGCCAAGCTCATTTTTAATTTCTTCAAATAGAAATTCTATTTTTTCATATTGATAAAATTTTAATACTTTCATGATTTCCGGATCGAATAGACCATCCCAAAATGGAACATTTTTATCTTGAATTGTAATTTCTTTATCAAAAATTTCAATTTGAAGACGTCCCGAACATGATGGGCAATGATTGTCCTGGGAATAGAAATCAAAACTTCTCGTATCTTTATTAGTCGGATGAGCAGCTACAATATGATTGATCAATCCACCAATTTCATATAAGAAACTATATTGACTATACAAATGTCTTTCGAGATCAATAGCAACAACAGGTGCAATTGTATCAGATTCGTATTCACCGTAAATTAAACGAGCCATTGATGATAAGCTTTTTAATATGCCACCCTTATAGATGTTTTCTGCATTTTTAAAATAATCAATATGATTTTCTTCTAAGTAATTAATTCCATTTTGTTGATTCAATGTTGAAGAAATATATATTTGCTCAGTATTATTCACACTGCTTTTTTGACGATAATAATCCTCATGACTTACTACATCAAGATGCTCTATAGATTTAAGCTGTCTTTTTCCAAAATCGACAATATAATCAGAGCTTTCTAACATGTAACTATTATGTTCAATCATAATGATAGAGACTGATTCATCTTGCAATATCCCTCTAACACTATCTATAAATTGATTTAAAATATTTTGTGATAAACCTTTTGAAGGTTCATCAAAAATAAATAATGTATGTGGGTTTCTTGTTTTTGCAAATAACTCAGAAACTAAATGAACACATTGAAACTCACCCGTTGATAATGTTTGTGTTTTTCGTTCTAATGTTAAATAGCCCAGTCCTAATTTGATTAGTAGGCTCAAGCGTTTATACGCAATATCTTCATTTGGAATTTCATCAATAATATCCTCAATTGAGCGCTCAAAAATATCATCAATTTCTTCACTATACTTTGTCAGTTTCTTTTTAATATCTAGGAAAGTTGCTACAGTTGATCGACTTGTAATCGATTGGTTTCGATCTTGTCCTACCATAACAAGTTTGTCTTTTGGATATCGCTTTTGAAAATCTTTAGCGATACATTCATTAACAAGTGTAGATTTCCCGCATCCAGACTCTCCTGTAACAGTTACAAGTCTATTTTTAGGAATCTGAAACTCAGTCATTTGGATATTTCGACAATATAATTCATGGAATGTATAATATTCTGTTGGCATTTCGTAATTTCGTTCCGATAGTATTGGCTTTGGCCTTGGTGATTTTTTTACGATTTTCCCACCATATTTTCCACTACCAGGTCCGAAGAACATTTTCTCATCCGTTGTATCCAGTACTGTATCTGAATGATCAATGAGCCAAACTTGATTTTTGCACCCTAATTTTTTGATTTCTTCTAATATTTGTAATAATGTTTCGTGATCAAGCCCCACGGAAATCTCATCAATAATAATTACAGCATTTTCACTTACCGCCATGAATTCAGCCAAATAAAGTCGTGTTAACTCTCCACCTGACAACGTACCCATAATACGATTTAATGTTAAATAACCAATGTTCATATTAATTATATTTTGCAGTATATGTTGTTTTGCTTCGCTAATATTTAATTCTTCTGCTAATAAAAGAATAGATTCAACGCTTAAATCGTTAATATCCGAGATTGTATGTGATTTAGCAAATAACTCAATAGTACGTTGTTCAACTTCTTCACTATAACGTTTCCCCTTACATTTTTTACACTCAATATTTTTAGTAGTACCACGCCCTTTACAGCCAGCACACCAACCTAATTGATTATTAAATGAAAAGACTTCAGGAGAAAGATTAAATTCTTCCGCTAGTTTTTCACGAATCTCTTTAAAAACACCTGTATGAGTACCAATCGTCGAACGCGGATTGGAAGAAATTGATGATTTCCCTAAAAAAAGTACTAAAGGCATTTCTTCCATTTTAATTGCGCTAAAATTAGTTTCCATAATATTAGGAAATAAATATTGATATTCAGCCTTTGGCAATAAGGAAACTAGACGCTTCTTTGATTCTTCACCAATTGTTTGACAAAGAGTTGTTTTTCCAGATCCAGATAAACCAGCAATACCAAGTGATTTATTAAACGGAACAACAGTATCAAGTTTATTTATGTTATTTGCAATTAGTTGATTTACTTTCATATTAACCTCTATTCTTATTTTTCCACAAAATCATTTTTATAGTATAATAATTACATAATAAATATTACCTATTATACAATTATCCTCTCACTTCATGAATCTTATCCTTGTATTTTTCGAACCATTTTCTCCATTTTTTTTTAGAAAATTCTTTCTCTTCCCCTTCTAAAACGGAAGAAAAAAGATCTAAACAAATATGCCAACCAGCTATATCTTTCGGTGTATGATCAGTTAATTCATGAATGTATTCTTTAAGAAGTAAAAGAGAACCATTTTCCTCTTTATGTATTTCAAATCGGACACGATCTTTATCCCATGTGAATTCAAGTACTGAATTTAGTTGGCACTCTAAAATATCAATATTTAAAAATGAACCATCCATCATGTCGAACTTTATAATTCCACCTGCTTTAAGGTTTTCAATCTGTAAATTAGACATCCATTTTTTAAGTTTGCTGTTTTCAGTTAAAACAGACCAAACTTCCTCTATTGTATTGGGAAATTGGCGTTCAAATTTTATAATATAGCCATCAGTTTGTTTCTCTATTTGAGCTAACATATTTATTGCCTCCTACTCTTATGCAGAATGTATGTTCTTATTTTATTTTACATGAATTTATGTATAAAAGAAATCACTATGGGAATGAAATATTAATTTAATGTGGGAATGTTAACTTGAACATTAATTGACTGATTTATTATATATTCTCTCCATGTGTTTATTACAATAGGCGTACCTCAACATTTTTACAAAAAAATTCAACTTGAGAAAACGTAGATTTATTTACTTTATATGATTTTCCCATTAAATATTTGAAAGCAATTTCCTTTAAGGTAAATGGTGTTAAGAAGCGCTAATATAGTATTCAAATCAAGTTATGTAATGTTCAAAATAACTTATTATATATGTCTGCTTCCTTGTTAAACATAGAATTACATCACAAATAAAAAAATGCACTTGTGACTAATGAACTGATGGAACTAACACCTACTTTAGGTGAATGACTTACCTTTTAATCGCATCAACAATTAGCGATGGAAAACCAAGTTTATCGCCTCTATTTCTAGAATCATACCTTTTCGAACGGAAAATAACACCATCGTTTGCATCCCATTCATTGTAATGAAATTTACCATTTTCATCACAATATTCAAGTAAAACTACCTCGAATCCAGCGATTTCAAACATTTTCATTAATGTTTTATAATTATGAACGATTTTATGGCTTGCAGCTGGGTGGTCTTTCGGACCAGGTCCGCCTATTTGAACTATATTTTGGTAGGTCTCATCTCGGAAAAATGCATCAGGGACTCCGCACCGAATATGACCTGATGGCTTTAAAAATTTATAACAAATTTCAGCTGCTTTTACACCTTCTTCAAAAGTAAGATGTTCCCATACATGCTCAGCTAAAATAGCTGAAATGGAATTGTATTCAAATCTTGCTTCCCAAGTGGTATTGTCTAGTAAATTAAGTTCATCTTCTTGAGTTTGAACCCAACCTGGATTATTATTAAATACTCCAGCTCCGACTACTACTTTAATTTCGTCTTGCTTAATTGTCATCACTTTCACCTCATAAATCTTTTTATGTATTAATATATTCAATGTTTACTATATATTTTCCTTTTTCAACTAAAGTGTCAGTTAACTCAATAAGAGAGGTAACAAAACTTCTGTTGTTTTTACTTATCCCCCCACATACAGCAAAAACGTTTATAGTACAAAATAAAAAGCGAAAAGAATAATTCCTTCCGCTTTTTATAGCAATAAATACATTTCATATTGCGCTAAAGAATTCTTTTCAAATCCAGATTTCTTTAAAAAACCTTCCAGTAAATTGTTGTTTGGAAACCCAATTGATAAACTTGATAACTTTAATTCTTCACTTGCTACCTGTAATAATTTCGTCCCAACGCCAATATTTCTATAATCTTTGTCTATGAAAATAAAACTAATTTTTCCTTGTTCATTTACACATACAGAACCTTTTATATCGCTATCAACATATGCACCGTAAAATGTATGATTTGTTTTTTCGATATAATCAATATCATTTTGCCAATTTATATGGAAGTTTAACCATTTTTGAATTTCAACTTTAAATGTTGGAAATTCTAATTGTTTTACCTCAATATTTTTATTACCTTTATTCATTATTTCAGTTAAATCATTTAAATTATAATAAGAAAGATTATATACTTTTTCATAACCTAATTTGTTATAAAAATGAATCGCCCGATCGTTTCCTACAATAACTTCAAGAAAAAGCTGCTTACATTTATTTTGTGTTGCTTCTTCTTTATGTAACGCAAATAACTTTTGACTTACACCAATGCCGCGAAACTCTGGATGAACCGCTAATGTTCCGCAGCGCATTGTTTTTATACTTTCATATACCTTAATACCACCAAGTATTACACCAACACATTTGTCACCGTCTAAAGCAAGAAAGGAGTGTTCTAACGAATTGCCTTCTGGCCCAAAAAACCTTTTTATAAAATCTTCTTTTGAAACATCCATTTTAATAATATAATCTGAAAATCCATCCTTAAAAGCTTTATACACTAAATCTATACTTACTTCACTACATCTTTTGTATTGAATCATATAAGTATAATCCTCCGTTTTGACTTGTTATAAACTGCATTCAAATACATGAAATGAATTCCCTACACCATATCCATCTTTTATTTCATGAATAACAATTTGACTAAATCCATTAGCAATAAGTATATTTTCAAACTCTTTTAAATCATATAGTCTTATAGGAAAATCCATAATCTCAGTTTCTTCAATTCTCTCATCATGAATGACTTCATATTTCAGTATAATATTTAGAAGTTTTTGCGTCTTATCATATGAAACTTTTCTATACTCAACAATTAATTCGTTATTAATTTCTTTTCTATTTGTCTCTAACCAATCTAGAATTTGTTCTGTCTCACTTCCACCTTGTACAATTGTTAGAAGCAATTTTCCATTTTCCTTTAAGTTTTTTTTCATATTTTGAAGACTATTTTCTACTAAATTATCAGGTAACAGTGAAAATGAACCTATAGGAATCATAATAAGATCATATTTTTTATCACTATGATATTCTTCTATTCTTCCTAGTGACACAACCGGTTTTAAGTTTAATTTTTCCGCTTTCTCTTTACACACTTTAAGCATATCTTCTGAAAGGTCGAATCCTTCTATATTCACACCATTTTGTATAAAAGGAATTAGCATTCTACCATTTCCACACATCGGTTCTAACACTGTCATGTTTTTGTCTTTGGCAAAAGAAAGATAAAAATCCAATTCTTTTCCACTCGCAATTGATTTATCACTTTCATATATCTTTGTACAAAGTTCTCCATAATACGTAATCAATATTATTTCACCCCTTAATTTGAAATAAATGGACATTTCCCTACATATGTCTTACTATTTATTTGTTTTATAACAAACGGTGCAATATCTCCATTTTGGATTTTCATTCCTGGCATATCTACTAAACTCTCTTTTATATTTTCAATACCATTTCCCTCTATAACAAATGGTAATCTAACAATTGTCCAATCTACATCACTACCTTGTATAATTTCCAATTCTTTATATTTATCCCTCATCATCTTTGGAATAAATAATTGGAACAAATTAGCCCCTACTTTATTTACCATTCCCTTCTGATCCCCTTTTACATTTAAGGAGCCACCAGAAATAAGAATATAACGTTTTATTTCATATTCCTTCATTACTTTTAAAATATGCTTCGTAACTGTACTAAAAATATAAGGCTCATTTTTTGGCTGACCTACTGCATTAATTACAGCTTTACACCCTTGAAGTAATTCCTTTATAGCTGAAAAATCACGAGCATTCCCAATGATAGTCTCTATATTTTCACTAGATATCTTCGTATTTTTAGGATTCCTTGTTAGTATTCGTACTTGATATCCCTTTTCTAACGCATGATTTAGGATGAATTTTCCAACTTTACCATTCGCACCAAGAATTGCTATTTTATTTGTAGTTTCCAATATTAAAACCCTCTAACTATCTACTATTTACTACAGTAATCTCATAAACACGTAAAAAAGTAATTAGATGCTCACACGCTCTTTCACACGCTAGCATTTTAAAAACCTTTTGTTCTTCTTTCGTTTTATCATTCGCTTGATCTGAAGCAGCTTTTAAACATAAAAATGGTTTTTTATTTATATGACATACGTAAGCGAAAGCTGCTACTTCTTGATCAACCGCCAATGCTCCGTATACAGTATGCAGTAAATATCTCATTTCTGAACTACGAATACGTTGATCTCCAGATAAGAACGTACCGTAGTGCACTGGATCATAAGATCGTATTTTTTTTATTTTTCTTACAATTGACTTTGTTGTTTCAATAGGTGCTGTTCTGCCATCGTATAAATTAAAAACATCCTCACCTGAGCCAGCGGCAGTAACATCGTGTTGTATTGCATTAAGTGCCACTACAATGTGGCCATTTTTCACCTTATTTGATAAACTTCCGCATATCCCTGTCATAAACAACTCATCCGGCTGAAATTCACTAATTAATAATTGCACACAACTAGCACAACTTACTTTACCAACACCTGTTACAACTGATATCACTTCTAATTCATTAATAGAATGAAAATGAAATTCCCAAGCTGCTATCTTCTCTACACGCTCACTTGGATAATGTTGATGCAAATACGTAAGTTCTGGTTCCCATGCGGATACGATGGCGATACGTTTCATTACACGCTTCACTTCCCCTATTGTCATTTAAATAAGCTATCTATACTTTCTCGTTCATAATCTGGTACCCACTCTTTATACTCCTCATATAAATCCCGTATCATTTCTTTATTCTTCGCGATTACTTCACATCCTCTATCATCATAAATAAACATGATTATATCCTTTGTTACATTTATAAAAAATACATCTGGATATGAAATTTCTATTTTTCGTCCTAGGCGTGGGCGTAGGTCAGGGAAATCTTCATGATTAGCAGCTTGAATAAGCGGCTCATATTTAATATCTTCCGCAAAACATTGTAAAGAAAGTTGATATGTACAATATAAGTCAGCTTCTTCATCTTCAAATGGAAAAGGGAATGTTTCTTGTCTTATATGAAACTTTAAATCCCTCTTTTTAATAAATCTATTGTATACATTTATTTTCTGCGAATTTTTTATATTTTCCTGTTTAAATCGATAAACATTTGTGACTAAAAAGACGGTATCTTCTTTTGAAAATATATCTTTAAATAGACTTTTATTATACCTATATAGTTGTGTAAAATATTCCATATTATACGTGTTACCATCTTCTTTGAATTGATATTTATCTTTCCCAAAATCAAAATGAAGATGATTTTCCCACTGAAAGTATATGGACGGTACTAATGTAACTCCTGGGAATGTTTGATTCATATATTCTTTTAATTGCATTTTCATACCCTTTCTACTCTACAATTTCTTTTAAATACCAATATGCTTCTACTAGCCACGGGTGTATGACTTTTAATGTATCTTTTCTTTCCCACAAATATGAAATATATACAAAAGCAGCATGTTCTAAAGAGTTTCCTAAAGCTTTTTTAACATTTATTAAATATGGAGGTGTCCCTATTTGATCCCATTCTAATTTATCAGCAACAAATAGTACTAAATCCATTTTTGTAGCATGTTTACGCAAAGTAGTGTGGCAACAGATAGCATTTAAAACTTCTTCGTCCTCTATTTTAAATATCTCTTTTGCAATTACTCTCGATAATTTTTGATGAATAATCATTGGAAATTCTCGTTCTTCTTGTAATATTTCTATTCCAAATTTTTCAGCAACTGCAATCCGCTCCTCGTTCGGAAAGATTGCACTAATATCATGTAAACATCCTGCAATCACTGCTTTTTCTTCATCTTCATAAAATATTCCCGCAATTTTTCTTGCCTCATTTGCCACACGAATTGAATGTTTATATGTAAATTCTTTATTGTATTTTAATAGAAAAGCTTTAATGTCATTTTCTATTTTTCCAGTTGGAGTAAATGAATATATATCATTATATAACATAGCAAGTCCCCCTTATAACTAACTTTCAACATAACGTAAAATTCAAATATCCTTCTTATTTTGTATTCGTTATAATTGTGTTAATTCCTTTTTAATACGTTACGTGAAATTTTTTGTAGAAACATTACTACAAAATACATAAATGTTTGATATTATAGTAATGTTGATGATTCGCAAGGAAAGGAACTATATGATGAATAAAAACATATTAATTATTGATGATGATAAAGATATTGTAGAATTACTCGCTGTTTATTTGCGAAATGAAGGTTATAACATTTATAAAGCTTATGATGGTGATGAAGCATTACAAATGATATCTACATATGAAGTTGACCTTATGATTTTGGATATTATGATGCCAAAACGAAATGGATTAGAAGTTTGTCAAGAAGTGCGTGAAAATAATACTGTACCTATCCTTATGCTTAGTGCAAAAGCTGAAGATATGGATAAGATATTAGGACTTATGACCGGTGCAGATGATTATATGATTAAACCGTTTAATCCACTAGAATTAGTTGCTAGAGTGAAAGCATTATTACGTAGATCATCTTTCCAAAACGCTGCCACACCAAAGAATGAAGATGGTATTATTCGCATTCGTACAGTTGAAATTCATAAACATAATCATACGGTTAAAGTAAATGGTGAATATATTAAGCTCACTTCTATCGAATTTGATATTTTATATTTACTAGCGAGTAATACTGGAAGAGTATTTAGCTCTGAAGAGATATTCGAACGCGTTTGGAATGAAGACGGTTATGGTTCTAATAAAACGGTAATGGTCCATATTAGTAATTTACGCGATAAACTTGAAACCGTAATGAATGGTGAAAAACTAATTCATACGGTTTGGGGAGTAGGATATAAAATTGAGAAATGAAGCATTTGATATATTAAAGGATATACCAAAGTGGAAGCTTATTTTTTGGCTTTTATTAGCTATCACTCTTACACCGATTACCGAATTAATTATATTTCGCCTCGTAACGAGTGTAATTGAGAGTTCACTTACTCTAAGCGAACTAGGTAAAGAATTCATTCGAATTTTTGGTTATGAAAAGTATAGAGGGATAAAGGAATCTTTATGGATGATAATCGTTTCTTATTTGTTTTTATTTTCTATTTTCTCATCCTATCTTTACATTTTTTATCGTCATGAAAGAAAGCTTTACTATGAAACTTGTATTAAAAAAATGATTGAAGAAATTCGATATATTGCGAATGGAAACTTTAATCATAAAGTTTCTATTGTACAGCATAATTATTTAGAAGAATTAGCAACTGGCGTTAATCAAATTGTCGAACAGTTAAAAGTATCAATTGATGAAGAAAGACAGGCGGAACAAGCAAAAAGCGAACTAATTACGAATGTATCACATGACTTACGAACGCCTCTTACATCTATAGTTGGATATGTGAATTTAATCCATCATGATAATTATAGAGATGAAGTGGAATTGCGTCATTATATACAAGTTATATACGATAAAGTAACCCGTCTTAACGCATTAATGAATGATTTGTTTGAATATACACGTGTCCAAAATAAAGAGTTAAGTTTAAATTCTGTTCCTATTGATATTGTAGAATTACTTGGACAATTAACTGTCCAATTTCGGATACAGCTTCAAGAAGCTAATATTGAATGTCGTCCTTCTTTCCCATCTCAAAAGCTAATGGTACTCGCTGATGGGGATAAATTAGTACGTGTGTTTGAAAACCTAATCATAAACGCTATTACTTATGGAAATGATGGAAATCATATTGATATAACAGCTTACGAAAGCAATAATACGATTGCAATTGATATAACAAATTACGGACAAGCTATCCCAAGTACTGATTTACCACATGTTTTTGAACGTTTTTATCGCGTAGAGAAATCACGATCGACAAACACCGGTGGATCTGGTCTCGGATTAGCAATTGCAAAAAGTATTGTCGAACTGCATAAAGGAACAATTGAAGTATATAGTGATGATGAAAAGACAACTTTCACTGTGAAATTACTTCCATATAAATGATCATAAGGTACATTTTTAGGTTCAATTTCTTATTTAATAAGAAATTGAACCTTTAATTTTCCATCAAAATCCAAAATTAAAGAATTCCTTAAAATTCTTTAGAAATTCTTTACCTTTTCTTTCTTACTAATTAAGCATTCCTTCTTACAATAATATTATTGATGTAATTGTAGGAGGATCGCGTATGCAATTTTTTAAAAAAATAACAATTTTATTATTATCTTTTCTTATTACTGCACTTATCGTTTTATATTTTTATCTTTATGTAAATGGTCCAACTATTCGAGCTAAATCAGCTATTTTAATAGATACTAATTCTGGTGAAATTGTTTATAAAAAAAATGAACGTACTCCTATTCAGTCGGCCGCTTTATCTAAATTAATGACAGAATATATTGTGATGGAACAACTTCATGATGGCAAAATACAATTAGATGAATCTGTGAAAATTAGAAACGAAGTTTTTCAAACAGAAACAAGTCCGATCCAAGTAACATCAAAGGATAACACTACCGTTCGTGACTTACTTCATGCTTTGCTTTTAACCGGAAATAATCGTTCTGCGCTTGCACTTGCAGAACACATTGCTGGAAATGAAGATAATTTTACATCGTTAATGAATGAAAAAGCAAAACAACTAAAATTATCACAACAATCTCCATTTTTAAATTCAACCGGAATAAATAGTGAAAAGAATAGACAATCAATTACAACAGCAATAGACGCAGCCGAAATAGCTGCACAATTAATAAAAGACTATCCAGATGTATTAAATATTACTAAACAAACCTCTTACCAATTTACCTTCAAAGATGTTCAAGTTTTCAACACAAATAAAATGATTTATTCTCTTAATAAAAACATTAAATTAAAAGGTGTTGATGGCTTGCAATCTAGTTTGTCAACTAACGGTAATTACAGTTTTGTTAGCACAGCAAAACAAGGAGACACACGGTTTATTTCTGTAGTATTAGACACCAATGAAGAAAACACGGCTTTTGTCGAAACAAAAAAGTTACTTCAATACGGTTTTGAACCTACCTCATATTCTGCACTTCAAGCTTTCAAAGACACTATTACATCTTGGACCATTTTACTTCAGTTTAAAAATTTAATCATACAAACAGTAATAATCTTTTTAATCATTACGATCTTAATGTTTTTACATCTACGTCAGAAAAAATCCGAGGACTTTAGCTAACCGTTCTCTTTTATATAAAAAACCGACTTGCATTTAGCAAGTCGGTTTCTAAATCTATAATCCTCTTCCAATTAAATTCGCTGAAACGGGCTGAAGATTTAATTCTCTTGCCCATATTGATAGCTGACCTATATGATGAATTTCATGTGCAATAACATGTCGTAACACTTCACCATACCTATACTCTTTATCCATCCATGAAACTTTTAATATTTTATTCTCTAAGTCTTCTGTCCACGATTGTAAAAATCTCTCTAAATCCTTGTTATACAAATCAGATAACGCTTTCAGTTTCTTGATTGATTGATAATCCTTAAATTGCGGCTCATCTACTTCCTTTCCTTTCAAATCACAAATCCAGCTATACTCAACATCTACAATATGGAAAAGTGTTTCTAAAATACTCCCAACACCTCCAACACGTTTGCAAAGCAATTCTTCCTCAGTAAGTTGCTCACACCACTTAAACCAATCATCCCTTACTTGCCAATTATATTGCAATAAAGTGTACACATTTATCTCTCCCTTACCTCAATGATCCACTTAATAGCATCTATGATATAATGTGGATCATCCTTTTGAATATAGTGACCGCTATGTTCTGCAATTATAAATTTATTTTTGCTTGATAATTGTAATAATTCTCTTTGTAATTGTAACCATTTCAGTTGTGCAGCTTGCGAATAAAAAGATTTTTTACCAGCAGCTAACACGACAAGTGGAATATCACTCATTGACTTACAACGTTTCCCTGCTTCACCTAAACTATACATGAACTCTTCGTATGAGCTTTCATATATAAATTGCTTATAATATGCATCTTGAAATTCAGAAGACATTATTGGTAAAAAATCCTCTTTATAATTTCCTGGTGTCGAATCAACTAAAACTACTCCCATCGTATCTTCAGGATAAAAGGTCGTAAATAAACGGATATTTATACCCCCAAAGGAATGTCCTACAAAAATATAGGGTGGCTTAAGTTGTAATTGCTTTAAGCAATCTCTTAATTCTTTTACCATTTCAGAACTAATACGTCGCTTAGAACTCTTCCCACTTTTTCCTAATCCAGCTCGATCATATGTGAGTACCGTCCCATATTCCGTCAGCCCTTCAGCAATATGATCCCATGCCTTTGAATAATCACCATAACCTGCTTCCATTATAATAATAGGCTGCAGTTTCTTTCCTTGGAATATTTTTGTATATATTTTAACGTCATAAACTTGTACATATTCCTCTATACATTTAACCATTGACAATCACTTCTCTTCGACAAAGTTCCTCTACAATATGATCAATTATT
Organism: Bacillus silvicola; assembly: GCF_050524305.1. NCBI lineage: Bacteria > Bacillati > Bacillota > Bacilli > Caryophanales > Bacillaceae > Bacillus > Bacillus silvicola. The sequence goes on from NZ_JBNGVC010000006.1 coordinate 15,820, forward strand.
TCATTTACAGAAAAAGATCCATCCAATACGATATCTGAATTCGGCTTAACAGTATGAATTGCCTCTAAATAAGCTTTTCTCGCATGTGCCATGTAATGTTTCAAATCATTATGTATTTCACTCATAGTATCTTCCTTAAAGTCTCGTAAAATTCTTCTAGCCATCGCAATATCTAAAGGTGTGTCAATAAATATAGTTACATCAATGAATTGTCCCATTTCTCTATTTAAGTATGCAAAAGGATAATCTACAATAATATAGTCTAATTTACTATCTCGTATAAGATGCTGAATATCATGAATTAATGGTGTAAGTACCCAGTCGTCATAATTCGCTCCATCATCAATCCATTTACAAATATCAGCAGGACAGCTATCAAATTTATAACTATCAAAATATAGCGCTTTAGAATTCGTTAACTCATGAGTTAAACTTTCTGTAATAGTAGTTTTACCTCCACCTGAAACAGCTGCAATTGAAATTATTTTAGTTTTTTTATTCACGCTTCCCACCAAACCCCTTTTGTTAACATAATATAATTATAAAATACTATTATTTATTGTTCCATTCATATTCTAACATACTCATTTTCCATAAATTCCAATACGTTTTTCCTACTCTTTTTGACTCTCTTAATAAACCTTCTTTTACAAAACCTATTTTTTCGTAACAAGAAATAGCTGACTTATTAAAGTCATAAACACCAAGAGTTACTCTATGTAGTTTTAATTCATCAAAAGCAATACGAAGTACGGCTTTCATCATATGTTTCCCTATAGAACGCCCTCTCATGTTCGTATTACCAACTAGCACTTTTCCAATTCTAGCAGACTTATTTATATTATCTATTTGTCCAAGAGAAATATGACCAATAACTGCTTTAGTCTCTTCATCTATTATTTTGAATGCCAGTGTGTTTGCACATTCTGTATATTTTTCTAATTGCTGTTCATTTAAAGGATATGTAAATGCATTTCCCGACCATTGTATTAAAAATTCTTCGGAATTAATCCAATTTATTAATTGTTTGAAATCAGATCTTTTAAAGGGCACTAATTTAATCACTCTCATTCTCCTTTCGTACATCACTCTTTATAGCCTCAAACCTATTTCTATATAAAGAATATATTCTCCTTTTATACGAAATTAAAATAAAGCCATTCATAAGAATGGCTTTACAAAAAACCAGCATAATTATGCTTTGTTTGCTACGTCAACACCATTAAAATCAAACTCAGCGGTAACCGTTGTAACAGGAGGGAAAATTGCTTCAATTTTGCAAATGGAGATAATTACTCCAACAGATCCAGGAATAGCTGCAAGCTTAACAACATCACAACTTACAGACGAAACAGTACCTACATAAGTACGTCCCTCTGTATTAATTTGAACTGTTTGATTAATTAATTTCTTAAGCTCATCTCTAATTCCTTGTACACAAGAATTATCACATTTCTCATGCTTTTCTTTTTTACACTCTTCGAATATTTCCCAACAATCATCCTGTTTACATGTACACTTCTTTTTACAATTATTAAATCGAGAACCCAAAACCTCACCCCCTAATCCTTTCTATTAGTAAGGTATGTCCAATAGCTTAAAAGTGTACGAGACGAAAGCAAAAAAACAAAAAAACAAACACTTGTACTAAAACTTCTTTTTATATACTAAAAACGAAATTGCGTCATTTATAAAAACACCACTAATCTATTTTGTTAATAAAAAAGCGGACACCAAACTACAGAGCAATATAACAACGCCCTTTTTAGTTTGATGTCCACTGGTTCTTCCAGTAGGACTAAATGTATAATTATTATTACAGCATTTTCTCATATTTTAGTATATTTCTTATTAGAAAAGGATTATTTTATATCGTTACTATAAGTATCCATAAGGCCAAGGCGCAATGATAGCGAGCGCTATACGTGTAGATAAAACCCTTAATTCAAAGTCTGTTTTCTTGGAGGGTTCAGGGATATACAATTATGTAGATCCCCTTTAGAACAATTCCAACACCTATATATAGGCTAAATCCTGCTCTTTTTTAATACAAACATAGCATATTCAATGCCCATCATTAATCAACATATTTCTCTACGAAATGAAATTTTTATATCATTCTTCATCATCGTCTATCCGAATCAACCGAGGTCGCTATGTACTATTACCGTACACTTTTTCATAGTTTGGAGCTAATATGCACCGAAGCCAATCTAATAATTTATTCACCCTTTCACTAACCTCTAAAATTGTCCCCTCTGTAATAAAATAATCACCTTGATACAAGGTTTACTCGTTTGTCCCATAGAATCATCATTATTCCCCTCCCTATAAAAATAGCGTATTTATTTCAAATGATGCTCTTATTAATTTGGACGAATTTACCAGTATTTTTACCAAAAAAATTCATGATATCGTTAATTAGTCGAGTACGTCATCACTTGATGATTACCCTTAGGAGCTCCGCAGACAATCGGGGTTTCTTTTATTTAAATAATGATTTTGTTTAAACTTTACAAAACTCACCTATATTAATAAAATATCTTCTAAAATTCCTATTGAACATTTATAATACTTTTAAACGGTTTAAATTCTACAATCAGTAATGGAGGCATTTTAATGGGAAACATCCCAAAAATATCATCACAACAATCAAATCCTAAGATACCCTCACAGCAAGTGAACCCTAACACCCAACAAGGTAATAATAAAAAAACAAGACGCCGTATTATAACTACTTTAGCTTTTATATTACCTATAATTTTTGTCCTTCAATATTCTCTTAATAACCAACAAGAAATGATTAAAGAAAAACAAATCACGGTTAATACGGAGCAACAAAAATTATCTACTTTAAAGAAGGATGGTCATACCCTTAAAAATGATGTTAAAGTTTTAACAGGTAGTGAAGAAGAAGTTTTAAAATTCGCAAGGAAACTGTATGGATTTTCTAAACCGAATGAAACTATATTTCAAATAACTGAATAAAATTACACTTCATTACCAAAAGGCGATTTGAAGATAATCGCCTTTTTATATTTAATTTCTAAAGGAATCATACTACTCTCTCTTTCTATTAAATAACTATTTTGTTTAATTTATTAAAATACAACCGCTTGTCCATTTCACTTTGCTCTATCATTACATTTACTATTAGTAATACGATTTTTAGAGGTGATATATAATGGACGAGTTTTTATCTTTTGCTGCACTTAATCCGGGTTCTATTGGACCTACACTTCCACCTGTTCCACCCTTTCAATTCCCTACTGGTCCCACCGGTTCTACAGGAGCTACCGGTTCAACTGGCCCAATTGGGCCAACCGGACCAACTGGGCCAACCGGACCTACCGGACCAACCGGGCCAACCGGACCTACCGGACCAACTGGGCCAACTGGGCCAACTGGGCCAACTGGGCCAACTGGATTTAATCTTCCTGCTGGGCCTGCATCTATTACCTTAACTTCTAACGACCCCACAGCATGTGTATCCACTCAAGGAAATAATACTTTATTTTTTTCGGGGCAAGTATTAGTAAACGGTAATCCTACTCCAGGAGTAGTGGTCAGTTTTTCATTTAGTAACCCTTCTCTTGCTTTCATGGTTCCTCTTGCTGTCATTACCAATGCTTCAGGCAACTTTACCGCTGTATTTCTAGCCGCTAATGGGCCTGGAACAGTAACTGTTACTGCTTCACTTCTTGATTCTCCTGGAACAATGGCTAACGTCACTATTACCATTGTGAATTGTCCGTAATGGTTTTATTTTTAAGGACTAAGCAATTTCTGATAAGATGAGCACTGATTTACAGTGCTCATCTTATCATTGGGATGTTCCTTTCAAATGAAATTTCGTAGCATCCAACGAATGGGCTCTAGTTACCACTAATAGAAATGTTCAAGTAACCCCCATTCATTATCCGTTGTCCTTTTTGAAAGGACTTGTTCCGTACAACAGGTCCTATTTAATCTACACCCTACTAAAATAACTCTTTTAATAAGGACTAATGATCTTTATATTTCTTAAGCTTGTCATCACAAGTACTTTTTATTATTAGTTAAATTCTCAATATAGTTTATGTATATAAGTCCATTCAAAGATACATAATACCCACGTAACTATTTAAAAAAACATTGTTTTTATATCTAAGTTCAAAAAGGAGCTACATAACATGGATAAGAAAAATCTATTAAGTCAACAACTTGATTATGTGTCATCGGATGCGCTGAATACTCCTAGTAAAGCCCAAGAGCAAATGCAAGAAACATCTCCGGAGCCACATAATTCAAACAAAAAAGACAGTACTCAAGCTTTACATGGCGAAGATTTACCAATTTCAGAAGTATATAGAACAACGAGCAAACAGTAAATTTAAAAAGGGAAAATCTTAAGAACGAGTGAACTTAATTCTTTTCCCTTTTCCTATTTAAATAACATTTTTATATGAAACCCGTACACATTTTTGACACATCCACTATCGTAATCTCCTGAAAATTCATGATAATATTAATTTGTCGGATACGCCAAATTTCGACATTGAACGACAATGTTATCTCCCTTATTGAATCCCTGTCCCCCAGGGATTTCTCCTTTTATTCATTACTTTTTTCTTCACTAAATTTTCATTCTTAACAAAATTCAATCACTCCATTGAATAGACTGCCGCAGTATCCTATTTTGATAAAAACTAAAAACAAACAGACATACTTACCACTAATAGTAGATTTTTTAACTTCAAATTTACTTTTTCTCTTGTATCTTTTAGTAAACATTAAAAATGAGCTCTATTTACATAGAGCTCATTCGTAATTTTATAGTTTGCTAGACTGTAGCCCCTGAATATACGGAACCACTTCAGGATTTACAAGTGAAGATAAGTCTCCTAATTCTTTCCCTAAGTAAGCAGCCTTAATGACGCGTCGCATTACTTTAGAATTACGTGTTTTTGGTAAATCCTCTACAACGTGGATATCTTTTGGACATAATGCTTTTCCGATATGAGAATTTACTAAACTCATTAATTCTTTCTTTAATTCTGCTGTAAATATTACACCATCTCGTAATACTACAAAGCAATGACAAACCTCACCTTTAACATCGTCAGGTACACCAATTGCAGCTGCTTCTATTACATTATTATGTTTCACAAGAATAGATTCATATTCAGCAGGCCCAATACGTTTTCCAGCAATGTTTAACGTATCATCTGAACGCCCTGTAATAATATATTGCTCACCGTCATAAATGACCCAGTCACCATGAACCCATTTATTTTCAAATCGTGACCAGTATGTGTTTACATAACGCTCATCATCTTCCCAGAAACTTTTCGTCATACCTACCCAAGGTTTTTCTAAACATAATTCTCCGACTTCATCACGAATCGGTTTACCTTGACCATCAAGTACAACCGCTGCCATTCCGGGTAAAGATGCGTTAAAACTAATCGGTGCAATCGGCTTAATTAGGACGTTCCCAAAAATCCCACCTGAAATTTCAGTTCCCCCTGAATAGTTACAGATTGGAACTTTCCCTTTTCCAACCGTTTCAAACAGCCACATCCAAGGGTCCGGATTCCAAGGTTCTCCTGTTGATGCGAATACTTCTAAACTCTTGAGTGAATGTTTATTTACATATTCATCGCCTCTAGCCATTAACGCACGGATTAATGTTGGCGATATACCGAGATGCGTAATTTCATATTTATCGACTGTCTCCCATAAACGATCTGCCTCTGGGAAGTCTGGAACACCTTCGTACATAACCATCGTTGCTCCATTAATAAGAGAGCCAAATAGTAAAAATGGTCCCATCATCCAGCCCATATCAGTTACCCACAATACACGGTCGCCTTGTTTTATATTCATTCCAAATCCTGCATCAAATGCAGATTTTAGCGGAAAACCAGCATGTGTGTGTACTGTCCCCTTCGGCTTACCAGTTGTTCCTGATGTATATATAAGCATTAATGGATCATCACTGTTCATTTCTTCAGCATGTATAAATGGTTTTTCTTTTTCTAACGTACTCCATGAATAATCGTAATTATGCGGTGTAAAATCATTTCCTGCATGACGAACAATTACAACTTTTTCAACAGTTGGGCAATGCTCACAAGCTTTATCTACTTCATCTTTTAAAGAAACAATTTTCCCGCGGCGTGAAAAACCATCTGCGGTAATAATCATTTTTGAACCCGCTGCTTGTACACGTGTCATTACTGCATCAGCAGCAAAACCTGAGAATATTGGTGAAATAATCGCTCCAATTTTCATTACTGCTAACATAGCAACAACTGTTTCAGGAATCATTGGCATGTAAATTGTTACACGATCACCTTTTTCAATACCAGCATGTTTCAAACCATTGGCAACACGGCTTACCCAGCTGTCAAGCTCTTCATATGTAAATGATTTCGAAGTTCCATTTTCCCCTTCATACATGAGTGCTGCTTGTGTTTTCGTTCTATCGTCTGCAAGCCAGCGAGATAAAGCTGATTCTACAACGTTACAAGTGCCCCCAGTATACCATTGTGCAAACGGTGTACCATTTTCTAAATCTAACACTTCTGTATATGGTTCCATCCACTGATAACCAACTGCTTTCTCAGCTTCTCCCCAAAGCCACGCTGTTTCTTCAATTGATTTATTATAAAAAGCTTCGTAATCTTCATAACCTAATGATTTCATCCAACTAAATAGTCGCGTTTTTTCTTTATATTCTTCTGTTGGAAACCAAACTGCTTGTTTCAATGTTTTCCCCTCCTTGACTTATTGAGCAAGAAAGCCCTTAATAGGGCTTTTAAACTGGATATACAGGATGTTTACGATCCGTAAATACTTGATATTTACTCATATACATTTCGAATCGCCCTTTTAACTCTTCACGTAAATTGTTTGGATGAACAATACCATCAATCACCATCTCTGATGCTAAATGATAAATATCAATATCTTTCTTATACTCTTCACGTTTTTCAGCAATGAAGCTTGCACGCTCTTCTTCTGGTAAAGCTGCAATCTTATTTGCATATACAGCATTGACCGCCGCTTCTGGACCCATTACTGCAATAGAAGCTGTCGGTAATGCTAAGCAGCAATCTGGTTCAAATGCTGGACCTGCCATTGCATATAAACCAGCACCGTATGCTTTACGAACAACGATAGAAATTTTCGGTACAGTTGCTTCACTCATTGCAGAGATCATTTTTGCACCGTGACGAATAATACCAGCACGTTCTACTTTCGTACCAATCATAAATCCAGGCACATCCGCAAGGAATAATAGTGGGATATGATATGCATCGCATAAATTAATAAACTTCGCTGCTTTATCAGCTGAATCATGGAATAAAACGCCGCCCTTCATACGCGGCTGATTTGCAATAATGCCAATTGGCTTACCGTCAATACGAGCTAAACCTGTAATTAGTTCTTGGGCAAATAATTTTTTCACTTCAAAGAAAGAGCCTTCATCAATTACTCTGTTAATGAGATCTTTCATATTGAAAGGAGCATTTTGATTTTCTGGAATGATTTGTTCTAACGTTTTATCGAACTGTTTCGGCTCTTGAGGTGTAGTCAATGGAGTCTTTTCTAGGTAGTTACTTGGGAAATATGAAATGTATTGTCTTGCTTGTGTAATCGCATCTTCTTCTGTCTTACATAATACGTCTCCGCATCCTGATACAGAGCAATGCATACGAGCTCCGCCCATTTCTTCTAAAGTTACCTTTTCGCCAATAACCATTTCAGCCATACGAGGAGATCCTAAATACATAGATGCATTTCCTTCCACCATCATAACAACGTCACAAAATGCTGGAATATATGCGCCACCAGCTGCTGAAGGTCCAAATAATAAACAAATTTGCGGAACTTTACCTGATAATTTCACTTGATTATAAAAGATTCTTCCTGCACCACGGCGTCCAGGGAACATTTCAACTTGATCTGTAATACGTGCCCCAGCAGAATCAACTAAATAAAACAATGGCACACGTAACTTTTCAGCCGTTTCTTGAATACGTAAAATCTTTTCAACTGTACGTGCTCCCCATGACCCGGCCTTTACAGTCGAATCATTTGCCATTACGCATGCAGTACGACCATGTATTTTACCAGTTGCAGTTACAACTCCATCAGCTGGTAATCCTGTTTGTTCACAATTTGCAAATAGTGCATCTTCCACATATTCACCATTATCAAATAAAAGAGCTAAACGATCTCGAACAAAGAGTTTTCCTTTTGCTTTGTTTTGTTCATGATATTTCGGTGCCCCGCCTTGCTTAATTGTTTCAACTCGTTCTTCAAATGAATTAGATTGTTGTTTTTGATCTAACATATTTACTCCCCCTTATACATTGGTTTGCGTTTTTCCTTGAATGCCTGTAATCCTTCTAATCTATCTTTCGTATGGATTACGCCCTCATACGCCTGTTTTTCCATTTGTAATCCGGTATGTAAATCTACTTGAATACCATTTGAAATTGCTTCTTTTGCTAATCGAACAGCAATTGGACCATTATTAGCAATTCGATCTGCAATTTCAATTGCTTTCTCTTCTAGTAAATCAGCTGGTACTACGAACTCTACTAAACCATATTCTTTCGCTTCTTGCGCCGAAATACGTCTTCCTGTATAAATTAATTCTTTCGCTCTACCGACTCCAATTAATCTCGGTAAACGCTGCGTACCACCTGCTCCAGGTATAATTGCCAGAGAGGTTTCAGTAAGACCTAGACTTGCAGTGTCAGAAGCAATTCTAAAGTCACAAGCTAAGCTTAATTCAGTACCTCCACCTAGTGCGATTCCATTAATAGCAGCTATAACTGGTTGTGGTAATTGTTCCACCATCTCCATAGTAGAACGAATCATACCCACAGCATGGCGAACTTGTTCTTCACTCATGCCAGCGCGTTCTTTTAAATCAGCACCAGCACAAAACGCTTTTTCGCCAGCACCTGTTAGAATTACTACACGAGTATTTGACTCTTCACTTATTTGAGTTAATATGTTTTGTAACTCTTCTAATAACGCTAAAGATAATGAGTTTGCTTGTCTTTCACGATTTAACGAAATCTTTACAACGTGAGGTGTTACATAATCAACTGAAATGTTTTGTAATTGTAGCATCTTCTCACCTACTTATCGTTTTATGTTGAAGCGCTCTATACACATGACTCGGTAATTGGATATTTAATTTACTTTGAATAAATTGACTAGCTCTTAATAACTTCTCTTCATCAATATTCGTTTGGACACCTAACTTATGGAGCATATGAACTAAGTCATCAGTAGCAACATTACCTGATGCTCCTGGTGCATAAGGACATCCTCCGAGCCCGCCACAAGAACTATCAAACGTTGTAATACCATGTTCTAAAGACTTAACTACATTTGCCAGTGCCATTCCATACGTATTATGAAAATGCATGGCAAACTGTGAAGCATCATACTTCTTTAATAAATATTCTAATACTTGATCTACTTGTAATGGATTCGCTACACCAATCGTGTCACCAAGAGAGATTTCATAAATACCGTATGAAAATAGTTGATTACATATTTCGTCAACTGCTGTGGTACTTATATCTCCTTCATAAGGACATCCAAATACAGTAGAAACATAACCTCTTACCTTTTTCCCTTCAAATGTTGCCTGTTTTGTTATATCTTCAATTACAGCTAATGCTTCTTTAATTGATTTATTAATATTACTTTTATTATGAGATTCACTTGCTGATAAAAAAACATTCACCTCATCTACATTTTGCAAAAAAGCTCGTTCCAAACCATTTTGATTTGGAACAAGCGCTGCATATGTAACATTTGGATCCCTTTTTAGCTCAGAAAATACATCACTTGCATCTGCTAATGCAGGAACCCATTTAGGGTGAACGAATGAGGAAACTTCAACGTACGATAATCCGGCTTCTGTAAGTAGTTGAATCCATTTTACTTTATCTTTTGTGCCAACAATCTTTTTTTCATTCTGTAAACCATCACGTGGCCCGACTTCTTTAATGACAGCAAAATTAGGTAGTTTCAATTCGCTTCCCCCTATATCTCCCTATTCAATTTCTAGTAATACATCTCCTTCGTTTACAAAGTCGCCTTCTTGCACGTTGATTTTCATAACAGTTCCGGCTTCTTCTGAAACGATTGGAATTTCCATTTTCATAGATTCTAAAATGACGACATCCTGCTCTTCCTCTACTGTATCTCCTACTCCTACAACAATTTTCCAAACATTTCCTGCCATCGATGCATATACTTTCGTCATCATTTTTTCCCCCTTAATATTCATAACTCTTATTTTTTAACAAGTTGTTTCGTTACAAAACCCGTTGTATAAATACCACTTTTGAACACATCGTCTTCCAATACTTGTAGTAACATTGGTGTATTCGTTTTAATACCTTCTACTTTTAACTCTTGCAGCGCATCCTGTAATTTTGATATCGCTTCTTCTCGAGTTTCACCATGAGCGATTACTTTCGCAATCATTGGATCATAGAACGGTGTAATCGTTACTTGATTCTCCAAAAAGTGATCAATACGTACATTTGTCGGTAAAGATAGATCTGTAATCTTCCCAGGTGATGGGAAGAAAGTTTTCGGGTCTTCTGCATAAATACGAGCCTCGATGGCATGACCACTACGTTTTACATCATCTTGTGTAAATGATAGCTTCTCACCATATGCGATAAGTAGTTGTTGTTCAACTAGGTCTAACCCAGTAATTTCTTCGGTAACTGGATGTTCTACTTGTAATCTCGTATTCATTTCTAAGAAATAAAAGTTTTTTTGATCATCTACAAGAAACTCAACTGTCCCAGCATTCGTATAGCCAAGAGCTTTAGCAGCTTGTACAGCAACTTCTCCCATCGCTTTTCGTGTACCCTCATCTAAAAATGGGGACGGCGCTTCTTCAATCACTTTTTGATTTCGGCGCTGTACTGAACATTCGCGTTCCCATAAATACACTGTATTACCGTGTGAATCTGCTAAAAGCTGAATTTCAATATGATGTGCATCTGCAATATATCGCTCTAAATACATTTCTCCGTTACCAAAGAAGTTTTGCGCTCTTGTTTTATTACTTTCAAATGCTTTGGTGAGCGTTTGCTCAGTTTCCATCAATTGCATTCCAATGCCTCCGCCGCCCGCGGATGCCTTAAGCATTAATGGATAACCAATTTGTTTTGCAATTTCAATTGCCTCTTCAGCAGTTTCAATATTTGTAGTAATACCCGGAACTACTGGTACATCTGCTGCTTGCATCGCTAAACGTGATTCAATTTTACTTCCCATCTTAGTAATGATTTCTTCTGAAGGACCGATAAATACAATTCCTTCTTCTTTACAGCGAATCGGAAAAGATGGATTCTCTGATAATAATCCGTATCCTGGATGGATTGCTTCAGCTTTTGACTTCTTAGCTATTTCTATAATTTTTTCAAGGTTTAAATAGCTTTCTTGGACACGCGGGCCGCCTACTATATAAGATTCATTTGCCATTTTTACATGAAGGGCATTTTCATCAGCCTCAGAATAAATAGCAACAGTGCGAATGCCAAGTTTTTGACAAGTTTTTATAATGCGGACTGCGATTTCCCCGCGATTTGCAATTAATATTTTTTGAAACATAGTGATTCCTCCTTTTTATCTACATCCTAAATGTCTTGCAATTACGAGACGTTGAATTTCAGAAGTACCTTCACCAATTTCTAACAGTTTTGCATCACGAATATGTCGTTCAACTTCATATTCACGCATATAGCCATATCCACCATGAATTTGTACTGCATGATTCGCTATACGACTTGCTGCTTCAGATGCAAACAGTTTTGCCATAGCCGCTTCTTTACCGAAAGGTTTATCATTATCTTTTAACCAAGCTGCTTTATGTACTAAATTACGCGCTAATTCCACTTCAGTCGCCATATCAGCTAATTTAAATTGAATCGCTTGGAAATTAGAAATTGTTTTTCCAAATTGTTGACGTTCTTTCGCATATTGCAGAGCACGTTCAAATGCAGATTGTGCAATACCTACTGCTAATGCCGCAATTGAAATACGTCCTCCATCAAGTGTATATAAGAATTGTTTAAATCCTTTATTAACATCACCAAGAATATTTTCTTTCGGTACACGTACACCATCAAGTACGATTTCACAAGTATTAGAAGCGCGAACACCCATCTTATCGTAAGGACTTGAGATCGTTAATCCTTCACTTGTAGTCGGTACGATAAATGCAGAAATACGTTTTCTACCATTATCCTCAACACCGTTGATAGCGGTTACAATAATTGTATTTGCATACTCTGCGTTTGTAATCCAGCACTTTTCACCACTAATTACATACTCATCGCCATCTAAAATAGCTTTTGTTTGAGTGCCCCCTGCATCAGATCCAGCGTTCGGCTCTGTTAATCCGAAAGCACCTAATGTTTTACCTGATGCCATTGGAACTAAATACTTTTGTTTTTGTTCTTCTGTACCGAAATAATAAATTGGAGAAGCACCTAATGAAATAGTTGCAGCATAGCTTAAACCAGTACCACCACAAGCACGACCAATTTCTTCAACTGCTAGTGCGTACGATACAGTATCGCCACCTGAACCTCCATACTCTTCCGGGAATGGGATGCCTAATAATCCTAGTTCGCCCATTTTTTGAAATGTTTCATATGGAAATTCCGCAGTTTTGTCATAATATACAGCTTTCGGTGCGATTTCCTTTTCAGCAAAGTCACGTACCATTTCTTTAATCATTTGTTTTTCGCGAGTTAGAGTAAATTCCATTACGCTACACACCCCTTATCGAATATTGAGTTTCGACAGCGTGCGAGTTACTACTACAAACATTACTTCTTAAAAGACACGAATATTAGTTAGACAATTGCTATAATTCTGTCATAACTTAATTTTAAAACAGATTCTGTACCAATGCACAAAAAAATTCCTACATTGTTCTACAACAACATAGGAATTTTCTTGTCGAATTATGTATTATATTGTTTAATAATCTCTACCTTTTCCCAAATCAGAAATTTTTACTAAAGCTTCAGCGTATGGTTCGAAATATGTTTGTTTTCATAAATACTTTTCATCAAATCGAATGGCCCATGTTTTTAAAATTACAAGTAAACTACTAAGAGGGATTTTCTTTTCAAAATACTTCTATAGCAACTCTAAAAAATGAGTTTTTCTTGTTTTTTAGAGTTGTTTTAAAATATCCGAAAATGTGCTCACATACATTTACATTTGATGGATAGCAGGGCGCGCGCATAAATAATTCATTTAAAATCTTCTCATAGTTGTCAAATACAACTTCAACCGTTTCATTTTTTAAAATTTGCAATAATACGCCCTAATTCTTTTTGTTTCTCCTGATTTTATGCCATAAATATATACTAATAATCTGATTGAAACGCTACAAGTTCTTTCATGTTTTTAGTATATTTAATCATTTTGTAATGCGCGATTGTAAAAGAAATACTCTCTTATAATAAAATTCGACAATCTACCTTCTTCTTCAATTGGAAGATGTGAAAAATTTTTTATTACTGCTCCGCCAAATTATCCAGTTCCTTTTCCTTTTACTGGTCCTTTTTCAAAACTAGAATAAATTTCTACATAAAAAGTGCCATAACTTGGCGAACGATTCTTCAAAATAAAACCGTCAACTTCAAATAATGTTTGTAAAAACGCATTTGAAAATTGCTCCATGTTTTCAGTTAAATCTTCTCGTGTCGACGGTTGCACAAGTTTATTCAAACCGTTTTCTTCTACAATTCGTATCGTTTCACGAGGGACGCCTAAACCAATCTCTACTTCAGGACAAACAGGGATAAATGTAACAAATGGCTGCAAGCTTCGAATTGTTATATCTTAAATAATCTCTCCATTATAGCGACAGGCATCTAATTCTAAACATTTACTTACAACAATTGTTGGTTTAGCAAATTGATGCATCACATTACCTCCGTGGCGTTAGTCCATACAATATAAATTGAATCGTATTTTCAATTTCCACTTCATCATCCCATTTCTCTTCAGGCAATAATAAAAACCTCGTTAAGAGAAATCCTAGTACAGCTGATAAAGTAAGACGTAATACGGAAGATGGTGGCATTTCAATAATTTCCCGTTCTTCTTGAAACTTTACAATTAACTTTTTAAAATGTGAAAGCAGTTCTGTTTCTACTAATTGTTGTATTTCACTTTTTAGTTCCGGCTGAAATGGTACTTCTTGAATTAGTATTTTTATCATTGGAAAATGCTTTTTCGCAAATTCAAACCTATTATGAATTACTACTCTTAAAAGACCTTCATACGATTCATAATTTGTTTTAAATATTTCCTTGGCAAAAGCTTGTATGAAAAATGGTGCAGCGAACTTTGTTAAGGTCGGCATCACAACTGCAAACAATAAATCTTTTTTCGTCTTATAGTAGCGGAAGATTGTTCCTTCCGCTACACCCGCACGCTTTGCAATTTCACTCGTTGAAGTTGAGGCGTATCCTTTTTCTCCAAACATATCAACAGCTGCCTCTAATATACGCATTTGACGTTCATTACGTTTATCAGTATTCGTTGCGGCAACTAATTCTTCCAGCCAATCCTTCTTCATTTATAATGCTCCTTTTTATCTTCATTATATTTTGCGATGTTTTTTTAAAGCAAATACATTCCCTACTGCAAATAATAGTGAAAAAAGAAGTAAAACAGTAAGATCTAAAGCAATTTCTGTAAACCCTTGATTCCGAATCATTATTTGTCTCATTGCGTCAGCACCATATGTGAGTGGGAATAATTCCCCTAATATTTGTAACCACTTATTCATGGATTCCATTGGAAACAATCCAGAAAAGAAGACTTGAGGTACAATTACAAGCGGTATAAACTGAATCATTTGAAATTCATTATTTGCGTATGCCGATAAAAATGTCCCTAATGTTAATGCAGTTAAAGATAGCATACATGTAGTAAGTAGCGTTAGCCATATAGAGCCAGCTACATAAAGGTCTAAAATATAAACTGAAAAACTTACGATAATAATAGATTGTATAAATGCAAAAATTCCAAAACCAATAATATATCCTACAACTATTTCCCATCTTCTTACCGGAGTGGATAATAGCCTTTCTAAAGTGCCACTTAAACGTTCTCTTACGAAGGATACTCCTGACAATATGAATACAAAGAAAAATGTAAAAAAACCGATTAATACTGGCCCAAGCCCATCAAACATCGTAAAGTCTTTAGAACCATGTAAATACTCCACTTCAGGTTTCATAATCGATACAGCATTCTTCTCTGTGCTCTTTTGCAATACTTGCAGTACAGCACGATTTTTTGATGAATCACTGCCTTCTAATAGAAAATTCATTTTTCCATTCTCTAAATAGATCACTGCATCCACCTTTTGCTTTTCTAATTCAGAATATGCCTTTTCTTTTTCATATTCATAAATTGATGCTTCTTGATTCTTCATCGCCTTCACTATTGGAGCCGGCACATCCACAACAGCGATATGTGGTATATAATCTTTTTGTGTAAACACGAGAGACAATAACCAAAGTAATAACATTGGTGCCCCAAACATCATAGCTAACGAACGCTTATCTCGAAAAAATTGACGAATAATACGAATGATTACACCATTAACTCTCATCACTCAGCCACCTCTTCTAATAAAAAGACATCTTCAATTCGTCCAGATGATGTTTGTTTTTTCAATTCCTCAGGTGTGCCAATCGCAACTAATTTCCCTTCTCTAATTAACCCTAGACGTTCACAAAACTCCGCTTCATCCATAATGTGCGTTGTTACAATAATGGTTGTGCCTTTCTTTTTAAGGTCATAAAACTTCTCCCAAATCGATTTTCGAAGAAGAGGATCTATGCCAACTGTTGGCTCATCTAAAATCAATATTTCTGGTTCATGAAGGAGTGCTATCGCCAATGATAAACGTTTTTTCATTCCACCTGAAAATTGCTGTACTGTTTTTTTCATATGCTCGGATAATTGCACAAGTTCAAAAACTTCTACAATTCTCTCTTTCTTACGCTTACCTTTTAATCCATACATTGTTGCAATAAAATCTGCATTTTCATACGCCGATAGTTCTTCGTATAATGCATCAGCCTGAGCCATATAACCAATTCTTTTCATGCCATTTAAATTAGGCATGTTTGTATTAAAAACAATTACATCTCCTGTAGTTGATTCATTAATACCTGCAATCATTTTAATGAGTGTTGTTTTCCCTGATCCGGAAGGCCCGACCAATCCAAAAATTTCTGCCTTTTCTACTTGCAATGAAAGGTTATACAAAACTTCTTTTTTCCCAAAACTTTTTGATACATCTCGTAAAATAATTGAAGGTTGTTGCACTCTAAATCCCCCTTTTCTATAAAATGAGTGAGTACTCACTTTTATTTTACTCTTGAGTTATTATATGTCAAACTTTACTAATAAATATTTTTTCTGTTAATAACTAAAACAATGAAACAGAGTCGACATTAGAATACTTTTTCTGAAAGTCGACTCTGTTTCATTGTAAATCATTCGATTTTGTTTATGTTTTTAAATTTAAATACTTTCTAATTCTAGCAACATCTAATGAATATTCGATAACTATTTGCTGTATTGGCAAAATAACTGTTTCCGGATATAAATGTGCATACTGTAAAGTTTCTGCATACTTTTCTAATCTTTTTTCTAAATACTTTACAATTTGTTCAGGATGACTTACTAATAAAGACTTACAATAATAATGAATTTGTTCCTCAATCGCCGTATATTCCTCAATTTCAAATTCTTTATGCATTTGTACACCCCTTTATATTTTAATTACGTCTAATATTGACCATCTCAATTCGACATTCTTAATTTTTTGATTATTTAAACTATAACAAACTTATTGAGTCAAATTTTGTTACTTTATGTAGCGAGGAGAAAATTTAACAAAATTGTAATGAAAACTTGTACTGAAGAAAAATTAACTTTAAATTATTCCCCTGAACAAAAAAGCCGTACAGATTAATTTAACTGCACGACTACAATCTCGGGTCTATTAAAGATTCTTTGCGGAATGATACTATTACCTAATCCTCTACTAACTATCATTGATGTATTTTGTTTTTCATATAAACCCGCTGTATATTTAGGTAATATACCTTGATTAGGAGCAACCAACCCACCTATAAATGGTAGTCTTACTTGTCCGCCATGGGCATGCCCAGATAAAACTAAATCTATTTTTTCCTCAGTATACACATTTAAAAATTCAGGTCTATGAGAAAGTAATACCTTATATCCATCTGGATTTACTTCATTTTTTGCTTTAGCAATCTCATTTTTCACTATAGATCCTTCATTATGATTTCCACTAGTAAACTCAGGATCATCTATACCTAACAAATATATTTCCTGTCCGTCTTTTTGAATGTTTATATGTTCATTTCTTAAAACAGTGACATGATGCTTCTTCAATTCTGTCTCTAAACTGTTATATTGCCCTGACCACTTTTCATGATTCCCTGTCACAAAATATACCGGATACTCCTTTACAAGCTCTCGTACTACTTGCAAACTACCTTCTGCATCGTACGATTTACTATCTATTAAATCACCCGTTATAGTAATAATGTCCGGTTGAATACTTTTTACTTTTTTAATTAACACGTCTTGATTATCACCAAACATTTTATTATGTAAGTCTGAAAGCTGGAGGATTTTAAAGCCTTTAAAAGAGGAGGGGATTTTACTAGATGTTATTTTAATTTCACTTACACTTATTAAATTGTTCTGCAAATATAAAAATATACTAATACCCGCTAATGTACCAATAATAAATATGATTCTATTAATATTTTTTTTCATAGTTTCTCCTAAAAGGTTTTCACTAATTTAACATATAGAATTATTTCTCTAATTATTTTCAGCACCAAAATCCATAACTATTTCCTTACTACTTTATTTCCTTAACTTGTATTAATCTGCTTTCCATAACGATAACACAAAAATCGAGTCCGGATCACCATAACATTGGAACCTTGAATGGCTTCGTATGTCTTCCTGTTATATATTTGTACTTACTTTCGATATTAACGCTAATGTAACCCTAATAGAAAAAGAATCGGTCATTTCAACTTATAGACATGCCCTTTTATTAAAAAATTTTCACGAGCATGATGCTTCGATAAAAAACAAAAAGGACCGTATTCCAGTCCTCTTTCTATTTTAATGTTATCAATTTAAAAATCTTCAGCATACGCATTTTAATAAAGTCTCAACCTGTCTTGTTAGTTTAGTAGGCATTTAGCTTTTTTCTCTTCCCTTATATTTATTATCTCCGAATCTGTCCATTCCCACGAATCATATATTTTGTGGAAGTCAATGCAGGAAGCCCCATTGGTCCCCTTACGTGTAGCTTTTGCGTACTGATGCCGATTTCTGCGCCGAAGCCGAATTCAAAACCATCAGTAAAGCGTGTCGAAGCATTATGGTAGAGTGCCGCAGCATCGACGGATGTGAAAAACTTGCTAACGTTTTCTTCACTCTCTGTAATAATCGCTTCAGAATGCATGGATCCATAAGTATTGATATGATTAATCGCTTCTTCAGCAGAGGAAACTATTTTGACTGCTAGCGTGAGAGATAAAAATTCTGTCCCCCAGTCTGCTTCTATAGCGGGTACAATAGAAGCATCAATTGCTAATACTTTATTATCTCCACGTAGTTCTACTCCTCTTTCCTTTAACGAAGAAAACAGTTCGTTACCAAATCGGTGCCCCCAATTTTCATGAAGTATAATCGTTTCAATTGCATTACATACAGATGGACGCTGCGTTTTGGCGTTTATGATAATATCAAATGCCATTTGTTTATCTGCAGTTTCATCAATAAAAATGTGACAATTCCCTGCACCAGTTTCCAATACCGGAACAGATGCTTCTCTCACTACAGTATCGATTAACTGTTTACCACCTCTTGGGATAAGAACATCCAAGTATTCGTTTAGTGTAAACAGTTGCTTTGCACTATCACGTGACGTATCTTCTATAAGTTGTACGCATTCTGAAGGCAAACTCGTTTGTTTAAGCGCTCGGTGAATAACAGCCACGATGGCTTTGTTAGAATACGTAGCGGAAGAACTACCACGTAAGATCACTGCATTTCCTGTTTTTAAGCAAATCGTGGCCGCATCCACTGTCACGTTTGGGCGCGCCTCGTAAATCATCCCGACAACACCTAGTGGCACGCGCATCTCCTGAATAGATAAACCATTTTCCAGTTCCCATGCACTTACACATTCTCCAACAGGATCACGCAAATCAATCAGTTGCTTAATACCTTCTGTCATATCAATAATACGTTGCTCATTCAGCATAAGGCGATCAAGGAGAGAAGCAGACAATCCTTTTTCCTTCCCTTCCTCAATATCTCGTTTGTTCTCCTCTAAAATATATGCGGTTTCTAATATCAATTGATCAGCAATCGCGATAAGTGCTTCGTTTTTTTGATCTGTAGATTTTAGTACAAGTTCTCTAGCGATCTTCTTCGCTATTTGTCCCTTTGCCAACACTTCATTCATTTTCATTTCCTCCTTCTTTAAGATTCAGATGAGTCTACTCTATTCTTAAAATGAAACCCAATTATCTCTATGGATGACTTCATAGCTATGCCTTTCACCTCGAACTTGAATGTCTTGGCTCTGCATACCTTTTAGATCTTTTATTTCCTCTGCACTATATCTGCATTGACCTTTCCCTATTACACGCCCTTGTTGCGTTACGACCTCCACAACTTCTCCTGCTTGGAAGAACCCGGACACACTAGTAACACCAGCAGGAAGAAGACTCTTTCCATGCTGAATGATAGCAGCAGCAGCTCCAGCATCCACTTCGATTTGTCCGCTAACAAGTGAATGTAACGCAATCCACTGCTTATTCATCTTAATCGCTTTTGGAGGAGCATTACCGATATACGTTCCATCACCTTTCCCCTTCAAAACATCTAAAAACTTCTCATGTCCACGACCTGCTCCGATAAATACACTCACACCAAGAGAAAGTGCTGTTTTTGCAGCATCGATTTTCGATTTCATACCGCCAGTTCCCAGTTTTGATCCAGCATCACCAGCAAGAGAAGCGATTTCTTCCGTAACCTCAGGGAGGAAATAATATTTTTTCGCATTTGCATTATTCTGGGGATTCTGGTCATATAAACCGTTCACATCTGTAAAAATCATGAGCATATCCGCCGAAACAAGTCCGCTTACTAAAGCAGACAGCATATCGTTATCACCAAACGTCAACTCCTCTAAAGAAATAGAATCATTTTCATTAATTATAGGAAGAGCGGAACGGTTTAGTAGCTCCCCTAAAGTGGCATAAGCATTACTGTATTGTTCTTTTCTTGAAAAATCACTTCTTGTTAGTAAAAGTTGCGCGGTAACGATATCATATTTACGGAATTCCTCCGTGTATGCCTGCATTAACAAACTTTGCCCGACAGCCGCAGCAGCCTGTTTACCTTTAATTGTTACTGGCCTGTTAGGGTACCCTAGAGCAGAAAAACCTGCAGCGACGGCCCCAGATGTAATTAACAAAACTTCATGCCCTTCCTCTTTCAATCGAGCCAATGCGGCAACATGATCTAAAAGTTGTTCTTTAGAAATGCCTCCATGACTATCTGCTAGAGAGCTACTCCCAATCTTTACAACAATTCGTTGTTTTTTCACTTTTGTATCCCCCAAGTCTAAAATCAAAGTTTTTTATAAATTACACTTCTATTCATACAGCTTGCAGCGATTTCTATTCTCACCAATGCCGCACCTAGCCTATTAAAGAGCAAAATAAAAATGACCGCTTCGCCCTTAATAAAATAAAAAGGACGAAACGGTCATTGTTCCGCGGTACCACCTTAATTGATATACATAGATATCCACTTGGCGCCTATAACGCAGGCGTACGCCTAAACTTTCATTTAAGACTCAGGGATAGGTTCGATACATTCTATACGAGGAATCTTTCAGCCGGTGAATTCCACTCTCTTTCGTAAGAAGACATATGTACTAATTCCCTTCAACGATTTTCGATCTAATTTTTTTATATTATGCGATATTGTTTGTTTTTGTGTCAAGAGATATTTTGAAAAATTATTAGAGCGACAAGTTTTTAGTATAAAATTATGAACATCACCATTTCTTAAAAATGTGGATTTAACTATACCTTATCGATTATTAATCAACTTACAGCTTTTTAGCCTGCAACACATAGAGCTAGTTATGTTACAAATCCTAAAACTTCTCCTAATTCCTTATGCGAATAATAGAATGTTTTGCTATTATCAAACATGATTTTTGATGTTATCAAGTGTAGACAATACAAAACATTAAATTATACTGCATGTACTTATATATATAAGTTGAATTAAAAGGTTACAGCTACTGTTTGTCGAAATATAATAAGTAACATATATTGACAAATGGAGCGGAGCAAAATGACACATGTACACCAAAACGAAAAAGAAAGCCTACTTGTAGCAATGAAAACGACTAAAACGAAACGAATGTATGAACGTTATCAAACGATCTATTTCTATGTACAAGGCTTTTCTATAAAAGAAATAATGAACATGATTGGTCGTTCTGAAAAAACAATCTATAATTATGTGAATGCTTACAAAGAAAAAGGATTGCATGGCTTACTCATGGGACAATCAACAGGAGCACCACGTAAATTAGCCCCTGAACAAGAACAGGAGTTAGTTCAAGTGATTGCATCTCATCTACCCGTTGATGTTGGATTTCCAGCTAAACATAATTGGACTTTATCCATTATCGCTTCTTTCATTAAAAGAGAATGGAACGTAAGTTACACACTTCGCGGGGTGTCTCGACTTTTACATGATTTAGGGCTTAGTTACACAAAACCGACGTATACATTAGCGAAAGCAGACCCGGTGAAACAACAAGAGTTTAGGGAAGTTACCTTCCCCGCCTATAAAAAAAAAACTTTTAAACGAGGAGATTGACCATCTTCTGTTTCAAGATGAGTCCATGATCCGCGATTACCAAGCACTGCAGCATACATGGTTTTTAAAAGGAAAACAACGCAGTATTCCTACTTATGGGAAACACCAAGGTGTTAAACTTATTGGTACACTTAATTATGAAACAGGTGAGTTAGTTTGTGTAGAAGAGGAGCGGTATGATGCCGAAGCATTTCTTCGTTTTCTTCAGCATGTACTTGAACTGTATCCCAACGGGAAAATAGCTCTTATTCTAGATAATGCGCGTATTCATCATGCGAAGCTCATCCAACCACTTTTAAGGAAACACTGTCATCGCTTAGAATTAGTGTTTTTACCTCCCTACAGTCCCGATTTAAATTTAATTGAAGGGGTATGGAAATGGCTCAAATCAGACATCATTCATAATGTTTTTTATTCATCGATTTATGAAATTCAAAAAAATGTACAGGCTTTTATTCAGGAATTAAATCGCACACCTGAAAAAGTGATCGATCGATTATGCATTCGATTGTAATCTTTTAATTCAACTTATATAGTTTCAAATAAAATTATTATCTTTATTTTTAGTATTGCAAAAAGGACTACACTCTCTTAAAATATTTCTTTATATTGTATGGGATATTATTTAACTTTTTCAGAATAATATTTTAAAACCGATAAAATTGATTATAAAAGGAGCCAGATAGAGTTATTATGGACAAACAAATTGGATTCATCGGATGCGGAAATATGGGGATGGCTATGATTGGCGGAATGATAAACGAAAATATAGTGTCTGCAGAAAAAATAATTTGTTCAGACGTAAACGTTACTAATTTAAAAAATGCTAGCGAAAAATATGGCGTAACTATAACTTCTAAAAACAATGCAGTAGCTAAAAATGCTGATATTTTAATTTTGTCAATTAAGCCAGACTTATACTTATCAGTAATTAACGAAATAAAAGACCAAATAAATGGCGATGTAATAATCGTAACTATCGCTGCTGGAAAAAGCATTATGAGTACTGAGGATGCTTTTGGTAGAAAGTTAAAGATTGTAAGAGTAATGCCTAATACACCAGCTCTTGTTGGCGAAGGAATGTCTGCATTATGCCCTAATAAACTGGTTACAGAAAAAGATTTAGAAGATATATTAAACATTTTTAATAGTTTTGGTCAAACAGAGATAGTAAATGAAAAATTAATGGATGTTGTAACTTCTGTAAGTGGTTCGTCGCCAGCCTATGTATATATGTTTATAGAAGCCATGGCAGATGCTGCTGTATTGGAAGGAATGCCAAGGGATCAAGCATATAAATTCGCAGCCCAGGCTGTATTAGGTTCTGCAAAAATGGTACTAGAGACAGGAATACATCCGGGTGCATTGAAAGATATGGTTTGTTCTCCAGGTGGAACGACTATAGAAGCTGTAGCAACATTAGAAGAAAAAGGTTTAAGAACAGCCATCATTTCAGCTATGAAGCGTTGTACTCAAAAATCTGTTGAACTATCTAGTCTAACGAAAAACAATTAAAATAAAATTTACCAATTGCGTATGCCTTAATTAAGTTGTATACCATATTCACATTTGGTTTAGATAATCCTCATTATAAGTAGTAAATAAAACGGACGAATTCATACTTTCTTGAATTTGTCCGTTTTATTATTTATTATTCTTAAATAATTTCATACTATTTGTTCCCCTCTAGTCTTCCCCACTTTTCCCCCGCATAAGACTTTGTATAAAATTAGGTAAAGAAATGAGAAAACTGAGAGTTTATTACCTAAGAGCATTGATTACAACTTTAGCTGCCTCTGCAATTAGTTGGTTATCATAGGTGTCCTCTCTTTCATCTTTACTGGATAAAATTGCGATGATAATAGGTGCTTTATTCGGCGGCCAAACGATAGCAATATCATTTCTTGTCCCATAACTTCCAGCTCCTGATTTATCTCCAACTACCCAGTCAGTTGGTACGCCTGCACGAATAAGTTTGTCTCCTGTGGCATTGCCTTTCATCCACTCTGTAAGAATGTTACGTTTATGAGCTGGAAGCGCATTTCCGACCGTAAAAGCCTTGAGATTTGTAGCAATTGCTTTTGCTGTACTAGTGTCACGGATGTCTCCTGGAATAGCTTCGTTTAACTCTGCCTCAAAGCGATCAGCCATAGTAACCCGATCACTCATCTGTCTAAGTGCCTTTTCATATCCCTTAGGGCCGCCTATTTTATTTAATAAAATATTCCCTGCAGTATTATCACTGGAACGAACAGCGGCCTCAACAATTTCTCCTAATGTCATTCCACTATCTACATGTTTCTCTGTAACGGGTGAATATTCAACTAAATCATCTTTCGTATAGTTGATGACTTCATTTAATTTATCAATTGAGTTTTGCTGTAGCAATACCCCTGCCGCTAAGGCCTTATAGGTTGATGCATAGGCAAATCTTTCGTTAGGTCGATAAGAAATTGTTCGATTTGTACCAGTATCAATAGCATACACACCTAATCGAGCATCAAATTTTTTCTCAAGTTGAGAGAATTCTTTATACGTCGCATGATTATTATGTTTAACTGGTCCTGTCTTTTCTTTCGCTTCAACTTGCAATGCCCCTCCTGTAAAAGTTCCTAAGCTTGTAAGACCTAAGCCTAATATGCCAGCACAGATCCCTATTATTTGCATCCTCTTGTTTTTCAAAATCATCATTCCTTTCAAATTTTCAATACACTGTATCCAATTTGAACACCTGTTTTTATACGTACACATAATAGACCAACTAGGAAACAAGTTTGTTCCATAAATTTAAAACCTTTTTAACTAGTAGCCAAGATATTAACAAAAATAAGAGATAGCAACTATGTTAGCTGCTATCTCTTATCTTAAATCTTCCTTTTTATTTAACTTATTAAGGTTTTTATATAAACAGGGGCTCTTTCCCTGAGAAAAGTGCACATATTGTTCTAATTTTGATTCGAACTAACTGTACTAGCAGCTTCACCATGTATACGTTGCTGTTTTAAATCAAAGTATGCATCTAAAACTTCCTTTCCAATTATAGAATTAATTCCATTTTTATCATCATGAAGCCATGGGACTACTACAGAAAATGCTACTTCTGGATTATCATATGGAGCATATCCAACTAATGTTAAGTTATAACATTCCATACGTTCTCCTTTTGCATTTCTACCAATAGGATCATCTCCACCATATACAGTTTGAGCTGTCCCTGTCTTTCCTGCTGGTTTATATGGAGCATTTTTGAAATACTTCACTCCAGTTCCATCACCTTCTTGGAATACCCATCTAAAGCCTTCTTTTATCCGATCAATATGTTCTTTCTTCATATCAACTCGATTTAATACGACAGGCTCTATAGAGCGTATAACTTTGCCAACCTCTTCTTCTTTTATTGATTGTTCTCGTATTTCTTGTACAATTTGGGGCTGCATACGATATCCACCATTTGCAATCGTTGAAATATATTGTGCCAATTGCAATGGCGTATACGTATCATACTGACCGATAGAAAAATCTAATAAAAAACCAGGTTGACTATCTACTTTTCTCGTTTGTCCAATTATTTCATTCGGTAAATCAATACCTGTTGGGACGCCTAAACCAAATTGCTTAAAATAATAGCGCATCGTATCAAATGCTTCTTGTTTAATATCCAACGAACCATTTGGTACGTAATTAACTCCCGCAATTTTTAAAGCTGTCTGGAACATGTATACATTCGAAGAAACTTGTAAAGCTCTTAAATCGTTAATATTACCAAAACCAGATACGTTCCACGATTTCTTAGCTTGTGTACCTTTAAATTTCATCGGTGCATCATAAAATTGATCTCCTGGATGTATTGCCCCTGTCTCATATCCAGTTAATAAAGTAGCACCTTTTACAGCTGACCCTAGCTCATACGAAGTTGTCATGTTACCTAATGCCAAATCCTCAATCTCTATTTTCCCTTCTTTTTCTACAATCTTTTTGCCTGCCATAGATAAAATCTGCCCATTATTTGGATTCGTCATGACGACAAAAGCTCGGTCCAACAGTGGCTCTGAACTCTTAAAAGCTCTCAAATTTTTCTCAATACTTTCTTCCACTTTTTTTTGTAATTCCATATCAATCGTTAATGTTAAACTATTACCACTTTTTCCTTTAGAGATTATTTCTGCGCTAACAATGTTTCCTGATTTATCAGTAATGTTTTTCACTTCTTCTTTTGTGCCGTGTAACACATCTTCATATCGTTGTTCAATATAACTTTTTCCTACACGATCATTACGGTTATATCCACGTACCAAATAAGAATCTAAGTTTTCTTTCGGTAATCCTTCTTCACTACTTGTAATATTACCTAACACGGAACGAAATAAATTACCATTTACATAATTCCGTTCCCAATCAACTGTTGCATCTACTCCTGGAAACTCCGCAAGGTTTTCACTTATGCGCGCATACTCTTGATCTGTTACATCTTTTTTAATAATTTGTGGTGTCAGTTGATAACCTGAACTCATTTTACTTTTAATAGCTAACACCTTTAAGTCTTGTGCTGTTAATTCTGCCAATTCCACTTCTGTCACACGACTTCGTCTTAAATCTTCAATCTTTTTGTCTAGCTCTTTTCCCTCTATTCCCTTTTCTTTAAACTTTCCTATGTCTTTTTTAGTAATCTTTGATTCCGCACGTTTTGTATTCAATTGCATCCAGAAATCTTTTTTATCGATATCAGTTAATTTATTTATATCTTGCTCAGGCATTTCAAGTACTATTGCCAAGTCTTTTGCTGTTTTTAAAATGTCTTTACTCGTTATCCCCTTCACCCTTGTATACGTAATCGTACGAAGAGATTGATTATTAACAACCATTTTTCCTTCTCGATCTAGAATTTGTCCACGTGGAACCGGAATACTAGTTTTTTCATTTTGACTGTTTTCCACTTGGTTCTTATAAGCCTCTCCTTCAACAATTTGTACCTTTCCTAGCTGCATAATAATAGCCGAGAATAGCAGAAAGATGCAAAGGAACATTATATTTAATCGAATAGATATATATGTTTTCTGCTTATTTCCTTTTTGTTTTATCATAAATCCTCCATATAATTCTTCTGAGAATTGCTTCTAATACTTAGTAAATACAAAAAGCGTTCCCTATATATTAGATACCGCTGGCCGGTTATAAATATCGTCTCAACTTTTTTGCTAAATCCTTGTAAGCATCCATTCCTTTTGGTTTAGCCGGGTAATTAATAAATCTCCCTTCCTGTTATTTTTTTGTCGCTTGCATTAGAAATGCTAAACTGTATAATGACTCATATTAAACTTACACGTAGACTTACTATTAATTTTTCATACTGATTGTTCCTTTCTGACTGCTGTAATACTTAATAGACAACCTAAACAATAAAGTTGTTCCACATTTACAAAAAAAATAATTAACTATAAGATGAAATAAGCTAAAAAAGGGAGGGTTTTATGTTACATAAAAAAATAAAAAGATGGAGATTTTTTGCGATTCTTTCTTTTGTAGGTTTGATTTTACTAATTTTATTAAAAATCAACTTCATTTCAATTACTATCGCAACTTCTTCAGCTGAAAGAGGAAAAATTTTTGATCAAAATGGTGTAATACTAGCTACAAATAAGAAAGTTAAATCTCTATATTGCACTTCTAATGATGAAAAACTATCGAATCAAGATACATCAAACACATTAGCTTTTTTCAATCAATTTTCAAGCGAGTTTCAACATGACATTTCTGCAGAGGACATGAAATCACAATTACAACAATCTTGTAAAAAGCAGACTATGAATGATATACCGTTATACTCTGACATAAATGAGAGTGAACTTACATTCATAAACAAGAACAAACCCAATAATGTAATAATCAAAGATGAATGGATTCGATATTATCCAAAGCACGAAATTGCTTCACAAGTAATTGGGTATGTAGAAAATGACCTTAATTCTAAGTATGTACCTGTTGGTAAAAGTGGGATTGAGCTTCAATATGAAAATGATTTAAAAGGAAAACCAGAAAAAACTCTGATTTTTAAAATGAATAATAAAAAGTTCTTATGGAACATTCAAAAAGTACAAAAAGGAAAAGATGTCCGGCTAGCTTTAGATTCTAAGCTGCAGCAAAAAACAGAGGAAGCATTAAGATCTCAACTTAAGAAAATACCTGATGCTAATGCTGGTTATGCTGTAGTGACCGATGTAAAAACTGGTGCAATTTTAACTATGGCCAACTCAGCAGTTTTTGATCCAAATACATTACATACACATGTATCATCTAAAAAAGAAAACATCAAATCATTGTCGCAAAATAAAGCAATTCAAAAATTAAAGTATGGTGAATCTTATGTAAATATGGCCTCTACTATAAAGCCCCTTATTATTTTAATTGGATTAAACGAAAAGCTTTTTCAACCTGAAGATACTTATTTAGATAAAGGTACTTTTCAGTATGATAATCAAAATAACATTACGAATGCACCTGGAACGCCAACAGGTGAGATCACACCGAGTCAGGCTATCATTAATTCATCTAACACATTTATGACAGCAAAAGTAGCGCTACCCTTATTCAACCAAAATAATGGGAATATAGAAAAAGTAGCAAATATATGGACAGATTATTTAATGCAATTCGGCCTTCGTTCTAAAACTGGGATCGATTTACCCTTTGAAGAAGACGGAAAATATGAATTTCATCCATCTAATAAGTTTGAAAATGGAATCTCCTCTTTATTAAATGCTTCTTGGGGAGGAAATGAAGTGCACACTCCTCTTCAGCTTGCCCAATATACAGCAACTTTTGCAAGTAAAGGTGATAAATATAAACCTCAAATCGTAAGTGCCATTATTGATCATGACGGTAATGATTCAAAAAAGTTTAAACCAATCTTAGAAAGTTCTAATCGATATCCGATGAAATTTTGGAGCGTCGTGCAAGGTGGGATGAGTCACAATATAGAGGAGATTAAAAACTTGCCCTTTGATGTCGCAGGTAAAACGGGTATAACAGGTTCACCGAATGAGCAAGAAAGAGTGATAAATCATTCTCTTTTCATTGCATATGCTCCTGCCAAAGATCCACAAATCGCCATTTCTGTTGTTATTCCTGGTGGTAATTCAGAAAAGAATAGTGCCGCTCTTGTTACAGCAGAAATTTTAGATTCCTGGGATACTCTTCAAAAAGAGAATAAAAATAAAGAGGAAGGTTCATTAAAGTGAACCTTCCTCTTTTACCATATAGATTCTATATTCGTTATTTTCCATATACCTTCATGATTCTTTTCGAACATGAAAGAATATTTAATATCAGTTAAAACATACTCTTTTTGTACATATCCAGTAGTATCACCGTTAATAGTCGATATTTTTATATATCCATCATTTTGCAATTTTTCCGGGATCCAAGCTTTTACCATATCATTAGATACTTCATACAAAACTTGTGATTCTAGTTTTGGTTCAGCTAAAATTTTCGTTTTGTTTCCAGTAACAGTTGCATATATAAAGTGTTCTTGATTTGATTGATTACTTTCTGTCGATCCACTTGGCACTTTGTAAACTTTCTTCGTATCATTCACAAATTCTCCCCCCATTGTAAGAGCGACTTGCAACTCATGAAAAATATCATCATCAATCTGTAATTCATCCTTCTTATACATAATCCCTTTAAATAGAACTTCATCATTTAACGCTCTATAAAGGTCATTTTCATTTTTTGAATTTGTACTTCGATATAAATCATTCATAAATTGTTTTAGTGAGGGATCTTGATCAGATTCATCTTTTGTTTTCGACTTAATTTGAGTACTACTTTGTACCGGTGATTTATTATCATCAAACCAAGGTTGTTGAACAATAAAAAATAACATTGTACAAACGAAAACAACTACAATAGGTAATGCTTTTTTACGAAACGGGCTTTTATGTTTTACAAAATCCCTTTCATTATTTTCGTATATAGACTGCTTAATTTTAAAAATAAATTCTTCTTCATCTTTACGATTCTCCATTGGACCTTTTTTTATTTTTCTATACCAGTCAGGATTTTGTTTATTGTTCATCACTACTACCCTCCCCTATTAATTTTGAAACCTTACTTCTCGCTCTACTTAATCTCGATTTTACAGTTCCAATGGATACTCCTAATGTTTCAGCCATTTCTTCATAAGATAATTCATATTTTGCGTCCAATATAATTATTTCACGGTGCTTTTTAGGTAGTTTTAATACAACCTTCCACACCTCATTCATTTCTTCTTGGTTAAAAAATTCTTGTTCTGCTGACAGGGATTGCTTATCGTCACTAAAAAATCCTATT
Organism: Bacillus silvicola; assembly: GCF_050524305.1. Classification (NCBI taxonomy): domain Bacteria; kingdom Bacillati; phylum Bacillota; class Bacilli; order Caryophanales; family Bacillaceae; genus Bacillus; species Bacillus silvicola. The sequence continues at coordinate 46,213 of NZ_JBNGVC010000006.1, forward strand.
AAAGATATCCTTTTAAAATAGGAGGATTTCAAATAGTTTATTGCCGTATTTCTTGTGATTTTTAATATCCACGTTTTAATAGATGACTCCTTTCGAAATGAATTCCAATTTTTAAACACCTTTATAAATACATCTTGCGTGATATCATCTGATAAGTGTGGATCTTTCGTAATAATAAATGAATAATTCCATACATCTTGCCAATAGTCTCTTATAACATAGTCCAGCTCATCATGATTACACTTTTCAATAAACGTCTGTTCCATTTCCACACCTCAAACTTATTTGAATAAACATAAAACTGCCCTCACTTTTATTATGGTTTCAATATATAGACAAGATACAAGTTTCATTTGTTCCATTGTTTATCTTTTTTCAGGCAGAATAATACTACTAAAAAACAAGTAAAGCATACAATGATAAAAATCCACTCATAAAAATCTGTTTTTTTGAATTTAACGTAACACTCCACTTGTCCATTTCAATTTGCTATACTCTTCTATTTACCATTAGCAATGCCAACTTTTCAGAAATGAAAATAAAGATAAGGTATCAATTTTCTAGAGTCGCAGCAAAAAAGCATTCTCGATTAGAAAGAATGCTTTTTTGAAATTTAATTGTTCTATATTTCCACCAGTTTATACCTTTGAGTTAAGCAAACATATAATAAAGTAAACTTTAATCAGCCCTCACCAATCGGACTTTTACGGGTAGCCCGACCCCCACCTAACTTCTTCGCTTTCGCTGAATTTTGAGATGGAGGTCTTACTGCCCGTTAATGCGGGATAAATTTAGTGAAAAAGTTCACCTTATAATTAAGTGTTATTTCTGAAATACATGTTTTACTTTTTCACCTGGAACGTTACTTCCTCCTCTTCCTTTTACATCTTCGATCATCATGGTAACAATCATGTCTGGCGCATTTGCATCAAAAGCTGCAAACCATCCAAGTTCTTTTCCGTCTGCTTCTTTCGACTCTTTCAGTTCTGCTGTACCAGTTTTACCAGCAAGAGTTACACCATCAACCTTAGCAATTCTCCCCGCGCCATCAGGGTCATTAATCACTTTTATTAATGCACTCTTTAATATCTCTTGATTCTTTTTAGAAACCACATTTTCTTTCCAATTCCCCGCTCCTGTTGCTTCTTTTAAAAGATGTGGCGACGGAATATTTCCTTCATTCACAATTGGCGCATATGTTAATGCTAAATGAAGTGGTGTCATTAATACTTGTCCTTGTCCGTATCCCGTGTCTGCTAGTTGAATATCATTTTTTATTCCATCTTTTGCAATTAATGAAATAGGAAATTCGTATTCGATTGGTAATTTTTCATGAAATCCGTATTTCTTAAATTCATTTACATACTGATCTTTTCGCATTTTCAAAGCTTGTTGAGCAAAATAAATATTATCAGAGTACTTCATTGCCTTATCAAAATCAACTGGACTAGCTTCCTTCACACGTGTTACATAATAATTTCCCCAAGATGAATCTTTTGTCCACTTTAATCCTTGAATTTTAAATTCTTCCTTAGGGTTTATTGTGTTTGTTTCCAAACCAATTGCACCTGTAATCGTTTTAAATACGGAACCTGGTACAAATGCTTGTGTGAAACGATTCATCATTGGCAGTTTCGAGTCGTTATTCCATGCTTCTCGTTGGGCTTTTGATGCTCCTCTAACTATTGTATTTGGATTATAAGCAGGGCTACTTACAAGTGCGATTGTTTCACCCGTTTTAGGATTGACCGCTGCACTAGATCCTGCTTCATTTTTCATCTCATTAAAGATTTTTTCTTGAATTGCAGCATCAATTGTTAACGTAACATTTTCCCCTTCTTTTGCTTCTTTTTTTGCTACGTTTTTAATCTCTTTCCCATTCTCATCTTCTATAAATACGCGTCCACCCTTTTCACCACGCAATTTATTCTCAAGTACTTTCTCTAAACCCGTCTTACCTACTAAATCATCTGCTTGATAACCTTTTTTTTGAAGCGATTTTAACTCCTCTGCATTCACCTTTCCTATATATCCAGTTAAGTGTGCGGCTGCTTCTCCTAATGGATACGTACGAATATTTACTGGGCGAGATGAAACCCCTTCTAATTCAATATAATCATTCTGTCTAGTTCCCTCTTTTAAAATACCAATTGGTACAAAGGAGTCTGGTTTTATCCATTTCGCTGCGAGCTTCTGATTGACCTCTTCTGTAGACATATCAAGTAATTGTGCTACTATTTCTTTTGTCTGCGCTGCCGTTTCACCTAGTTTCTCTGGAATAATTCCAACCTCAGTCGCTTTACCATTCGTTGCAAGCCCTTTTCCATTTCGATCATATATTTCTCCGCGTTTTCCTTGTTCTGTTTGCATACGGACTTTGTAATCTTTTTTCATACCTGGGAAAATGAAGTCTGGTGTCCAATCTATTTTCCAAGACTCCTTATCTTTATCTTTCACGAGTTTTGCTTCATGGATGAATGAAACAGTTCCTCCATCCGTATCCATATTAACTTCAAAAAGAAAAAGTTCTTTATCTTTCGTATTCTCTCCTTTCGTTTTGACTTTTAAATTCTTAACTCCAATACCATCATAGATTTTTTGATATTTCTCTGCGAAATCCTTTTTGGAAATCGTCTTTTTTGCATGTTCTGATAAATGATCATACATATTTGCAAACTTTTTATCATTCCATAAATTGATATATTCTTCAAATGCTTGTTTTGGCGGTTCATTTTTATTACATCCTACCAACATAACTGCAAAACAAAAGAAAAGCAGTATCCATAATTTTTTCAATTCAATCTTCTCCCTTAGTTAAAAATGTTTTAACGCTTAATAGACAGTGTAAGTTATAAAATTGTTCCATATTTACAAAAAGATTAAATTTATGGTTAAGCTGCATTCCGAGAGGGAAGATTTCAAGTTTCTTCCAAACATAAGGAGCGAATATATTTAGCGAACGTTATCATTATTAGTGTTGTTTTAACAATTTCATTTAAAATACCTTTTAGTTCATTTTCACCGATCTTATCTTTTTTTCTTTATAGATTTTTGATACAAAAAAAGAATCCTTATACTAAGGATTCTGCAACAGAAAATAACAAAAATATAAACAATAAAAAGAATTACTTAAAGTATAATTTATAAGCACTCTATATCCTTCTTTTTCGCACCAAAAACCCCTGTACAGCATGCGACAGGGGTTTAGGTCATTCTACAGCTTATTTAGAAGAGTCATGTACAGGCAAACTACTAAAAATCAATTCAGCAACTTTTACATATCCTTTTGAGTTTGGATGAATTAAATCCTTAGACCAAAGCGTATTATCATTAACTAAATGATGATTCCAAAAATCAACATGATGAAGCTTATACTCTCTGCTCAGTGAATGTATAACTTCATTTGCCTCTAATAATTGTTCTTTTATTACTTGTTTTTTTTCAGAAGCAAAAGGAAGCCTAACTGTAAAATCTGGAAGGTTTGCTATAATAATATCAGCCCCTGCTTTACTTAATGTATCTATCATAAATTCCATATCGTTCTTATATGCATCATGATTCCAACGTCCTTTTAAAACATCGTTTGCCCCTGCAATGAGACTAACCAAATCTGGATTAAAAGTTAAAGCCTTTTCCAATTGCTGCGAGCGAATTTCTTTAGTTACTAACCCACGCTTTGCAAAATTGGCATATTCTATATCGTTTTCACACAGTTGAACAAAATGATCTACCCAGCTTTTTAATGCAATTCCCTCAACTTCATCCCCTATCCCCTCTGTAAAACTATCACCAATTGCTACAAATCGCTTCCACATATGTATTCCCCCTTTATTATTAACCATATCTATACTATACAATAGCTCACACCGTATTGTTATTTCTAAGTGATTTTCGATTTCAATTATATTCCACTTTACTATATTTACATTTAGAATCCAAAATTGACCGATTCCTAAGTATACTTAGGAATCGGTCATATTCATATATTTACTAAAGAAATAAAATCTATCTAGGAATTATACTTTTTTCAAAAAATTTGTTGTTCTTTGTTTTGCCCAGTTGATACATTTCTTTTCGATTAAATGATATGAAACTATAGAAAAAAGTAGTGTCATTGCAATGCACAAAGTAAGAAGGAAAAAGATAGGTATCTTTGTATACAAAAGTTTAAATAGTACCATCATGATTGGAAAATGACACAAATAGATACTGTATGAAATTTCTCCTAAATATACAAATACACTCTTATTTAAAAATGCTTTTACTTTTAGGTTACTCATAGCCATTATAATAAATATACTAACCCCCATTACGACACCCCAATCTTTTAATAAGAAAGTTGTATCATTACGGGAAAAACCATAAATTAAAATGGAATATAAATATAGAATAATCCCTAATGCAATAAGAAATCCTTTTTTAAATTTTTTCATATTCCTATATGAGTAGATAAGTTTTTCCTGATACTTAAAAAGTAACATTCCAACCATAAACATAGATGTAAAATGCAGTGTATCAGCATAACCATTATAAAATCCTTCAGCTTTCCCAATATGCAACATATTAAGAACAACACTAATTAAAGAAAAGCTCAAAGCAAATAGTATCGTTTTCTTCCAATTCAGTTTATAAAAAAGAAGGAATAACAAAGGAAACACAATAGATATACGCATTTCTTGAGCCAATGACCAAATAACTGGATTATAATTTTCCGTAAAAAAGTTATTAAGAAGCACAAAGTGGTTTAGAATATCTAATTTTGTTATAGACCCTTGCCACCTATCATAGAACCAATCCCGTAGTCCTACCACTTCATACGACGAAAATAAAATAAATAAAACAAAGGTAACGATTATCCAAAAATAATAAGGAATATAGATTCTTACAAATCTCTTAATTAAATATCCCCAATAATTTGTTTTTGAATGATAAAGTGCCATAGATAACACAAAACCACTTAGTACATAAAAAACGATAACAGCTTCCCCACCCGCCCATAAAAACCTAAGCGGGGAAAATTTAATAGAATTAGGCAACGATGGTAGCATTAAACAAAAATGTCCAAATACCACAGTAAGTGCCGCTAACCCTCGTATGGAATCTAATTCTTTTATTCTCTTACTCATAAAATGTTCTCCTTGTAAATTGTAAATTTTGCTGTTCATAAAGGCCACTATGCGAATGTAGTGGGAGAATTGTACATATTGTTTCTTTAAATTCCTAATGTAAGCAGTACAAAGTTAATCTATGTATCTGTTTTAGGGAACTTTCGTATCTAGGCATAATTTATATAATAATAGAAAGAAAAAAGAAATTTCATTCTATAAAATCGTATTGTCGTTTAGAAAACATTTTAAAACTGTTTTCTAAACCCTCGTTATAGTCTGTCTGTTTATCTGTCCATTGAACCCCCTTATTTCCAGGCCACCCTGAGGTATTTGCAACATGTTTTAATAGCTCTGGCCCTTTTAAATTTTGCTGTAAACCACGGTTATACGCATTTATCATATTAGATATTGCAATTCGAGTATTGGTTTCTGCATTTTTCAAATCTTCATTCGTTAAATCTTTAGGTGCTAGTCCACCTCGATGAAGCTGAAACAATCCAAATGATGTGCCCTGATCTCCAACTGCATTTCGATCAAACTTACTTTCATGGAATGCAATAGATAAAGGAATCCATGGCGGTATACCATGCTCTATTGATATTTGTTGAATCGTGTCTCTTACTTTAGCTCGGTTCGTATGATGGTCATATACGGATTTCGCAAGATATATCCCTACTGTTAAAACCAAAATAAATACTCCGATTTTTATTAATGTCCCTCTCATCGACGTCACCTCACTTGTCAGTATCAAAGATTGTCTCTAGTAATCATATCTTTTGGGTATATTAACTCGTAATCGTGTATCATATGATTATTCTTGGTTTCATTAATTACCGATTTTCAAGTGAAATTATTAGGGAGCCCTCTATATGGTATATCCCATTAAAATCGTACTTTTTTCTCGAATACTTTGTTTTCTATTCGATTGAAATTAAAGAATAACTATATACAAAGGGATAAATGCTATAAAAAGATACTTAAACTTCTTTAAAAAATTCATTTTTTGGCCTCCATTTCTTTATATAATTAATTTAAAGCAAAATATTTAATAGAAAGAAAAGATTTTATTAAATTTTTATAAAATTTGATAACAGAAATAAGTACCAGGTATCAATTTTCATTTTCACTTGGTGGAATAATGAATGTTCTTTCATCATGTAACTTTATTAAACTAACCTTGCATCAGAACCCTTTAAATCGAAAGATTCATAATAAACGCCATCCTTTCTGTATATTTCTACAAAAAGAATAGCGTTTTTTGATTATATGGATACAAATTTATCTTAGCTTGATTGCAATACCAAAAGTTCCGAAGGACCAAATTTGAAAATTAATGTAATCTTCAATTCCAAGCTATCCACATAAAAATCTATAATACTTTGAAACTTTTTGTTTCAGACTAACATTTAGTTTCATCCCATAAAATTAGCTTTTTACTATATCAACCGCACTATCCCACATACCGCTAAAGAAAGATCCGATTTCGCGCATAAAACGTGTAAACCAATTTGCTTGTTCTACATCAGAGTTTGTTACAAGGTCTACTTGTAATGATTTACCTGATAAAAATCCAGGATCTGTACTATCTTTAGGCGAAATAATCATTTTACTAATTGTTACATCCTTTTTAATAGGCGCTTCTTGTTCTTTATTCGGTACTTTAAATTCTTTTTTATAAACGTCATTGTTGCCCTTTGGCATTGGAAGTGAAACAGCTTGCTTCGTTTGAACAACTACATCTTTGTCTTTTGCATTTGCTACTCGCACTGTTTCATGCCCTTTTACTACTGCATCTTTCCCATAAACTTTCTTCACTTCAAAATTCGCAAATCCATAATCATATAATTTCTTCGTCTCATCAAAACGTGCTGTATGAGAGTTTGCTTTTATCACTACAGAAATTAGGCGCATACCGTTTCTTTCTACTGTACCAGTGAAGCAATCACCAGCTTCTGGAGTAGTTCCTGTTTTCAACCCATCTACACCTTCGTATTGCTTAATTAAGCCTTGTAACATCATGTTAAAATTCACCATATCAATTGGATACTTGCCACCCTTTTGGAATGTTTTTTTGGGGATTTTTGCTGTATCTAATATTTTTGGGAAATCTTGAATGAGACGTTGCGCTAAAATCGCACAATCCCTTGCAGACATTTTATTTTTCTCGTCTGGAGTTGTTCCTTCTGGGTGATGTCCTTTTAAATCATGGTTTGTTAAACCTGTAGAGTTTACAAATTTATAATTTTTCATTCCAAACTCTTTTGACTTAGCGTTCATCATTTTTACGAAATTAACTTCTTTTCCAGCAATCTCTTCAACTAAAGCAATTGTTGCACCGTTTGCAGAGTAAATTGCCATTGCCTCATATAACTCTTTAACTGTATAAGAGCCACCATTTTCTAATGGAACGTTTGATAATGAGCGATCTTGCGAAATCTTATATGCATATTCAGAAATTTTAACTTTTTGATCCCATTTAAGTTTTCCTTTATCCACCGCTTCATGTACTAAGTATTCACTCATCATTTTTGTCATACTAGCAATTGCTAATGATTCATCTGCATTTTTTTCATATAAAATTTTCCCAGAATTTGCTTCTACTAAAATTGCTGATCCTGCTTCAACGTCTATAGCAGGAACTGTTTCCGCTGATGCTCTTCCAGATGTAACAACAATGCTACAAAATAGTGTAAGCACTGTTACTATTGCAATAAATCTCTTGCAAAACATACCTTTCACTTCTGTTACCTCCAATATCTTTGTACTCAAAAAAACGTTATTCTAACATAATCCCCCAAAAAATAGACAGTGTTCTCAAATTCTATATACATATAAGACGTTAGGATCGCTTTCATATAGACCATCTCATCAAACCCTTTTAGGGCACTGACACTTCGTATTCCCACACACATCCCTCTTTTTAATACCTTTGTATTTTTCAAAATGATCCGTACTTTCATATTTTTTAGGATTACAATTAATAGACAATCTAAATAATACATTTGTTCCACATTTACAAAAAATAAAGTGAAACTTTAATCAGTGGGGGTTTTGTTCATCCCCCACTGATTATCAGCCCACACCAATCGGGCTTTTACGGGCAGTTGATCCCCCACCTAACTTCTTCGCTTTCGCTGAATTTTGAGGTGGGGGCCTTACTGCCCGGCGAATAGCGGGATAAAACCAGTGTGTCCCGATTAAATATCGAGACACACTGGTAACCAAGCATACGTTTATTAGCTATCAAGGATTTTAATTATTCAATTCAGCTATTGCTAGACTCATACCAGAGATGAATTTTCTTTAGTCTAATCTATTATTTTTTTGTAATAAAAAAACTACACCCTATATTGAATGTAGTTTTTCTAGCTGATTTATTTATTTTTTACTTCCTTTTTATAAAAATCATATAATAATTCTATGGATGCACTAGATAAAATAGGAATTGCCTGCTCAACTAATTCTCTATTCCAATCAAACCAACGCATTTCCATTAGCATTTTCATTTCTGTATCAGTGAATCGTTTCTTTATTTCCTTAGCAGGATTTCCACCAACTATTGTATACGGCGGAACATCTTTACTTACGACAGTTCCTGCTGCAACAATTGCACCCTCACCGATTGTAACACCAGGCATTATGATAGCATTCATTCCAATCCAAGCATCACTTTTAATGACTGTATCACCCTTCGGTTCATATGATTGTTCAATTTGCTCAGCGAATGGATATACTGTAATCCATTCAGGATGATGATTATGATTCCCACCCATTAGAATGACAACTCCACTTGCAATACAAACATAATTTCCAATAATGAGTTTATCAAGTTTCCAACCCATCTGTTCAATTGGATTGAAAAGCGCTCGGGACTTAGCATCCCCCCACAAATACCTTACACAGCCATCTTCAAAATTTTGATGACCATAATAGCCTGAATAATAGGAGTACTCTCCTACCTTAATGAGTGGATTTGTTACTATATCTTTTATATACTTTGTTTCTGACCAATGATTAAATAATGGATGCTTCATAACTTTATTCCTCGCTTCTAAGTAGTGTAGATTTTTGCAATTTACTTAGAAGCTTACTACGACTGCTACATTCTTTAGCTTTCTCAAACGACGAATCATTATCTTCAAGCCTTTCGTTTATACTAAAAAAAAGCATAACGCAATAAATTACACAAGTCAAATTGTGTAATTTTGAACTCCCCTTAAACAGCATATTACTGCAATAAGAGCATTAAAATAATCTAACTTTTATACATAAAATATATTAGTTTCTGCAGTTTATAGGAAAATAATAATTAACTCATAAAAAACACAACAAAATAGGTAAAAATACCATGGCATCTTTACCTATCTTATGGATAAACAAGTCTTCATAAGAAATAGACAACTAAAAAAATCTATAAATATATTATTTCAAATTGATTGGTTGTTGTTGAGTAATACAATGAATCATACCACCATTTTTATAAAGCTCTCTTACATCAATCCCCACCACTTTACGATCAGGATAAAGTTTTTGAATCATCTCATTTGCTATTTTATCATTAGGATCATTATAGTTAGGAACTAAGATAACTTGATTCGCTATATAATAATTAATATATGAACCTTTATAATCAAGCTGCTTCCCATTTGCTAATGTAACATTATTCTTGCTTAGCGGCAGATATACATACTTGTATTTATTCCCCTCAGCATCTTTTGCCTGCAACAACTTGTTAATATCTTTATCAGACGTTCCCCATTCAGCTAAATCTTTTTTGTTTAACGTTATAATAGTAGATTTATCGTGAAATTTTGCAAATCCATCAATATGAAAATCAGTAATATCTAAGTTGGGTACTCCATCTAACCAAATAAAATTTGTTATCCCAAGGTCACTCATATATTTTTCAATATCTTTTTCTGACAATTTAGCGTTTCTATTTTTATTCGTCACAGCACTTCTAGTTAATAAAGCAGTTCCATTACCATCTAATTCAAATGCGCCGCCTTCAAGAACAAATTTATTCCAATCAATTCTTTCAATACCTAACTGTTTGCTAAGACTCTCACGAAGACGAGCATCTTTCTTATATGGTGTTTTCTTTCCCCATCCGTTAAATCCTGGATCTAATATCTTTAGGTTTTTGTCATTATCATAAACAAAAATCGGTCCAGTATCTCTAGCCCATACATCGTCAGTAGGTGCGATAAAGAAATCAACTTTTCCCATATTCACCCCCTGATCCATTAAAACTTCAGTAATTCTTTCTTTTTCTTCTTGATCATATGCAACAATATGAACTTTTTCGCCTTTGCTTAAAGTATTTGTCATTTGAATCCAAATCGGCTCTACCTCTTGCTGATATTTTTGCCCATATGTAAATTCATGAGGCCATTGTAGCCACGTTCCTTCATGTTTGCTTTTTTCATCTGGCATTGTATACTTTCCTACTTGTTTTTGCACCTCTACTTTCTTCATATCTTTTCTCTGCGTTTTTTCAATTTCCTTCGCCTGAACTTTCTCAATCCCCTTACCTAAAGCATAACCACTGATAATAGATGTGGTTAGTACAGCACTCATACACAAATTCGTTATTTTTTTCATTTCTTAACCTCCTTTTCTGTCTTACTGTAAACCTTTACATAGTGTGAAGGTCAAGCTTTTCTGTTTGATTTATTTAAATTATTTAAACATTCCAAATGATAGTCGTGATTTGAATCGAACTCTATACAAAACGAACAGTATCCTTCCAAACAAAATATATAATATTTTCTTTTTGGAGATGGTATGAGATTTCACCTTGATGAGTAGGGAGTAACTTCACTATTTTTAAAACTTCTGGAATGCACATAAAAAGGCTAGAGAATTAGCCTCTCTAACCTTTTTATATGCATTATTATGTTTATACCCCTGGCATGAATCCTCTTACCTGATCTCTTTTCACCCACGTATAAATAACAAATAAGAATCAACTATTCCTACTATAATCATCATTTTTCATAACATCCCACACTGGTTTCTCTTGTTATCTTTTCTACACCTTCTACTGTATTATTTATGAAATGATTCATTTTTAAAAATAATACAGTACATGAAATTTCATATTAAATACATATATTTGTTCAGTTTATAATTAACTATTCAAAAGCAGTTACGATTCTCTCTTTCATTTTCTGTATTACTTCACTGCTCAATGCTTTTTGACCAGCAGGAAGTTTTAATATGGCAGCGGCACCTTTACTAAGATATATTTCTTGATCATTATTTTGATTTACTACCAATATTCCTTGCCCTTCAAATTCAAAATAACTAATATCTTTTGTTTCATTTGTATTATTTTTTATTGCTTTATATAACCCATATAAATCTTTACTTCTATTTTCTCCGCCCGTTCGAATCGGTTCAGTATCATTCGCAACAATTAATCCTTCTGGCTGCTCACCCTTCATAATAAACCACAGTTTTTCATTTGTTGGTAATAGTAAATGCTTAAATTCAGAGCTATTTAAAATTTGCTGTGCTGGAATTGTTTCATAGATTGGTAACGAAAATGAGGATGTTGTTATTTTTTCAAAACTTAAATTTTCAGAAGAACTTCCCTTACTATATTGATAATCTTTTAATGCAATCGATTGTACTGGTTCATTTTTATTTTTTGATGCATAACTAATTTTACTAGCGAAAATAATAACGGTCATTAAACAAATGCACGGTATTACAAGCTTAAGTAGTTTTCCCATTAATGAACCCCCGCTTTTAATATTATTAGTTTGCATGGATATTATAAACAGTTTCACTCCACCAAAAATTATTATTGTTATGGAACGTACTGAAATTATGATTATAATGATCACCATACCAAGGGTCCATGTACGTTATATAATCTGTTCCATTTGTTCCTTTATAAAATCCATCAAGTACTAGAAAGTGTCCGATGTTAGCTCCATTTTGCCACATAATGAGTGCAATCATCGGTTGATCACTATTAATTTGATTTTTGAACCAATCATACGATTTTGCTCCAGGACTTATAGCTGAGCTAACACCATATCCCGATAATCCATATTGTATTTCACGTGAAGTTGCAGGATTATTATATGATCCACCCTTGACATACCTAACGTACTGATCTTGTGAAGGAGTTTTCCCAAAATAATTTAAAACTGAAACCGAAGTGCCTGCCCAACACCAATTTGATCTTTCTTGTAATATGTTAGGTACAGATAATTTACGATTTGTTGATGTATTTGGAGGATTTCCATTAATATACGCTGACGTTACATATACTTTTTTTCCATCTTTAAAATAATAAAACCAACGATTATCTAAATTTCCTGTCCAGTAATCTTTAACCGCTTCACCATACTCCCATCCTTTAAAAGATATTTTTGTATTTCCGGGAATCACATCTACAATACTTGCACTCAAACTTTTTGCCTCTCTAACATTTACATTCAATGGAGCTGTTGTCCCTGAAAATTCAACTTCTTCCGCTATTATTTTCTGAACACCAATAAAACTAAATGTGAAAAACAATAAAAACATACAAACAATAAAATGCTTTCTTCCCTTCATTTCTCCACCCCTTCATCAGTACTAAAAAACATCAACAATTCATCCTTATTAATTGTTCAAGCTTAATATTACATACTAACGAAAAATGATTTCTCATAAAGTGAAAATTTAATCAGTGGGGGTTTTATTCATCCCCCACTGATTATTAGTTAAACCAATCGGGCTTTTACGGGCAGTTGATCCCCCACCTAACTTCTTTGCTCTCGCTGAATTTTGAGGTGGGGGTCTTACTGCCCGTTAATGCGGGATAAATTCCAACACAAAAAAGTAGCCTATAAAGTTTTATAGGCTACTTTTATTTCATCATTATTATTTAGCTAATTCTTTCGTACCCTTCATTACATCAATGAAGAATCCCCAGTTATTCACTACAGAAGAGATACTGATATGTTCATCCGGAGTGTGCACGTTGAAAATGTCTGGTCCGAATGAAATTGCATCTAATTCAGGCATTTTTTGAACGAATGCGCTACATTCAATCCCTGCATGCACAGCGAAAATTTCAATATCTTTATTGTATTTTTCTTGATGAACTTTTTCAAATAAATTACGAATTTGTGAATTTGGATTGTATGGCCATTCTGGATACTCTGACTCAATTTCAAACGTAGCACCAACTAATTCGGCAATATATTTGATTTCTTCTGCAACATGCTGTTTTAAACTACTTACAGAACTTCGTACTTCGTTACGTAATTTAATTTCATCTTGCAATGTTTCAATAACACCTAAATTTGTTGAGCTTTCTACTAGACCTTTAATATCCATGCTCATACTTTGAATACCATTCGGAATTAAGAATAATGATGAAATAAGCTGCTTTTGTGTTTCTTTAGCAAATACTTTTTCTACTTTCTCATCCAACTTTGTAAGTGTAACATGAACATCTGGATCAACAGCACGCATTTCTTCTTGTAATACTCTTGTCCATGACTCAAGCTTTTCTTCTACCTTCTCTACATCTTCTTGACGTAATAAAATTGTAGCTACACTTTCACGCGGAATTGCATTCGTTTTTAATCCGCCGTGAACTTCACTTATATTAAACTCCATATTTGTTGATAAATCATGTAATACTCGCCCTAATGTTTTGTTCGCATTACCACGTTGCTTATCAATTTCCATACCAGAATGTCCGCCTTTTAGACCACCAACATATAGACGGTATGCATCCGTATTCGCTGGCGCTTCATCCCAAATTACTGGAATTGTTTCAACAGCTTTCGCACCACCTGCACTACTTACAAGTAATTTGTGATCTTCTTCAGAATCAATATTTATAAAAATCTTTCCTTCAAAATGATTTGGATCAACAGCAAAAGCCCCGCCCATTGTCGTTTCTTCTTCGGTAGTGATAACGACTTCAAGTGCTGGATGTGGAATGTCTTTTGAATCTAATAAAGCTAATGCATACGCAACTGCAATACCATTATCAGCACCTAAAGTTGTTTGATTTGCGTATAACATGTCTCCAATAATTCGTAATTCAATTGGATCTTTTTCAAAATCATGTACTGTTGCTTGGTTTTTTTCGCAAACCATATCCATATGACCTTGAATGATAATAGCTGCTACATTTTCATAGCCAGCAGTTGCTTCTTTTTTAATAATGACATTTAATGCTTCATCTTGAATCACTTCTAAGTTACGCTCTTTAGCAAAGCCAACTAAATAATCACTAATTTCCTTTTCATTACCTGATCCTCTAGGAATCTTTGAAATTTCTGCAAAATGATAAAATACAGGGTGCTTTGTTAATTGTTCTAAAGTAGAATACATTTTTCAAGCTCCTCTCCAAATGACAAAATAATATGTAAGTCTTTTATCATTATACCATGATTCATTATTTTACCTTTGTTTTAACTTTTTTAATATTTTATATATATTGTTCATTTTATGTACAACACTCTTACAACATTGTAAGGGTGTTGATCAAGATGATAATAACAAAAATGAAATATCATCAATTGAAGTAAAGTCCTATGAAGAGATTCAGAAAGCAGATTTACCTGAAAAAGTAAAAGATAAGTTTACTATTAAATAAAAAAACAAAAGAAAATGTACTATGCATTTTCTTTTGTTTTTTTCACTCGTATATATTTTGAACTGCTATTATTCATCAGTTTCTCTAACCGATTTATATTTTCCGTTAATGCACCTTTCACAAGAGAGAAATCTGTATTTGATTCTTCTTTTTTTTCTTTAAAAAACGAAGACTTTTGTACACTGATTTCAGCCATCTCTTCTCCCCCTTTTCAAAAGATACAACCTTTTATTTATATTATATAGCAGATGCAGACAGAGTTGTATACTTATGATTTTCTTTTTAATTCTTCTTCTAACTCTTCTACTTGCTGCAAAGTATCTCCTTTTATTAAAGAGAAATCTGTTGCATCCTCATCATCTTCTTTAAAAAAATCATTGTCATAATCCTTTATCACTACAATCACCTCTACGTGCTAGTGTAGGAATGATTGTCCCATTTTATTCAACTTTGTCGTATTTTGTTTTGAATTTATGTATAGAAGAAAAGGACAGAAAAATGATTCTGTCCTACTTACTAAAATAACTATGATGTATGGTTAAATTATATACATTTTCAAAATCTCGATCTTGAAGGCTATTTTTCTTCCCATCAATAACTATAAAAACGTCATTCATTATTTTTGCTGGTATAATCCCAACGTTCTCTACTTGTACTGCTTTTTGTTCATTTAATTGCTCTATATGTTCTAAAGGTACTGTAATACTAAATTGAGAGCGAATACCACGAAAGCCCGTATTTAATTCATTTGCTGCTTCAAATACAACAATTTTTGCTCCAATTTTTTCCCCATATGAATCTAAAAATGAGTTTAAGCTTTTTGTATATTCCTCTTCTGTATGCCATTCCATCGTCCCAAATGCTGCTGGATTAATATTTTGGATAATGTTCGTATATATTTCTCCTCTTGCTTTTGAAGCGATTAATGACCGCTTTATGGATTGAACAGTTTTACCGATATCGCTAAATTTCGCTCCCCATATTTCCGAGATGTTAGGTGTTAAAATAAACGCAATATCAACGAAAATGACCATCGCAGTAAACATTAGTAAGTTTTTCCAGAGGGTTAAATCGATTCCTTTTATCATGAAATAAACTGTGACTGATGTTATGAATAATCCATACCAAGTTTTTCGAATTCTCTGTTTTTTCTCTTCGTATAACTCTTCATTTCTCCAATAAAAAAAAACAAGAACTACAAAAATGATCGCTAAAATAAATAATCCGATTCGAATGTTAGAGATCACCAATCACATCACCCTCCATTCAAAAACTACTCACGATATCATTACATGCACAAGCAGCTCTCTTTATGACAAAAGACGTGGACAACCTTCTAAAGTTAGCTACATCGCATATACATTAGAAGCAGGCCACGTCTTTTATCCCGCTATTTGTGGGCAGCCCGATTGGTTCAACTAATAATCAGTGGGGATGAACAAAACCCTCACTGATTAAAGTTTCACTTTATCATGAATCTACATTGTATATGTAGACAAGCATGCGTTACAAATTTTCATGTTAAAAAGAAATATGTTTCGGAATTTCTCCTTCAGGTACTTCTCCATCCATACTTAAGTAATAATGACGAATTGGACGTAAATTTTCGTCTAATTCATAAACAAGCGGAATGCTAGTTGGAATATTTAATGAAACTACACCATCATTTGAAAGGTTGTCTAAGTATTTCACTAGCGATCGAATTGTATTACCATGAGATGAAATAATTACATTCTCACCACTTTTTAATGACGGTGCAATTTCTGAATGCCAATAATTAAGCACTCGTTTCTCCGTATCCTCTAAACATTCAGTTAATGGGAATTCACCTTTTTGAAGTGTTTTATATCTTGGATCGTTCGCTTCATATCTAGGGTCATCTTCAGTAAGAGCAGGTGGTCTTACATCAACACTCCTTCTCCAAATATGAACTTGTTCTTCTCCATATTTTTTTGCAGTTTCTTCTTTATTCAATCCTTGTAGTGCGCCATAATGTCTTTCATTTAGTTTCCACGATTTATGTACAGGCACCCAAGTAAGATCCATTTCATGTAGCACAATCCATAAAGTCCGGATTGCCCGTTTTAATACAGATGTGTAAGCAACATCGAAAGTATAACCATTTTCCTTTAATATTGCTCCTGCTTCTCTTGCTTCACTTAATCCATTCTCTGATAGATCTACATCCGTCCATCCAGTAAAGCGATTTTCAAGGTTCCATAAACTTTGTCCGTGACGAATAAGTACAAGTTTTATCATTATAATTCCCCTCTCGGAAATGTGAATTTTATTGTTCCATCGCGTACACGTATAAAGTATCTAGTAATGCATCTTTTTATCCATTCACTCTATGATTTATCCATAGTTGCCAAATGCATGGATAAAATTCTTTCTTTTTCAAACTATAAAGAAAGGCCTATTTCTCATTATTTTTGATCAACTGGAATTTCTCTTTTCGATATCCATGCATCATGACCTGAACGGCTATTCGCCATTTCGTTCATAACTTGATGCCAATTCTCTTCACATGATTCACCAAATTTTGAAAAAATAGCACCCATTTGCTTTCTTTGAACATCACTTAGTTTTTTCTCTAAATCTGTCCCTTCTTCTGTTAAGGATAATTGTTTTACTCGACGATCATGAGTAGCTTCATTACTTTCAATTAGTCCCTTTTCCACAAGTTGACGCAGTGGTCCGTGAAGAGCTTGTTTACTTATTTCTAATAGCGATAGTAACTCATTTACACTTATCCCTGGAAAACGTGCGATAAAAAATAAAATTCGGTGATGTACTCGTTGTATACCATATTCTTTTATAATTTCATCTGGTTTTTCAGTAAATGTTTTATATGCAAAATAAAATAATGCCAATGCCTCATTCATCTGTTCTTCTTTATGTTGTGTCATCTACTTTCCCCCTGTATGTAAATTATACCACAATCCAGTAATGAATATTTTAATCAACGCACTTGAACTTCTGTAGTCTATTGCAGCATTCACTACACGAACTAAAATAATTAGGAGATGATTCTCTTGAAAACGCAATATACTGTAAGTACATATTTATTAGATCGATTATACGAATTAGGAATTGAGCATATATTTGGTGTTCCTGGTGATTATAATCTTGCCTTTTTAGATGATGTGATTGCACATAAAAATTTAGAGTGGATTGGCAACTGTAATGAATTAAATGCGGCATATGCAGCAGATGGATATGCTCGCATAAAAGGTGTCGCTGCTCTTATTACCACTTTTGGTGTCGGGGAATTGAGTGCCATAAACGGCATTGCCGGCTCATATGCCGAAAACGTACCAGTTATAAAAATAACTGGCACACCAACAACAACTGTAATGGAAAATGGAGAACTCGTTCATCATACATTAGGTGATGGAAAGTTCGATCACTTTTCCAATATGTATCGAGAAATTACTGTGGCACAAACTAATTTAACCCCTGAGCATGCCGCTGAGGAAATTGACCGTGTACTCCGTGCATGTTGGAATGAAAAACGCCCTGTTCATATTAATTTACCGATCGATGTATATAATAAACCAATTAATAAACCTACGGAACCAATCTTAAATCATCCCATAGTAAGTAATAAAGACGCATTAGATAAAATGCTTCTACATGCCACTTCCAAAATAAATAGCGCCAAAAAACCGGTTATATTAGCTGATTTTGAAGTGAATCGTTTTCATGCTGATGAGGATTTACATCAATTCGTAGAAAAAACTGGCTTCCCAATCGCTTCACTAAGTATGGGCAAGGGCATATTCCCAGAAAAACATCCTCAATTTATAGGAATTTACACTGGCGATGTTAGTCCTCCATACTTGCGAAAAAGAGTTGATGAATCTGACTGTATCATTAGTATCGGTGTGAAATTAACTGATACTATTACCGGTGGCTTTACACAAGGTTTTACGAAAGAACAAGTTATAGAAATTCATCCCTATACTGTGAAAATTATAGATAAAAAATACGGACCGGTTGTAATGAAAGATGTACTACAACATTTAAGTGATTCAATCGAGCATCGTAATGAAGAAACACTTGAAATTAAGTCGTTTATTTCAGAATCATCATCTATTACTAAAGAGTTCAATCCAAAAGCACAAATCGTTACGCAACAACGTTTTTGGCAACAATTGTACCACTTCTTACAAGAAAACGACGTCTTAATTGCAGAGCAAGGAACACCATATTTCGGTAGTGCCGCTATCCCTTTACCTAATAACGCTACATATGTAGGACAACCGTTATGGGGATCTATCGGATATACACTCCCTGCTTTATTAGGAACACAACTCGCTAATGTAACACGGCGTAACATTTTAATTATTGGTGATGGTTCTTTCCAGTTAACTGTTCAAGAGTTGTCCACTATACTACGTCAAAATTTAAAACCAATTATATTTTTAATCAATAACAACGGATACACTGTTGAACGTGCGATTCACGGCCAAAACCAACCGTATAATGACATACAAATGTGGGATTACACGAAACTAGCAAACGTGTTCGGATCAGAAGAAAAAAGTCTCACATTTAAAGTAGAAAATGAAATAGAGTTAGCAGAAGTCTTCAATAAAATCAGTTTTAATATGAATCGACTTATCTTTATTGAAGTTGTAATGAGCCAAGGGGATCAGCCTGAACTGTTAGCTAAACTTGGAAAAATACTGAGGAAACAACAATCACTCTAAACAGAAAAAAACCGAGAAACTACTGTTGTAGAGTTTAAAATATCATGTACATCCAGTAATTCAGTTTTTCTGGATTGATTGTTTTACGTGTTATATTTTTCAAAACATGTATTATCTGTTTGTACCAATCAATAATAAGGTTTATTAAATTCATTTCACCAAACTTTACTATTGGCGCTTCATTCAAAACAACGATGATCCTTCCACACTTAGGAATCATCGTTGTTTAATTTGCATCACAATTGATTTAATTTTACAATTTCAGATGATAATACCAGTTGAATGATATACCTTATCGGAACTATTAGTATCAGTATGTCCTAGGCATAGAGACTACTTAAAGTTTTTGCATAAGAAGAAACTACTTTAACTAATTTTCAATTTCTCTCCAAACATCTCTCTTATTTTAGGACAAACTTTATTAATAAAGCTATTTTTTTCTTTTTCTTTTTCTTCTATAACCAATTCTTCTATACAATCATCTTCAATTAATGCAAAGCTATATGAAAAATCTTTTACAGGATACCCGTCCTTTACAATTACACGCCAAAATAATTGTTCTATCTCAATAGCTTGAATAATTTCTTCATCAATTTTTACTTTATACCACATCATTCCTTTAAGTTCTCTTACTTGCCCCAATGGAACGATCCACTTTTGACTTTTTTCATATAAATTTGTTAAAACCATTTTTTTCTCTTTATTATTTAGACTTTTTAAATTTTCTTCTGCGTAGAAAAAACATAATGTTTCATTTTCACTAACAAATAATTTCAATAAGTCTTTTTTATGTTCAAAGCTTAAATCATATAAATCTTCTATAAAGTAAGTTTTTGACATCTTCTCTACACTCCTAATTTCATATAGTTGGAGTCTAATACATTTTTTCAACTAACAATTGTCACATGAATAGGCCATACGAGAGATTCATTATCTAATGTTACTAAACTTTTAATTGTCGTATATTTGTTAATTGCTTTTGTTAAATGTTGCAGGGCTTTTTCATATTGCATTGTTCCAAGGGTAAGTCTGTACCCATCTCCCCACCCTTTTGGCAGCAGTCCAATTATCTTTGCATGGATATGAATCCCTTAATATAGTTTCATTCTCCCAAAAAAATTATATAATATACGGAAAACGCTTAATCGTAAAGAAGATTTAGTAAAATGAAGCATCTTTTTTGATATATTTCCTTGTCTCCTTAATAAAACTATGAACAGGCAGCTTTTTACTACTAGGATCCATTTTTTTAAGCTAATCGACTATATATATATCTATTGAAATACCCTTCTTCCTCATCTAATACTGGAATATAGCGAAACCCACTTTATTGTAAAGTGCTCTATGCTTGTTTTAATGTATCACTGGTTTTACAAGTGATAAGATCTCGTTTCTCTACATAATGCCTTTACTCCTCGCTTAATCCCTCCTTATGCAACACCTATCTTATTGTTCCTTAACAAACGAATTAAAAGGAATGAGCCCTGTCCAATACAGAGTTCATTCCTCAGTAACTGCTTAAAATATGCGCCTAACTTTTTGGGGTCACTTCATTTGAAGATCCTTATAAATTCGTTATCTTACAAGTTCTATAGGTGAGATCCGCCACTTGCATCCAGTAATTGACCAGTTACCCAACGGCTGTCTGAGGAAGCGAGAAAGGCGGTAATATCTGCCACATCCTCGGGTTCTCCCCATCTGTTAAAGATTGAAAGACTAGCCGCATATTTTTGTCCATCAAGGTTTTCCAAA
The DNA here is from genome assembly GCF_050524305.1 of Bacillus silvicola. Classification (NCBI taxonomy): domain Bacteria; kingdom Bacillati; phylum Bacillota; class Bacilli; order Caryophanales; family Bacillaceae; genus Bacillus; species Bacillus silvicola. Next base: position 67,407 of record NZ_JBNGVC010000006.1, read on the forward strand.
GTCTCAGCATTCATCTCTGTATTAATAATTCCAGGCTGGATGGCGTTTACCGTAATATTACGGCTCCCTAGTTGTTTGGCTAGAAGGCGCGTAAATGTGTCGATAGCACCTTTAGACATACTGTACGCGAAGACACTTGGAGAAGCTGCACGTGTCACAAAAGATGAAATATTAATGATGCGTCCTCCATCTTTTAAACGTGGCAAAGCTTGTTGAGTAACAAAAAGTGGTGCTTTGACATTAATCTTCATTACCTCGTCATATGATTCTTCCGTCGTCTCTTCTAAACTGATAATTTGACCAATTCCAGCATTGTTGACAAGAATATCGAATCCGTCACCGCCCATATATTCCCGAATAGTATCATCCAAAGTAGTAAATAAATCTTGAATACCATCTAAAGTACTAAGGTCAGCACCAATTGCGCAAGCATTTCCTCCGCTTTGCTCGATCTGATGAACAACTGCTTCTGCCTCCTTACGTCTTTTCCCGTAATGAACGACGACAAAGGCCCCCTCTTGTGCCAGACGCAATGCAATATTGCGACCAATTCCTCGACTTGATCCTGTAACTAAAGCTATTTTGCCTGTTAACTTACTCATGCTCCCATCTCCTTGTTCAAACATAGTTATATTACATAGATAGTTATATCATGGAACATTATTTGAAATGTTGCTCTCCTATTCGGTTTCAAGGGGGCGGTTGCTTCAGATAACTTAGTTCATCTCTTAGTTGTCAGAATTGCTTATATAAATCCTGAAAACTTATTTTTTCGCCCTTCATAATGCATTAAACAAGGATGTAGAAGACATTGTACAAGTCCTCCAGAAAATCTTACAGATGATTGAGAAAAATGGTTGGAAATCCCATCAATATAAGAAGAAAACGGCATTTGATATCCTGGGTGTGGTGTATGAGTGTACACAAAAATCACGTTCTGCGTACAATAATGAATTTTTAAAAATAGGCCTGCGAGAGCTTATTTGAATATGTCTACTAATATTCTTGTAGAATATCAAAAGTTTAGGTGAAAAAACTCTATTTTATTACATATGTTTTTTAGTACTTTTAAGTTGATGGTGATGGGGTTGCACCACATGCCCATCACCATCAACTTAAGAAATTGGTAGTTCCCCAACACGCAAAAAATAAGCCGAATTCAGCAATTAACTGCAAAAGGTGAATTTTTCTATTTTGAGATGATTTCAAATCCTTAGCTTGATAGCGATGTGACGGTAGCCCTACTTAGGAGAATTACTTGGATTCACTGAAGAAGACGTTGAACAAAAACGTTATATTATAAATAATCAAGTCAGATTATCTATTTCTGACTTGATTTAAAATTAAAAATATAGACCTTTTCCCACTGGCTGAACAGTTTCTAGCACAGTATCAACCATTTCTTCATTAATTAGGGTTCTTATAATCCAAGCTGAGAGATCTTGAGCAGCAAAACAACCTGCGGCAGTCGAGATATTTCCTTCATTTACGAAACTTTGCTCAATAACGTCTACATCATATTCTTTAAGTAGTTCTACTGCGGATGGATATGTAGTTGCTTTTTTGCCAGTTAACAATTTTTTAGCTCCTAGTAGTAGTGAACCAGAACACATAGAGCCTATTAATTGTCTATGAGGATCTACATGAATGCTATTAAGATATTCTTGATTTTGATATAAATCCTGTACACCCTTACCACTTGCAAATATTACAGCGTCAGCGGAAGGAATATCAGTTATGCTTCCTGTCATGGGGATGCGTAAACCAGACGAGGATATATGAGTTTTTTCCGTTCCTAATAGTTGGACATTCCAATCAGAAATACCGCCAACTAAACGTACGCGATTTAATAAATCCCATGGTAAAAAAACATCTATATCAGTAAAGTTATCGAAACAGACTATTGCAATTTTCATTCTCCAGCCTCCATTATTAAAATATTGAAAACATTTTAATTATAACAATTTCAAGTGGGGGTATCGATGTTTAAATTGTTTAATAACTAGATATCACCCAATGTTACCAAACTAAAAATTGTATTCAAAAACAAAAAAGCGCTATTCTTTTTGTAAAAATAAACAGAAAGAAATCTAGTTAAACGGAATTTTACTTACATTTAACATGATGGTAATGTGGTGCCCCCCAGATGCACTAAATGTAGACAAAGAAATGAATGAAACGGTTATAGAAATTTCTACTTTTATTTGTAAAGTATCGCTCCTTTCTTACAAAAACCTTAACTTTATTACATCAAAAAGGTTCATTATGAGATCATGTAGAATTAGCATATATCGCAGTATTTTATAATTGAAGAGGTGATTATGCTGAAGGATTTAACAAAATCACAAAACTCATCACGTGGTCTGAGAGGGTATTTGGAATCCTATCCGTTAACTTCATTTTTTATAATGGCATATGTATTCTCGTGGGTTGTTTTAATTCCATTTATCTTATCGCAATGGGGTATTCTCCCTAAATCAAAAGCGTTTGATATTTTCTTTTATGCCAATGTATTTGCAGGTCCTATGTTAGCAGCGTATATTATGTTTCACACTCTTGAAGGCAAAGAGTCATGGAAAAAAGTTAGAAAAAGCATCATATCTATTAAAGTTGGTTTGAAGTGGTACTTGTTTACTCTCATCGTTATCCCTGCTGTAATGTTTCTAGGTATGGTGATAGTAAATGGAGGGATACCTACTTTCCATAGCTTAAATATTGAATTTTTTGTAAACTATCTCATCTCTTTTGTAGCTATTTTCTTTCTCGGCGGACCCTTCCCTGAGGAAATCGGATGGCGCGGTTTTGCTCTACCTCGATTACAATCGAAATTTGGACCACTAAAAGGTACATTACTACTAAGTGTTTTGTGGGCATTTTGGCATCTTCCGCATTTCTTAACGGCTGCACAAAGGGGTGGACCAAGTTCTGACCTTTCAATCCTATATATTCATTTGCCAATTTTTATTTTGCTGTGTTTACCGATTTCAATCATTCTCACTTGGGTCTATAACTGCCATCACGGAAACTTATTTATTGTCATGCTCGTTCATACGAGTGTAAATACGTTTAGTTTGGTACAAACTCATTCCACCAACGCAGTTTTAAAGAATACGGATATATTTGTAGTGATAGGATTAGGCCTTTTAGCTTTGCTTATACTTATTTTCACACGAGGCAACCTTGGATATAAACAAACTGCTAATGATGTAGCGTTCAGTAAGAATGAAAATATAAGTAAATAGATACGAAAAGCATAAAAATGAACTTTGAAATTCATGTACTCATTCCAGATTCCACATAAGATCCTGAGGTAATGGAACTGCTTGAGCAAAGTAAAACAATGTGAAGAGAAATGATAACACAAGAATAAAGTAGTAAGCATTCATGCAAAATGTGCTATAGAAAGAAAGGTTTCTTCTCTACATCGAAGGAGCCTTTTAAATTTTCGTAATATTAATATTGTTAAAAATTCTCATATGCATCATTACAAATAATGGTATATTAGTAAATTTTAGTATTACTTTTTTAACTTGTAAACTATGATACTTGGAGGCGTTGTTGTGTGTAATAAATGGAAACTTGGACTAATGAGTACTCTTCTTGCCTGTACCACTTTTACATCTGTAGCATTCGCGGCAGAAAAACCAGTCGATCAACCCAAATGGGAGGAATGGTTAAACGGTCATGCAAAAAAATTAAATGAACCAACTTCCCAAACAACAGAAGATTTATCATTTCTTAAAGAGGCTGTACAGGACAAGCGTATTGTTGTACTTGGTGAAAGTACGCATGGTGCAAAGGAAATGAATCAATCCAAAATACGTATGATTAAGTACTTACATGAGGAAATGGGATATGATGTGATTGCATTTGAAACAGGGCTTGGGGAAGCAGCAGCTGTTCAGCAAAATATTGATCACTTAACTGCTACAGAAGCAATGAAACAATCTTTATACCTTGTATGGCAAACTGAGGAACTTGAACAATTATTTACCTATATGAAAGAACAAAAAGAAAAAGGAAAGCCACTCACATTAGCTGGTTTTGATATGAATTTGTTTTATAATTCTTCATTCCGCTCCTATGCAAAAGAATGGTTGCAAAAAGTAAATCCAGAAGTGGCGAGTGAGTTTGATGAAGCAGTGTCAGAGTTAATTGAACTAGATAGGTATTACAGTAAATATGAAGGTACGTATCCTTATGATCGATTTAAAGCAGAAATACAGCCCGTAATTAACAAGTTTGAAAAGGTTAGAACATTTATTCAGAATCATAAATCTGAATTGACTCAAGTTGCACCTCATGCTGCGTATGATGTGAATTTCCTTGAGAAATCAATCAGTATACGGATTGATGCGATTAAAACGCATTTAGATGCAGATATGAAAGTCAGAGGTGGCATCCCCTCACCTAACCTGACAGACTATTCTTTTTACATCCGAGATCGAAAAATGGCACAAAACTTCGCATGGCTCACTGAAATGCAGTATAAAAACAAAAAAATCATTGTGTGGGGGCATAATTATCATATTCGAAAACAAAATTCGAAAATGATATCAGACTGGTCGAAGGTGCAACAATACAATTATGTAGCCCCTAATATGATGGATTATCTTCCGCAGCGTATCAAAGACCAAATGTACACGATTGGCGTATTTGCGTATAGTGAAAGCAGTTGGGATGATCGCAATAAAGATGTTATTCTTGTAAATAACGAACATGAAGAACAAAGCGTTGAAAAAATCATCAGCACAGTGGGAAGTCCCCATGTTTTCGTTAACTTAAAAGGAGAAAGTAACCGACCAGAAACTTCATGGATGTTTACTCCTACTGCAGCAAGTTATTGGGGAATAAAAGAAAATGAAGAAATCATGATTCCGACAGAACAATATGATGGCATTCTATGGTTAGAAAAGACTACGCCTTCTGTCCTTAAGTAAATGAAAAGAGCTCCCATAAATCAATTAAAGGGAATGTATAAATAAGTATTAAATTTACATTTAAAATACAACTAGACAGTTAGGAGGAATAATCATAATGGATACTATACAACAAAACAGTAATGCATGGGATAAGAAGGTTGAAGAAGGTTCTAGATACACGCAACCTGTAAGTAGCGAGATTATTAAAAAAAGTAAATCAGGTGAATGGGAAATCACAGTCACCACAGAAAAATCAGTTCCTAGAGATTGGTTTCCAAAGTCATTAGAGGGATTAAAGATACTTTGTTTAGCATCAGGTGGCGGACAACAAGCACCAGTTCTAGCTGCTGCTGGAGCAGATGTAACAGTTACTGATATATCTAAGAAGCAATTGGAACAAGATGAAAAGGTAGCAAAACGGGAGGGTTTGACTTTAAAAACAGTACAAGGAGATATGTCAGACCTTAGTGATTTTGAAGATAGATATTTTGATATTGTTGTAAATCCTGTTTCTAATTTGTTTGTAAAAGATGTTCATCTTGTATGGAATGAAGTTTCAAGAGTTTTAAAGAATAAAGGCATTCTTATTTCTGGATTTACAAATCCTTTACTATGGATTTTTGATGACAACCAAGAACAAAAAGGCATTCTTGATGTTAAACATTCAATACCTTCATCAACATTGGATTATTTACCAGAGAATGAAGTTCAAGATTACATCAATTCAAATCAAACAATAGAATACGCACATACTTTAGAAGACCAAATCAAAGGTCAAATTGAAGCTGGTTTTGTTATAACGGGTTTTTATGAGGATGATTTTGGTGGAACAAGGATATTAGATAAGCATATTAAAACCTTTATTGCCACTAAAGCTATAAAGTTACAGGTTGATTAAGAATTTTGGCTTGTTACACGGGGTATTAGTCGAAGAAGGCTCTTAAAAACGGTAAAAATTCAATATATGTCAAAAAGGATGGCACTTGCCATCCTTTTTCCCTTGTGTATTTTGAGTGTCAAAACTATTATCAAAACAAGTTTTACACCTCTTAACTGAACACATTATACAAATAAGCGACGCTTCTTTTTTATTCAGCAAGCGTTAACTGCCAAGACACACCATACTTATCATTTAACCAGCCAAATTTTTTACTAAACGGATAAGATCCTAGAGGCATAAGTACTGCTCCATCTTGAGCTAGTTTATTAAAAGCCGTTTCAATTTCTTCTTCCGTATCACAAGTTACATAAAGAGACATAGCTGGTGTAAATGTAAAATTATGATTTACATAACTATCAATGCACATGAACTCTTGCCCGTGTAACGTAAAAGTTGCATGAATTACAGTTCCCTCTTTACCAGGTCCATTTTCATCATAGCGAGAAATATTTACAATTTCTGATTGATCAAATAGCGACGTATAAAAGTTCATCGCTTCCTCAGCTTTGCCCTCAAACATTAAAAACGTAGTAATTTTTTGATTTGTGTTACTCATATGGACACAACCCCTTGTTATGTATTTATGTAAAACATACATCGGCTAACAAAAACCGAACATACATTCCTATAAATGTATTGTCTATAAAAACGATGAGTTTGTCAATTATCTACATTATTATTTCTTCTTAAATAATGCTGCCCAAAGAAATGATTCTCCAAACATATCATTTGGTTGCTCAATCTGTTCCATCTTTCTAATTTCAATCACTTCAAATCCCTTAAATATCTCTCTTAATTTTTCTTCCGAATAAGCAAGACCACCTTGTAGACTCCACCCTCTATATACATCCCAATCTGTTATTTCTGAACCATTTCTCTCATCTAAATCGCCTGCTGCAAAACACGTTAATCCAAAATAACCACCCGATTTCAATGCGTTTTTAATTAAATCCACATAATTTATTCTTCTATGCGGTGGAATATGATGTAAACAACCCGAATCGTATACAAAATCAAATTCATTTTGACCCTCTAAATTAAAAATCGAATCACAAATAAAATCAATTTCTATTCCTTTTGCCAATGCCCTCTCTTTCGCCCAATTAATTCCTTCTACAGATAAATCCACTGCAGTTACATCAAATCCTTCAGTCGCTAAATAAATTGCATTTCTTCCTGGACCACATCCAAGTTCTAATACTTTCCCTTTTAAAACTCTTTCTTTTTGTATATACGAAACTAGATTCTCATCTGGAACATTTGCAAAAAACGGAACGTCCTTTTCTCTATTTGCATAAAATTCATTCCAAAATGGTTCTGCTGGTCTTAATAATGAATCAAGCATTTTTAAAATATCTTCTTGTGTATGTAACGTTTCATTTTTCATTTGTACGCCTCCACGTTTCAATAGTCAGAAAATTATTATATATCCTTTTTGATTTTCTGACAAAGAAAAAACTCCTACATTCAATAGGAGTCAAAAATATTCTCTCTTTAAAATCCAAGTATAGATAACCATTTTAACAACTTCTCTTCTCGCGCTTTTAAATCATCGTTCCTAAGCTTACCTAACTGTATTTCACTTACAATTTCTCCGTCCACCATAAATAGGACTCTTTCTGTTTTCGCTGCTACCTTTACATCATGAGTCACTAACATAATAGTAGTTCCATCACGGTTAATATTTAATAATATTTGCATTACCTCTTCTGTTGATTTTAAATTTAGGGCACCGGTTGGTTCATCAGCAAAAATAATATTTGGATTATTGATGAGCGCTCTACAAATGGAGACTCTTTGTAATTGTCCTCCAGATGATTCGGTTATATAATGGGTCGCTATATCGCTTATCCCCATCTTTTCCATCAATTCAAAAGCACGTTTATTTATCGTTTTCTTACTCTCGCATTTCGCTAAATATGCTGACAAGATGATATTATCAAGTAGATTCAAATTTCTAAGAAGATTACTTTGTTGAAAAATAAATCCTATTTCATTAAGACGTATTTTTGCTAATGCCACTTCTTTCATACATGATATTTCTTTACTATTAATTTTCACACTTCCTGATGACATTTGATCCATTCCACTAATATTATATAGTAACGTCGATTTCCCAGAACCCGATGGTCCCATGACCGATACAAACTCTCCTTCATTTATCTCTAAATCTATATTTTTTAACACATGATAATTTCTGTTTCCATCTATTGAGTATTTTTTATTTAATTGTTTTACTTCTAAAATTTTTTTCAAATTACACACCTCCTACTCCCCATTTCCTTTTAAATCATTTGTTTGTTTCACAGTAAAACTACTGAAAAATGATGTTGCGGCCACAGATATAAATAAAATAGCTGGACATATTACGTAAGATACGATTGGATTAACAATAAATTTTATGTGAGCCATTCCTATAAATGAGCCTAACCAACTTACTAACATTTCTCCAAACGTAGCAGCTAGAAATGTCCCTGTTAAAATACCAATTAACACTATAGCAATAGAACGAGTTATATACTGTATACGAATATCCTTGTAAGAAAAGCCTATACTTTTCATAATTAATATTTGCGAAGAGTCTTTTGCCAATTGCATTTTAAAAAACATCGCAGTAATTAAAACTGATATCAATATCGCAATCAAAATAGCTACTTGAGTTACGAGTCTTAATTGTTTAATTGTTTCTCCTAAAGTTTGCGTTAAATAATCATCCGTATCTGTTATTTTTGCAGAATGAAAATTGTGTTTATATTCCTTCACTTTTTCTTGCAGATTCACAGTAGGCTTCATATCTACATTTACTACATACCATAATATATTTTCTTTATTATAAGAGAAGCTCGCTTTAGCTGTTTTCCCACCATTCGTTACATCTTGGTACATACCACTAATAGTTAATGCTTTCTCTTTTCCTTCTACAAATAAAACAATCTTATCCCCTACATTCTTTTTTAATTCATTTGCGTTCATATAAGAAAGAGAAATTTCATTTTCATTTTTTGGTGCCATACCTTGAATAAAGTCTAATGGAAATTTAGTGAAGTCTCCCACTTCTACATTTAAGTTTTCATGTGTACCATCAGCTTTTACTATTTTAAATGTACTCGTTACAAATGCTGCATATTTTTCTACTTCTTCATCATTTCGTAAATATGATATGACGTCCTTAAATCGTTTCTCTATATTTTCAGTTTGCTGTAAATCTATTCGAATATCACTTTTTCCTGTTCCCATATAATTTACAAACTTCGGTGACTGAATCGTATACAAACAATTAACAGGTACAACAATCATAAATACAGCTATGATTAAAACGATACTTAATACGCGATATAACTTAAATCGTTTTACTACATCTTGTATACCAATAAATATATTTACATTTGTAATTTTAGTTTGATAGAGAGAAAAAGAACTTTTAAACTTCCTCTTTCCTAGATTATCTCTTGATCGTAAAGCATCTATTGCTGTAATTCTCCTGAAATTTCGCAAAATGATACGACAGAAAAGGATAACTGCTATAAATAGCAGAGTTATAACTATTAATGGTACAATAAAATGTAAAATACTTGTATTTGCTGTTCCCATATAAAGTGAGATATTAGAGGTGAATATTTTTGTAACAAATAATGAAAAAATATATCCACATATACATCCGCTAGCAGCAATAACAATATATTTTGTTACATATAATTTTTGAATCTCTTTACTTGTAATGCCGATAGCTTTCATAACACCAATTTCCCGATAATCTTCTTCCATTGAAGTCATAATCGTAAATCTAATACATAAAATCGCGATTAGCATTAATAATGCACTTATTATGATAAGTACTGCAGCTATTGTTCCATCTGCTAATGAATTGAGTGTTTTAAAGAGTGAATAAGTAATAGAGGGACCTTTTTGAGGTAAGTTCGATGACTCGTATAAAGTTTCAAATACATTTATTTTATCTAAATCTGTTAGCTGAAATTCAATAAGATATTCGCTTTCTCCAAAATTTCTTTTTATTCTTTCGAAGTCTTCATCGCTTATTACAAATCGTTTTGAACTAACAATTGATGGGCTCATTTGAACATCACGAACAAATGCCGAAATAGTAAATTCTAGTTCATTATTATTTTTAACAACCCATATTTTATCTCCAATACGCAAATTATATTTTTGCATATAATAAATTGGTACACCTATTTCCCCTTTCCTAACATCAACCACTTCATTATTTAAATCTAATAAAAAGTCAAAATTAGTATTTTGTTTAACGAGACTAATGTCCATTACACTATTATGTTCCGCTTGATTTCTCTTCTTTATAAAAATGTTAGATCCGCCTACTTGAATCATCTCTGCCGTTTGCTGCTTTTTTACAAAAGAAGTTTTTGCAACAAATGAATCAATTGACTTTTGATTTATTTCTCCAGCATGCATTTGTACGAAGTGTGGTGCGTTTGATACTTTAAACAATTGCTCCATTGAGTTCAATAGATTTATAACGTTACTTGAAGCACTAGCCATTAACAGACTCGATAACATGATAAACATAAATAAAATGGTAATTATCATTTTATTTTGAGAGAAATCTCTTTTTAACATTCTCCTAATCATATTAAGTTAGTTCCCTTCATTCCATAATATTTTCTTCGTCACTATCGCTATTATTATCATTATTAGACTAATAGCTAATATAAGTAAATAAATTTTCACACTGAATTCTTCAAACATAAAACCATAAACAACTTGCCCAATTGGCGCCATACATTGAGATACCGCTGTTATAATTGCCATTACCTTTCCTAGGTTTTCATTTGGTGTTTTCTTTTGAACTACAGTAATCACATAGATGGATACAATCGTCATAATCATTGCAATTAGAATAGAAGAAAGTATAAAGAGGATAAATGGTGGGTAGTGTCCTAAATTAAGAATAAATGGTGTGACTGATAGCGCCACTGGTATTACTAATAGAGCTATAATAAGCATCCAATAATATAATGTTTTCATCTGTAACTTTTTAGCAAAAAAACCGATTGACAATGCACCTAATATGGTTGCAAAATCAATTAACCCCATCCCAATTCCATACATCGTATCGCTACTCTGCATAGTTACTCGTAAAATAATAGGTCCTCCAACAACAAATAACGGTGTCAAAATTAAGTTTAGTAAAGCTGCAAGTAACATAGCCTTCAAAATAAATGGCTGTTTTAAAACATATATAAATCCTTCTTTCATATCCTTTACAATTGTCGGTATTATATGGCTTTCTTGCGCTCTTTTTATAAATGGTATTTTAATAAACATTTCTAAAATCGCAGATAAAAAGAAAGCGAGGCAACTTATTATTACGAGCATTTTCAAACCAATTATGCCGTACAATATTCCTCCTAATACAGGGGCAACTATATTAGATAACGCTTGCACACCATTTACGATACCGTTCGCTTGTTCTAACTTTTTCTCTGGAACTAATTGAGGAATACTCGCCATTACAACTGGTGCGTACATTGCACTGATGATTGCTAGTAAAAACATAATTGTTCCAATCAATATAATAGATACAGATCCAATAAATAATAAAACTATAAAGCTTAATACAATCGCAGCGTTTATAAAATCAAAAATAACCATTAAATTACGGCGATTGAAACGATCTGCTATCGCTCCGCCAAAAGGGGCTAGCAAAAATGGAATACTCGTTACCGCATATAGTCCTGCGAATATATCAGCACGCCCTGTTATATCTAGTACATATAATGACAAAGCAAAACGTAAAAGTGTTGAACCTAAAATAGTAATAATTTGCCCACTCACCATTAAATAAAAATCTTTCATCGAAGGTTTTATACTAATAGACATCATAATCACACCCTCCCTTTAATTTAGACCGACTGTCGGTCTATAATATACAAACAGAAAACTATTATTTCTGTTTCATTAAAACCTCTATCATATAATCAAAGGATCCTTCTTTCGCTCCAACAGAGGCTTCCATCATTTTAATATATGCTTTCGCTCTCCTCATCATTTCTTCAGGTTTCCATTGGAATAACCCATCATCAAATATAACTTGCGCTGAGGATAGTAATAGTTCAATCGTTTCTTGTGGATATTGAGTAGAAAATATTCCTTCTTCAATTCCTTGCACTAAAACTTCTGTTAATACAGGAGATAAATGTATAATGGATTGCACTAAACTTTTTTGATGCATTTCTGCATTATTTGGCTGATGAAATTGCTCAATCATTTTATCTTTTACATCCCCTGATTTTGGCGATTGCTCCATTAAAACTCGAAATAACTTTTCTAATACTGGGATATTTGGATTAGAGACGATTATTTTCGCTTTAGCAACATCATCTTTAATGATCCTCATAATGATCTCATCCATTACTTCTTCTTTCGACTTAAAATAGTGATAAAACGTCCCCTTCGCTATCCCTATCTCTTTTAAAATGTCATTTACTGTTGTTTTCGTATAACCTTTCGTAACAAACAAACGTTCAGCAGTTTCTAAAATTTCCTTTCTACGCTCCTCATACTCCTTTACTATTCGCATTCAAGTTCTCCTTCCCATCAGACCGACTGTCGGTCTATTTAAATTATATGTTTAGTTAGTAAAAAGTTTCCTATTATTGTACATATACACCATCCTACTTTCTATTTCCTTTATGAATTTTAAATTTTTTAATACGGTGAATGAAATTTTAAAGGTTGTTTCTATGCAATCACTCTTGTACTTATATCGACTTCGTTGCATAAAAACAAAAAAGAGCCGCAACGCTTTGCGACTCTTTTTGAATAATAACTGTTTAACGGCCACGTCTTTGCTGACCTTGTTTTGTACTACCTTTTTTATTACTTGGCTTATTAAATGATCGATTGTTATCAATTCTCGAACTATTTCTTGAATCACTTCTTGAGCTATTTCTCGAATCACGTCTTGATTCACTTCTTGAACCTTCACGGCTATCTCTTTGACGATATTGACCTGATTTCTTTGGAGCCGGCTTTTGTACCGGTTTTCCATTTTCATCTACATTTTTTATCATCGGTTGTTCGATTATTTGTCTTTGTATTGGTGCACCAAGCGTTTTTTCAATTTCTTCTAAATGTTTTTCATCTTTCGCTGCAACGAACGTAATTGCAAGACCTGATCCACCTGCACGTCCTGTTCGGCCAATGCGGTGAATATAACTTTCTACATCTTCAGGGATATCAAAGTTAAATACGTGCGTTACACCATCTACATCAAGTCCACGAGCTGCTACATCCGTTGCGATTAAGTACTGAATTTTAGCTTCGCGGAAACTCTTCATAACTCTTTCACGTTTCGCTTGAGGTATATCACCATGAAGTTCAGCACAATTATAACCTAGTCCTTTTAAATTATCATAAAGCTTACTTGCTCTAACCTTTGTACGACAGAAAATAACTGCTAAAAATGGCTGATCACGATCCATAACAAAACGAAGTGCATCTGGCTTTGCACGATCTGTCGTCTCAATGACACGCTGCTCAATTGTATCTACCGTTACTTCTTCACTTTGTACTTGAATCATTTGCGGCTCATCCATATAACGTTTCGCCAATTTTTTAATATCTTTTGGCATCGTTGCTGAGAATAACATCGTTTGTTTACTACCAGGTGTCTCATCTAAAATATCTTCAATATCATATAAGAAACCGAAATAAAGCATTTGATCTGCTTCATCTAGTACAATCGTTGAAAGATTACTTAAATCAATTGTTTCACGTCGTATATGATCTAATAATCGTCCTGGTGTTGCTACAACAATATGTGTATTACCTTTTAACTTTCTCAATTGTTGCGCTACATCTTGTCCGCCGTAAATCGCTAGTACATTAATATCTTCTCTTTGAACAAGCATTTTTTTAATTTCAGTTGTAATTTGCAGTGCTAGTTCCCTTGTTGGTGCAACAATTAAAGCCTGAACATCACTAGACTCTGGATCGATTTTTTCTAAAATAGGTAAAACGAATGCGAGTGTTTTACCTGTTCCAGTTTTTGCTTGACCAATTATATCTTTACCTGACAGTATAACAGGAATTGCTTTCTCCTGAATCGGTGTTGCTTCTGTAATTCCATTTTCACGTAATGTATGATTAAACGTTTCACTAATTCCTAATTCTAAAAAGTTTTTCAAATAGACCACTTCTTTTCCTTATTTTTCACATTAGCTTTCATTGTACCATTTGTTTCGCCAAATATGAAAAATAAAAAAATTCTTATCTTCTTTTTTTATATTCATCATGTACTAGGTGGACAAATTCTTTTTGCTTTTTCTCGGAATTTATTAATGCTTCCATGTTAGTAGAAGACAAAATGAACCTTTTAATTTTTCTATTACTCCAAATTAATCTTGTATACTTTGTATCTTCGTGTAGCCTTCGAAACCACTCAAATTCACTTAATTTTGCGATATGATGTTTTAATTTCATATCATTTCGAGGATAAAACAAAATAACATTTGCTATTACATCAAATAACGAACCCACGTTCCTCCCTCCTATAACCACTTTTAAAGTATATACGTTCTCCCATACATATATATTTCAATGTTACGGAAATATAATTATAGGGTGATAAAATTGACCACTACATTAATAAAGATTTTCTGCATATTTTTCTTACTATATTTTCAATCCACCACAATTATAATGGCGAAATCTCAAACAGATGTAATCAGTGAATTCAAACATGCTTTACTCAAAAATGATAAAAAATTAATGCAGTCATATGTAACAGAAGGAGTTGAACTACCTACTTTCCAAAAGGACAAACCTATTCATGAAATTAAAATAGTACCATCTCCAAAAGAAGATACTACAATTCTTATTTCTTATTCCAAAGACACTGATAATGAATTTACTATCGGTTGCATTTTAGAAATAGTAACAAAGAATAATAAAATATCTCAAATTAATCAAATTTATGATGGAACGAATCCATTTATGAAAGAAGCTACTACTGTAAAAGAATATGAAATGAAGTGTAAGGAACATATACTTACTCCTACAAAATTCCCGTTCGAAATTCACGAATTTCAAGGGTACATCTATAACGATTACTTAAACCTCCAATACTACAATGAAGATATTAATGGGATTTTTAAAATCACTGTTTCACCAGTTCAAAACAAATTAGGCTTCTATGTACATAGGGGAGCTAAGTTCTATAGCTTAAAAAATAATATAAAAGCATTATATAATCCTCATTTTGATTCAGCATATGAACTTATCTTTCAGAAGAATGGTTTTCAATATACAATTGCAATTGGTAACAAACTATACATAAAAAGAAAATACAATGTTACTGATTTGATAAGAATTGCGGAATCTATGAATTAAAAACCCGATCTTTTCGATATAAGAAAGATCGGGTTTTTAATATTTTATATAACGAGTGTTCCTCCTAATAATGGGCTAACACAAGTGAAAAAATTTTTAATAGTATTCTTAATCAGCATTTTTATCTTTCTTATCACTGTGATCATTTTTATATGAATATGATAACAAACTAATAACAATTAACCAAAAGACTGAGTTTTGTATCCATTCCGATACTACAGGGATTTGGAACGTTATAAACCCTAGCATAAGACTAAATACAATAATAACTAATTTATGCATATAATTCCCCTTTTTATCTAATTGTATTTTAAAAATGATAGGAGAACAATAGACACTACTTCAATGCTATTTTTAAACATCTATATAAGTTGAATTAAAAGGTTACAGCTACTGTTTGTCGAAATATAATAAGTAACATATATTGACAAATGGAGCGGAGCAAAATGACACATGTACACCAAAACGAAAAAGAAAGCCTACTTGTAGCAATGAAAACGACTAAAACGAAACGAATGTATGAACGTTATCAAACGATCTATTTCTATGTACAAGGCTTTTCTATAAAAGAAATAATGAACATGATTGGTCGTTCTGAAAAAACAATCTATAATTATGTGAATGCTTACAAAGAAAAAGGATTGCATGGCTTACTCATGGGACAATCAACAGGAGCACCACGTAAATTAGCCCCTGAACAAGAACAGGAGTTAGTTCAAGTGATTGCATCTCATCTACCCGTTGATGTTGGATTTCCAGCTAAACATAATTGGACTTTATCCATTATCGCTTCTTTCATTAAAAGAGAATGGAACGTAAGTTACACACTTCGCGGGGTGTCTCGACTTTTACATGATTTAGGGCTTAGTTACACAAAACCGACGTATACATTAGCGAAAGCAGACCCGGTGAAACAACAAGAGTTTAGGGAAGTTACCTTCCCCGCCTATAAAAAAAAACTTTTAAACGAGGAGATTGACCATCTTCTGTTTCAAGATGAGTCCATGATCCGCGATTACCAAGCACTGCAGCATACATGGTTTTTAAAAGGAAAACAACGCAGTATTCCTACTTATGGGAAACACCAAGGTGTTAAACTTATTGGTACACTTAATTATGAAACAGGTGAGTTAGTTTGTGTAGAAGAGGAGCGGTATGATGCCGAAGCATTTCTTCGTTTTCTTCAGCATGTACTTGAACTGTATCCCAACGGGAAAATAGCTCTTATTCTAGATAATGCGCGTATTCATCATGCGAAGCTCATCCAACCACTTTTAAGGAAACACTGTCATCGCTTAGAATTAGTGTTTTTACCTCCCTACAGTCCCGATTTAAATTTAATTGAAGGGGTATGGAAATGGCTCAAATCAGACATCATTCATAATGTTTTTTATTCATCGATTTATGAAATTCAAAAAAATGTACAGGCTTTTATTCAGGAATTAAATCGCACACCTGAAAAAGTGATCGATCGATTATGCATTCGATTGTAATCTTTTAATTCAACTTATATATTTCATTTTTGAAGTGACTTTATTATTCGTGAACAAATATAAATTTTTATACAGTAAGTTTTCCTCCATGATAGCAATAATAGCTTGTCGCTTTAAGGTTTTTAATTTTCTTTAAAGACTCTTCCGCTTTTTCTATATTTAAACAAAACTTCCGATTAGCTATAACTAATTCTTGATTCTCTTGAACCGCTGCATCGCCCGTAATTACACAGTTTAAATTCGGAAAATATAATGAAATATGCCCCGAAGTATGCCCTGGCGTCGTCACTATTTTACATTCATTATTCAAAATCATTTGACCATCATGTACTTTTTCATCAACAGGAATATGCCTTACATTTTTTAACTGCTGTATAAACCATTTACCAAATTCTTTTTCTTCATTTGGCATACGTTCTAACATTTCTTCAGCTTGAACCAATCTCTCTGATTTTATATCACCACTAATATAGTAAGATTCAATTTCACTCGCAATTATATTAATTCGAGGATATTTCACTTTAAAATCGTATAAAGACCCTATATGATCGTCATCATAATGAGTAATAATTATATTTTTTAAGTTTTTCATCTCATATCCATGTTTTAAAATTGCATCTTCAATTAAAGGTGAAAAATTTGTATAACCTGTATCTACTAAAGTTAATTCATTGTTTAATATGATTAAGCTCGGATAAATACATTGTTTTCTCTCATTAAATTCGAATTCAATTGGTAGTTCTATTATCTTCATTTTTCTTCCCCCATACCGCTTATTAAATGTTTAATAATAACTGAATCGTCTACATATATTTTACTATACATACTTATGTAACAAAACACTGTGAGTCGTTACATAACCAACATTCTATTATTTTGAACAGGTAATTCCCTATTTTTATGGAATATACAATAAGAAAAACAATAAAATTGATTATTTCCCTACTTCTTTGTCTATCCTTTTAAAAAATCGATGTTTTTGTAAAAGGAGTGTTTATATGGAGAAACAGACACTTTGGAAAAAATTCAAAAAAAGCTCTGTAAACCTCGGTAAATCCAGCGTATATGAAAGTATTATTTTATTCTACACAATGAAAAAGAAAGCGTTACCTACTAAAGCGAAACTTATAATATTAGCCGCTTTATCCTATTACGTATTAACAATTGATTTCATTCCAGATATAGCTGCTATTATCGGGATTGGCTTGTTAGATGATGTTTTAGCAATCGCTATCGCACATAAATATGTTATGCGACATGCTGATGCTGAAATTCGAGAGAAGAGCAAAATAAAAATGGAGTCATTATTTACTTCAGCACAAGCATAATTAAACTATCTATTCATTTACCTAACTTTTCTAGTTTCAAATAAAGTGAACTTTAATTAATGCGAACTCTGTGCACCCCACTGAATATTATTCTTCACCATGCTTTTACAGGATACATCCTTTCGAAAGAAAAAAATTTCTCTTAGCTCTCAAACTAGAGACAAATAGGATGTCAGAACTTGCTCATAAGTTCTGACATCCTATTTTTATTCTTATATACATCTGTTATTCAGTGGAGTCCGAAACGCTTTCAGCAACAGAATCCAGAAGTAGTTTACGTAGTTATATGCGTACCTCTATACAACACCGCTATTGCAGCTGCTATAAGAATCATACCCATAAAAGCGGGTGCAGCATGACCAAGTGATACATATATTTGTCCTCCAATTATAGGGCCAATCATTCTTGCTAAAGCTTGAATAGATTGGCTTCCACCTTGAATCCTTCCTTGTTCACTAGAACTGACAGACTTTGAAAGCATCCCATTGAATGAAGGCCCGAAAATTGAATCACCAAAACCAAACAGTAACATTCCAACGATAAGAAGTGGATAGAGTGAAAATAAAGCTGATGCTGCAATAAAACTGTAGCCAATAATCTCCGAAACCATCCCAAGTATCGCTATTTGTTTATCACTAAGCTTGATCAAAAGCTTTGGCATTATAAAACTTTGTGAAATAATGTCTTGAAAGCCCAAAATTGAAAACATAAGTCCGATTAATGCAGGTTTCCAACTGAAAGTATCCATTGTAAATTGTGTGAAAATTGCTTGTAAAGATCCGTTAGGTATCCAAAGTAAAAATGCTGAGACAAGTAACCATTTTAAGTTTTTCATGGAAAGTATGTTTGCAAGCTGTGCAAAAGGATTCAACCTTACAAAAGTAATCTCTTTCAACCTATTATTTCTGTCAAGGCTCTCAGGCATGTATTTGATCCCATAAACAACATTTAATAAAGTTATGATTGCTCCAAAATACATAGGTACAGTATCACCAAACTTGGCAAGTAATCCCCCAAGTGTTGGGCCAATGATAGTTCCCGCACCTACAACTGCACTCACCCATCCAAAGTATTTCGTTCTCTGTTCTGGAGGAATGATGTCTGCAAAATATGCGAAGATAGTACTTATGCTCCCGCCTGTTATACCTTCTATTATGCGTCCAGCAAATAGTACCCATAAAGCCCCTCCTATACCAAAAACTAAGTACCCGAGTGCAGAACCGAAAAGGCATATTAAAAGTAATGGACGACGACCATATTTATCGCTTAAAGCCCCGAGTGCAGGAGCAGCAAAAAACACGCAAACCGCATAAACAGAGGTCAATAGCGTAACAACTAGAGCCTGTTCTTCCGGACTACTTATATAAGGCTGCACTAAGAATGGCACTACAGGCATAATGATGCTGAAACCTATACCACAAAGAAATACAGAAATAAGGCCGAATATTAAAGCATGTTTATCTATGTTTTTTTCAGTTTCGCTTTCATTTTGTGATCTAAAAATAGACATTTAACTTCTCTCCCCAAAACACTTTGTTGCTTCGTCAACAAAATAATAACCCTGTTTTGTTGATTAGTCAACAAAAATACAATAATAAAAAGGTAGCCTTACTATGAACAGGCTACCTTTTTATTATTTAAATGTATCCCGCACGAACGGAAAAATAAGTTAGTTTTTGGGATTAACTACCCGTAAAAGCCCGAATGCTTCAACTTTATTATGACTTAATATGTATACCTTGTTTCTTTATTTCTGCATCCAAATGCCTACTATACTTTTCCACGAAGCTAATTATACTTTCGAATTCTTCCTCAGTTACTTGCTCAAATACGGCTTTATCTCGCTCTTGAAACTCTTTGTGCAGATCTTCATGGATTTTATAAATTTCTTTCCCTTGTTCAGTAAGCCTAAAATAAATTTCTTTCTTATTTTCCGACTTTTGATAGCTTTCAATAAGGCCTTTTTGCATAAGCTTCTTAGTCATTCTACTTATAGCACCACGAGTCACATAAAAAGCCTCTGCAAGTTGTGTCACATTAGAATCCGCATTATTTTCAATATATTCAATGCAGTGGACTTCCGAAGACTTAAAACCCTTAAGACCTTCTTCCATCTTATCTTTATTAAGCCAAACCATCTTATTATATAATTCCCTTAAACCGTTAATGACCTGTTCTTCTTTATTCATGACCTACCCTCCTAACCGCTCATTAGCACATTAAAACTATTATATTAAATTTCTGCTTACGTTTCGACAATATTGAAATAATTATTGTAACATTACAAGATATGCGTAAA
>NZ_JBNGVC010000007.1:0-60502 GCF_050524305.1 Bacillus silvicola
TATAATAATTTTTACTTGTGTCAATTCGATCTACTACCACATCTACCGAATCGGATGGGGTAGATGCACTTGCTTTCTCTATTGGGGAAAATCCTAACAATGTAACTAAAACCAGAAAGTATAGTAATAATCCTTTAAATTTCACAAAAACACGTCCTTTCATATTTAAATATTATAGAGATAAAAACATTTTGAGAACATAAAAGCCTACTAGCTTAATATTAATTACTTATTCACGTATTATCATTTAAACAAGTTATATTTAAAAACTTATATAAACTTTAAGACGCGGGTACTAATTTCCACACAACTTTTTCTTTACCTAAGCGAGCAAATGTAAGAGGACCATACAGTGGTGATTCACCATCTTTATAATCAAGGTATCCACCTTCCGCTTGCAGTATATATCCTCCTTCTACAGGAGTTATTGTCCAATCAGCCGCGTATTGTTCGCCCAAAATAAGGTGTAAGCTACTACCTATAAATTGATCCACAAGTCCTATCCCAGGCATCGGATAAGGCATCCCAATATGGTATGTCTTTTTTTCTTCAGAAAAAACCAATTTCATACGAGCTTCACTAGGTTTTTCTACTGTATTACCTAATGAACTAACTACTAAAGATGGTGAAAAATTAAGAGACGGGCGAGAACTTAATCCTCTTGTTGGTAAATCTGCTGGAACTATATAATAATTTTTACTTGTGTCAATTCGATCTGCTAATTCATTTAATGGATTAGATGATACAGATGCACTTGCTTTTTCTATTGGTAAAAATCCTAACAATATAACAAAAACCAAGAAAGATATTAATGCTCCTTTACTCTTCATAAAATCACCTCCTTTAAAATACTTAACTTATATAATAACTAAACAAACAAAAAATCTGAATATTAAGAAAATTAATTGTAAAATTTAGCATAATTCTTGTTCAACTATTGTATTGCGAATACTATAGTTAACACATTTATCGCTGTAAAAGCCTATTCAATTGCATTAGTAAGGATTCAAAATTTTAATAGGGCAAATTTAACCATGCTTAATAACATACATTATTCATGACCATTGCAAAAATTATTCTTTTGGAGTCTTTCCATGAAATAAATCCATCGTGTTTGACTTATAGGTGTAGTAGTGTGAAGTGTGATTGTTTAAGTAATTAGTACAATATATAAATGACTGGGGAGTTACAAAGAAAAGTTTTCATATACAACCATTCCCAAAGGGTATTGGGATATAAGGTGACAGTTGGATTCGAACCAACATAAAAGGGTATGCTAACCTTGTACCATTCCTAATTGGCATGCCACCATATGAAAAATATTGATATACTAAAATAAAAGGCGACAATCGGATTTGAACCGATGATACAGGTTTTGCAGACCTGGGCCTTACCACTTGGCTATGCCGCCATATAATTCTCTATAAAAGAGAATTAACACTTTGTTTTACGATTAAAACAATGTTAAATATCATATCAATTAACCATTAATTCTGAATAAACGGATTCCACACCACATTATAACATTGTTTATTTAATTTAGTAAATGAAATTACTGATTCTTCAAACATAACAATCCTTTATAGGAAGCCTTCGACATTTTGTCTTCTGTGCTTATTAAAATTTCGTAGCCTCCCCTAGACAAATAAGAGAAGAGGCATGTGAATTCAACGTACAAATATGTGTTTTATTATATGCACCATGATTTGATCCTGCTAAAATAGTGAACGGAAATTAGATATTACAGGATTCTCCTGCCCCTATAAATAGGAATTCCAATATTGTTGTAAATCATCTAATTCTCTAAATTTAATTTTTCTATTTAGCATATTTAAGGATTTTAGATTCCTATTTTTAGGTCAACAGATATACATCCTAAATATAGAATAAGTATCTAATAAAATAATTTTGTACCTTGATAACACCCAATACCTTTTCTATCGAATAGCTTTTCTTTAAATGCTATAAGATCAGTGTAATAAACTATACCTATGACAACCTAGATTCAAGTATAAATCTTTTAGTGTTAATATGTTCTCTTTTTTAATCTTGAGTCCTTCGTTATCTATACTTAGGCATGATCATTGGATCAGGATATGTGTTCATCTGATTTGGTAAAAATGCAGCTATAGCTGCTGGAACTGTCTCTATATAGATATCGTCTGAACCCGCGCCAGTTACAACCTGTTTTAATTCATTTTCATCAACTACACTAATCAATCCACCAGTATTCCATTTTTGTTTTCGCATTTCATCTGATTTTTTTCTTCTAAACATTTGATATCCATCCTTTTTTATAATTTTTTAGTTTGAATTTAAGTACATAGAAAATATTTAAGATATTTCTCTTTTAAATTGCTACTTTTTATATTTTTAAAGCCTAAATGTTAAATTTATAGTTTGTATTGGTATGAATGATTATTTATGATTCCTCTATATAATTTTTTAGGAAACCGCACTTGAGAAATAGATCTCAAGCGCGATTTAAATTAATTAGCATCTTTTTTTCTTTGAGGCATAAAGGTAGTAACAAATGCGACAAGAGCTATCCCTAAACCGAGTCTTTCAGGAATGTCAATATTTAACCCATTATTCCATTTATATATAAAGGAAGCCAAGATTAAAAGGGTAACTCCCCCAGTTGCGAATCTGATTATATTACGGTCTTTTTTTGTTTGAGCTTTCATATCTATCCCTCTTTCTTTTTTATTAGGTTCATAAATATATATGCTTAATTTGCTAGTAACTTGTAATTCGGTTCTATATCCTTGAAGAAGGAAGAGTAATAACCAGCTTTTAGCATTAACTCCTTATGAGTACCTGATTCTATAATAGTTCCTTTATCCATCACAATTATTAAGTCTGCATTCATTACTGTAGTAAGTCGATGTGCAATTACAACCCTTGTACATTTTATTTCATTGAGATAATCATCTACCTTCTTCTCATTCAGATGATCTAATGAACTTGTTGCTTCATCTAATACTAAAATGGATGGTTTATGAACTAAAGCTCTCGCAAGTGCAATACGTTGTCGCTGTCCTCCTGAAATATTGAACCCCATCTCAGATATGAACGTATTATATTGCATAGGCATCTTCATAATGTCATCATGTATTTGTGCTACCTTAGCAGCTTCAACAACTTCTTCTATCGATATATCCTTATCATAAATTGCAATATTTTCAAAAATAGTCTTATTAAATAGTGTAACGTCCTGAGGAACTACACCAATTTGACGTCTCAATGATGATTTTTCGATATTACTTAAATCCACATCATCATAATATATTTTTCCTTCACTCGGATTATGCAATCCCAATAGTAGACGGGACATGGTACTCTTTCCAGCACCAGATTCTCCAATAATCGCTACTTTTTGGCCCGGTTTAATTTCTAAATTAATATTTTCAACAGACATTGGACTATATTTTGTATATTGATAACTAACATCTTCAAAACGTATACGACCTTCAAGATTAGTTATCTCTTTCATATCCGGAGTTTGTTCTTCTTTTGGTGCGTCTAATACATCTTGTACCCTTCTTAAATACGTACCAGTTACAAAGAAAGAATTAAACATTTGGACAATTGACTGACTTAGCCCAAAAAATTGATTGGAAATAGCATGAAAAGCTACTAGATTTCCTAATGTTAACTGATTGTTTAAAATTAAATATGCACCAAGCCACAGAGTGAATAAGGGAGCTAAATTCCCAATAGAACCACTTACTGATTGAATATAATTATTAAGATTTTGCTTCTTTCTATAAGCTTTTAGCAACTTTTTAAAATTTTTATTCCATCGAGTAAATATTTTATCCTCGATTCCAGCTGTTTTAACATTGAATATTCCATACAAAGTCTCCGTTTGAATACTTTGAACTTCACTATTCGCCATAATTTCTTCTTGGCTAACCTCTTTTACTTTGGAGCGTGTAGCAATTAATAAAACTGCGTTAAGTACTGTGAACACTAAAACAGATACCGTTAAAATTGGTGATTTAATTATCATGAAAACAAATATTACAATTAGTAACCCAACATCTAATATACCCTTAATAAGGTTTGATCCAATCATATCTCGAATTATTCTTAGACTATTTACCCTAAATAGAAGATCTCCAAATTTTCTTAGGAGGAAAAAATGATAAGGTAAATGAAGTAAATGATTAATAAATTTACTCATCATTTGTTTATCTAAAAAGTTCTCCATTACAATTACAACCTTACCTCTAACTATATTGAATAGAAATTGGAATCCCACCACAAATACTATTGATATTAAAAAGATATTTAACAAATTAAAATTTTGAGGTGAAATAACATGATCTATTAAATATTGAATTAGAAGGGGTATACCTAAAGTGAATAACTGTAAAACAAAGGACAGTAAGACTAAATTTATTAATAGGGATGGTCTCTCTTTCAAGATGTTAATATATGGTAACCACAAACTTTTAGGCTTCTTTTTAACAAACCTTTCACCTGGTACGCATGTCATAACATATTTTGAAAAATCCCTTTCGAACTCTTCCTTTTTTACCTTATTTCTTCCCACAGCGGGATCAACAATTATTACTCCATGTTCAGCTACTTCCTCTAGTACTACATAATGTTTTTCCTTCCAATAAATAATGCAAGGGAGTGGGATTTTATATAATTCATCATATTCTTGAATTTTAAAACAATTTGCTTCATATCCTAATCCCTCAGCTAGATGCTTTAAATGAAATAGTGACGTTCCATCTCTACCATTACCAATCCTTTCATACATGTCATGAAAAGATACGGTACTATTATGATATTCGGTAATCATCGCTATACAACAAAAACCACATTCAGTCTGTTGGGCTTGTTCTATAAATGGTACCTTTTTCTTAAACATCAACTAGTCTCCTTTCTATATAATTTATGGTACTTAAAATATAAACGCTTCCTAATGTTAATAACAATTAGTAAAATAGGATCAAAAAAACAGCAAATTAATGCTTATTTTTTTGATCCTATTTTACTAATACAAAAAAATTTAGAGTTAAATTCCTTCTAGATATGGAGTTTAATAATAAATGCATTATCATGAATCGTATCAAAGAACCTATAGAACATGTAGAATATCTCGTAAGAGCGTTAAGTGACTGGGAGTTCTGTTTTGATTAAAAAATAAATTGCGTATAAACAGTAAAAAGAGTCCATCATAACCGATGGGCTCTTTTTACTGTTTATTAAAATGAGATACTATTAAGATTTCTCAAGATTCAATTCTCATATTACACGGTCTTTCTCAATGTCTTTACATAACGCACTGTAATTAAAATCATACCAATGGTAAATGCGCTTATTGATGTTAATAATATACCAATAGACAATATACCTTGATCAACTAATTCTATAGACTGTAATGGTAGAGACCATATATATAAAAACCCCCACTTTGCTTCTGAAAAAATAAATACCCCGATTAAAGATAGAATTATATTAAGAAATGTAAAAGTGATAGATGTTTTTATAAATAAGAATAAGAAAAGTTGCACTGTTATTAGAGGCAGTGTTGCAGCGACAGAAATAAAAAATACTTTAACCATGAATAATAAAGGAAATGGATCTGTAAAATCAAAATATCGTCCTGATACATATAGGCTTATTAAAGCGATTAAGTGTACTACAGAAAATAATAACACACTAGATACTAATTTAGATAAAACAATCTTAAAGTTAGTAATCGGAGATAAATGCATTATTTTCCAATTAGTTTTACTTTCAAACTGGCAGAAGAAAGTTGTTATCATCCCTGAAATGACAGGGAGAAAAAAACCAACATAGAAAAAAGATACAAACATCCATACGCCCATCCATGCATTATCCAAACCGTGATTATATTTTCCTACAACGTATTTAGTGTACATAACCATTGAATATATAATCGGACAAAGTGCTAAGATGAAAAATGTAATTTGTTGTGGATGCTTTCTTATTTTTATCCAGTCGGAATAAATTAAATTTATCATTTGAAATCTCCTTTTTTAGTTTTTATTATTGGTTTTAATAAATATGATATATCCAATTCCTAAAATAAGAGCAGTAATAGGAATTCCCGCTAGCATGTACCATTTATCGTACGCCCATAATGTATTAAAAACCTCTAGATTATTCACATAATTAATTGGAGAATATAAAGTTTGATATGAAATAGGGAACCACCAAAGCTTAGTTGAGCTTAATATATCGCCGAAAAGATACGAACATAGGGCTAGCGTAACAATCACTGATTGATTCGATACGTTAATGGATATAATGAACGCCAAAGCGCAGAATGGAACGCTAATAAGAAATGGATATAACGTAAAAACAAATACTTGCTGCATTGAAACCGCATCCAAAGGGATACCTAAACCTGGAATTAATAATACTGTACAAAGCATATGCATTAAGGTTGTAATAATAAAGGCAATCATAACAACCACAAACTTACTTAGATACACATTTAATTTCTGTACTGGATACGATAGTGTTCTGGCCCACGTAGAATTTTTATATTCAATATTGTTTACACTCGCTATAATAAACACAATAAAAAAGTTTAAGATGTATTTTAAGATTTGTAGATTTATGCCAAATACCGTTTCTAATTTAATAGCATGATAATTACTATAATAATTTAATCCGATAAATTCACCCAATCCAAGTATAATAGGCCCTAAAATAATCAAAAACAGTAAATGACTTTTTCTATATTTTATATACTCAGTAGCTAATACACTCCTCATACACTTACAGCACCTTGTCCAACAATATCTAAATATGCTTCCTCTAAATTTTGTTTTTTAGTTTGGAAAGATTGAATGAAAATCTGATTAGATACTAGTAATTGTTGAATATCATTAAGTGATTTATCATCATAATATTCAACACTAAAGATATTATTATTTACATGGAATATATAGTTAGATTGTTCAAGTAATTTCTGAGTAAGAGCTGTATTATTAACTGTAAATTCAACAATATTTAATGATTGTTTATTTTGTAGGGAAGATAATAAACCTTGGTACTTTATTTCTCCTTGATGAATAATCCCGATATGATCGGCCATTTGTTCAACTTCACTTAGAATATGACTTGACAAAATTATAGTAGAATTAAATATACTTGGTGCCTTTTTTATAAATTCTTTTACTTCATAAACTCCCTGTGGATCTAATCCATTAGTGGGCTCATCTAATATTAATAATTCAGGGTTATTCATGAATGCAGCAGCTAATCCTAAACGCTGTTTCATACCAAGGGAATATTTTTTAAAGGCACGGTTTCGGTCTTCATATAGTTTAAATAAATTCAAAAGTTCCTTTATATGTTCTTTATCATTAACATTCTTCAATTTAGAAGCAATTAATAAATTTTCGTACCCCGATAAATGATCATAAAAGGTCGGAGCTTCAATTAATGAACCTGTTTTAGATAAGATTTCAATTCTATTTTTTTTGATATCCTTTCCTAATACTTCTACAGTTCCCTCGTCTGCTTCTATTAATCCTAGTATGATTTTAAAAAAAGTAGATTTACCCGCTCCATTCGGACCTAATAATCCAAATATTTCTCCCTTTTTAATAGTTAAATCAATTCCTTTTAAAACATGTTTGTCTTTATACTTTTTATGCAAACCTTTAATATTTAAAACTTGATTGTTCATAATATCAACCACCTGAATTTAGAATTTTAAATCAATTACAAGTTTAAATTTCTTCCTTATATTTACTTATTATTAATAATTTTTTTACTAAAATCTCCAAATAGAATATAAAGCAAAGATTAATACCCAGTTTCTATGATCTACATGTCATTTTTAATATTTAATTGTCGTTCCACTACACGCTTTTACTACATGATAATAGTAATTCACTCACTATTATCATGTAGTAAAATAATAGTGAGTGAAATTTACAAAGTATCATTAAAACAGGTTAATTAAGAACAAAATTATTTAACACTATTTGTACTCTTATAACTATTAATTAATCCATATCCATACTGATCATCTTTACCAGTTGCACCTAAATCGGTAGCACCATCTTTTAAATACTTGATAGTTATATCTGCCGAAGGTTTTGTAGAATGAAGCTCATAATACCTTGAGATAATAGCTCCTAATGTACCAGATACTGATGGTGCAGATAAACTAGTCCCTAGGTTTAGCGTGTAGCCTTTCGGTGTATTTAGTTGAACATCCAACATAGTAGGTTCTAAATAAGTTGGATAGGTAGTACCAATTAAATAGGATGGATCAAATTTGAATTGGTTATCAATAATTGTTCCATATGAACCACTTGGTGCACTAAAGTCTACCTCTGGACCAAAGTTGGAGTAATTTACAAATTCATCGTTCTTGTCTGTTCCTGATACCGTTAATACATTACTTAATCCACCAGGTACATGAATTTTATATAATACACCTTTCTCATCATCTACTTTTTCAAATGGTTTATCCAAGCTTATTCCTTCATTACCTGCTGAGGCAACTACAATAGAATTTTTTTCTTTCGCGTATTGAATAGCTCTTTCATACGCCTTTATAATTGCGTTCTCATCCTCTAAATTTATAGCCTTATATGTTCCTAAACTTAAGTTTATTACGTCTGCTCCGTTATTTGCTGCATCAATAATAGCCTGTATAGTCCAGACTGATTCACCATCTTTTTTCCCTATAACTTTATATGGAGTAATAGTTATATTGGGAACAATCCCTTTTAATTTATCATGAGCTGCAATAATTCCTGCAACCTGAGTACCATGGCCATTTTGATCTAACAGATCCGGCTCGCTAGGAACATAGGATTTCCCTTCTAAATACTTAATACTATCTTTAAGTTCAGGGTGGTTATAATCTACGCCGCTATCAACTAAAGCGATGTTTACATTTTTTTCTCCTAAAGTTATCTCGTGAGATTTATAATTATCAGTTACCTTGGCAATTTGCCAAGGTGGCGAAACATTCGAGACAGGTTCATTAATAGTAATGGAATTCAATGTTCGTTTCGAAGATAAACTATATTTCAACTTATTATTTGCAAACTGCTCGTTTGGATTTAAAACCTTTGGATCTTGTAAAGTTAATTTAGCACTATTAGCAACATTTTCTATAGATGCTTTAAACTTAGTACGTATTTTACTATCTAAATCGGATTGAATATTACTATTAGTTTCTTTATATGAAATCATTTGGATTTCTGGAGTATATTTAATCTCAATTGCGTTATTTTCCTTTAAAAAGTTTATAATATTTTCTTTGTTATTCTTTTGAATCTCGTTATCCAAAAGAATAAATTTATAATTATCCGTTGTATCTATTTTTTCTGCTTTTACCGGTTGTGTAACTAAACTTAACAAGAATACGGAAAGTATAGTCATAAGAATTTTTAGCTGTTTCATGTATCCGTCTCCTTTTATAATTTAGCCTCTTCTAACCTTAAAATAGAAGGAATTGAATTATAGTCAGATTGTTGTAAAAGACCTACTCCAATCCCACTAAGGCCTGTCATTAAACCAAACGATTCAGTTCCCGTACTAACCCCTTTTTTCCAATTATGCGTTTTAGAATACTCTAAAAGTTGTATACCAATAGAATTTGCTCGTTCGTAAGATGTTTTATCTTGTAACACTTTTGCCGCATACAAAAGAATATCTAAATTTCCAAAATCTCCATGGCATAGTGAACGATTATGACCAAACGATTTATCAATAGTTGTATCTAGAGCCGCATATATATTTTGATCGAGTATACTATTTTCATAATTACTTTCTTTTAACATTAGCCTACTTAATAAGATTCCTGGTGCACCATGACACCAAGCAACAGAATGATTATCTTTAGAAGGAAGTTTCCAATTTTTATGCTTTGGATCATAGAAACTATTTTCATAGGATAAAACTTTATCTGCTAGTTCTAAAATATTAGGATTGTTTATATATTGATTAGCTGCTACCAAAGCAGTAATAATACCCGCCGTTCCATGAGAATATCCTATCCATGAAATATCATCTCTTTGTTTCCAAGAAACATGTCCCTCTTTTCCAGGATGATGATATGCAGCATTTATTAAGTATTCACTTGCTTGTTTGAGAAGTTTTAGATATTCCTTATTACCACTATCTTTATAAAGAGCTATTAGTACCCCGATTACCCCCGCAGTTCCATCAATAATATCAAATACTTTATCTTGCGATAATTTACTAACAACCATTTTCATAGAATCGAGTATGAGTTGTTCATATTGTTTAGTATGTGATAATTGATTAATATGATTTAAAGCATAAATTGAGCCACTAACGCCACTAAAAGTACCAATATTAAACATTCTTTGCTCAGGTAATCTTTGGAGTGAATTAATTACAGGATAAATAGACTTCTCAGCCGTTAGTTTATAATCATTTCTTCCCGTCAAATGATATAAATAACTAAAGAATAGAGAAATACCGCTTAAGCCATTATATAAATCTAAATCAACAGGATAAATATCCCATTTATATTCATTAGAGGCAGATATTACGGTACTAATCCAGCAAAGATCAGATTGATCATTTCCTTCTATAGCATTAGCAATTAAATAATCCCCTATATGACGTGCCTCAATTAAAAATTCCTTAGATTTATTAGCATGAATATTGATCTTACGATATGGATCAATAACTTGTTCATTTGCACCAAATGTAGCTGAATGTGCTAAAAAGCTCATTCGCATAATTCGAATTTGTTGTGCGCAATCTACAATATTAAGGTCATCGATCTTCTGTATTACAGCTTCTAAAGGAGATGACTCAAAAAAGTTTTGAATACAAATTTGCTCTCTATGATATAAATGATTGCTACTCACCGTTGTATAAAAATATGGAATATCATCATTGAGTAGATCAGTTTTTTCGGATTTAATAATTTCTTTTGGTTTGTTCTCTGGTTCCAATGCCAGAGTGTGGAAATAAATATCTCGGTTATATCCTTTTTGTAAAAAATCAGGATGTTTACTTTTTCTTAGTAATTCACCGTATACAGCGGTAGGTCTTAAAATCATTCTTACTATCGTATTTTTAAATTTATCTGATATATAATTGCTATACTGTTGTTTATTATTTAAAATCCATTCATAAATATATTTAAAGCCATCTATTATAACGTCTACATGATCTTTATATGAAACTTTTTCACCTTTAAAAATCGGCTTATTTTTTTCAAATTCATTTACTTTAACATATTTATATTTTGCATCTACGTACATCACATCTGTATTCTTTGCTTCTACTGAAGGTACCTTTAATGGATATAATTGGTCATTTTTATCACTAAGACCACTTAAATCAAGACCTTTATAGTTAGGATTATCGCTATTAAATGCAAGAAATGGAATAATTCCAGTGGATCTAACAGATCTATTAATTAGATTTAGAGCTTTATTATGAGCAGATCCATTCTTTTCTTCTAATATTTTTGCATGGTGGAATAAAGATTCAAGGTCAATTGGAACCGGATACTCACCCATCGCTATAATATTCTCATAATGAAAGTCCACAGCATTTAAACTATATAAAACGCCTAAAAGACTCCCCATTTTAAAATAAAATGATTTAAGTTGCTCCTCCGTTTTGCATTCTATATTCTCAATATATTCAACCCAACCATAAGAATGTTTATCGATGATTTTTGGTGAATACAGTTGAGCTTTATCATTAACTTGATTATTTATCCAAGTAGTTAGATCATTAAATGCCGCTTCGACACCAATTGATCGAGGCTTATAAATAAGTTTTATATTAGGAAGAAATTCAATTAATGAAACCGTTTTGCCATCATTATGTTCATCACCAAGCCCTAATGTAATGGTCATTAGTTTATTTGTCTGAGTATCAATATTAAATGTCTCTTGAATTTGTACCTTATCTTGTTCAAGATTATAGTAAAGAGTAATAATATTATTTGACCAATGGATTAATGTAGTTAACATTGTTCTATATAAAGCAGGATATGTATCCTTAAAATAAACAAAAAATTCATTTGTACTAATGTAAGAACAAAAATGATTGTAACGTTCTTCCGGGGTTTCCCCTTTTAAATTTTCAAGAACGCGTTGAATATTAAGTTCTAATATTAATGTTTTATGGGATAATTCATATAATCTTTTATACATATATTCTAGTGGTGCCAATAATTGTGACTCTTCGAAGAACGAATATGTATTCAATGATTTATGAACTTTAGAAAATGAGTAACTCATAAATTTTTTAAAAAAATTGTAAAAAGTTGCTTTTGATAAATGCTCTTCGATTGTTGGGGGAATTTCATATGTTTGGAAACTGTCAAACTCTGAGAAGGTTAATGATAGCAATGCATCTACTTTATCTACACTGTATTCATCATGTTCTAATTGAGACAGAGTTGATAACTGAATACCTGAAAGATCCTTTAAGATCCCTTCAAATTTATTTTCGTTGTTTTCAAATGTTTTTTTCCAATAATTTATGTAATCCGTAGAATCTGGAACTATCTGATCATTAGTTTTTATTTCATCAATAAATGCACTATGCTTTACAGACACTTTACTACTCCTTTCATTAATAAGAGAAGTAGATTCTCTACTTCTCTTATATATTTTATAAAGATAATTAATTACAAGAAGGCATACATTCTTTTGTTAACGCACAGTATCCACCATTATTACTTAACCGTTACAAGAAGGCATACACTCTTTTGTTAACGTACAGTACCCACCATTATTACCTAACCAACTGCTTAGACCTTCTGGCGTTACATCGCCTTCACCAGCGCCAAATAGAGACTGAATTTCTTTAGAATCAACTTCTCCTGCTGGGTGGTTTGGTGCATCCTCGTTTTTAGAACGTTCTACTGGATTTTTCCATGCTTCTACTACTTTTTTTGATGAACTCATATTTAACACTCCTATTTTTATATTTTTATATAGATAATTAATTACAAGAAGGCATACATTCTTTTGTTAACGTACAGTATCCACCATTATTACTTAGCCGTTACAAGAAGGCATACACTCTTTTGTTAACGTACAGTACCCACCATTATTACCTAACCAACTGCTTAGACCTTCTGGCGTTACATCGCCTTCACCAGCGCCAAATAGAGACTGAATTTCTTTAGAATCAACTTCTCCTGCTGGGTGGTTTGGTGCATCCTCGTTTTTAGAACGTTCTACTGGATTTTTCCATGCTTCTACTACTTTTTTTGATGAACTCATATTTAACACTCCTATTTTTATATTTTTATATAGATAATTAATTACAAGAAGGCATACATTCTTTTGTTAACGCACAGTATCCACCATTATTACTTAACCGTTACAAGAAGGCATACACTCTTTTGTTAACGTACAGTATCCACCATTATTACCTAACCAACTGCTTAGACCTTCTGGCGTTACATCGCCTTCACCAGCGCCAAATAGAGACTGAATTTCTTTAGAATCAACTTCTCCCGCTGGGTGGTTTGGTGCATCCTCGTTTTTAGAACGTTCTACTGGATTTTTCCATACTTCTACTACTTTTTTCGATGAACTCATATTTAACACTCCTATAAATTTCATTATTCTTTTATATAGATAATAAGTTAAATAAAAATACATTTTTTAGTTAACTTATGTTATCTATATAGAAATTAACAACGACTTGTACATTTTGTTGTTGGACAAATACTTACTGTAGCTGCAATAGTAGCCTCAACGATTGTTGGTGTTGCTGGCGTTGTTTCTGGATTTACATCTCCCGCTCCCGCTACTTTCTTTAATTCATTTTCATCAATTGAACCGATTAATTCTTTTGTATCAAACTCTTGATTTCGTAATTTAGCTAATTTTTCATTCTTTGACATATTGAACATCCTCTCTTTTTTTAATTTATTATTAACAACGGCTTGTACATTTTGTTGTTGGACAAATACTTACTGTAGCTGCAATAGTAGCCTCAACGATTGTTGGTGTTGCTGGCGTTGTTTCTGGATTTACATCTCCCGCTCCCGCTACTTTCTTTAATTCATTTTCATCAATTGAACCGATTAATTCTTTTGTATCAAACTCTTGATTTCGTAATTTAGCTAATTTTTCATTCTTTGACATATTGAACATCCTCTCTTTTTTTAATTTATTATTAACAACGGCTTGTACATTTTGTTGTTGGACAAATACTTACTGTAGCTGCAATAGTAGCCTCAACGATTGTTGGTGTTGCTGGCGTTGTTTCTGGATTTACATCTCCCGCCCCCGCTACTTTCTTTAATTCATTTTCATCAATTGAACCGATTAATTCTTTTGTATCAAACTCTTGATTTCGTAATTTAGCTAATTTTTCATTCTTTGACATATTGAACATCCTCTCTTTTTTTAATTTATTATTAACAACGGCTTGTACATTTTGTTGTTGGACAAATACTTACTGTAGCTGCAATAGTAGCCTCAACGATTGTTGGTGTTGCTGGCGTTGTTTCTGGATTTACATCTCCCGCCCCCGCTACTTTCTTTAATTCATTTTCATCAATTGAACCGATTAATTCTTTTGTATCAAACTCTTGATTTCGTAATTTAGCTAATTTTTCATTCTTTGACATATTGAACATCCTCTCTTTTTTTAATTTATTATTAACAACGGCTTGTACATTTTGTTGTTGGACAAATACTTACTGTAGCTGCAATAGTAGCCTCAACGATTGTTGGTGTTGCTGGCGTTGTTTCTGGATTTACATCTCCCGCTCCCGCTACTTTCTTTAATTCATTTTCATCGATTGAGCCGATTAATTCTTTTGTATCAAACTCTTGATTTCGTAATTTAGCTAATTTTTCATTTTTTGACATATTGAACATCCTCTCTTTTTTTAATTCATTTTCATCTACTGATCCAATTAATTCTTTTGTATCAAATTCTTGATTTCGTAATTTATTTAGTTTTTCATTTTTTGACATACTTAACTTCTTCTCTTTTTTAGCTATTGATTAGCATTATAAGCATCTCGCTGTACAACTTGGTGTCGGGCAAAGGTGTTTAGTAAAATCAGGATTTGTAAGTATTGGTGTCGCTGGTGTTGTTTCTGGATTTACATCCCCAGCACCCGCTATTTTTTTTAATTCATTTTCATCTACTGATCCAATTAATTCTTTTATATCAAACTCTTGATTTCGTAATTTGTTTAATTTTTCATTTTTTGACATAACAACCACCTTTTTTGAATATTCTCAAAATAAATATTATAATACTTCAAATTTCATTAACAAAGATTGGTGACAGGTTTAGATGTTATAGAAGGTAATTTATGTTTCCTTCTATCTCCAGCATCACCAACCTTTTTTATTCCTTTAATATAAAGCTGTCTGTTTAATCCATTGTAAGACTATTAAAGGCATCATTATTTTCTTGAAATCAAATGATAACTGAATTTGATCTTCTAACTCTCCATGTATGTGTAATTGCTTTTGTAAGGCTAACATACACTCTGTAGTTTGGTCCTGTAACCTTGGATACATAAATTCTTTTGAATGATGAATGCTTGTACTTTGGTTTATCATATACCCAATAGCTATGGGCCCTTTTTTTTCACCTATTCCTGCTTTAAATTCTTGAATATTGATGGCTTTTAAATGAATAAAATAATCATTATGAAAATCTATTGCATAAGCACCTGGGGTAGAGATACCAGTTACAATATTCGGTTGGAAAACAAATAGAATAGGTACCAAAGCTGTAAATGTTTGATTGTGAAATGCTTCATATAAAATTTGTGCTAAGGTATCAATATGAATAAAAGGTTGAGCTAGACTAATCGATTCTTTTTGGAATACTTGTTTATTCAATAGTTGTTTGTAAACATGATATGGCAATACGTCTTGTTCATTCGAAAAGTCTTGTAAATGTTGATTATTTTCCCTACCAAGATCCAAATGATAATTTATATTGTTTATCATATCTATAGAATTTTTTGTCTCTAGCATCAGATTAACTACCTCCTTGCTGTCTAACTTTCTGTACCTAAAATATACGTGTTAATTTATGTTAATAACAATTAGTAAAATTCAGTTAAAAATATCTAAAATTATTGTTGTTTTTTTCTATATTATTTTACATGTTTTGTAATTCT
This sequence comes from Bacillus silvicola, assembly GCF_050524305.1. Classification (NCBI taxonomy): domain Bacteria; kingdom Bacillati; phylum Bacillota; class Bacilli; order Caryophanales; family Bacillaceae; genus Bacillus; species Bacillus silvicola. Next base: position 16,133 of record NZ_JBNGVC010000007.1, read on the forward strand.
AGAAAGTTCCTATAGGATTTAAACTTGTACAAGTAAAAATATGGCTATCGTTGAACATAAAGTTAGCTGATTAATTGAGTTTCAGACAAAGTTAATATAATAAATAAACAGGTGGAATTTACTTTCCACCTGTTTATTATCTATGTATTGTTTTATAAAGGATATGTATTTAAAGGATATCTTGAATATCGAGGGCTTAATTACTCTATATCTGGTATCACATCACCGTAAAAAGTTGGAATATCTTCGATACTAGTTTGTGCAGCTACATTTTGTGTAGTATCTGTATTAGTTAGATTTTCAGATAAAGAAATACCGGATAACATAATAGCTGTAGTAAGAATGACATAAATTTTTTTGATTTTCATAATTCCAACCTCCGTTAGTAGTTGCTTTGTTAATTTAAATACTAATGGATGTCCTTTGTTAAACGGAATTAGTAAAAATTTCCGATTTGTAATTCACTTTTTTTATCAAAATAAGTTACCTATTTAACCAATTTTATTTGTAATTTATCTCCTGAAAAATTAACCTTGTACAAATAAAAATATTACTATCGTCAAACATAAAGTTAACTAATTAATTAAGTTTCAGACAAAGTTAATATAATAAATAAACAGGTGGAATTTACTTTCCACCTGTTTATTATCTATGTATTGTTTTATAAAGGATATGTATTTAAAGGATATCTTGAATATCAAGGGCTTAATTACTCTATATCTGGTATCACATCACCGTAAAAAGTTGGAATATCTTCGATACTAGTTTGTGCAGCTACATTTTGTGTAGTATCTGTATTAGTTAGATTTTCAGATAAAGAAATACCGGATAACATAATAGCTGTAGTAAGAATGACATAAATTTTTTTGATTTTCATAATTCCAACCTCCGTTAGTAGTTGCTTTGTTAATTTAAATACTAATGGATGTCCTTTGTTAAACGGAATTAGTAAAAATTTCCGATTTGTAATTCACTTTTTTTATCAAAATAAGTTACTTATTTAACCAATTTTATTTGTAATTTACCTTATAGTAAATTACCTTAATCCAATATCTACTATTACTATAGAATCACATAGAGGGGATATTGCGGATATCATTACCAAAATTCTTAATTAATATCCCTCTATCTATGTATTTTTAGTTTGTTTTAATTCGTTGAATTTTCAATTGACATTTTCAGATATTTTGCCGACATTTTATAAGCACGATTATCAAAAAAATAGTCCCCTAGTTCATGAGCCAGTTCACTTACTAAAGGATATTGTTTCTTTTCTAAACCCATTTCAATTGCTTTTTGCAAATGTTTTTCATATCCATAATCATCTCCTCTTAATTTAGATATCTTCCCCTTCAATCCATATAATTGAACATGGGCGTAAGGTACATCAAAAATTGATAAAAAATCAAATGCTTCATCCATAAATTTATTAACAGTTTTCCAATCCTTAAATTCTATATGAATCTCTATTAAGCTTCGTAATGTGTATACCTTTTGATGTTTTTGTTGGAGAAACTCACTTAATTGCAAACATTCTTCATAGTACTTAATAGCATTAGTATAGTCTTTTAAACCTTGATAAATTTTCCCGTAATTATACGCGATTATAGGTGAATACATGGAATTATTATTATCTTCCAATCCGCTTTCTGCTTGCTGTAAGCATTCGAGGGCTTTGTCATATAATGCATCTAAATCATACAGTATCGTAAGCATTAACAAAGTATCTATTACTCTATTTTTTACATTGAATTTCAAAAATATTTTGTAAGCTTTCCGTGCATACAAACGACTAATACTTTTATCTTTATACAGCTCTTTATTTACATGACACAGATTATAATATATATTAGCGTGTTGTATGGTTTCTTCCAGACCAAGTAAACTCTCTACCTTTACATAAATTTCATGTGCAGCCATATAGTCCTGTTTCCTATAAAAATAATGGCCCCGAGCCATTAAATAATATATTAAATCTTCGTTGTATTGAGAATCTATTTGATTTGGAATGACTTGCGAAGCCTGATTTACAATTGGTTCTACATGTGAAAAATTATTATTTCGGGAATGATAGTATATTAAAACACCATAAGCCTTTAATAATAAAAGAATAGAGTCTATATCACGAACATACAGTTCTAAAGAAGATAAGTCTTTTTCACTTATGATTTTATCTTTTTTATACTTATTACATATTCCAAGTAGCATAGGTTCCATGTCCTGATAATCTGCATCTACAAGAAAATTGTAATCAATATCTAACTTTTCAGCGACCTTTTCTAAAAAGGAAGCTGAAGGTTTGATTTGTCCATTTTCAATTCTGCTTAAATACGTTATAGAGCATATTTCTGATACTAATTCCCCTTGCGTAAATTCTTTATGTATACGGATTTGTCGAATACGTTCGCCAATATTCATATTTCCAATCCCTTCTTCTAATAACTTAATTGAATTATTTTTGAGTAATATTATATGTATGAATTACCACACTAGATACATTATTTGATGCTAAACAGGGGAATAATATTGTATATTCCCCTATACATATCAATCCAAATATGAAAAATAAGTTTAATACAATACAACTGTAACTAATTACTTTATTTATCAATACTTGTTTCAATGCAACTGAAATGTTTAACAATTATTTTATACTATTGGCTTTCCCTTTCCCCCTCTTGCATTTCTATATTATACCAATTTAATAATAATCACGCTTAAAAAAATGCATCTTTTATACCTTCAAACTTTTGAGATAAAAGCCCTCTGTCTAAAAACGATGATTACTTACAAGACCTTATATGTTGTAAAAATTTTCTCAAATACCCAAACATGTAAAACAATACATAAAAAACCATGAAAAATTCACAATTTTTTTAATTAAATTTTACTAATTGTTATTAACATAAATTAAAACATACATTATAGATATAGAAATTCGATTAGTTAAAAGAGAGTTACCCTGATGTTAGAAAAAATTTTATAAATACGATAAGCAACGTTATATTTATAAACTCTTAAAGAATCTATCACTTCAGTTTACTCGTTTATTTATATTAGTACATTGGCATAAGTTTTAATGGATATTTGTTTTATTGCTGAAACATGTTAGAAAAATACGCTGAAGGAGAATGCTATATGACGTTACAACATGGCACATATTTATTAGAAAGAAAAAATAAAAAAAATACATTTGATGAAGAGCGATATCAGAAATGGTTAAGTAAGACAGGATTAAATGAATCAGCTATTGATACTCTAATTCAGGAAAACAATATGGAGTTAGAATATTTCAAAACTGTTTTATCAAACAAAGAGAATCCTGAGTTAACTACTTCTTTAGAATGGATCGCTATTGTCAATAGATTAATAAATAATGATACCTATTACAATAAAGATATTGAATACTTAGATGGATTTGAAAACATTCCATTTTTCGCATTTTATGTTCCATTCTTTAACTATAGTTTGGAAGTAATATCAAATAAATTTAAAGGTGTACATGAAGAAAAAATGTGCTCTATTAATATAGAAAACATTACAAAAAGTATTCTATTAACTGTAGCTGATAGAATTGGCCAAATTGGATTAAAAGTATTAATAACAGAGATTAATATGGCGAGAACTGGTGATTTACTAAGTGGTGAGACTGAAAAGGAAAGATATGATAGCTTTATTAATGAATTTCTTCAAGATAAGGAGTATATCCAGAACCTATTTAATTCTTATCCTGTGATGGTAAGACTAATGGTAGAAACTGTGCATAGTACTGTAGATGCAATGTTTGAGATAGTCTATCATTATGCGGAAGATCGAGATCAACTAGTTGAGATTTTTGGTGGAGATTTCAGCACTTTAACATCAATTGACTTGGGCGCGGGTGACACTCACCAAAATGGAAGAACTGTAGCTATGCTAAACTTTAATAATAAAGGCAAATTAGTATATAAACCTCGCTCGTTAAAAACAGATGAGCTATTTAATGAATTATTAATTTGGATTAATAAAAAAGGATTTAAAAAACCATTAAAAAATTTAACAGTATTAAGTAGAGATGAATATGGATATCAGGAGTTTATTACAGGGAGTGGATGTAATACCTCGCAGGAAGTTGAAAACTTCTATTATAGACAAGGTGGATATATAGCTTTATTTTATATACTAAATTCTACAGATTTCCACCATGAAAATATTATTGCTGATGGTGAGTATCCTATATTTATAGACCTAGAAACACTATTTAGTAATTCAATTGAATTCAATAATGAACTAACAGATAATAAAAGTGCTTTTTTAAAATTATCCTTAGACATTAAAGATTCTGTTTTTCAATCGTTAATGCTGCCTGTAAAATTCAGTGATGATCCTCTTATTGATTATGATCTAAGCGGTTTAGGAATAAGTGGTGAACTAGAAGTAGAGCCTTCTGCAGTAAATGCATTGGATAATGTATATAGTGATCAAATTAAAATGGTTAAACAAAAAGTTAAATTAAAAGAATTCAATAATATCCCACGCATTAAACAAAAGAAAACAAATGCTAGTGATTATATTCAAGAAATTATTAATGGGTTCACGGATATGTATAAATTAATATTAAATAATAAACAAGAATTCACATTAGATAATGGGCCTTTATACGCATTTAAAAACACTTTTGCAAGACAAGTTTTCAGAGCAACTGAGGCATATGCAAGATTTGTATCGGCAAGTATTCATCCTAATTACTTAAAAAATGGAATTGATAGAGAAGGCTTATTTTATTATCTATGGCATGGTATTAACCATCAACCGAAATTCAGCCGAATTGCAAAGTATGAAATACAAGACCTTTTAAGAACTGATATACCCTACTTTACTTTCAAAGTTGGTTCAACGAGTTTATTTAGTTCAGATAAAATTGAAATTAAAGGCTTTTTCGATAAAACTTCGATAGATGTAATAAAAGAAAAGCTAAATAAATTAAGTGACATAGATCATGATCAACAAGTAGAATTTATAAAGCAATCACTGGGCGCGATTGCTACAAACGAACAAAAAGAATACACTCCGTACGGCTATAAAGAGGTCGAAAAGGGTCTTTTAGATACCCAAAAATATCACAAAGATCAATTTCTGAATGAAGCGAAAAAAATAGGCGATGAAATAGTGAATCGTGCTATTGTAGGTGATAATTTCAAAGATGCATTGTGGTTTGGGCTTAACTTAGATAATAATGAACAATTTAAATTATCCCCTATAAGCATTGATTTATATAACGGTAGCTTAGGAATAGTACTATTCCTTGGGGTACTAGCAAAAGAAACTAACGATGAAAAATATAAAAAATATGCTGTTGCTGGATTGAATTATATTGAAAATAAGTTAATTCATACAAAATTACAATCGACTTCAGCATTTTCAGGGTATAGTTCACTTTCATACGTATACGCTTATTTAGGGAAAATTTTGGGCGATCAAAAACTCATTAATCAATCTAGAGAATATATCAATAAAATTGATTCGCTATTAATTGAACATGAGACCACATATGATTTTGTAGGTGGATTAAGTGGTTCCCTTCTTGTATTAGTCCGACTATATGAGGAGTTTAATTTTACTGAATTAAAACCTATTTGCGATTTAATAGCTCAAAAATTATTAAATCAGGCTTCTAACCAAATAAAGACTAATACTTTGCTCACTGGATTAGCACATGGTGCTTCTGGATATGCTTGGCCATTACTAGAATATGCTTATAAAATGGATCAGAATCACTTACTAAATGATATATTGGCAATATTAGATTATGAAAATAGCAAAGTAAATGATAATCAAGATAATTGGTTAGATTTAAGAGAAAATGAAAGTTTTGACGCGCCAGCATTTTGGTGTCATGGGGCCGGTGGAATAGGCATAAGTAGATTAATGATGTCCCAAATTATTGAGAATACTAATATTAACGGTGATTTGCAAAAATGTATTAATGTACTTATGACTAAAGGATTTGGTACTAGTAATACCTTATGCCATGGTGACTTTGGAAATCTTGATTTTCTTTTAACTTATGCTCAAGTAACAAAAAATAATGAGTATATAGAAATCTCAAGAGAAATCGGAAAACATGTATTGAAACAGAAAGAAAAGAATGGACAGTGGAATTTAGATCAACACGGCGATGTAAATATCTTAGGATTCATGATTGGAATTTCAGGTATAGGTTTTGAATTGCTGCGTTTAAATAACCCGGATATTCCTTCCGTATTAAGTTTAGATTTACCGTAAGTTTAAAGATATCTCTATCACTTGTGATTATGTAACTGAAAATATAACAATTAAACTGCTTTTATAGTCAAAAGGTAAACTAATAGAGGTCACCATATCAAAAAAGAAAATTGTACATTCGGACACAATTTAGACACAAAACATCCGGTTCCTTGTACGCTAAGGGACCGGATATTTATTTTACTGTTTTATATAGCGTACAATTTCTCGCTTATTTAGATACTATAGAACATTAAAAAAATATCAACTTGTACTACAGTATCTGTTGTAGCATTAGAGCTTCCTGTAGTTACTTTTAATGAAATACGATCACCTGCTTGAAATGTCATAGAAATATTATTATTGATATTGGAAGTGAGGATACCATTTAGTGTAACGATAAGAGGTGTATCTACAACATTTTTTGATCCAGATTCAAATGCGAATGTTGGAAAAATTACATATCTTTAATATCGTCTTTTGAGCTACTTTAAAATAATATATCGAGCGAGTTCGTTTACATTACAAAGATGCTAGGCAAATGTAAGGTTAATCTACAGCAGATTATGTCAAAAAACAGAATAGGAAAAGAAAGAGAGTATAGGAGGATATATATGAATAAACCAGTTGTAGTCGTTAAAAACATCCAAAAAGTATACGGTAAAAAAGGCGAAAACCAATCACACGCATTAAAAGGTGTGTCGTTCTCGATTCAAGAGGGGGAATTTGTTGGAATTATGGGACCATCTGGTTCAGGGAAAACAACGTTACTAAATGTAATTTCAACATTAGATAAAGCAACAGGCGGTGCTGTTGAAATTGCCGGCACGGATATTACAAAAATGAAACAGGGTGAACTTTCTGATTTCCGTTCGAAAAAATTAGGGTTCATTTTCCAAGACTTTAACTTATTAGAGAACTTATCTATCTATGAAAACATTGCACTTCCACTTTCGCTTCAAGGTGTTCCATCACGTAAGATTGGACCGAAAGTAGAGAAAGTAGCGGATATGTTAGGAATTTCAGCTATACTTCAAAAATATCCATCGGAAGTATCTGGTGGACAGAAGCAACGTTCAGCAGCAGCGCGTGCGCTTGTGCATGAACCAGCTATCATTTTAGGAGACGAGCCAACAGGAGCGCTTGATTCTAAAAATGCCACAAGTCTTTTAGATGCGATGACAAACTTAAATGAAGAACAAGGTGTATCAATCATGATGGTTACACATGATCCATATAGTGCAAGTTACTGTCAGCGTATTTTATTCATTCAAGACGGAGCGTTATACAAAGAAATTCACCGCACTGGTGCACGTGAAGTGTTTTATAAAGAGATTTTAGATGTACTTGCAGACTTAGGTACACAAAAAGCATAAGAAAGAAGGTTCAGGCATGTTATTTAAACTTTCTATGTCAGGACTAAAAAGTAAGCTAAAGGACTATATCGTCTTACTTGTTGGTCTTGTCATGTCCATTTCAATTTTTTATATGTTCCAAACATTAGCGTTAAACGAAGCTTTTCTTAAAGCAAACTCTATTATTAGTGAAATTGGAATAGTATTCCAAGCTGGTTCAATCTTATTAGCAATTATTACATTCTTCTATATTCTATATGCAAACTCATTCTTATTATCGCTTCGTCAAAAAGAATTAGGTATGTATATGATGTTAGGGGCCAAAAAACATAAGGTTACATTCCTTATGTTCATCGAAACAATTGTATTAGGTGCGGCTTCCCTTGTAATCGGGATTGCAGTAGGTGTAGGGCTTGCACAAGTAATTGGTAAACTACTTATGCAGCAACTGGATTTTACTGCAGATGGTTATGAAGCGTTTTATGTTTCATCCATGATTGTAACTTGTGTTTTCTTCTTTGTGCTATTTGTATTATCAGCAATTATGAATAGTATCAAATTATCACATATTACAGTCCTACAACTTGTACATGCAGATTCAAAAACAGATCGTGTTTCTGTAAAAGGTGCGAAGACTGTTATCTTTGCAGTATTGGGGATTATTTTATTGGCAATTGGCTATGCTTCTATGATTTACATGGATAAGTTAAAGCTAGCTGGGATTTTTATCGCTTTAATTACTGTAACGTCTGGAACTTACATGTTATTTGGAACGTTCCTACCTCTTATTATTAAAAAGATGAAAAGTAATAAAAAACGAACTGAAAAAGGACTTAATGCTTTTACATTTGCTCAGTTAAACTTCCGTATTAACAGCTTAACAAAAGTACTAGCGACAGTAACGATGTTAGTTGCACTTGGAGCGGGGGCAATCTCAGGTGGTATGGCATTTAAAAATAACGTTATGATGAATGTAGATGCTCTTGCGATTTATGATGTTACGATTCATAATCCGACGACTGAAGAAAAGAAAACCTTAGATGATATTACGTTTAAAGAGAAAAGCGAATATCGCTATAAAACAGATGATAAATACGTTTATTATGTAAAAGAAGATTTAGAGAAAAATCGTCCTTTCGTAAAGGATGTTAAATATATTAAAGAAGGAGTAAAAGATCCTACTAAAGTGAAAAAAAGAGTTTCTGAAAAACTACCAACAAGAGAGATTTCTGAAAATACCGACAATTTAATTTCGGCAGAGTGGAAGGATGCCTTCGGAACGCTGGAGCCCTCTTATGTGCATCCCGATCAAACAATTAAAATTGTCGATCAAAAAATGTATGATAGCTTGAAAGATACAGAAGGTACTGTATTCATTGGAAAAACAGATGATTTCTTAACATACACAAAAGAATGGAAAAAAATTGACGAGTTACAGTTAATCAAATATAAAAATATAAAAATTGATGATATACCAAGTAAATACGCAATATATACTGGTTTTTACGGCATTTCAAGCGGGACAGTATTTATGGGCTTCTTCTTAGGCATTGCTTTCTTAGCAATGATGGCAAGCTGTTTAATGTTTAAAATTCTATCTGGTGCATCAAACGATATTACGCGTTATCAAATGCTTCGTAAAATCGGTGTGCGCCGTGAATTATTAACAAAATCAATTTATAAAGAATTATTCTTAGTATTCCTATTCCCAGCGATTGTCGGAATTGCACACGTACTAGTTGGTATGAACATCTTCTCGTTCATCCTAATCAATCCGTATTTCCGTATTTGGCTTCCAATTGTAATTTTCATAGGCATTTACTCAATTTACTACTTCATTACAGTTCAATTGTATAAAGGCATTGTTCTTCCGAAAAAAGAATAAAAATTAGAAACGTAAAATAACTCCAAAATATACAATAGAAATTGATTTTGGAGTTATTTTTGTTTATTTCACTTTTTTTCAGCACGTTGCATCTAGACATTAAATCTATCGACCCCAACAAGAATGTATCAATTTCCTCTTTATTCTTTAAATCGATGTTGAAAAATGTTTCTAACAAATAACGAAGATAATGATCAGAACTTAAATTATTTTCATTTGCGGTTTCAACCACAATATACATGAAGATACTTCCTCTAGCACCTCACTGTATATTTGAGAGCATCCAATTTTTTTCCCTATTACAAACAATTTAATAGAACATACACTTCTATTGTTATCAATTTCTAAAAAACCATCTAAAAAAAAGCTACAAAAAAATTCCATTAATTCAAACAGGACTTACTGTAGGAGATAGGACAGTACCTAATGAAAATAGAGAATTCAAAAAAACTAAGAAACACTCAACAGTACTAATACACCTTTCAAATAACAAACAATAAATCATAAAAATAAAATCTAAGTATCCTCCGAACAAAATAAAAGAGCAACAAATAATTTCACGTACTGTAGTACATAGAGAAAACCAATAGAACAAAACCCAACAAGTATAATAGAAATATGTATTGGCAGAGTGGACAAAGTACCAAATTAGCCCGTATTTAGTGTGATAGAATCACTGTTATCCCTTTGGAGTAGACCATATAATCGCTCTGCAGTTCCTGGGACGATTGATTGAATAAACTCCAAGTACAACTCTTTTTGTTCAGTTGTACGACCAATAGCATTATTAAAAAGCAGCAACAAAGTAGACAGTCCTGTTTGTCGTTGACTACCTTTACCGATCACATGAATATATATTTGTTTTGATTTCTTTAGCACGTTATTTAACGTACTTCTTGGAATTTGCAACGCTTCACATATTTCTTTTTGAGTAAAATATACGAATCCTTTTTCGGTATTTTTTTGCACGTTTAAGAAGTCAATGATATCGTGTTCCCACTCATACCAATGACTACGCACACGATCCTTGCGTGCTTTCTTATGTTTATACCAATACTGTGATGGTACTAGACTTGAAAATGTTACCTTTCTATCTGACCAAATTTCTAAAATTTGATTGATGTACTCTTTATTTGCGCCTTTATATTTACCTGAAAAAGCACTACGAATAGCCTTTTGAATACTTGAACTTTTCAAAGGGCTTTTTAGGTTTGTATTAAATTCATCCAGTAAATTATATGCCTCGTCTTGAGTCATTCCTGAAGAATAGCATGCCAACGCGAGCGTAAATACAGCGTTATCACGTCCAAATACACCTTTTTGACCTCTGATATGTGTGCATGCTAATACCTTTTGCACCCATCCTTCAGTAATTTGCGTAGTTTTAATTTGCTTATTCGAAATAACTGTAAATAAACTTCTACGATGGCCGGTATCTTGATCTTTAGACCATTCAATTAAATGAGATAAATTACATGTACTGTTTGCATCAAACCATACAATGTTATCTTCGTTTGGCATACGGAAGAATCCGAAATCATTACATGTCAAATCAACACCAGGTAAAAGCTCGCTTAGAGCTTTTCTGATGTTCTCACTGATTCTTTTTGCACTACGTAATCCACGAAAATCGTTCTTATTCGAAATAAATAATGGATTATCCAACACAAAATAAGCCTGGTATCCCTTCACACTTTCAACAATAACTGTAGGCATTCCTAGCTGCTTGTCCATTGCTGCAAGTACGATTTCCCCTGGAGTAAGGTCTTTTGTATCAATATCAACAGTAAAACAATTAATTTGTTTTAGATTTCGTTCTTCATGCCCTTTAATGATTTTTCTGTTTCTATCTATGTACGTTCCCACTCTAAAAACATTCGGAGTCCAATGTGTAGCTTGTCCAATATGGTCCAGTACTGTTTCTTGAGAAGTCAATACAACTCCCTTTGTACCATATGAGTTCGTTAAATCTTCTTTTGTACGTGTAATAAATACAAATCTGTCATCCATTTTGATACTAGTATCCTGAGAATCTAACATGGATATGCTAGCTCTTGAGTTTTTATATTTATATTTTCGTAACCCCTCATGTAAAATCAATTCGATTGCTTGTTGCGCTTTATCCATGTTAAATCTCCTTTCCACTAGATTTTTGACAATAAAAAAGGTGAGCAGTTATAACACTGCTCACCTCGAAAATTCTCTGAAAAGTAGATAAAAAACAGATTTTTCCCCGTATTCAAACAAACTTAAATACGGATTTCTACCTTTACAATCTAGCTCTAATTAACTATACTAAATACAGATATTTTTATATCTCTAATAACATAGTTAACTAGAACGGACGGAGAATTTTACATACTGGTTGTGCAGTGTGTAAATGGAATACAAGTTGTTGATAGCAACGTGTATTCGCCGGGGAGTAAAGTTATTGTCAGTAACTCTACTTTTTCTGTCAGATTGGGACCTGAGAAATCTCAATTAGACAGCCGTTCTTTTTTTATTTATTTTTTATTTATTTTTTATCATTTATTTACCTCAAAAGCTCTTTATGTATAGTATCGAATTAAATCACTTTTTGTTGAAAAACTTGCTAATTCTTACATTACAGCAAGTTTTTTTGTTTGTAAATACAGAAATGACAACAAAAAACTACGCAAAAGTAGAAATGTAGAACTACGTAAAAGTGGAATTTTCTACATTTCTACCTAAATTTAAAATCCGGTATATCATCTACAACTTACGCGAAAGTAGAAATGTATACTTTAATCCTCATATTTATACTTTTCTTCTCTTTAAAAAATTTCCAATAACCCTTAATTATCAACAATTAGAGTAACTTAACAACAACTACGCGAAAGTAGAAAAGTATACATTTCTACTTAAAACTCATCTACTTTATAAACTACGCGAAAGTAGAAAAGTATACAAAAAAATCTTACGAGCAAGTATACTTTTCTACTTTTGCGTTAAATTAATTTAAAAAATATATGTTTTTCCATGGTATGCTGTTGCGAATATTGTATGTAGATGTTACATTTTACTCAAAGGTATACTTATTCGGAGTTTTAGGGGGGAATGTCGAAAATGACTAGACAAGCAACTACATATGTGATTGGTAACTTCAAGGGTGGAGTTGGAAAAACTAAAACAGCAACAATGTTAGCTTATGAAGCAGCTACTGTATTTAATGAAAAATGTCTTTTAGTAGATATGGATCCTCAAGGTAATGCAACAAGAGTTCTTGCAAAAACAGGTGACATTGAACAAATAGACAAGTCTATTACAAATGCATTTCTAAATCAAAATTTAGAAAATGAGATTATCCCAGTAATTGAGAATTTGGACATTGTTCCATCTAATACTTCATTCAGGAAACTATCAAAAGTATTATTCGATCTGTTCCCTGAAGATGAACTTGCACAAATTACATGTTTAAAAAAAATGTTAGAACCCTTAAAAGGTAGCTATGATCGTATCTACATTGATGTACCACCAACAATCAGTGATTACTCGGATAACGCTATGATGGCAGCTGATTATTGTATCATTGTTCTACAAACACAAGAATTGTCTTTAGAAGGCGCTCAAACATACATCGCATATATGCAATTCTTAGCAGAAACATACGATGCTGATTTACAAGTTCTAGGTATTATCCCAATGATGTTACAACAAGGTAAACGCGTGGATAACAAAGTCTTACAACAAGCACAAGAAATGTATGGTGGAAACGTCCTAGATACAATTGTTAAATATCAAGAACGTCTAAAGGTGTATGATATTGAAGGCATCCATAAAACAATTAACGTTAGCGGTACAATTGATATGTGGGATGAAAAGGCTCATCAACTATTCATTGATGTACTTAGCGAGCTTAATGAACATGAAAACTATTTTGCTACTATTAATGCATAAGAAGGAGGTTCATAATGTCTAATACACCATTTTCACCTATAATCTCGAAACCTAATGGCAAGAACACTTTGCATGACAAAGGTGTGAAGATAAAAGGAACAAACGATTTCGGTCGTAATAATGAGCCTGTTAAGAAAAAGGTTATGACCCCTATTATTAATAAAGGTAAAATGAATCTTCCTGAAAAACCGGATCGACGTTTAGTTCCATCTAAAACAGCTAAAATTTCACCTGCAGTTTTATTAAAACTAAACACCCTTAAACCGTTTATTAAAGAACAAGAAAGCCTGGAGAAAACATCGATTAATAGCATTATCGATATGCTTCTCGAAAGCTATGTAAATACGAAACTAACAACTCGACAGTCTGAAGGTTATAAAGGAATGTACAAGCACCTTTATGAGATGTTGGATAAGAAATAAAACAAAGAGCCGTTAAAGGACTAAACCTTTAACGGCTCTTTAATATAGGAACATCCCTATTATCAGAAGTAGAAAAGTATACATTTCTACTTTCACGTAAATTATTTGTCAATACTCACCAGAACCTTCACCACGACTTTTATCTTCTCACTTGCTGCTGTAATTTTTTTCACGATATTCCTGTATTATTTTAAATATTAATAAGAAACAGAAAAACAAGGAATACATTCTTGATTCCAATGTAAACTTTTAGATATTAGTTTACATTCATTTTCCCTTAAACATTGACTTCTCACCAATTCCCCTGATATCCTCAAAATACATAATAAAAGTATACATTCAAAATTCTATAAATAAAGAGGTTAAAACCCATGAACAAAAAACCACATCTCATTGATGTCCAACCTATCCGTAGTAAAGAACAGATCGAAGATATGAAATGGGCTCTTAAACGTCATTGTTCTGAAAGAGACTATATTCTCTTTCTAATTGGAAGCAATACAGGATTACGTGTCAGCGATCTACTCCAAATTCAAACAAAAACCATAGTAAAGTTAAAACGGAAAAAGAGAAAAGAATTTATGATCAAAGAAGGAAAAACCAAGAAAGAACGCATGATTAATCTTACTTCTATTTTTGATGAGGTCCATTCCTATGCCGAAACCTTAGAAAACACCTGGTTATTTCCTTCTCGAAAAGGAAATCAACCAATTAGTAAAATTCAAGCTTATCGACAATTGCAAAAAGCCGGAGATTTTGCCGGTGTAGAATCCATCGGAACCCACACCATGCGTAAAACCTTCGGCTATTGGTTCTATAAACAAACAAAAGATGTCGCTATGTTGCAAGACATACTCAATCACAGTACACCACAAATTACACTTAAATATATTGGTATCAATAAAGAAGAGAAAGATAATATCTTAGATACATTTCAAATTTAAAAAATAAACCATGCTAAGCAAAAACATACAATAAGCTGCCCATATGGACAGCTTATTTACATAATTTTCGTTACCGGAAGTTGTTTTTACATTCCAGAAGTGTAGAGTGATAATAAAGTTGTTTAATTCGCTATAATAAAGCAAGAGCCTTACTACATATCAAATGTAATAAGGCTTTAAAAAAGTTGTTTAAAACTGAATTGATCTAAAAGAATATTGTTACTTAAAATGATAATAAAGTTGTTTAATTTTTTTCAACTAAAGCACCTGTTACTTTAAGTACAACATTTCACAATCTTACACATTGATGTTAATCACATTTCTTTCAGAAAGGGGAATTATAGGTTAATTTGCGCCCCTGTTAGATAATGGGGGCTGTTCATGTAGTCGTGGCTTCGCCACTCCTGCAAAGACGTTTCGTTTATATAAACGGCTATTCAACAAACTGGAATTTGGCGAACACGGATTATGCTTATACTATTCGCCTGTTCTTTTTGTCGTATATCACAACGGTTACAATTGAAACAAGAACAATCACAGCATTTGCGGCAATGGTTCCTGCCCAAGTCATAGTCATGGTGCCGAAGATGGGGGATGCCGCATTGAACATGGTGTGGAATAATACGCACATAAACACACGGCCTTTTCCTGATATTTTGTAGATTGCCCCGTTGAAAAACCGAAACGCAATGAGTTGAACTGCAAACATCCAAAAGTTAATGAGTCCCTCTCCGTGATTCGTCCCCGGAATGAAGAAGAGAGGGATATGCCATAAAATCCAAATGATTCCAACAAAAACAGAAGACAAGACAAAACCGTATTTTTTGTCAAGTTCAGGCTGCAATATGTACATCCAGCCAGCTTCCTCCAAGCCACCGATAATAAGATTACCAAGCAGGGAAAGGAAGAACGTATAAAATGGAAGCACCATTTCCGTGTGGCCTGAAACTGCAACATGTATCAAAAAATACAGTGCAAGTCCTGCAACAACGAACAAATAGAGAGATATGCTATTTTTGGCATAAAAAACAGTTCTCAACCATTCCTTGAAACCGGCTATTTTGTTATTTTTCTTCAGAACGATATATGAAGCAATAGCGGGCGACAAAATATAGATTGCAAAGGGGATATTCATCCCGAATTGCTGTAACGAGTGAACCCAATTGTGAACCGAATATCCGAATTGCCCAAGAGCAATCAAAGCACCTGACACAAGATAGGCTATGCAAAATGTCAGCATCGTAAATTGTACTGTGATTTTTTTGTCTGTCATGATTTCTTCACCTCACATTTTAAATGTATACATTAAATTTTAACGGATGGACGCTTTGACTTTTATCACCTAATGTTTGCTTTCTGCCAATTCAAAGTTGCGCTCCGCACAAAATATAAATAATCTCCATTACAAATTCTAATTTATCGACTTGTTTCTAAGCCCCAATTATGGCACTATTTCGTGGTACAGTTATTTTTCCGGTACTTCATTAGCTCATGCTTTATCAAGTAGTTAAGCATTACTTCCCAACTTATTAAACTAGACTGCTCCGTTAGCTCTATAGGGAATTAAACAACTTTATTATTTCTTAAAGGACTTTATTGTAAATTAAACTACTTTATTATCACTCTACAAGAAGACCCTGCTATGACAACAAATGTTGTCCAAATCAGCGTTATAGTGACTATGAGTAAATTAATAGACCTCAAAACATTACTCATTGTACCCCGCTGTATATTTTTGGTCTGTAAGAATACAAGAATAATTGATGTAATGGTACAGGCATATGTTAAGCCTACTCCAATCCAAAACCATGCGATACTGAATGTACCTACTACTCTTGTTTCATTTCGCTCCCAATACGCCATATCTTGAAATTTTAGGCTGAATATAAATCCAATAATTGCCATAATAAATGGAGCAATATTCCAAGCATTTATTCTCACCATAATCGAATCCCCTTCCATTACACAGCAAATCCCTCTCGTTTGGAGAAAGGGGGTATCGGTTCTTACAATTTGTTTTTTTTAAGTAAGTAAAGCCCCGTTAAATTGGCTCCGAATCCAATGATAATTGCAACAATAAAGATTTTCGAGGAAACAACATGATTCGGAATCAACTTAGCAGTATTTGCCACGATTATTGCGAGGATTCCTAATGATAATAAACCAATGAGATAGGTCCAACCTGTTTTCTTTACCATGCTACATGCACCTCCATTTTCCTAATTATACCATTCGGAAGAGGTAATTTGTTGGGGGTATTTGTTTGTATATCCTATACATGCTCGGTTAACATAACGTCTCATTATCGGTAGAAAGAAAAAGGCAAATCCCTACTTTCACAAGGAATCCGCCTTTTTCTTCTTCTATGACTCTATTCATTTTTTATACATTCCTATCCTGGCGCGGTTTTAGATTTCTCTTTTGTTGCCGGATTAGCCGAAAAACTGTATAAAATCTTGCATGCTCTTAGCTTGGATTTTTTCCGAAATGCTGGCGGTACCCCATCGCTATCAAGCTAAGCTCATACAACGTCAATCATAGTAGAGGTTGCTTCTTTTTTCTAAAGGCTACGTGTAGGAAATTTAAAGATTTGCATACGGAATAAACCCTAGCGGGTTTCATTTTTTTGAATTAAGCCGCTTGATTATCAGACAAGGTGCAATTGTAAACGTCACCTAATATATCAAAGACTGTTTTCTTCTCATATCGATGAGATTTTCTCCCGTTTTGCTGTAAGATGTTGAACAAGCGAATTAGAATCTTTGATAGCTCTTGGGTGTCATTCTGTATAGCTTGGAAAAGAAGAAGAAAGTAATCTTTAATCATATATATGGCCTTATATTCACTCAGTTCTCGTTTCTTTTTCATAAGAAGTAATTGCCGCATTTGAAACATGGTAGAAGAACAGAGTAGAATGGCAATCAGTTGCCCATACAAATGGCATTCCAATCGTTCTCGTTTTATTTTTTTACAATGATGAATATGAAAGAATGATTTCCATGTTTTAAATATAATCTCGATTTGCCAACGTAAAGAGTACCAATCATGTACTTGTTCCATCGGGACAATATCTGTAGGGGTGTTTGTCATATATACATTGATACCACTGAGACGTTTACTACGAGGGGAATACTTCATTCCTTTCTTTTTCTCTCTTACAGCTTGATCTTGTAATCGTTTTTGTTGCTGTTGTTTTGTTAATCGGTGAACAATTACACGAGCTGGCACTTTATCAATCATTCCTACATAAGCATCAGCTATTTCACATGTTTGTCCTGGTTGAAGGGAGATCATTAACGTCTCCATATCTATCTGTATATACTCTGTACCTTTCTTAATTCTTCCGTCTTGAAAATAATCAGGGTTAGGATTTTTTTGATAAATACGTGTATTCGACTTGATACGAGAGATATAGTAGGCCTCTTTATCTTGTATATATTGAAGGTCTTTTAAATGAAAATAACCTAAATCTCGGATACATAAATCATTCGCTGTCACAGTTGGGGCACACAGAGAGCCGTAAGTACGATCATGTTGTTTACCTGGACCTGTATGAATATGTAGGAACTGTCCACTTAACAAATCATACTCAAGTTGAATTTTTATCCCAGCCGTATGGCTGCATCCTCCTGCACCTGGATAAACCGATGAAAATACATCCGGGAGTTGAAATGCAGTTGAATCTAAAATACGAATACGCTTAAAAACAGAAGTGTATGGAGAAGAAATCGGCATAGATGCGGCCAATTTTTTGCTTAGTAGTTCGGCTAGTAGGTGTTGTAAAAGTTGGACGGCCGCCTTATTAAACCGTTGATTCAGTCCCTCAGGACTGATGAGTACTTCTGTTGATGCTTCTAAACAGCTAGATAACTGAGTTAAAGAGGCCATAGCTACATTTTGGCTCAACCATACACATAAAGCGACTAAATCTTTTGCTTGGTACTTACTAGTTCGTTGCACAAAGCCAACATCTCTAGCCAGATTTCGAAAAATATTAGGGGATAAAAAGCTTTGAATTTCTTGAGCAAATAGTTGTAATTCGTCAGACACAGAAACAGACATAAAAAACGCCATCCTTTCCTATGATTCTACAGAAAGAATAGCGTATTTTTTCATTTTAGGGGATACTTCAAAATCTCAGATTGATAGGTATATGGCGTTTCTGTTAAGTCAATTACAGGAACCAAAAGTAATTACTTATTTTTCATTTTCACTAAAATTTTTGATATTGCTATCCATAAATTTATAAACATTAAAGTTCCGAAAATATCAGCAACAACTACATAATGTCCTATAAATAGGTTTTCAAAGTGAAAGAATGGAGTGTTATAAATGGCTATTAATAAAGATATAATCATCGGAAACAGAAAAAATTTTTTCTTAGTTATCATATAACTGCAAAACAAGAACGTATAATAAGCCCAAAATTGTGCAGCATACCAGGCATGAGATAGCCGAATACCTGCTTTTGTATGCAGAGTTGTTAAAACCAGTACGAATAATACAAGTAATGCAATTAATGGAGCAAATTTAATGAATTGTAAAAGGTTTAAATAGCGCTTGTTTGAATTTGGATGGTTTACTCCATACTTAAATACCGATTTCGTTATATAATGAATAAAAAATATAAAACCCACATTAATAATTAACATAAAAAACATCATTATTATTCCTTCTTTTCCAATGTATTAATCAACTAAAAAGTTAATTGATAGTTTATTCAAACTTATCTTTATTAAACTCTTTTTTTGGGTAATTTTCAAGTTTGTTTAAGTGGAATGGTCATTTTTTTCGATTATTTTGGGGAGTGACCATTGTCATCAACCTAAGAAAACAGGTCACCTCAAAAACGATAAATAAGCTTTTTCGTTACAAGAAAGCCTAAAAATTTCGTTCTGGGGGTATAATAAAACCTTAGCTTGATAGCGATGTGGCGGTACCCCAAAAAGATGAAAATAATATTATATGTTTTTTTAACACTAGATATATTAATCTTTTTATTCCTAATAAATATGACATATATAATAGCAACAGCATCAAAATATTATTACCATCACTATAGCAAGGGAATGCTTGTAGACTGATCTATACTGCATTCCCTTATTGTATGTATGCTATATTCTTATTCTCCTTTTTCTAACAGTAGAACCACGAATCTTGGCGAAGACCTTCGTTTTTGCCCTGTCCTGGGGTCCGTCCTCGTTTTTTATTCCACGGTTCCCTTGACCACGAGCCTCCGAACCGTCATCGTCAAGGAACTTTCGCGGCATAAACACCAGGACTCAGCAAATCACTTCCAAAATTGATACCATTTCTTTTCATTACTTGCTGCAACCATCTGTTTTACTTCTTGAAGTTCTCGCATAACAGTCATAACCGCTTTATCCCGATCAGTAACCTGTTGTTTTTCTATATTATTAGAATGAGTCAATAGCTTTTGTTGAGATTCCAATACGTTTGTTAGTTTAGCTATTTGCTCATTTTGATTCTGTAATTGTTTTTGTTGTAACTCTACTGTATCTTTTAATTCTCTCAATACTTCTTTTAAATCATCAGATCCAGGAGTTATAACAGTCATATTTTTATTATTAACTGTTAATCCTTCTTCTTTTAAAAGTAATTTGCAAGCATCTTCCAATGTAACTTGTGGCATATTTTTTAACTCTACTAATCTTTGTAATAACCTAACATCATAATCATTAAAAATAATTCGTTCTCGTTCGTCCCTTTTAAAGGCATAACAGTTATAACTCTCAATTAGTAAGTAATATTTTTTAACCGTAGAAGGTGATATTTTTAATCTTTTTGCAATCTGGGATACATTTTCATAAATAATAGGTGTCATAATAGTCATAACCTCCTTTTCAATATTTCAAATTCGTTATAACAGTTATAACTCCTTTATCTTAACACTTCACATAAAATTAAGTTAAATCAATCCTAATTCTTCATGCACAGTATTCATTAGATCTTGTACTTACGAAATAGGTAGTTTTAATTTCTTTTTCTTCTTTGATACTCACTTTACTTAAATTATTCAATAAAAAACATACAAATTAATTAACACTTTGTTTTTTAACATAATAATTTCCGACTAAAAATGAACTACTCTATAAAATTGGAAATTCTGAATCAAAAAAAAGAGAAGAGCATAAGGGGTTTTTGGGCCCAACTAGGGGGTGGGACTAGGCGGAGCCTAGCTTAAACATGGGTACACGAAAATTCCCAGGATGTCCACTCACTGACGACACAAAACCCTTCAAATGTCCCCATTGTGTTCCTAGATGTAGACTCAGTGAGTACACAAAGTCCCTTTGATGTTTCCATATGAGTACTCACTAAGGACATGGTATTTTTAATAAATTGCAATCAAACATTACTTTAAAATACTAAAAGAAAACAATAGGCATCAAATAAATATAAATTCTTCATCTAGAAATAAATACAAACAAAATACAAGATACTATTCAGGAGCTTCAGAATCCTTTCTTAAAGAATATAAACCTCTCGTATGCTATCCTTCTTTTTTTACCTCATATTTTGATTGCCCAATACAAATAATTTCTTTTATTGCATTTTCAATTTTCCTTACAAGGGATACTTTTGAAGATCCTCGCCGTCTTCCTATATTTCCCCCGCCCTTCGGTCGGTCCGTTTTCGCTTACGCTCAAACGGGCATAATCCACCTTATGGTGCGCGGCAAATGCGCCGCACACCATAAGGTGTCAATCCGCTACTCCATATGTATTTGTAAAACTTCAATTTAAGCCTACGCCTGTCGCTCCATATTTAGCGTGGAGAGCAACTGTTATATCCACGTTTCTTTAGCAAATCCACTTGTCTTCGCAACGGCACGGCTATAGCCGTGCTTTCTTCGTACCTTACGGTTCTCACTCCTTTTTTATATTGTTTAATTCAAAAACACATTCGTTCATGTTCATGATCTCATTAAAAATAAATAATTATATATAAAAAGAGCCGTTTCGGACTCAGAGTCATAAACACCATATTAGTGTCTGAATCTGAACCGCGAAACGGCTCTTGAATGTTTAAAAGAAATAAAAAAAGAAAAGTAAATCTATATTAAATTTAACGAATTCCCTGAAAGAATTCTCCTTCCTCAAGCGTGTGAAGGGCGTAACCCAAAGGCTTTGCTTTTTATTTTGCCTCTGATATAATCAGTCTTATAAATCATAAAGGTTGGTATATCAATGAAATTAGATAGTAATAATCATTCAGTGTTCTTGTTGTATTATCATCTTGTGCTGGTCGTAAAATACAGAAGAAATGTATTCAATGATGATATATCAGAATATGCAAAAGATATGTTTTTCAGGTTATCCGAGAATTACAACATAACACTAGTAGAGTGGAATCATGATGTAGACCATGTTCATATTTTGTTCAAGGCACATCCAAATACAGAAATGACAAAATTTATTAATGCTTATAAAAGTGCAAGTTCTCGACTCATTAAAAGAGACTTTCCACAAGTAAAAAAGAAACTTTGGAAAGAGATGTTTTGGTCAAGAAGTTTTTGCCTACTAACTACTGGTGGTTCGCCAATAGACGTAGTAAAGAAATATATTGAAAATCAAGGTAAAAAGTGAGGTGAAATGATATGACAAAGCATAATAAAGCATATAAATTCCGTTTGTATCCAACAGAAGAACAAGCATATCTTATGCGTAAAACCTTCGGTTGTGTACGTTTTGTGTATAACAGAATGTTAGCGGAACGAAAAGAAGCGTACGAAAAATACAAAGATGATAAGAAACAACTAAAGAAACAAAAGCTTCCAACTCCCGCGAAATATAAAACAGAATTTGAGTGGTTAAAAGAAGTTGATTCATTAGCTTTGGCAAATGCTCAATTAAACTTGCAAACTGCCTATAAAAATTTCTTTAGTGGTCAAAATGACTTCCCAACATTCAAAAGTAAAAAAGACAGAAAGTCTTATACAACGAATGTAGTAAACGGAAATATTATGTTGCTTAATGGTCATATCAAATTGCCAAAACTGAAAATGGTACGTATCAAACAGCATAGAGAAATACCACAAGACTATATTATCAAGTCATGTACCATCTCCATGACACCTACCGGTAAATACTATGTGTCCATCTTGACTGAATACGAAAAAGAGATTGTACAAAAAGAAGTAGAAACATTTGTTGGATTAGACTTTGCGATGGATGGATTATATGTTAGTTCTGAGGGTGAGAAAGCCAATTATCCTAAGTTCTATCGTAACGTATTAGACCGATTAGCAAAGGCACAACGAGTATTAGCAAGGCGCAATAAAGGTTCTGAGCGTTGGAATAAACAACGTATTCGTGTAGCTAAGTTACATGAGAAAGTAGCTAACCAACGTAAGAATTTTCTTCATCATGAGTCTAAAAAGTTAGCTGCTAATTTTGATGTTGTAGCTATTGAAGACCTAAACATGAAAGGAATGTCGCAAGCACTTCATTTTGGAAAAAGTGTTGCTGATAATGGGTGGGGTATATTTACTTCTTTCTTAGCTTATAAACTAAACGAACAAGGAAAACAACTTGTGAAAATAGACAAATGGTTTCCTTCCACAAAAACATGCAGCAGTTGCGGAAATGTAAAAAATATGACATTATCTGAACGGGTATATTCTTGTGTATGCGGTGTAAATCTCGATAGAGATTATAACGCAGCTATCAATATCAAAAATGAAGCAATACGCCTATTAGCGTTAGCATAAATAGCAATAAAATAACCTTTGGAACAAGGGAGTTAGCTCGGCTGTCTTAGGACGAATTCGTTAGCTATCAAAAGTAATGACTAACCGAGAAGCCCCCACTTCAAACAGTCCGTTAGGACGTTAAGTGGCGGGTAGTTCACCATAAGTTAGGTATAGATTCCATTGATTTTTAGAGTAGAGACTGATTCCCTCTTTTGAGTCTAACCCCTGTGTATTACATCTATCCATACGGTAAATGAAATTATTAACGGTTTAACTTGTATACTAACAAATTTAGGGCAATAAACGCGGCGCGTAATTGTTGTGTGAGTAATTGATAATCCTCTTTCTCCTATTATTTTCATCAAATTACGAAAACACAGATTGTAACGCGAGTACGACCTGACCATTAATAAGAATAGTTGAAGCTAATAATCTTTACGCTTGAATAGGTTTTAGATCAATGAGTATGGAACGCTATCAAAAAAAACAGTACATATCGCAAGTTAAAATGCTTTGTACTGTTGCTTACTTATCTATTATTTTTTACACCTGCTATAGTTAAAAATTGTTTAGTAAACTAATTTATTTTTCCATTAAATATATCCTATAAATCTTATATGAAATTTAAAGTACAGGTACTAATTTCCACACAACTTTTTCTTTACCTAAGTAGGCTCTTGTAATAGGACCATTTGTTACTTCGATATCTTTATAATTAAGGTATCCTCCTTCTGCTTGCAGGGTATATCCTCCTTCTACAGGAGTTATTATCCAATCAACCGCGTATTGTTCACCCAAACTAATATATAAACCACCCTCTATAAAGTGATCAACAAGTCCTATCCCAGGCATCGGATAAGGCATCCCAATATGGTATGTCTTTTTTTCTTCAGAAAAAACCAATTTCATACGAGCTCCATTAGGTTTTTCCACTGTATTGCCTAGTGAAGGAGCCACTACTAAAGATGGTAAAAAATTAAAAGACCGATGAGAACCTAATCCTCTTGTTGGTAAATCTGCTGGAACTATATAATAATTTTTACTTGTGTCAATTCGATCTACTACCACATCTACCGAATCGGATGGGGTAGATGCACTTGCTTTCTCTATTGGGGAAAATCCTAACAATGTAACTAAAACCAGAAAGTATAGTAATAATCCTTTAAATTTCACAAAAACACGTCCTTTCATATTTAAATATTATAGAGATAAAAACATTTTGAGAACATAAAAGCCTACTAGCTTAATATTAATTACTTATTCACGTATTATCATTTAAACAAGTTATATTTAAAAACTTATATAAACTTTAAGACGCGGGTACTAATTTCCACACAACTTTTTCTTTACCTAAGCGAGCAAATGTAAGAGGACCATACAGTGGTGATTCACCATCTTTATAATCAAGGTATCCACCTTCCGCTTGCAGTATATATCCTCCTTCTACAGGAGTTATTGTCCAATCAGCCGCGTATTGTTCGCCCAAAATAAGGTGTAAGCTACTACCTATAAATTGATCCACAAGTCCTATCCCAGGCATCGGATAAGGCATCCCAATATGGTATGTCTTTTTTTCTTCAGAAAAAACCAATTTCATACGAGCTTCACTAGGTTTTTCTACTGTATTACCTAATGAACTAACTACTAAAGATGGTGAAAAATTAAGAGACGGGCGAGAACTTAATCCTCTTGTTGGTAAATCTGCTGGAACTATATAATAATTTTTACTTGTGTCAATTCGATCTGCTAATTCATTTAATGGATTAGATGATACAGATGCACTTGCTTTTTCTATTGGTAAAAATCCTAACAATATAACAAAAACCAAGAAAGATATTAATGCTCCTTTACTCTTCATAAAATCACCTCCTTTAAAATACTTAACTTATATAATAACTAAACAAACAAAAAATCTGAATATTAAGAAAATTAATTGTAAAATTTAGCATAATTCTTGTTCAACTATTGTATTGCGAATACTATAGTTAACACATTTATCGCTGTAAAAGCCTATTCAATTGCATTAGTAAGGATTCAAAATTTTAATAGGGCAAATTTAACCATGCTTAATAACATACATTATTCATGACCATTGCAAAAATTATTCTTTTGGAGTCTTTCCATGAAATAAATCCATCGTGTTTGACTTATAGGTGTAGTAGTGTGAAGTGTGATTGTTTAAGTAATTAGTACAATATATAAATGACTGGGGAGTTACAAAGAAAAGTTTTCATATACAACCATTCCCAAAGGGTATTGGGATATAAGGTGACAGTTGGATTCGAACCAACATAAAAGGGTATGCTAACCTTGTACCATTCCTAATTGGCATGCCACCATATGAAAAATATTGATATACTAAAATAAAAGGCGACAATCGGATTTGAACCGATGATACAGGTTTTGCAGACCTGGGCCTTACCACTTGGCTATGCCGCCATATAATTCTCTATAAAAGAGAATTAACACTTTGTTTTACGATTAAAACAATGTTAAATATCATATCAATTAACCATTAATTCTGAATAAACGGATTCCACACCACATTATAACATTGTTTATTTAATTTAGTAAATGAAATTACTGATTCTTCAAACATAACAATCCTTTATAGGAAGCCTTCGACATTTTGTCTTCTGTGCTTATTAAAATTTCGTAGCCTCCCCTAGACAAATAAGAGAAGAGGCATGTGAATTCAACGTACAAATATGTGTTTTATTATATGCACCATGATTTGATCCTGCTAAAATAGTGAACGGAAATTAGATATTACAGGATTCTCCTGCCCCTATAAATAGGAATTCCAATATTGTTGTAAATCATCTAATTCTCTAAATTTAATTTTTCTATTTAGCATATTTAAGGATTTTAGATTCCTATTTTTAGGTCAACAGATATACATCCTAAATATAGAATAAGTATCTAATAAAATAATTTTGTACCTTGATAACACCCAATACCTTTTCTATCGAATAGCTTTTCTTTAAATGCTATAAGATCAGTGTAATAAACTATACCTATGACAACCTAGATTCAAGTATAAATCTTTTAGTGTTAATATGTTCTCTTTTTTAATCTTGAGTCCTTCGTTATCTATACTTAGGCATGATCATTGGATCAGGATATGTGTTCATCTGATTTGGTAAAAATGCAGCTATAGCTGCTGGAACTGTCTCTATATAGATATCGTCTGAACCCGCGCCAGTTACAACCTGTTTTAATTCATTTTCATCAACTACACTAATCAATCCACCAGTATTCCATTTTTGTTTTCGCATTTCATCTGATTTTTTTCTTCTAAACATTTGATATCCATCCTTTTTTATAATTTTTTAGTTTGAATTTAAGTACATAGAAAATATTTAAGATATTTCTCTTTTAAATTGCTACTTTTTATATTTTTAAAGCCTAAATGTTAAATTTATAGTTTGTATTGGTATGAATGATTATTTATGATTCCTCTATATAATTTTTTAGGAAACCGCACTTGAGAAATAGATCTCAAGCGCGATTTAAATTAATTAGCATCTTTTTTTCTTTGAGGCATAAAGGTAGTAACAAATGCGACAAGAGCTATCCCTAAACCGAGTCTTTCAGGAATGTCAATATTTAACCCATTATTCCATTTATATATAAAGGAAGCCAAGATTAAAAGGGTAACTCCCCCAGTTGCGAATCTGATTATATTACGGTCTTTTTTTGTTTGAGCTTTCATATCTATCCCTCTTTCTTTTTTATTAGGTTCATAAATATATATGCTTAATTTGCTAGTAACTTGTAATTCGGTTCTATATCCTTGAAGAAGGAAGAGTAATAACCAGCTTTTAGCATTAACTCCTTATGAGTACCTGATTCTATAATAGTTCCTTTATCCATCACAATTATTAAGTCTGCATTCATTACTGTAGTAAGTCGATGTGCAATTACAACCCTTGTACATTTTATTTCATTGAGATAATCATCTACCTTCTTCTCATTCAGATGATCTAATGAACTTGTTGCTTCATCTAATACTAAAATGGATGGTTTATGAACTAAAGCTCTCGCAAGTGCAATACGTTGTCGCTGTCCTCCTGAAATATTGAACCCCATCTCAGATATGAACGTATTATATTGCATAGGCATCTTCATAATGTCATCATGTATTTGTGCTACCTTAGCAGCTTCAACAACTTCTTCTATCGATATATCCTTATCATAAATTGCAATATTTTCAAAAATAGTCTTATTAAATAGTGTAACGTCCTGAGGAACTACACCAATTTGACGTCTCAATGATGATTTTTCGATATTACTTAAATCCACATCATCATAATATATTTTTCCTTCACTCGGATTATGCAATCCCAATAGTAGACGGGACATGGTACTCTTTCCAGCACCAGATTCTCCAATAATCGCTACTTTTTGGCCCGGTTTAATTTCTAAATTAATATTTTCAACAGACATTGGACTATATTTTGTATATTGATAACTAACATCTTCAAAACGTATACGACCTTCAAGATTAGTTATCTCTTTCATATCCGGAGTTTGTTCTTCTTTTGGTGCGTCTAATACATCTTGTACCCTTCTTAAATACGTACCAGTTACAAAGAAAGAATTAAACATTTGGACAATTGACTGACTTAGCCCAAAAAATTGATTGGAAATAGCATGAAAAGCTACTAGATTTCCTAATGTTAACTGATTGTTTAAAATTAAATATGCACCAAGCCACAGAGTGAATAAGGGAGCTAAATTCCCAATAGAACCACTTACTGATTGAATATAATTATTAAGATTTTGCTTCTTTCTATAAGCTTTTAGCAACTTTTTAAAATTTTTATTCCATCGAGTAAATATTTTATCCTCGATTCCAGCTGTTTTAACATTGAATATTCCATACAAAGTCTCCGTTTGAATACTTTGAACTTCACTATTCGCCATAATTTCTTCTTGGCTAACCTCTTTTACTTTGGAGCGTGTAGCAATTAATAAAACTGCGTTAAGTACTGTGAACACTAAAACAGATACCGTTAAAATTGGTGATTTAATTATCATGAAAACAAATATTACAATTAGTAACCCAACATCTAATATACCCTTAATAAGGTTTGATCCAATCATATCTCGAATTATTCTTAGACTATTTACCCTAAATAGAAGATCTCCAAATTTTCTTAGGAGGAAAAAATGATAAGGTAAATGAAGTAAATGATTAATAAATTTACTCATCATTTGTTTATCTAAAAAGTTCTCCATTACAATTACAACCTTACCTCTAACTATATTGAATAGAAATTGGAATCCCACCACAAATACTATTGATATTAAAAAGATATTTAACAAATTAAAATTTTGAGGTGAAATAACATGATCTATTAAATATTGAATTAGAAGGGGTATACCTAAAGTGAATAACTGTAAAACAAAGGACAGTAAGACTAAATTTATTAATAGGGATGGTCTCTCTTTCAAGATGTTAATATATGGTAACCACAAACTTTTAGGCTTCTTTTTAACAAACCTTTCACCTGGTACGCATGTCATAACATATTTTGAAAAATCCCTTTCGAACTCTTCCTTTTTTACCTTATTTCTTCCCACAGCGGGATCAACAATTATTACTCCATGTTCAGCTACTTCCTCTAGTACTACATAATGTTTTTCCTTCCAATAAATAATGCAAGGGAGTGGGATTTTATATAATTCATCATATTCTTGAATTTTAAAACAATTTGCTTCATATCCTAATCCCTCAGCTAGATGCTTTAAATGAAATAGTGACGTTCCATCTCTACCATTACCAATCCTTTCATACATGTCATGAAAAGATACGGTACTATTATGATATTCGGTAATCATCGCTATACAACAAAAACCACATTCAGTCTGTTGGGCTTGTTCTATAAATGGTACCTTTTTCTTAAACATCAACTAGTCTCCTTTCTATATAATTTATGGTACTTAAAATATAAACGCTTCCTAATGTTAATAACAATTAGTAAAATAGGATCAAAAAAACAGCAAATTAATGCTTATTTTTTTGATCCTATTTTACTAATACAAAAAAATTTAGAGTTAAATTCCTTCTAGATATGGAGTTTAATAATAAATGCATTATCATGAATCGTATCAAAGAACCTATAGAACATGTAGAATATCTCGTAAGAGCGTTAAGTGACTGGGAGTTCTGTTTTGATTAAAAAATAAATTGCGTATAAACAGTAAAAAGAGTCCATCATAACCGATGGGCTCTTTTTACTGTTTATTAAAATGAGATACTATTAAGATTTCTCAAGATTCAATTCTCATATTACACGGTCTTTCTCAATGTCTTTACATAACGCACTGTAATTAAAATCATACCAATGGTAAATGCGCTTATTGATGTTAATAATATACCAATAGACAATATACCTTGATCAACTAATTCTATAGACTGTAATGGTAGAGACCATATATATAAAAACCCCCACTTTGCTTCTGAAAAAATAAATACCCCGATTAAAGATAGAATTATATTAAGAAATGTAAAAGTGATAGATGTTTTTATAAATAAGAATAAGAAAAGTTGCACTGTTATTAGAGGCAGTGTTGCAGCGACAGAAATAAAAAATACTTTAACCATGAATAATAAAGGAAATGGATCTGTAAAATCAAAATATCGTCCTGATACATATAGGCTTATTAAAGCGATTAAGTGTACTACAGAAAATAATAACACACTAGATACTAATTTAGATAAAACAATCTTAAAGTTAGTAATCGGAGATAAATGCATTATTTTCCAATTAGTTTTACTTTCAAACTGGCAGAAGAAAGTTGTTATCATCCCTGAAATGACAGGGAGAAAAAAACCAACATAGAAAAAAGATACAAACATCCATACGCCCATCCATGCATTATCCAAACCGTGATTATATTTTCCTACAACGTATTTAGTGTACATAACCATTGAATATATAATCGGACAAAGTGCTAAGATGAAAAATGTAATTTGTTGTGGATGCTTTCTTATTTTTATCCAGTCGGAATAAATTAAATTTATCATTTGAAATCTCCTTTTTTAGTTTTTATTATTGGTTTTAATAAATATGATATATCCAATTCCTAAAATAAGAGCAGTAATAGGAATTCCCGCTAGCATGTACCATTTATCGTACGCCCATAATGTATTAAAAACCTCTAGATTATTCACATAATTAATTGGAGAATATAAAGTTTGATATGAAATAGGGAACCACCAAAGCTTAGTTGAGCTTAATATATCGCCGAAAAGATACGAACATAGGGCTAGCGTAACAATCACTGATTGATTCGATACGTTAATGGATATAATGAACGCCAAAGCGCAGAATGGAACGCTAATAAGAAATGGATATAACGTAAAAACAAATACTTGCTGCATTGAAACCGCATCCAAAGGGATACCTAAACCTGGAATTAATAATACTGTACAAAGCATATGCATTAAGGTTGTAATAATAAAGGCAATCATAACAACCACAAACTTACTTAGATACACATTTAATTTCTGTACTGGATACGATAGTGTTCTGGCCCACGTAGAATTTTTATATTCAATATTGTTTACACTCGCTATAATAAACACAATAAAAAAGTTTAAGATGTATTTTAAGATTTGTAGATTTATGCCAAATACCGTTTCTAATTTAATAGCATGATAATTACTATAATAATTTAATCCGATAAATTCACCCAATCCAAGTATAATAGGCCCTAAAATAATCAAAAACAGTAAATGACTTTTTCTATATTTTATATACTCAGTAGCTAATACACTCCTCATACACTTACAGCACCTTGTCCAACAATATCTAAATATGCTTCCTCTAAATTTTGTTTTTTAGTTTGGAAAGATTGAATGAAAATCTGATTAGATACTAGTAATTGTTGAATATCATTAAGTGATTTATCATCATAATATTCAACACTAAAGATATTATTATTTACATGGAATATATAGTTAGATTGTTCAAGTAATTTCTGAGTAAGAGCTGTATTATTAACTGTAAATTCAACAATATTTAATGATTGTTTATTTTGTAGGGAAGATAATAAACCTTGGTACTTTATTTCTCCTTGATGAATAATCCCGATATGATCGGCCATTTGTTCAACTTCACTTAGAATATGACTTGACAAAATTATAGTAGAATTAAATATACTTGGTGCCTTTTTTATAAATTCTTTTACTTCATAAACTCCCTGTGGATCTAATCCATTAGTGGGCTCATCTAATATTAATAATTCAGGGTTATTCATGAATGCAGCAGCTAATCCTAAACGCTGTTTCATACCAAGGGAATATTTTTTAAAGGCACGGTTTCGGTCTTCATATAGTTTAAATAAATTCAAAAGTTCCTTTATATGTTCTTTATCATTAACATTCTTCAATTTAGAAGCAATTAATAAATTTTCGTACCCCGATAAATGATCATAAAAGGTCGGAGCTTCAATTAATGAACCTGTTTTAGATAAGATTTCAATTCTATTTTTTTTGATATCCTTTCCTAATACTTCTACAGTTCCCTCGTCTGCTTCTATTAATCCTAGTATGATTTTAAAAAAAGTAGATTTACCCGCTCCATTCGGACCTAATAATCCAAATATTTCTCCCTTTTTAATAGTTAAATCAATTCCTTTTAAAACATGTTTGTCTTTATACTTTTTATGCAAACCTTTAATATTTAAAACTTGATTGTTCATAATATCAACCACCTGAATTTAGAATTTTAAATCAATTACAAGTTTAAATTTCTTCCTTATATTTACTTATTATTAATAATTTTTTTACTAAAATCTCCAAATAGAATATAAAGCAAAGATTAATACCCAGTTTCTATGATCTACATGTCATTTTTAATATTTAATTGTCGTTCCACTACACGCTTTTACTACATGATAATAGTAATTCACTCACTATTATCATGTAGTAAAATAATAGTGAGTGAAATTTACAAAGTATCATTAAAACAGGTTAATTAAGAACAAAATTATTTAACACTATTTGTACTCTTATAACTATTAATTAATCCATATCCATACTGATCATCTTTACCAGTTGCACCTAAATCGGTAGCACCATCTTTTAAATACTTGATAGTTATATCTGCCGAAGGTTTTGTAGAATGAAGCTCATAATACCTTGAGATAATAGCTCCTAATGTACCAGATACTGATGGTGCAGATAAACTAGTCCCTAGGTTTAGCGTGTAGCCTTTCGGTGTATTTAGTTGAACATCCAACATAGTAGGTTCTAAATAAGTTGGATAGGTAGTACCAATTAAATAGGATGGATCAAATTTGAATTGGTTATCAATAATTGTTCCATATGAACCACTTGGTGCACTAAAGTCTACCTCTGGACCAAAGTTGGAGTAATTTACAAATTCATCGTTCTTGTCTGTTCCTGATACCGTTAATACATTACTTAATCCACCAGGTACATGAATTTTATATAATACACCTTTCTCATCATCTACTTTTTCAAATGGTTTATCCAAGCTTATTCCTTCATTACCTGCTGAGGCAACTACAATAGAATTTTTTTCTTTCGCGTATTGAATAGCTCTTTCATACGCCTTTATAATTGCGTTCTCATCCTCTAAATTTATAGCCTTATATGTTCCTAAACTTAAGTTTATTACGTCTGCTCCGTTATTTGCTGCATCAATAATAGCCTGTATAGTCCAGACTGATTCACCATCTTTTTTCCCTATAACTTTATATGGAGTAATAGTTATATTGGGAACAATCCCTTTTAATTTATCATGAGCTGCAATAATTCCTGCAAC
The DNA here is from genome assembly GCF_050524305.1 of Bacillus silvicola. NCBI lineage: Bacteria > Bacillati > Bacillota > Bacilli > Caryophanales > Bacillaceae > Bacillus > Bacillus silvicola. Next base: position 49,419 of record NZ_JBNGVC010000007.1, read on the forward strand.
CTGAGTACCATGGCCATTTTGATCTAACAGATCCGGCTCGCTAGGAACATAGGATTTCCCTTCTAAATACTTAATACTATCTTTAAGTTCAGGGTGGTTATAATCTACGCCGCTATCAACTAAAGCGATGTTTACATTTTTTTCTCCTAAAGTTATCTCGTGAGATTTATAATTATCAGTTACCTTGGCAATTTGCCAAGGTGGCGAAACATTCGAGACAGGTTCATTAATAGTAATGGAATTCAATGTTCGTTTCGAAGATAAACTATATTTCAACTTATTATTTGCAAACTGCTCGTTTGGATTTAAAACCTTTGGATCTTGTAAAGTTAATTTAGCACTATTAGCAACATTTTCTATAGATGCTTTAAACTTAGTACGTATTTTACTATCTAAATCGGATTGAATATTACTATTAGTTTCTTTATATGAAATCATTTGGATTTCTGGAGTATATTTAATCTCAATTGCGTTATTTTCCTTTAAAAAGTTTATAATATTTTCTTTGTTATTCTTTTGAATCTCGTTATCCAAAAGAATAAATTTATAATTATCCGTTGTATCTATTTTTTCTGCTTTTACCGGTTGTGTAACTAAACTTAACAAGAATACGGAAAGTATAGTCATAAGAATTTTTAGCTGTTTCATGTATCCGTCTCCTTTTATAATTTAGCCTCTTCTAACCTTAAAATAGAAGGAATTGAATTATAGTCAGATTGTTGTAAAAGACCTACTCCAATCCCACTAAGGCCTGTCATTAAACCAAACGATTCAGTTCCCGTACTAACCCCTTTTTTCCAATTATGCGTTTTAGAATACTCTAAAAGTTGTATACCAATAGAATTTGCTCGTTCGTAAGATGTTTTATCTTGTAACACTTTTGCCGCATACAAAAGAATATCTAAATTTCCAAAATCTCCATGGCATAGTGAACGATTATGACCAAACGATTTATCAATAGTTGTATCTAGAGCCGCATATATATTTTGATCGAGTATACTATTTTCATAATTACTTTCTTTTAACATTAGCCTACTTAATAAGATTCCTGGTGCACCATGACACCAAGCAACAGAATGATTATCTTTAGAAGGAAGTTTCCAATTTTTATGCTTTGGATCATAGAAACTATTTTCATAGGATAAAACTTTATCTGCTAGTTCTAAAATATTAGGATTGTTTATATATTGATTAGCTGCTACCAAAGCAGTAATAATACCCGCCGTTCCATGAGAATATCCTATCCATGAAATATCATCTCTTTGTTTCCAAGAAACATGTCCCTCTTTTCCAGGATGATGATATGCAGCATTTATTAAGTATTCACTTGCTTGTTTGAGAAGTTTTAGATATTCCTTATTACCACTATCTTTATAAAGAGCTATTAGTACCCCGATTACCCCCGCAGTTCCATCAATAATATCAAATACTTTATCTTGCGATAATTTACTAACAACCATTTTCATAGAATCGAGTATGAGTTGTTCATATTGTTTAGTATGTGATAATTGATTAATATGATTTAAAGCATAAATTGAGCCACTAACGCCACTAAAAGTACCAATATTAAACATTCTTTGCTCAGGTAATCTTTGGAGTGAATTAATTACAGGATAAATAGACTTCTCAGCCGTTAGTTTATAATCATTTCTTCCCGTCAAATGATATAAATAACTAAAGAATAGAGAAATACCGCTTAAGCCATTATATAAATCTAAATCAACAGGATAAATATCCCATTTATATTCATTAGAGGCAGATATTACGGTACTAATCCAGCAAAGATCAGATTGATCATTTCCTTCTATAGCATTAGCAATTAAATAATCCCCTATATGACGTGCCTCAATTAAAAATTCCTTAGATTTATTAGCATGAATATTGATCTTACGATATGGATCAATAACTTGTTCATTTGCACCAAATGTAGCTGAATGTGCTAAAAAGCTCATTCGCATAATTCGAATTTGTTGTGCGCAATCTACAATATTAAGGTCATCGATCTTCTGTATTACAGCTTCTAAAGGAGATGACTCAAAAAAGTTTTGAATACAAATTTGCTCTCTATGATATAAATGATTGCTACTCACCGTTGTATAAAAATATGGAATATCATCATTGAGTAGATCAGTTTTTTCGGATTTAATAATTTCTTTTGGTTTGTTCTCTGGTTCCAATGCCAGAGTGTGGAAATAAATATCTCGGTTATATCCTTTTTGTAAAAAATCAGGATGTTTACTTTTTCTTAGTAATTCACCGTATACAGCGGTAGGTCTTAAAATCATTCTTACTATCGTATTTTTAAATTTATCTGATATATAATTGCTATACTGTTGTTTATTATTTAAAATCCATTCATAAATATATTTAAAGCCATCTATTATAACGTCTACATGATCTTTATATGAAACTTTTTCACCTTTAAAAATCGGCTTATTTTTTTCAAATTCATTTACTTTAACATATTTATATTTTGCATCTACGTACATCACATCTGTATTCTTTGCTTCTACTGAAGGTACCTTTAATGGATATAATTGGTCATTTTTATCACTAAGACCACTTAAATCAAGACCTTTATAGTTAGGATTATCGCTATTAAATGCAAGAAATGGAATAATTCCAGTGGATCTAACAGATCTATTAATTAGATTTAGAGCTTTATTATGAGCAGATCCATTCTTTTCTTCTAATATTTTTGCATGGTGGAATAAAGATTCAAGGTCAATTGGAACCGGATACTCACCCATCGCTATAATATTCTCATAATGAAAGTCCACAGCATTTAAACTATATAAAACGCCTAAAAGACTCCCCATTTTAAAATAAAATGATTTAAGTTGCTCCTCCGTTTTGCATTCTATATTCTCAATATATTCAACCCAACCATAAGAATGTTTATCGATGATTTTTGGTGAATACAGTTGAGCTTTATCATTAACTTGATTATTTATCCAAGTAGTTAGATCATTAAATGCCGCTTCGACACCAATTGATCGAGGCTTATAAATAAGTTTTATATTAGGAAGAAATTCAATTAATGAAACCGTTTTGCCATCATTATGTTCATCACCAAGCCCTAATGTAATGGTCATTAGTTTATTTGTCTGAGTATCAATATTAAATGTCTCTTGAATTTGTACCTTATCTTGTTCAAGATTATAGTAAAGAGTAATAATATTATTTGACCAATGGATTAATGTAGTTAACATTGTTCTATATAAAGCAGGATATGTATCCTTAAAATAAACAAAAAATTCATTTGTACTAATGTAAGAACAAAAATGATTGTAACGTTCTTCCGGGGTTTCCCCTTTTAAATTTTCAAGAACGCGTTGAATATTAAGTTCTAATATTAATGTTTTATGGGATAATTCATATAATCTTTTATACATATATTCTAGTGGTGCCAATAATTGTGACTCTTCGAAGAACGAATATGTATTCAATGATTTATGAACTTTAGAAAATGAGTAACTCATAAATTTTTTAAAAAAATTGTAAAAAGTTGCTTTTGATAAATGCTCTTCGATTGTTGGGGGAATTTCATATGTTTGGAAACTGTCAAACTCTGAGAAGGTTAATGATAGCAATGCATCTACTTTATCTACACTGTATTCATCATGTTCTAATTGAGACAGAGTTGATAACTGAATACCTGAAAGATCCTTTAAGATCCCTTCAAATTTATTTTCGTTGTTTTCAAATGTTTTTTTCCAATAATTTATGTAATCCGTAGAATCTGGAACTATCTGATCATTAGTTTTTATTTCATCAATAAATGCACTATGCTTTACAGACACTTTACTACTCCTTTCATTAATAAGAGAAGTAGATTCTCTACTTCTCTTATATATTTTATAAAGATAATTAATTACAAGAAGGCATACATTCTTTTGTTAACGCACAGTATCCACCATTATTACTTAACCGTTACAAGAAGGCATACACTCTTTTGTTAACGTACAGTACCCACCATTATTACCTAACCAACTGCTTAGACCTTCTGGCGTTACATCGCCTTCACCAGCGCCAAATAGAGACTGAATTTCTTTAGAATCAACTTCTCCTGCTGGGTGGTTTGGTGCATCCTCGTTTTTAGAACGTTCTACTGGATTTTTCCATGCTTCTACTACTTTTTTTGATGAACTCATATTTAACACTCCTATTTTTATATTTTTATATAGATAATTAATTACAAGAAGGCATACATTCTTTTGTTAACGTACAGTATCCACCATTATTACTTAGCCGTTACAAGAAGGCATACACTCTTTTGTTAACGTACAGTACCCACCATTATTACCTAACCAACTGCTTAGACCTTCTGGCGTTACATCGCCTTCACCAGCGCCAAATAGAGACTGAATTTCTTTAGAATCAACTTCTCCTGCTGGGTGGTTTGGTGCATCCTCGTTTTTAGAACGTTCTACTGGATTTTTCCATGCTTCTACTACTTTTTTTGATGAACTCATATTTAACACTCCTATTTTTATATTTTTATATAGATAATTAATTACAAGAAGGCATACATTCTTTTGTTAACGCACAGTATCCACCATTATTACTTAACCGTTACAAGAAGGCATACACTCTTTTGTTAACGTACAGTATCCACCATTATTACCTAACCAACTGCTTAGACCTTCTGGCGTTACATCGCCTTCACCAGCGCCAAATAGAGACTGAATTTCTTTAGAATCAACTTCTCCCGCTGGGTGGTTTGGTGCATCCTCGTTTTTAGAACGTTCTACTGGATTTTTCCATACTTCTACTACTTTTTTCGATGAACTCATATTTAACACTCCTATAAATTTCATTATTCTTTTATATAGATAATAAGTTAAATAAAAATACATTTTTTAGTTAACTTATGTTATCTATATAGAAATTAACAACGACTTGTACATTTTGTTGTTGGACAAATACTTACTGTAGCTGCAATAGTAGCCTCAACGATTGTTGGTGTTGCTGGCGTTGTTTCTGGATTTACATCTCCCGCTCCCGCTACTTTCTTTAATTCATTTTCATCAATTGAACCGATTAATTCTTTTGTATCAAACTCTTGATTTCGTAATTTAGCTAATTTTTCATTCTTTGACATATTGAACATCCTCTCTTTTTTTAATTTATTATTAACAACGGCTTGTACATTTTGTTGTTGGACAAATACTTACTGTAGCTGCAATAGTAGCCTCAACGATTGTTGGTGTTGCTGGCGTTGTTTCTGGATTTACATCTCCCGCTCCCGCTACTTTCTTTAATTCATTTTCATCAATTGAACCGATTAATTCTTTTGTATCAAACTCTTGATTTCGTAATTTAGCTAATTTTTCATTCTTTGACATATTGAACATCCTCTCTTTTTTTAATTTATTATTAACAACGGCTTGTACATTTTGTTGTTGGACAAATACTTACTGTAGCTGCAATAGTAGCCTCAACGATTGTTGGTGTTGCTGGCGTTGTTTCTGGATTTACATCTCCCGCCCCCGCTACTTTCTTTAATTCATTTTCATCAATTGAACCGATTAATTCTTTTGTATCAAACTCTTGATTTCGTAATTTAGCTAATTTTTCATTCTTTGACATATTGAACATCCTCTCTTTTTTTAATTTATTATTAACAACGGCTTGTACATTTTGTTGTTGGACAAATACTTACTGTAGCTGCAATAGTAGCCTCAACGATTGTTGGTGTTGCTGGCGTTGTTTCTGGATTTACATCTCCCGCCCCCGCTACTTTCTTTAATTCATTTTCATCAATTGAACCGATTAATTCTTTTGTATCAAACTCTTGATTTCGTAATTTAGCTAATTTTTCATTCTTTGACATATTGAACATCCTCTCTTTTTTTAATTTATTATTAACAACGGCTTGTACATTTTGTTGTTGGACAAATACTTACTGTAGCTGCAATAGTAGCCTCAACGATTGTTGGTGTTGCTGGCGTTGTTTCTGGATTTACATCTCCCGCTCCCGCTACTTTCTTTAATTCATTTTCATCGATTGAGCCGATTAATTCTTTTGTATCAAACTCTTGATTTCGTAATTTAGCTAATTTTTCATTTTTTGACATATTGAACATCCTCTCTTTTTTTAATTCATTTTCATCTACTGATCCAATTAATTCTTTTGTATCAAATTCTTGATTTCGTAATTTATTTAGTTTTTCATTTTTTGACATACTTAACTTCTTCTCTTTTTTAGCTATTGATTAGCATTATAAGCATCTCGCTGTACAACTTGGTGTCGGGCAAAGGTGTTTAGTAAAATCAGGATTTGTAAGTATTGGTGTCGCTGGTGTTGTTTCTGGATTTACATCCCCAGCACCCGCTATTTTTTTTAATTCATTTTCATCTACTGATCCAATTAATTCTTTTATATCAAACTCTTGATTTCGTAATTTGTTTAATTTTTCATTTTTTGACATAACAACCACCTTTTTTGAATATTCTCAAAATAAATATTATAATACTTCAAATTTCATTAACAAAGATTGGTGACAGGTTTAGATGTTATAGAAGGTAATTTATGTTTCCTTCTATCTCCAGCATCACCAACCTTTTTTATTCCTTTAATATAAAGCTGTCTGTTTAATCCATTGTAAGACTATTAAAGGCATCATTATTTTCTTGAAATCAAATGATAACTGAATTTGATCTTCTAACTCTCCATGTATGTGTAATTGCTTTTGTAAGGCTAACATACACTCTGTAGTTTGGTCCTGTAACCTTGGATACATAAATTCTTTTGAATGATGAATGCTTGTACTTTGGTTTATCATATACCCAATAGCTATGGGCCCTTTTTTTTCACCTATTCCTGCTTTAAATTCTTGAATATTGATGGCTTTTAAATGAATAAAATAATCATTATGAAAATCTATTGCATAAGCACCTGGGGTAGAGATACCAGTTACAATATTCGGTTGGAAAACAAATAGAATAGGTACCAAAGCTGTAAATGTTTGATTGTGAAATGCTTCATATAAAATTTGTGCTAAGGTATCAATATGAATAAAAGGTTGAGCTAGACTAATCGATTCTTTTTGGAATACTTGTTTATTCAATAGTTGTTTGTAAACATGATATGGCAATACGTCTTGTTCATTCGAAAAGTCTTGTAAATGTTGATTATTTTCCCTACCAAGATCCAAATGATAATTTATATTGTTTATCATATCTATAGAATTTTTTGTCTCTAGCATCAGATTAACTACCTCCTTGCTGTCTAACTTTCTGTACCTAAAATATACGTGTTAATTTATGTTAATAACAATTAGTAAAATTCAGTTAAAAATATCTAAAATTATTGTTGTTTTTTTCTATATTATTTTACATGTTTTGTAATTCTAGAAAGTTCCTATAGGATTTAAACTTGTACAAGTAAAAATATGGCTATCGTTGAACATAAAGTTAGCTGATTAATTGAGTTTCAGACAAAGTTAATATAATAAATAAACAGGTGGAATTTACTTTCCACCTGTTTATTATCTATGTATTGTTTTATAAAGGATATGTATTTAAAGGATATCTTGAATATCGAGGGCTTAATTACTCTATATCTGGTATCACATCACCGTAAAAAGTTGGAATATCTTCGATACTAGTTTGTGCAGCTACATTTTGTGTAGTATCTGTATTAGTTAGATTTTCAGATAAAGAAATACCGGATAACATAATAGCTGTAGTAAGAATGACATAAATTTTTTTGATTTTCATAATTCCAACCTCCGTTAGTAGTTGCTTTGTTAATTTAAATACTAATGGATGTCCTTTGTTAAACGGAATTAGTAAAAATTTCCGATTTGTAATTCACTTTTTTTATCAAAATAAGTTACCTATTTAACCAATTTTATTTGTAATTTATCTCCTGAAAAATTAACCTTGTACAAATAAAAATATTACTATCGTCAAACATAAAGTTAACTAATTAATTAAGTTTCAGACAAAGTTAATATAATAAATAAACAGGTGGAATTTACTTTCCACCTGTTTATTATCTATGTATTGTTTTATAAAGGATATGTATTTAAAGGATATCTTGAATATCAAGGGCTTAATTACTCTATATCTGGTATCACATCACCGTAAAAAGTTGGAATATCTTCGATACTAGTTTGTGCAGCTACATTTTGTGTAGTATCTGTATTAGTTAGATTTTCAGATAAAGAAATACCGGATAACATAATAGCTGTAGTAAGAATGACATAAATTTTTTTGATTTTCATAATTCCAACCTCCGTTAGTAGTTGCTTTGTTAATTTAAATACTAATGGATGTCCTTTGTTAAACGGAATTAGTAAAAATTTCCGATTTGTAATTCACTTTTTTTATCAAAATAAGTTACTTATTTAACCAATTTTATTTGTAATTTACCTTATAGTAAATTACCTTAATCCAATATCTACTATTACTATAGAATCACATAGAGGGGATATTGCGGATATCATTACCAAAATTCTTAATTAATATCCCTCTATCTATGTATTTTTAGTTTGTTTTAATTCGTTGAATTTTCAATTGACATTTTCAGATATTTTGCCGACATTTTATAAGCACGATTATCAAAAAAATAGTCCCCTAGTTCATGAGCCAGTTCACTTACTAAAGGATATTGTTTCTTTTCTAAACCCATTTCAATTGCTTTTTGCAAATGTTTTTCATATCCATAATCATCTCCTCTTAATTTAGATATCTTCCCCTTCAATCCATATAATTGAACATGGGCGTAAGGTACATCAAAAATTGATAAAAAATCAAATGCTTCATCCATAAATTTATTAACAGTTTTCCAATCCTTAAATTCTATATGAATCTCTATTAAGCTTCGTAATGTGTATACCTTTTGATGTTTTTGTTGGAGAAACTCACTTAATTGCAAACATTCTTCATAGTACTTAATAGCATTAGTATAGTCTTTTAAACCTTGATAAATTTTCCCGTAATTATACGCGATTATAGGTGAATACATGGAATTATTATTATCTTCCAATCCGCTTTCTGCTTGCTGTAAGCATTCGAGGGCTTTGTCATATAATGCATCTAAATCATACAGTATCGTAAGCATTAACAAAGTATCTATTACTCTATTTTTTACATTGAATTTCAAAAATATTTTGTAAGCTTTCCGTGCATACAAACGACTAATACTTTTATCTTTATACAGCTCTTTATTTACATGACACAGATTATAATATATATTAGCGTGTTGTATGGTTTCTTCCAGACCAAGTAAACTCTCTACCTTTACATAAATTTCATGTGCAGCCATATAGTCCTGTTTCCTATAAAAATAATGGCCCCGAGCCATTAAATAATATATTAAATCTTCGTTGTATTGAGAATCTATTTGATTTGGAATGACTTGCGAAGCCTGATTTACAATTGGTTCTACATGTGAAAAATTATTATTTCGGGAATGATAGTATATTAAAACACCATAAGCCTTTAATAATAAAAGAATAGAGTCTATATCACGAACATACAGTTCTAAAGAAGATAAGTCTTTTTCACTTATGATTTTATCTTTTTTATACTTATTACATATTCCAAGTAGCATAGGTTCCATGTCCTGATAATCTGCATCTACAAGAAAATTGTAATCAATATCTAACTTTTCAGCGACCTTTTCTAAAAAGGAAGCTGAAGGTTTGATTTGTCCATTTTCAATTCTGCTTAAATACGTTATAGAGCATATTTCTGATACTAATTCCCCTTGCGTAAATTCTTTATGTATACGGATTTGTCGAATACGTTCGCCAATATTCATATTTCCAATCCCTTCTTCTAATAACTTAATTGAATTATTTTTGAGTAATATTATATGTATGAATTACCACACTAGATACATTATTTGATGCTAAACAGGGGAATAATATTGTATATTCCCCTATACATATCAATCCAAATATGAAAAATAAGTTTAATACAATACAACTGTAACTAATTACTTTATTTATCAATACTTGTTTCAATGCAACTGAAATGTTTAACAATTATTTTATACTATTGGCTTTCCCTTTCCCCCTCTTGCATTTCTATATTATACCAATTTAATAATAATCACGCTTAAAAAAATGCATCTTTTATACCTTCAAACTTTTGAGATAAAAGCCCTCTGTCTAAAAACGATGATTACTTACAAGACCTTATATGTTGTAAAAATTTTCTCAAATACCCAAACATGTAAAACAATACATAAAAAACCATGAAAAATTCACAATTTTTTTAATTAAATTTTACTAATTGTTATTAACATAAATTAAAACATACATTATAGATATAGAAATTCGATTAGTTAAAAGAGAGTTACCCTGATGTTAGAAAAAATTTTATAAATACGATAAGCAACGTTATATTTATAAACTCTTAAAGAATCTATCACTTCAGTTTACTCGTTTATTTATATTAGTACATTGGCATAAGTTTTAATGGATATTTGTTTTATTGCTGAAACATGTTAGAAAAATACGCTGAAGGAGAATGCTATATGACGTTACAACATGGCACATATTTATTAGAAAGAAAAAATAAAAAAAATACATTTGATGAAGAGCGATATCAGAAATGGTTAAGTAAGACAGGATTAAATGAATCAGCTATTGATACTCTAATTCAGGAAAACAATATGGAGTTAGAATATTTCAAAACTGTTTTATCAAACAAAGAGAATCCTGAGTTAACTACTTCTTTAGAATGGATCGCTATTGTCAATAGATTAATAAATAATGATACCTATTACAATAAAGATATTGAATACTTAGATGGATTTGAAAACATTCCATTTTTCGCATTTTATGTTCCATTCTTTAACTATAGTTTGGAAGTAATATCAAATAAATTTAAAGGTGTACATGAAGAAAAAATGTGCTCTATTAATATAGAAAACATTACAAAAAGTATTCTATTAACTGTAGCTGATAGAATTGGCCAAATTGGATTAAAAGTATTAATAACAGAGATTAATATGGCGAGAACTGGTGATTTACTAAGTGGTGAGACTGAAAAGGAAAGATATGATAGCTTTATTAATGAATTTCTTCAAGATAAGGAGTATATCCAGAACCTATTTAATTCTT
>NZ_JBNGVC010000008.1:0-17145 GCF_050524305.1 Bacillus silvicola
ATTCACCTGCTGTGTTAATTCTTGATATTGTTCTGGTGATAACACATAATTTCTTGTCTGTTTCTTCGTGATTTCAGCTTTTCCAAACATTTTATCCTGTACTTCTATTACTACTTCTTTACGTAAAAATGGAATTTTAACAGCTTCATTTGGTACTTGATTCGTAGCACTATCTAATTCTTTTTGCATTTGTTTTACTCTATTTGCTAACTCTACATGACACTCACCAATTAGCTGTAGCTTTTCACTTTCACTCTCTACTTGTTGTTTTACTATCTCTAATTCTTTGTACTTATCAACAACATCACTTTCTAAACTCTTTTTCGCTACTTCTAATTCGTTTGTTTTCTCTTCAACATTTTTTAAATGATGGTCAATCGTTTGTAAATGCATTTCTTTTTCTTGTACTTGATTCTCAACAATTGATCTTGTTTCTGCATATTCCTTGTATTGACGGACTTTCATGTATTTATGTGAACCTACATTGGCACGTTCAAAATTCGGAATGTGTTCTTTCGCTAATTGCTCAATATAGGCCGTTTCTAATTGTCTCCAATTCGCAATTAACTCCGTCCCTTTTCCTTGCACGCCTTGTTGTTGCAAGGCTCTATCCATTCCGACACGCCTCGTTAATCCTCGACTACTTTCGAAATTCGGTACATAGTTAATATGTAAATGCGGATTTGCTTCATCATCATGTAAAACCATGTTATAGACTGCTAGATTTGGATTTCGCCCTTGAAACGCCTCCGCATACTGTTTTAACGCTTCTTTTTTAGCTTCCCTATACTTTGGGTCGTCCTTACCTTCCCCAATCGCTACAACCAATTCTCGTTGCTCATGTGTCTTTTCATTTTTATGTATTTTGTCATAGTAGTCCTGAATCTTACGGTCATTGCGTTTTTGTTTCTCATTATACTTGTCCACCGCTTCTTGAAAGACATCCTTGTATACACTTCGGATGTCCTTTTGAACAAAGTAGATATTTTCATCTAACTTGGATGGATTTATGCCAGGATTCCCATGAATATTTTCTCTGTTATTATGGCTTAATGAACTTTGGTGAGATTGATTAAATGAGATAGAGAACAACATAAAGTGCCACCACTTCCCCTAGATTAATTGATACAATAAGTCTAGCAAGGCGACGAAATTGTGTCAATTGACGTAACCCTATACTTATTTTGACGCTAACGCATCAAAATCGATAGGGGTCTGCGACGCTTTTCGGCTATGCCGAACCACGTATTACGCGGCAAAAAACAAGACCTTGGGCTTTGCCCAAACCCACTGGGGAACTCTTCCCCAGACCCCATCCATTCGAACTCCCCAACCCCTCAATCCTTGAGGGGCTCCCTCGCCGGTAGGCAGGGTCAAACGCGTACCGTTTGACAACCACAAGAGGGTTTGGGTGTAGTGAATCTGTCAACTCCTTAATGCTCCCTCCAGTCCGCTTACCGTTGACAGACACCATATATAACTCGTTTAATTACATTTATTTCATTCCACCTATTGGCGACTGAATACCTGATCCACCACAACACCCACATTTTCTGCCACTGTGACAACACGGACAACATCCACTTCCTTGACAATGATGACACCCACTTCCACCACAACAACAACAATTCCCCATACCACTACAATAACGACAAAATCCTGTACCTTGGCAACAACGACATTTCTGCATCCCACCAGTTCCGTAAGGCATTGACATTTGCATAGACTCACCTCCATAAAAGAATCACATAGTATACATATTTATGTGATGTCAAATTGGAGCATGGTCTATGATTGTATTTCATTTCACGATTTTTAATCTATAAAATCAACATCATCCAAACTTGTTACATGCGCTTCAGACGCTCCAAATTAATCCCTAACCTCGCTTTAACTTCCTACACATCCAAAAGAATCTATCAGACAAGCTATACTGATTTTATACGATTTGTTTGTTTTTCATTGATTTAAAATTAAACACTTTGTTTAATTTTTAGACATATTATATAAATGTTTATTTATTTTTAACTGAGGTGAATTATTATGATAAATCCTTACTATATTGGAAACAGACAAGCAGGCCCAGTCTTTTCACTCCATGCAGCTCAAGTAACAATCCATGCAGTACAACATGCAATACAACATATGCCATACTATTATCATCCAGCTATACCTTATCATGAAACAATACAATATTATCCAGATATAGAATATACATCTCAAAGTATATATCCTACTACTTTTACAACAATCCCATTTTATTAACATCCTCTTGTTTTTAATATGTTCGGCTTGGCGACATGCCGTCGCTTGCCGAAATCCATTGATGAGTGGATAGCCCTATTAGGAGATATAGAAAGGGCAAGAACACCCATAAAGAAAAGACACTCTTATAAGAGTGTCTTTTCTTATAGTTTTTTTTAGCAGAAGCAAGCAGCTCCTTTTGAAAGTAAACTTTTAAATATTTGTTTACATTAGAAATTGAAATATTATATATATACTAAAATTATGAAATTAAGATATAGTATATACACAGATACAATTATTAATTTTGTTCATCAATATTCCGTCTAAGTAAACCAGGGTGAAAATTTAGTTTGCAGAATATATAGGAAATAACAATGTTTTATCTGTATGATTTTTTTATGAGGAGGAAAAATTTTTGTCTTTATATAAACAATTATCAGATGCTCTTTTAGTAGGTTTTTTTATAGAAATTAATAAAAACATAGCAAAAGGAATTCTTTCAACAGCTATGTATCAAGAAATAGATCTCATTAAAAATGAAATGAAAAAACGAAACATTTCAGAAATAGATTCACAAAAGATTTATCAAGAATATATACAATCTTAATATAACCTTGTTAATTAAACATTTAATATCCCTATTTAAATTAAAAAGGAGTCCTATTAATTTAGGACTCTTTTTCTTATTAACAACCAAAACTATGTTGTAAATACTCATAGCATTATTAGATTTTCAAAAAAGGTTCGAATGTAAACTTTTCAATATTAGTTTACATTCGAACATCTTTAAATATTGACTTTACACCGAATCCCCTAATATCCTCAAAACACATAACAAAAGTATACTTTCAAAATACAGAAAACAAAGAGGTTAAAACGTTATGGACAAAAAGAAAAAAGTAGATCCATACTAGCTTTTTAACATAGTTTCCGTTAGCGGTAATAAACAAGAAGGATCATCCCTTTTCATAAAGAATGATCCTTCTTGTTTATTTATCCAACCATCTAGTAGGAACATTTCTTTCCCCTGATATTTCGAATTTAATCTCTCCATTTTCATAATATATCCGATTTATAACTGGTATAGTTTCCATTTCATTTTCTTTTTCACTTATATAATGATTTTTGGTTTCTATATGAATGATATTCATCAGACATACCTCCTTTTTATCCACAATAAAAAAACAAAGAACACATTTTTCACACAAATATATATGTATGCTCATATTGCTTGTTCAGATGACTGTTTAGATGTTCAGATGTTAAACTAGTTGTATATTATCTAAACAGTCATCTGAACAGAAAAACAGGGAAACCCTTGTCAGCCATAGAATTGTTTAGTTGTTTGAATGGTGTTTAGTTCAGATGTTTAGGTGTTTAGAAGGATGGTGATCTGAACAGTGCAACAAAAAGACTGGTTATCAGCTGAAGAAGTAGCGAAAGAAATAAAAGTATCAGCTATGACTATAAAACGAAACTGTCAAACCTACAGTAGTTTTTTAAAATTCCAACAAGGTGAAAAGAACAAGTATTTAATTCACCAAGAATGTATACCTATTTTTCAATTTATAGCTAAAATGAGAAATAAAAGAAACCTCCAAACGAAACAGATTATTGAACTCCTCAGTAAAGAAGGATTCTCTGAATACATAGACATTGAACCCATCCAAACAACTAAACAACAACCTGAACAAATCCAAGTAGAACAAGGATTTGTAGATGTTCAGGAGTTTGATAGAATTGTTGCTGAAAGAGTATCTGAACAGCTTAAAAAACATGAAGAAAATTTAAAAGAATGGTTAACTGAACAGCAAAAACAACAACAAGAATTCCAAAGAATAGTGCTTCAAAAAATAGATGAACGTGACCAAAACCTAATATCTATGATCCGTGAAACCCAGGAGACCAAAAAATTGATTGCAGCCACCCAACAAAAAAAGTGGTGGCAATTTTGGAAATAGAAAAAGCCTTGCTTATATGCAGGACTTTTTTTATACAGAATTCTATACATATTTTTGTACTAATACAGGACATTCATAAGCCTGAAAAATCCTAATATCTCAACAATGTATAAATTTATGCATAAAACAATAAAAAACGAAAAGCATAAACCCTTTGATATCAAAGGGTTTATGCTTTGTTTCTTGCTACCGATAATAGGACGTTATGTTAACTCTATATGAATATCCTATACAGCCAAAATTACATAATATATCATTTCTCCTGGATAGTATAATATGAAAAAAGGGGGATTCAAATGATTAAAGGGATTTTTGAAACACATATTAATGTAAGTAATTATAAAATATCCGCTGAATTCTATGAAAAATTACTCAACATCATTCCTTTATATGAAGATTCTAATCGGAAATCTAAATTCTATTGGATTGGAAATCCTGGAGAAGCCATGTTTGGGATTAGAGAAAACTATCCTTCACCGGAGATTCAGCGTCAACATTTTGCTTTTAAAGTAGATGTGATGGATATTATTAAAGCAAGAGATTATTTAAATAAATTAGGGATTGAATCTGAAAATTTTTTTGGTGGAAATTCCGAGGAATTAATGGTCTTCCCTTTTATGCCTGCTGTGTCAATTTATTTTACAGATCCAGATGGCCACTCAGTTGAGTTTATTTCCATGTTAGAAGATAAACCCAGACCGGAACTTGAAATTATGTCTTGGAAAGAGTGGGAATTTATACATGGAAGAGAACTACAATGAGACAATCCACAAACGGACAGAATTAATGGGAGGACATTATGGAATTATTTGAATATGAAGAACGATTTAAGGAACAAGTAGAAAACTATGAATTATCCGAGGAACAGTTACAATTTACAGGTACACCAAAGAAATGTGTAGAATTATCAAGAGCCGATACTGACAGACATTCTATATTATTTCTTGCAAATAATGAACTTGTAACATTTTTCGTGCTTCATGAAAATGCAGGTGTAAAGCCTTACTCTGAAAATCCAAAAGCTATGTTATTACGAGCGTTTTCAACGGATTATTATAATCAAGGAAAAGGGTATGCGAAACAATCATTATTGTCCCTACCTGATTTTGTTCGTAAAGAATATCCACATATTAATGAAATAGTATTAGCGGTAAATATTAAAAACATTACTGCACAATCGCTATATAAAAAATGTGGCTTTATTGACGAAGGTGTACGAAAAATAGGAAAAAAAGGCCAACTTATTATAATGAGCTTTTATTTATAAATTAGTTATCGTGAAAGATTCAACAACCCAATTAAAAACATCATTATCTATTTTTTTTGATATGTTGACCCAAAATAACACAACAAAAATTACTTCTGCTAACGGTAGTTATGTAAATAAGCTGTCCAGATGGACAGCTTATTTTTTACTTAGCGTGGTTTTTTTCCAAAATGCTGGCGATACCCCTAACATCTTCTTTTTCATTAAGAGTTAAGCACCCCAAATCCCCTTAAAAAGTTGTATTCGGAATATTATAACAAAATCAAAAAAAGACCCTACATGAGGGTCTTTCATGAACTAATATTAAGCTTTTTGAACATTAGTAGCTTGTAGGCCACGTTGTCCTTGTTCTACTTCAAACGTTACACTTTGTCCTTCGTCTAAAGATTTGTAACCGTCGATTTGGATAGCTGAGAAATGTACGAATACGTCTTCTCCACCTTGACGCTCGATGAATCCAAAACCTTTGTCTGCATTAAACCATTTTACTTTACCTTGTTCCATAATTGTTGCCTCCTAGTGTGGATACCCACACATATGTTACTACCCTTGCTCAAATACCTTAGACGAAAAACAAAATTTATTCTTAATCTCAAACCGAACAAAAATAGGTCTTTCTTAAATTAACATACTTTCTAAAAAATAGCAAATTTCAGAAATAATTCCTTATGGTAATTAGCTACTAATAGTTGTTACTGGAGAAAAAGTCACTATGATAGTCATCACAGCAAGAAATTGCCAAAGGATCTTAACAATATCATTGGTTTGATTTTTTTCAGACATTCAACAACTGATAAAATTAGCTATTTTCAAGTTAAATTTTACTTCTGATAACAAAAATTATGTAAACACAAAAGTCCTCCAGTTAAACAATCCGGAGAACTTTTAATAGTTTTCTAAGTTATCTTCCAAATACACTCAATCCTAAATAAATCAAACTATAACTAATTAAAGCACTTGCAAGCATCAAACCTATTTTTAATAATTTGTCTTTTATATTAGGCTTTACTTCACTTACAGGTTTTCCCTCTATAAAATCAACTATTTGACGATAAGTTTTTAAATTATGCTCTTTTTTTATGTTTTCAACTTGCTGTGATGAAAACATAAGCAAAATCGTAAGTACCAAAGGTATTATAAGGCCATAATAACCAAAAAAATAAAATACAGGTGCAATAGAAATAGGAAGTATAATCATTGATGCTAACATGATATAACTCCACTTAAAGAAAGTTAATTTTTGAAGCTCTTCTTTCATGATCTTTACATCTCCTTTAACTAAATCATCCAGGGAGACATTAAAGAGAATACTCATCATTAGTAAATTATGAATATCTGGATAGTTTCTTTCATTTTCCCAGTTAGAAATAGATTGTCTGGAAACATGAATTTTTGCTGCTAACTCCTCTTGGGACATATTATCCCGTTTACGAAAATAATGTATCTGTTTACCAATGTTCATTTATACATCTCCCTTAAGTTTGAGGTTAAATTAAAGGTTAATTAAAGACTACCAAACTTATTTATAATAACGTGATTTTAAGGTGTAAAAATGTTTTATCATGCTATTTTACCCTGTTTTTGGGTGTGAGTGCTGGCTGGGGGTTTGGGGGCTAGCCCCCAAGAACTTAACGTAACTGAATATTAAATAAGCTTATTATTTAAATCGATAGAACTAGCGGTTCGGCGGGTATAATTTCTGATCCAAGTCGAGCAACTTAACCCCGTTTTTGGTCTGTTCGGCTTGGCGAAAGCTAAAAACCCGCCGAAAAAAGTTTTACAAGGACATAATAAAAAAGAAAAGCATTAGCTTTTAGGTGAGGATTAACGAACCGACTTTTTTATTATGAAGGTGGAGATTTTTGAGCGTTGTTTGCTCAAAAATACTACCTGTTCCTTGCGGAACTTTTAGCTTTATATATAAGAGTGAGAAGAGCAAAGTGAAGAAAGTCAGTAATATCAAGGGTTTATAAGACATGAGGTGTTAATTTTTTTTAACACCTGTGTTAATTTTTTTTAACACCTAAAAAATGTAAAAACACATAAAAAAAAAGATGTCAATATAAAATCGACATCTAAAATAAATAAATTGGTAGTTTATGTTTTTTCTTATTACCTTCAATTTTGATATTACGTAACGCTTTTGAAAAAATTTGTTGAGTTGCTCTATCAATATCATCTTTAGGTGAATTACATAATATATTGGGGTTAACAAACCAAGTTCTTGCTGAACAAGTCCTTCCATCTTCAGTTATTACACCTGTTTCTGCAACTCCTAAAACCCCTTTTTCAAGCAATTCATTCATTATTTTTGAAATAGAAGTCCTTGTTTTCCCTAATTTCTTAGCTAAATAACTAGGAGATGCCGTATTCGGTTTTATATCATCTTCTTCATTTTTTTCAACAATGACATTTGATTTAAATTCTAGAAATCTTGAAATATCAAATAAAAATGCCTTTTCTGGTTGAGTTAAATAGCCAATTTCACATAAATAATCAATATTCTCTGTAATCATTTGGACAAATCTCACCCGATCTGTAGGTTTTTTCTTCTTCCCTATAAAATACTCTTCTCCACCAGACATTTTACTTAATACTTGTAGCATAATGACTCTTTCTTCTTCAGAAAGTCCACCACTACCTTCAAGCTTTTCATAAATGCTATTAATTTTACTATCTCTTTCTTTTGCCTTTTTGTCAGCTTGTCCAAAATCAATAATTTTTTTTGTCATATCTAAGTTAATTCCTCCTTAATTGAGGGAATCAACAAAAACACCTATTTTTTGCTATTTGATTATAAATCAAATTATGATAATCTATAATCAGATAATTGAATTCTAGGTATTTTCGTAGAATACCCTATGAAAAGAGTCATGTTCCCGCATGGCTCTTTTTTTCATTCTATCACGTTTTCAATAACCTGGTTTACCGTTCCATATCAGATCCCCTATGTTTATTAATTTCTTTCTTATGTTCATTCTCAAAATAATTATTAATTCCCTTTCTATCCAAATTTTCTTTAATAAGCCCCCTAAACGCCTTAAATTTCTCTTTAAAGACTTTCTTTGTCTGTTGATACAAAACCCTTATATTTACTTGTAAATCCTTTATATGAACCTTTAACAAGCTTATTTCTCTATTTAATACACCAACTTCTTTTTGTAACTGACTTTTTTCTTGTTTCAGCGTTCGATTCTCTTTCATCCATCCCTCTGCATGCACTTTTAAACTCTCATTCTCTTTCACAAAATCTGTCTTTTTCAAACGCTTATAATCCTTTTTGATAGTAACCGCTGCATTCACCTGCTGTGTTAATTCTTGATATTGTTCTGGTGATAACACATAATTTCTTGTCTGTTTCTTCGTGATTTCAGCTTTTCCAAACATTTTATCCTGTACTTCTATTACTACTTCTTTACGTAAAAATGGAATTTTAACAGCTTCATTTGGTACTTGATTCGTAGCACTATCTAATTCTTTTTGCATTTGTTTTACTCTATTTGCTAACTCTACATGACACTCACCAATTAGCTGTAGCTTTTCACTTTCACTCTCTACTTGTTGTTTTACTATCTCTAATTCTTTGTACTTATCAACAACATCACTTTCTAAACTCTTTTTCGCTACTTCTAATTCGTTTGTTTTCTCTTCAACATTTTTTAAATGATGGTCAATCGTTTGTAAATGCATTTCTTTTTCTTGTACTTGATTCTCAACAATTGATCTTGTTTCTGCATATTCCTTGTATTGACGGACTTTCATGTATTTATGTGAACCTACATTGGCACGTTCAAAATTCGGAATGTGTTCTTTCGCTAATTGCTCAATATAGGCCGTTTCTAATTGTCTCCAATTCGCAATTAACTCCGTCCCTTTTCCTTGCACGCCTTGTTGTTGCAAGGCTCTATCCATTCCGACACGCCTCGTTAATCCTCGACTACTTTCGAAATTCGGTACATAGTTAATATGTAAATGCGGATTTGCTTCATCATCATGTAAAACCATGTTATAGACTGCTAGATTTGGATTTCGCCCTTGAAACGCCTCCGCATACTGTTTTAACGCTTCTTTTTTAGCTTCCCTATACTTTGGGTCGTCCTTACCTTCCCCAATCGCTACAACCAATTCTCGTTGCTCATGTGTCTTTTCATTTTTATGTATTTTGTCATAGTAGTCCTGAATCTTACGGTCATTGCGTTTTTGTTTCTCATTATACTTGTCCACCGCTTCTTGAAAGACATCCTTGTATACACTTCGGATGTCCTTTTGAACAAAGTAGATATTTTCATCTAACTTGGATGGATTTATGCCAGGATTCCCATGAATATTTTCTCTGTTATTATGGCTTAATGAACTTTGGTGAGATTGATTAAATGAGATAGAGAACAACATAAAGTGCCACCACTTCCCCTAGATTAATTGATACAATAAGTCTAGCAAGGCGACGAAATTGTGTCAATTGACGTAACCCTATACTTATTTTGACGCTAACGCATCAAAATCGATAGGGGTCTGCGACGCTTTTCGGCTATGCCGAACCACGTATTACGCGGCAAAAAACAAGACCTTGGGCTTTGCCCAAACCCACTGGGGAACTCTTCCCCAGACCCCATCCATTCGAACTCCCCAACCCCTCAATCCTTGAGGGGCTCCCTCGCCGGTAGGCAGGGTCAAACGCGTACCGTTTGACAACCACAAGAGGGTTTGGGTGTAGTGAATCTGTCAACTCCTTAATGCTCCCTCCAGTCCGCTTACCGTTGACAGACACCATATATAACTCGTTTAATTACATTTATTTCATTCCACCTATTGGCGACTGAATACCTGATCCACCACAACACCCACATTTTCTGCCACTGTGACAACACGGACAACATCCACTTCCTTGACAATGATGACACCCACTTCCACCACAACAACAACAATTCCCCATACCACTACAATAACGACAAAATCCTGTACCTTGGCAACAACGACATTTCTGCATCCCACCAGTTCCGTAAGGCATTGACATTTGCATAGACTCACCTCCATAAAAGAATCACATAGTATACATATTTATGTGATGTCAAATTGGAGCATGGTCTATGATTGTATTTCATTTCACGATTTTTAATCTATAAAATCAACATCATCCAAACTTGTTACATGCGCTTCAGACGCTCCAAATTAATCCCTAACCTCGCTTTAACTTCCTACACATCCAAAAGAATCTATCAGACAAGCTATACTGATTTTATACGATTTGTTTGTTTTTCATTGATTTAAAATTAAACACTTTGTTTAATTTTTAGACATATTATATAAATGTTTATTTATTTTTAACTGAGGTGAATTATTATGATAAATCCTTACTATATTGGAAACAGACAAGCAGGCCCAGTCTTTTCACTCCATGCAGCTCAAGTAACAATCCATGCAGTACAACATGCAATACAACATATGCCATACTATTATCATCCAGCTATACCTTATCATGAAACAATACAATATTATCCAGATATAGAATATACATCTCAAAGTATATATCCTACTACTTTTACAACAATCCCATTTTATTAACATCCTCTTGTTTTTAATATGTTCGGCTTGGCGACATGCCGTCGCTTGCCGAAATCCATTGATGAGTGGATAGCCCTATTAGGAGATATAGAAAGGGCAAGAACACCCATAAAGAAAAGACACTCTTATAAGAGTGTCTTTTCTTATAGTTTTTTTTAGCAGAAGCAAGCAGCTCCTTTTGAAAGTAAACTTTTAAATATTTGTTTACATTAGAAATTGAAATATTATATATATACTAAAATTATGAAATTAAGATATAGTATATACACAGATACAATTATTAATTTTGTTCATCAATATTCCGTCTAAGTAAACCAGGGTGAAAATTTAGTTTGCAGAATATATAGGAAATAACAATGTTTTATCTGTATGATTTTTTTATGAGGAGGAAAAATTTTTGTCTTTATATAAACAATTATCAGATGCTCTTTTAGTAGGTTTTTTTATAGAAATTAATAAAAACATAGCAAAAGGAATTCTTTCAACAGCTATGTATCAAGAAATAGATCTCATTAAAAATGAAATGAAAAAACGAAACATTTCAGAAATAGATTCACAAAAGATTTATCAAGAATATATACAATCTTAATATAACCTTGTTAATTAAACATTTAATATCCCTATTTAAATTAAAAAGGAGTCCTATTAATTTAGGACTCTTTTTCTTATTAACAACCAAAACTATGTTGTAAATACTCATAGCATTATTAGATTTTCAAAAAAGGTTCGAATGTAAACTTTTCAATATTAGTTTACATTCGAACATCTTTAAATATTGACTTTACACCGAATCCCCTAATATCCTCAAAACACATAACAAAAGTATACTTTCAAAATACAGAAAACAAAGAGGTTAAAACGTTATGGACAAAAAGAAAAAAGTAGATCCATACTAGCTTTTTAACATAGTTTCCGTTAGCGGTAATAAACAAGAAGGATCATCCCTTTTCATAAAGAATGATCCTTCTTGTTTATTTATCCAACCATCTAGTAGGAACATTTCTTTCCCCTGATATTTCGAATTTAATCTCTCCATTTTCATAATATATCCGATTTATAACTGGTATAGTTTCCATTTCATTTTCTTTTTCACTTATATAATGATTTTTGGTTTCTATATGAATGATATTCATCAGACATACCTCCTTTTTATCCACAATAAAAAAACAAAGAACACATTTTTCACACAAATATATATGTATGCTCATATTGCTTGTTCAGATGACTGTTTAGATGTTCAGATGTTAAACTAGTTGTATATTATCTAAACAGTCATCTGAACAGAAAAACAGGGAAACCCTTGTCAGCCATAGAATTGTTTAGTTGTTTGAATGGTGTTTAGTTCAGATGTTTAGGTGTTTAGAAGGATGGTGATCTGAACAGTGCAACAAAAAGACTGGTTATCAGCTGAAGAAGTAGCGAAAGAAATAAAAGTATCAGCTATGACTATAAAACGAAACTGTCAAACCTACAGTAGTTTTTTAAAATTCCAACAAGGTGAAAAGAACAAGTATTTAATTCACCAAGAATGTATACCTATTTTTCAATTTATAGCTAAAATGAGAAATAAAAGAAACCTCCAAACGAAACAGATTATTGAACTCCTCAGTAAAGAAGGATTCTCTGAATACATAGACATTGAACCCATCCAAACAACTAAACAACAACCTGAACAAATCCAAGTAGAACAAGGATTTGTAGATGTTCAGGAGTTTGATAGAATTGTTGCTGAAAGAGTATCTGAACAGCTTAAAAAACATGAAGAAAATTTAAAAGAATGGTTAACTGAACAGCAAAAACAACAACAAGAATTCCAAAGAATAGTGCTTCAAAAAATAGATGAACGTGACCAAAACCTAATATCTATGATCCGTGAAACCCAGGAGACCAAAAAATTGATTGCAGCCACCCAACAAAAAAAGTGGTGGCAATTTTGGAAATAGAAAAAGCCTTGCTTATATGCAGGACTTTTTTTATACAGAATTCTATACATATTTTTGTACTAATACAGGACATTCATAAGCCTGAAAAATCCTAATATCTCAACAATGTATAAATTTATGCATAAAACAATAAAAAACGAAAAGCATAAACCCTTTGATATCAAAGGGTTTATGCTTTGTTTCTTGCTACCGATAATAGGACGTTATGTTAACTCTATATGAATATCCTATACAGCCAAAATTACATAATATATCATTTCTCCTGGATAGTATAATATGAAAAAAGGGGGATTCAAATGATTAAAGGGATTTTTGAAACACATATTAATGTAAGTAATTATAAAATATCCGCTGAATTCTATGAAAAATTACTCAACATCATTCCTTTATATGAAGATTCTAATCGGAAATCTAAATTCTATTGGATTGGAAATCCTGGAGAAGCCATGTTTGGGATTAGAGAAAACTATCCTTCACCGGAGATTCAGCGTCAACATTTTGCTTTTAAAGTAGATGTGATGGATATTATTAAAGCAAGAGATTATTTAAATAAATTAGGGATTGAATCTGAAAATTTTTTTGGTGGAAATTCCGAGGAATTAATGGTCTTCCCTTTTATGCCTGCTGTGTCAATTTATTTTACAGATCCAGATGGCCACTCAGTTGAGTTTATTTCCATGTTAGAAGATAAACCCAGACCGGAACTTGAAATTATGTCTTGGAAAGAGTGGGAATTTATACATGGAAGAGAACTACAATGAGACAATCCACAAACGGACAGAATTAATGGGAGGACATTATGGAATTATTTGAATATGAAGAACGATTTAAGGAACAAGTAGAAAACTATGAATTATCCGAGGAACAGTTACAATTTACAGGTACACCAAAGAAATGTGTAGAATTATCAAGAGCCGATACTGACAGACATTCTATATTATTTCTTGCAAATAATGAACTTGTAACATTTTTCGTGCTTCATGAAAATGCAGGTGTAAAGCCTTACTCTGAAAATCCAAAAGCTATGTTATTACGAGCGTTTTCAACGGATTATTATAATCAAGGAAAAGGGTATGCGAAACAATCATTATTGTCCCTACCTGATTTTGTTCGTAAAGAATATCCACATATTAATGAAATAGTATTAGCGGTAAATATTAAAAACATTACTGCACAATCGCTATATAAAAAATGTGGCTTTATTGACGAAGGTGTACGAAAAATAGGAAAAAAAGGCCAACTTATTATAATGAGCTTTTATTTATAAATTAGTTATCGTGAAAGATTCAACAACCCAATTAAAAACATCATTATCTATTTTTTTTGATATGTTGACCCAAAATAACACAACAAAAATTACTTCTGCTAACGGTAGTTATGTAAATAAGCTGTCCAGATGGACAGCTTATTTTTTACTTAGCGTGGTTTTTTTCCAAAATGCTGGCGATACCCCTAACATCTTCTTTTTCATTAAGAGTTAAGCACCCCAAATCCCCTTAAAAAGTTGTATTCGGAATATTATAACAAAATCAAAAAAAGACCCTACATGAGGGTCTTTCATGAACTAATATTAAGCTTTTTGAACATTAGTAGCTTGTAGGCCACGTTGTCCTTGTTCTACTTCAAACGTTACACTTTGTCCTTCGTCTAAAGATTTGTAACCGTCGATTTGGATAGCTGAGAAATGTACGAATACGTCTTCTCCACCTTGACGCTCGATGAATCCAAAACCTTTGTCTGCATTAAACCATTTTACTTTACCTTGTTCCATAATTGTTGCCTCCTAGTGTGGATACCCACACATATGTTACTACCCTTGCTCAAATACCTTAGACGAAAAACAAAATTTATTCTTAATCTCAAACCGAACAAAAATAGGTCTTTCTTAAATTAACATACTTTCTAAAAAATAGCAAATTTCAGAAATAATTCCTTATGGTAATTAGCTACTAATAGTTGTTACTGGAGAAAAAGTCACTATGATAGTCATCACAGCAAGAAATTGCCAAAGGATCTTAACAATATCATTGGTTTGATTTTTTTCAGACATTCAACAACTGATAAAATTAGCTATTTTCAAGTTAAATTTTACTTCTGATAACAAAAATTATGTAAACACAAAAGTCCTCCAGTTAAACAATCCGGAGAACTTTTAATAGTTTTCTAAGTTATCTTCCAAATACACTCAATCCTAAATAAATCAAACTATAACTAATTAAAGCACTTGCAAGCATCAAACCTATTTTTAATAATTTGTCTTTTATATTAGGCTTTACTTCACTTACAGGTTTTCCCTCTATAAAATCAACTATTTGACGATAAGTTTTTAAATTATGCTCTTTTTTTATGTTTTCAACTTGCTGTGATGAAAACATAAGCAAAATCGTAAGTACCAAAGGTATTATAAGGCCATAATAACCAAAAAAATAAAATACAGGTGCAATAGAAATAGGAAGTATAATCATTGATGCTAACATGATATAACTCCACTTAAAGAAAGTTAATTTTTGAAGCTCTTCTTTCATGATCTTTACATCTCCTTTAACTAAATCATCCAGGGAGACATTAAAGAGAATACTCATCATTAGTAAATTATGAATATCTGGATAGTTTCTTTCATTTTCCCAGTTAGAAATAGATTGTCTGGAAACATGAATTTTTGCTGCTAACTCCTCTTGGGACATATTATCCCGTTTACGAAAATAATGTATCTGTTTACCAATGTTCATTTATACATCTCCCTTAAGTTTGAGGTTAAATTAAAGGTTAATTAAAGACTACCAAACTTATTTATAATAACGTGATTTTAAGGTGTAAAAATGTTTTATCATGCTATTTTACCCTGTTTTTGGGTGTGAGTGCTGGCTGGGGGTTTGGGGGCTAGCCCCCAAGAACTTAACGTAACTGAATATTAAATAAGCTTATTATTTAAATCGATAGAACTAGCGGTTCGGCGGGTATAATTTCTGATCCAAGTCGAGCAACTTAACCCCGTTTTTGGTCTGTTCGGCTTGGCGAAAGCTAAAAACCCGCCGAAAAAAGTTTTACAAGGACATAATAAAAAAGAAAAGCATTAGCTTTTAGGTGAGGATTAACGAACCGACTTTTTTATTATGAAGGTGGAGATTTTTGAGCGTTGTTTGCTCAAAAATACTACCTGTTCCTTGCGGAACTTTTAGCTTTATATATAAGAGTGAGAAGAGCAAAGTGAAGAAAGTCAGTAATATCAAGGGTTTATAAGACATGAGGTGTTAATTTTTTTTAACACCTGTGTTAATTTTTTTTAACACCTAAAAAATGTAAAAACACATAAAAAAAAGATGTCAATATAAAATCGACATCTAAAATAAATAAATTGGTAGTTTATGTTTTTTCTTATTACCTTCAATTTTGATATTACGTAACGCTTTTGAAAAAATTTGTTGAGTTGCTCTATCAATATCATCTTTAGGTGAATTACATAATATATTGGGGTTAACAAACCAAGTTCTTGCTGAACAAGTCCTTCCATCTTCAGTTATTACACCTGTTTCTGCAACTCCTAAAACCCCTTTTTCAAGCAATTCATTCATTATTTTTGAAATAGAAGTCCTTGTTTTCCCTAATTTCTTAGCTAAATAACTAGGAGATGCCGTATTCGGTTTTATATCATCTTCTTCATTTTTTTCAACAATGACATTTGATTTAAATTCTAGAAATCTTGAAATATCAAATAAAAATGCCTTTTCTGGTTGAGTTAAATAGCCAATTTCACATAAATAATCAATATTCTCTGTAATCATTTGGACAAATCTCACCCGATCTGTAGGTTTTTTCTTCTTCCCTATAAAATACTCTTCTCCACCAGACATTTTACTTAATACTTGTAGCATAATGACTCTTTCTTCTTCAGAAAGTCCACCACTACCTTCAAGCTTTTCATAAATGCTATTAATTTTACTATCTCTTTCTTTTGCCTTTTTGTCAGCTTGTCCAAAATCAATAATTTTTTTTGTCATATCTAAGTTAATTCCTCCTTAATTGAGGGAATCAACAAAAACACCTATTTTTTGCTATTTGATTATAAATCAAATTATGATAATCTATAATCAGATAATTGAATTCTAGGTATTTTCGTAGAATACCCTATGAAAAGAGTCATGTTCCCGCATGGCTCTTTTTTTCA
>NZ_JBNGVC010000009.1:0-3573 GCF_050524305.1 Bacillus silvicola
CAGCACCTGCCATCAGATTGTGTTTGTTAGTCGCTTTTTTTTTGGAATTTTTTTTTTGGAATTTTTTTTTTGCGCTAACAACCTCCTGCCGTTTTGCCCGTGCATATCGGTCACGAACAAATCTGATTACTAAACACAGTAGCCTGGATTTGTTCTATCAGTAATCGACCTTATTCCTAATTAAATAGAGCAAATCCCCTTATTGGGGGTAAGACATGAAGATGCCAGAAAAACATGACCTGTTGGCCGCCATTCTCGCGGCAAAGGAACAAGGCATCGGGGCAATCCTTGCGTTTGCAATGGCGTACCTTCGCGGCAGATATAATGGCGGTGCGTTTACAAAAACAGTAATCGACGCAACGATGTGCGCCATTATCGCCTAGTTCATTCGTGACCTTCTCGACTTCGCCGGACTAAGTAGCAATCTCGCTTATATAACGAGCGTGTTTATCGGCTACATCGGTACTGACTCGATTGGTTCGCTTATCAAACGCTTCGCTGCTAAAAAAGCCGGAGTAGAAGATGGTAGAAATCAATAATCAACGTAAGGCGTTCCTCGATATGCTGGCGTGGTCGGAGGGAACTGATAACGGACGTCAGAAAACCAGAAATCATGGTTATGACGTCATTGTAGGCGGAGAGCTATTTACTGATTACTCCGATCACCCTCGCAAACTTGTCACGCTAAACCCAAAACTCAAATCAACAGGCGCCGGACGCTACCAGCTTCTTTCCCGTTGGTGGGATGCCTACCGCAAGCAGCTTGGCCTGAAAGACTTCTCTCCGAAAAGTCAGGACGCTGTGGCATTGCAGCAGATTAAGGAGCGTGGCGCTTTACCTATGATTGATCGTGGTGATATCCGTCAGGCAATCGACCGTTGCAGCAATATCTGGGCTTCACTGCCGGGCGCTGGTTATGGTCAGTTCGAGCATAAGGCTGACAGCCTGATTGCAAAATTCAAAGAAGCGGGCGGAACGGTCAGAGAGATTGATGTATGAGCAGAGTCACCGCGATTATCTCCGCTCTGGTTATCTGCATCATCGTCTGCCTGTCATGGGCTGTTAATCATTACCGTGATAACGCCATTACCTACAAAGCCCAGCGCGACAAAAATGCCAGAGAACTGAAGCTGGCGAACGCGGCAATTACTGACATGCAGATGCGTCAGCGTGATGTTGCTGCGCTCGATGCAAAATACACGAAGGAGTTAGCTGATGCTAAAGCTGAAAATGATGCTCTGCGTGATGATGTTGCCGCTGGTCGTCGTCGGTTGCACATCAAAGCAGTCTGTCAGTCAGTGCGTGAAGCCACCACCGCCTCCGGCGTGGATAATGCAGCCTCCCCCGACTGGCAGACACCGCTGAACGGGATTATTTCACCCTCAGAGAGAGGCTGATCACTATGCAAAAACAACTGGAAGGAACCCAGAAGTATATTAATGAGCAGTGCAGATAGAGTTGCCCATATCGATGGGCAACTCATGCAATTATTGTGAGCAATACACACGCGCTTCCAGCGGAGTATAAATGCCTAAAGTAATAAAACCGAGCAATCCATTTACGAATGTTTGCTGGGTTTCTGTTTTAACAACATTTTCTGCGCCGCCACAAATTTTGGCTGCATCGACAGTTTTCTTCTGCCCAATTCCAGAAACGAAGAAATGATGGGTGATGGTTTCCTTTGGTGCTACTGCTGCCGGTTTGTTTTGAACAGTAAACGTCTGTTGAGCACATCCTGTAATAAGCAGGGCCAGCGCAGTAGCGAGTAGCATTTTTTTCATGGTGTTATTCCCGATGCTTTTTGAAGTTCGCAGAATCGTATGTGTAGAAAATTAAACAAACCCTAAACAATGAGTTGAAATTTCATATTGTTAATATTTATTAATGTATGTCAGGTGCGATGAATCGTCATTGTATTCCCGGATTAACTATGTCCACAGCCCTGACGGGGAACTTCTCTGCGGGAGTGTCCGGGAATAATTAAAACGATGCACACAGGGTTTAGCGCGTACACGTATTGCATTATGCCAACGCCCCGGTGCTGACACGGAAGAAACCGGACGTTATGATTTAGCGTGGAAAGATTTGTGTAGTGTTCTGAATGCTCTCAGTAAATAGTAATGAATTATCAAAGGTATAGTAATATCTTTTATGTTCATGGATATTTGTAACCCATCGGAAAACTCCTGCTTTAGCAAGATTTTCCCTGTATTGCTGAAATGTGATTTCTCTTGATTTCAACCTATCATAGGACGTTTCTATAAGATGCGTGTTTCTTGAGAATTTAACATTTACAACCTTTTTAAGTCCTTTTATTAACACGGTGTTATCGTTTTCTAACACGATGTGAATATTATCTGTGGCTAGATAGTAAATATAATGTGAGACGTTGTGACGTTTTAGTTCAGAATAAAACAATTCACAGTCTAAATCTTTTCGCACTTGATCGAATATTTCTTTAAAAATGGCAACCTGAGCCATTGGTAAAACCTTCCATGTGATACGAGGGCGCGTAGTTTGCATTATCGTTTTTATCGTTTCAATCTGGTCTGACCTCCTTGTGTTTTGTTGATGATTTATGTCAAATATTAGGAATGTTTTCACTTAATAGTATTGGTTGCGTAACAAAGTGCGGTCCTGCTGGCATTCTGGAGGGAAATACAACCGACAGATGTATGTAAGGCCAACGTGCTCAAATCTTCATACAGAAAGATTTGAAGTAATATTTTAACCGCTAGATGAAGAGCAAGCGCATGGAGCGACAAAATGAATAAAGAACAATCTGCTGATGATCCCTCCGTGGATCTGATTCGTGTAAAAAATATGCTTAATAGCACCATTTCTATGAGTTACCCTGATGTTGTAATTGCATGTATAGAACATAAGGTGTCTCTGGAAGCATTCAGAGCAATTGAGGCAGCGTTGGTGAAGCACGATAATAATATGAAGGATTATTCCCTGGTGGTTGACTGATCACCATAACTGCTAATCATTCAAACTATTTAGTCTGTGACAGAGCCAACACGCAGTCTGTCACTGTCAGGAAAGTGGTAAAACTGCAACTCAATTACTGCAATGCCCTCGTAATTAAGTGAATTTACAATATCGTCCTGTTCGGAGGGAAGAACGCGGGATGTTCATTCTTCATCACTTTTAATTGATGTATATGCTCTCTTTTCTGACGTTAGTCTCCGACGGCAGGCTTCAATGACCCAGGCTGAGAAATTCCCGGACCCTTTTTGCTCAAGAGCGATGTTAATTTGTTCAATCATTTGGTTAGGAAAGCGGATGTTGCGGGTTGTTGTTCTGCGGGTTCTGTTCTTCGTTGACATGAGGTTGCCCCGTATTCAGTGTCGCTGATTTGTATTGTCTGAAGTTGTTTTTACGTTAAGTTGATGCAGATCAATTAATACGATACCTGCGTCATAATTGATTATTTGACGTGGTTTGATGGCCTCCACGCACGTTGTGATATGTAGATGATAATCATTATCACTTTACGGGTCCTTTCCGGTGAAAAAAAAGGTACCAAAAAAAACATCGTCGTGAGTAGTGAACCGTAAGCAGGTGCTG
>NZ_JBNGVC010000010.1:0-67170 GCF_050524305.1 Bacillus silvicola
AGGATTTGAACTCGTACAAGTACGTGAATATGATGTTACTGATTATTACAGTACTCCTGAGGATCTCATTTTCTTATTAAAACATACGCCTATTATTCCTAGATTTGGAGAAAAAGAAGAGGACTTTAATATTTTACAAAAGTTCATTGACACTAATAGTTCTGAAAAAGGTATTCGTACGAATTCAAAAAGGTTTATGATTATTGCTGTTAAATCATAGTATATTTTAACGTAAAAGCTGATTTTCTTTAAAAGAAAATCAGCTTTTTTTGTGGAAAAGAATGCAGAGAAAACTGACAGTATAGTAAAAGTAATTCCTGATACTACACATTTGTTACGCTGGGATAAACCAGAAGTTGTTATAGAGGAAATTAAAAGTAATTGGATTTAGACGATTCATACTAAAGTTGTAGTTTTTATATAAAAAATCAATCCTTCCGTTTGATTTTATCTATTTATAATTGTAATACAATACGAATAGATAATAAGAAACAAGGGGGAATGTAACGTGATTACACATATATCAAATATAAAACTACAAACGGTTTCTATTGAAGGGGTAAAACAAGTTTATAAAGACATATTATCTTTTTCGATAAAAAAAGAAACCGCATCATTTATTCAATTTGAAGTAACACCGTATACAACAATTAGTTTTCAAGAAGTATATGAACCAATTGCCCCTGCGCATTTCGCCTTTGAGATCCCATATTCAAAGTTTCATGAAACGGCAAAATGGCTTAAAAAGTCTGGATTACTCATTGTGAAATGGAAAGATGGTCATACAATTGGTGAGGAGAATGGTCTATTCAATTTATACTTTAAAGATGGTGATGGAAATCTTCTCGAAATTATCGCACATAGTTATATAAAAGAAGACGTATTAGTTCCCCATTCACCGTTAAACATTTTATACGTAAGGGAAATCGGTCTTCCCGTTAAAAGTGTACCTGTATTTACGGAATGGTTGAAATCAAATCTAAATATGAAAACGATGGAAGATGGAGAGATTTTCAACTTTGTTATAGGTGGCACTACATATATCGTTGCAACTTGGTGGCAGCGTCCTTGGATTCCAATTGCGATGAGAGCTTTACCACCAAAAGTACACGTATCTTTCGGAACACCTGATTACGCATTTTTAAAACGAATCCAAAATAATTTTAAGAAAAACAGTGTTCCATTTGAAAATAAACATAATGAAGTATTATTTATTCAACAGGGGTATACATTTTCTATTTTGCATACACCTGAGTTTCATTCCGATATTCCTAGAAAATTAAACTTGCCACTTTCTATATAATTATAGGAAGTGGTGAGTTTTTTGCATTTTCATGAAGAAGGGTTTCAGCATAATTAAATAAAAAAGCCGACTTTCAATCCATAATTCTGGAAGGAATAGTCGGCTTTTCTTAATTTCCACACTGTTTTTCGCTTATCTTAACCCAAAAGTTTTACGATTCTTTTTAAATTAACGGTGAATATGGCCATTGCTCCTTGTAATTCCATACCAATTAGCCCCGAGGATGAAGCCACATCGTACCCGTGTTACCCTCAAAACTCATTATTTTTATTAACTCCTTTGATAGCACTCGCTTCCCCAATAGCAATGAGATTAATGCAATTACAGTTGAAGAGGCTGAATGTTTCTTCAGTAAATTTTTATTTTAGTTTACTGAATTAATTGATTTATTCGCTGGATTTTTTCGCTCTTTATATCGTAATGAAAAATAAGTGAATGTTAATAGTTATTAAAATCTTCGGACCCTTGAATCTCAATATGGGTGAATAGTGGTGAAAAATTAAATTGAAAATTATGAAAATTAATATTGCGTTCGTTTTTCACCTCTGATATATTATATTTAAGTGAAAATTCACTAAATTATTACTTTTATTTACTAAAAATAGAAAAAGAGGTAATCATATTGGTAACATTAAATGAAATTGCCAAAAAGGCACAGATATCAAAAACGACTGTATCAAGAGTGTTAAATGAGGATCAAACTTTATCCGTTACAGAAGAGACTCGGAAAAAAATCCTTAAGGCTGCAGAAGAGTTAGATTACATTCCTAAAAAGCAACGAAATATAGAAAAAAAAATTACCAATCCTAAGCAGTATGGAAAAATTGGGCTTTTGATGTATCTTTCTCAGGAATCGGAATTTGATGATCCATATTTTTTGGCCATTCGTAATGGAATTGAAAAGAGGATGATTGAATTGGGAATTGAACTATCGAAAATGTTGAGACCTCCTTTCAATAAAAAGGATCTAGAAGGATTGGATGGATTAATAGTAGTAGGAGTCATAGGTCAAGAAGAGGTGGAAAATCAAGTAAAGCAAGTACAACATTTAGTGTTTGTCGATGTATCTCCTGACGAACAACTATATGATTCAGTGGTGATAGATTCTGAAAAAGCTACTGAAAAGGTTATTCAATACTTATTGGATTTAGGACACAAAAAAATAGGCTATATTGGTGGTCAATCATATACCATTGGTGGATTATCCGGAAAATTAGAGATTCATGATGTACGAAAAAGAACATATGAAAAAATGCTAACGGAACGGGGATTATATAACCCGGAATATACTTATATTGGAAAATGGACAACGAAAGATGGCTTAACGCTAATGGAGGAAGCGATCCATTCAGGGAATCTCCCTACCGCCTTTTTCATTGGAAGTGACCCTATGGCCATTGGTGCTTTGAAAGCTTTAACGGATTCAGGATTAAAAGTTCCTGATGATATCGCAATCTTTGGATTTGATGGGATTGAATTATGCGAATTTGTTACTCCTCCATTATCCACTGTAAAAGTTCATACCGAGGAGATGGGGAAAGTAGCAGTAAATCTTCTAGTTGAACGCATTGGTGGGAGAACACTGCCATTAAAAGTGGTGGTTCCGACTAGTTTGATTATTAGAAAAAGTTGTGGAGGTGAGGAAATTTAAAAAATTTTTAAGAAGAATGAAAGCGTATTCTTAAAGTTAGGTCTAAAGATTGTTTTACAAAAGACAAAATTGATCTTCAAAAAATGATAGGGGGATTTATGTTGAAAAAAAGAATATCGTTATTATTAATTTTAGCTATTTCTTTTGCAATGCTGCTTTCTGCTTGCGGGAACAGTGAGAAATCTTCTAGTCAAGGTAAAAGTGGGGAGAAGGTATTACGCTTTGCTACATGGGATACTGGAGAGAGTCTCAAATACCAACAAGATATTGCGAAAAAGTTTGAAAAGGCGAATCCAGGAGTGAAAGTGCAAGTTGAAGCATATGCTGACGGGTTTGAGGATAAGCTGGCTGCTTCTTTCGGAGCAAAAAATCCCCCTGATGTCATGTATATGTGGAATTATCCAGATTACTATAAATCTCTGGAGCCACTTGATGATTACGTAAATAAAGACAGTAGTTTTAAAACAACTTTTGATGATTTTTATACGAATATTCTAAACTATCATAAATTTAAAAATACTACCTATGGATTTCCAATTGGTTTTACTACTCGCGTCATTTATTACAATAAAAAACTTTTCCAAGAAACAGGGGTACCTCTTCCGACTTCTGGTTGGACTTGGGAGCAGTTCAGTGATGCAGCGAAAAAGTTATCCAATCCTGAAAAGAAACAATATGGGTTTGTTCTCTCTTCCAAAAAAAATTCATATGCATTCCAAGAATATGTATGGAGTAATGGGAGTAGTTTCATTAGTCCTGATGGCAAAAAGGTAGATGGATATATGAATAGTTCAAAAACACAAGAAATCCTTAATGACTTTCAACATATGATTGATGAAAATAGTGCTATTGTGTCTGATAAAGTCACTGAAAGTTTCAAATCAGGGAAAATTGCTATGATCGAGAACGGCATTTGGCCTTTAGAAGATTTTAAAAAGGCTGGCATGGATTTTGGAACTGCAGAAATTCCATCCTTTCATGGGCAACCTTCAAAGGGTGTTATCCATTCTGCAGGAATTGCAATGGCCAAAGACTCTAAAGAAAAAGATCTAGCCTGGAAATTTATCAAATACTTTGTATCAGCAGAAGCAGCAGAAATGAGAAAGACTGATATGCCAGTACTTAAGAGTGTGGTTTCCGAACAAAGCCATAAAAATGATCAGTTATTAAGTACATTCTATACTATGCTTGAAAGATCATCAGATACTCCAGGCTTTTTACTTACAAACAAATGGACAGAAGTTGACAAAAAACTTGATTATGCAATTAGCAGTGTATTATTAGGGCAAAATTCAGCAGATAAAGCCTTGAATGAAGCGGTTAAATTAACAGAGCCTGCACTAAAAAAATAATTTAAGAGAAAGAAGGGGATCATTCCATGATTATAAAAACTGAAAATAAAATAACTCAAACGGTTCCCGAACGCCCCATATCCATTCTATCAAAGATTAGATGGGGAGACCTTACTCCCTATCTATTCATTTCTCCTTGGATCATTGGTTTCATCTGTTTTACGTTCGGACCCTTGATTTTTTCTCTTATCATAAGCTTTTTTGATTGGCCTACTGTTGGAACCCCAACGTTTATTGGTTTCAAAAATTATGTTGATATGTTTACAAATGATCCAGTGTTTTGGCAATCTTTAGGAGTTACCTTTAAGTTTGCTGCTATTTTAGTACCGTTAAACATCGGTATTGCTCTCTTGCTAGCTATATTATTAAATCAAAAAGTAAAATGGCTTTCAGGCTATAGAACGATATTCTATCTTCCTACGGTTGTTTCGGGAGTAGCCCTTTCAATGATTTGGTCATGGATGTACGACGGAGAATACGGTTTACTAAACTATCTACTATCATTAATTGGCATTAATGGACCAAACTGGCTAAATGATCCAACCTGGTCACTTTTTGCCATCGTGTTTGCAGGTATTTGGGGGCAAGGGACTATGATGCTGATATTCTTAGCCGGTTTAAAAAATATACCGAAAGACCTATATGAAGCTGCAGATATAGATGGTGCAAGTAAATGGCACAAGTTCAGTAAAATAACACTTCCGATGCTGAGTCCAACCATTCTGTTTAATGTCATTACTGCTATCATTTCAGCATTTCAACAGTTAACACTCGCGCTTGTTCTAACAGGTGGAGGGCCTTTAAGAAAGACGTATTTCTATGCGATGTATGTTTATGAAAATGCTTTCAAGTATTTTAAAATGGGTTATGCATCCGCAAATGCTTGGTTTATGTTCTTAATTATTTTGGCTCTGACATTACTGGTTTTCAAATCATCTAATACTTGGGTTTACTATGAAAATGAGATGAAAAAGAAACAAAAATAGGAAAGGAGGAATATGATGATTACGAGAAGTATAACAACGAAGGTTATTGTACATACAATACTGATTATTTTTTGTTTATTTTTTATCGCACCATTTCTTTGGATGTTCATTACAGCTGTAAAAACCCCTGCTGAGACATTTGTTTTTCCTCCGAAACTAATTCCGTCTCAGTTTGAATTTAGTAATTTTTATAAAGCCTGGACTGTTTTACCTTTTACAACATTTCTGGAAAATTCTTTGATTGTTACAGGATTAGGCATCATCGGACAACTATTATCATCTTCTTTAGTAGCTTATGGATTTGCCAGATTCAATTTTAAAGGAAGGGACATTCTTTTTCTAATTTTACTAGCAGGAATGATGATTCCCTGGGATGTAACTGCAATTCCCTTATATATGGAATTTAATCAGTTGGGCTGGATTAATACTTTAAAACCACTGATTGTTCCTAACTTTTTTGGATCACCCTATTTCATTTTTTTACTTCGCCAATTTTTATTAGGAGTTCCGAAAGAAATGGAAGAAGCAGCGCTCATAGACGGGGCGAACCATTTTCAAATTTTTTATCGGATATTCATTCCGTTAATGGCTCCAGTATTGGTGGTTGTCGGTGTGTTTCAAATGTTAGGCTCATGGAATGATTATTTAGGACCATTAATTTTTCTGAACGATCAAAGTAAATACACTTTAACGTTGGGACTCATGCAATTCAAAGGGATGTTTGGAGTTGATATGACTTCTATCATGGCTTCGACTCTATTAATTTGTATTCCTCCCATTATAGTATTTTTTATAGCACAGCGCTTTATCCTGGATGGCGTTCAAAATACAGGTATCAAATAATGTTTATTTCCTACCTGATCAAGGAAGACAGAAAGGAGGAAGTGGGCCGTGATCGCAAGGATTTATCATTTATTAGAATGGATTATGAAATTGTTATGTCTTAATTTATTGTGGATTGGATTTACATTGATTGGTTTTGGGGTGTTTGGATTATTCCCATCGACTGTTGCTATGTTCCAATTAATAATGGATTTGATCAACAAAAAGGATACAAAAATGGTAGCAACTTTTTGGGATTCCTATCAATCTAATTTTAAAAAATCGAACAAAATGGGTTTTGTCATCGTTTTAATAGGATCGATACTTATGACGGATCTTTATTTTTTTCAAATGTATGACACCTTGGTAAGTAGGGTTCTTTCCCTTATGAGTTTGTCAATGCTTTTATTTTATGTAGTGAATTTACTCTATATTATTCAGACATTTAATCATTTTGAAGTAACAACATTTCATTATTTTAAATATGCCACATTAATAGGCATAGCAAATCCGATAAAAACGATCATGATCATCATCACTCTCATTCTGATGTCACTTCTTTTTTTAATATATCCAGGTCTATTATTCATGTTTGGTGGTAGTGGTATTGCACTAGTCATCGTATTGTTTACAAAAAATATTTTTGCTCGCTTAAAAGGTGTAGCTCTATAATTCAATATTCTAAAAAAGAAAAAGAGGAGGAGAGGCTATGATCACACAAAAGGTAAACATTGAGGCCATTCATGAAGAGAGTGTCAAAGTCAAAATTGACCAAAGAGAAGAAAATGGAGTTTTATTTGTTCATATTCATATAGGATCAGAACAACCCATTCAATTCCCAAAAGTTAATTTAGTTTGGCATCACCCAATTGTTGATATTCAATCATATTGGCATCCAGGATCCTCCCGTAGTAAAAGTTTCGGTGTGGATTGGGATGGAGGTTTTTCTTCTAAAGCAACAGTATTAGCCCCGGTTGGCTGTTTCTATAATCAAGAAGGACAAAACAGGCTGGCTGTAGCATATTCCAATGCGATGGATACTGTTAATTTTAATTTGGGCGTCCACGAAGAAACTGGAACGATGAAAGCGCAAATCACATTATTTACAGAGCCATCCAAAGTTCAATCATCCTATGATGGAGTGATTCGAGTCGATATGAGGGATATTCCTTATTATCAAGCAATCCAAGATATTTCCGTGTGGTATGAGGAAATGGATGGATATGGGCCATCCTTTGTTCCAGAAATTGCGAAGCTTCCTATGTATTCGACATGGTATAGCTTCCATCAGGACATATCTGATGATGAAATCGAGAAACAATGTGAGATTGCGAAACAGTTAGGTTGTGGGGCTGTTATCGTTGACGATGGCTGGCAGACAGAAGATGATCATCGTGGTTATGCTTATTGTGGAGATTGGGAAGTGTCTCCTAAAAGAATCGTGGGCATGAGGGAACATGTTGAGAGAGTACATGATTTGGGGATGAAATATTTATTGTGGTATAGTGTACCATTTGTGGGAATCTATTCAAAGACATGGGAGCGATTCCGAAGTAAAATTTTATATTTCAGTGATAATCTCCAGGCAGGAGTTTTGGATCCACGTTACCCAGAAGTCAGGGAATATTTGATATCTACTTACGAAAAAGCTCTGAAAAAGTGGAATCTGGACGGATTTAAATTTGATTTTATTGATTTATTTGATTTAAATCGAGCGAAGGGACAAGCAATTCAATTTGATCCAGAACGGGATTATGAATCCGTACAGGAAGCGGTGGATCGTCTATTTACTGATATTATGGAAAGTTTAAAATTAATTAAGCCATCCATTATGGTTGAATTCAGACAAAGATATATCGGACCTTATATGAGGAAATATGGAAATATTTTCAGGGTAGGAGATTGCCCGAATGATGCAATTACAAACCGTGTTGGTATTATGGATCTACGCTTGCTATCAGGAAACACTGCTGTTCATTCCGATATGATTATGTGGAGTCCAGAAGATACGACCGAAAATGCGGCACTGCAATTAATCAATGTTATTTTTGGTGTACCGCAATTTTCCATGCGTTTTGAAAGATTAAATAAAGATCATTTTGAAATGGCAAAGTTTTGGCTAGGGTTTTCGAAAAAATACCAAGACGTATTATTAAATGGTGATTTAAAGCCTACTGCACCGGAATTACTTTATCCGATAGTAGAAACTGTGAATGACTCAACCAGACTAATCGCCATTTACGCAGATGTTTGTATTAAGACTGGTACCAATATTCCCGAGGAATTTATTATTGTAAATGGCACTTTAAACGAGGAGTTCATCCTAGATTTAGAAACAGATCTTTTCAATATAACAATTGAGACATACAGCTGCACTGGCAAATTAATCCGAAAACATAAAACCGATCTATCCAAAGGGTTACATAGGATGGAGACAGAGAAATCTGGAGTTCTAATTTTTAGAAAAGCCTAAATCGGATTATGGCTTCATGTTAATGAATGCTGGTATTCAACTAGAACAAACTGTTTTTAGGAACACTGCAATGGGAGGATTTTTTTCACGGATTTTTATTCTAAAAAGCCGATCCTAGTTGCTATAAATAATAAATAAAAATGGCTCATGAGGAGGATAAAAATGTCAAAAATTACTTTTATAGGTGCAGGTAGCACGGTGTTTGCGAAAAATGTTCTTGGTGATTGTATGCTTGTACCAGCGTTAGAGGGATTTGAATTCGCACTATATGACATTGATTTGCAAAGGTTAAAAGATTCCGAGAATATGTTGACCAACTTGAAAGAAAGCTTGAATAAAAATATTCAAATTAAAGCCTATTTAGATCGAAAGGAAGCGCTTAAGGACGCAAAATACGTCATTAATGCCATTCAAGTGGGTGGTTATAAGCCAAGCACAGTGATTGATTTTGAAATTCCTAAGAAATATGGTTTACGGCAGACGATTGCTGACACGGTAGGGATAGGCGGTATCTTTCGTAATCTCCGAACCATTCCTGTGCTGCTAGATTTTGCAAAGGACATGGAAGAGGTTTGTCCTAATGCCCTCTTTCTAAATTACACCAATCCTATGGCGGTATTAACAGGCGTGATGAATCGTTTTACATCAATTAAAACAGTGGGCCTATGTCACAGCGTTCAAAGTTGTACAAGCGAACTATTCAAATCATTGGGCATGGATTCTGAAGGTGTTCAGGAAAAGATTGCAGGAATTAACCATATGGCATGGCTATTGGAAGTAACAAGAAATGGTGAGAATCTCTATCCAGAAATTAAAAGAAGGGCAAGAGAAAAGCAAAAAACAAAACATCATGACATGGTGAGATTTGAATTGATGGATAAGTTTGGATATTATGTGACCGAATCATCTGAGCATAACGCCGAGTATCATCCGTATTTTATCAAGTCTAGATATCCGGAGTTAATCGAAAAATACAATATTCCCCTTGATGAATATCCGCGCCGTTGTGAACAGCAAATCAAGAGGTGGGAAACCATGCGGGAGGAATTAGTCAATAATAAGGCATTAGACCATGTACGCTCAAAAGAATATGGTTCAGGTATCATTGAAGCCATTGAAACGAATATCCCATTTAAATTTAATGGAAATATACTAAATACCGGAAGATTGATTAGCAACTTACCTGAAAAAGCCTGTGTGGAAGTTACGTGTATAGCGGATCGAAGTGGCATAACTCCAACGTATGTTGGAGATCTCCCTGAGCAGCTTGCTGCATTAAACCGTACCAATATTAATACGCAGCTGCTAACCATTGAAGCCGCCATTACACGTAAACGAGAATATATTTACCAGGCGGCGATGCTAGATCCCCACACGGCCGCAGAATTGTCATTGGATGATATTGTTTCCCTTTGTGATGATTTAATAGAGGCACATGGAGAGTGGCTTCCAGAATTTAAGAAAAAAGAGGAGATTGCCTTCAACTTGTAGGATTTTATTTTAATCAAGTAAAACAACGTACACAGCTATATCAATCATAAATGATTTTTCCTGCTATCAGCAGTTACGATCTCGAAACTACTAAAAGTAGTTTCTATTTGGGGGAATCATTAAGTCTTATGCATTTATGCCGCGAAAGTCCCTTGACGATGAGGGTGTAGAGGCTCGTGGTCAAGGGAACCGTGGAATAAAAAGCGTAGGACAAAAAGAAAATTAAAATTAGAGATTCTGTAACTCAATTCGATCTAATTCTTTTTGTCTATTTCTTTTAAAACGTTCTCTGTCTGAATTCCATATACTTAAAAGCCCGCATAAACCGGCTATTATCATTAGCCATGTAGAGAAATAATCACCATTAGCTATTAGTTTATTAAAAAAGAAGCTAATAAAGCCTATGTATGCTACAGGAAGAATTCCACTTAAATAAGGGGTTTTTCGAGATGATAAAAAGCTTTGAGTAACTATAATAAGAACAACTATTATTCAAACTACAGGACTCATAATTAAACATTCCTTTCTTTTTTATATTTTTCTATGATGATTTTAGCGACGTCTAGACTAATTCGTTCATCAATAACAAAGCTCTTAATCATATTTACAAACTCTACATCATCTTCCTTACTATGTACTTCAATCTTTTGTATTAACCTATCTAATTTGGTACGTACTGTTGGATAAGAAACATCATACAGGTTAGACATGTTTTTTTAAAGAGCCATAATTCAATATAAACTTTCGAATAAATTTTAAGGATTCCTTAAAGGACTATAAAAAAGAGAAAACTTCCGTATCGTAATTGTTGCCGAGACAAGCCACGAGAGGAGTTTTCGCTTTTTACTCTAAGGTTATCAAAATGATTTTACCATATGATTACGGACTTCGGTTAATTCGTTCTTTCACGGCTTCGTTTCGCTTTGAAATTGTGCGTCATTGTCACGGTCGTGCCTTGTCAGATGTGGTACGGGAATACGACATTCTTTATACCACGTTAGAAACATGTATAGAAAAAATTAGATACTGCTATTAGAACTTACTGAAAATACGATGTTGCGTCTAGAAATAATGATGAACTATTACAAGTGAGCCTGTGAATACTGAGCTGATTTTCTTATTTAAAATGAATGCAAGAGAGAGGTTTATAGTTATGGAAAAGAAACGTGAACTAGCTTTAAAATTTGCTGAGGTATTTGGACCTCAAGAAACAACTCAATATTTTTCTCCAGGACGTATCAACTTAATCGGAGAACATACAGACTATAATGGTGGCTATGTATTCCCCGCTTCGATTACTTATGGAACATACGGAGTAGCTAGACGTCGTGAGGATGATAGAGTATTAGTTTACTCAATGAATTTTAAAGAAATTGGAGTAATTAGCTTCACGTTGAATGAACTGGGTTACGATAAAAATGCGAATTGGGGAAATTATGTAAAAGGAGTTATCTTAACACTGAAAGAATCAGGTCATAAAATAGACTGTGGTTTTGAGTTGTTAGTTGAAGGGACGATTCCAAACGGAGCGGGACTTTCAAGTAGTGCTTCACTTGAATTACTGGTAGGGGTAGTATTAGAAGACTTGTACAACTTAGACGTAACGCGACTTGAATTAGTGAAAATGGGTAAAAAAGTTGAAAATGAATTCATTGGTGTAAATTCTGGTATCATGGATCAATTTTCCATTGGATTTGGCGAGAAAGACAAAGCGATTCTCCTTGATACCAATACGTTAGAGTATGAAATGGTTCCATTGGTTTTGGACGACTATGCTATTGTAATTATGAATACTAATAAACGTCGTGAACTAGCAGATTCAAAATATAATGAGCGACGTGCTGAATGTGAAGAAGCACTCGCACGTCTCCAAACGAAGTTAGAGATTAATGCACTTGGAGAACTAAGCGAAGCAGAATTTGATGCAAATCAAAATCTTATTGGAGATGAAGTCCTAATTAAACGCGCGAAGCATGCAGTTTATGAAAATGAACGCACAAAAAAAGCCAAAGCAGCTCTTACTGCAGGTGATTTAGAAGAATTCGGAAAGCTATTGAATGCTTCTCATACATCTTTAAGAGATGATTATGAAGTAACCGGGATTGAA
The DNA here is from genome assembly GCF_050524305.1 of Bacillus silvicola. Lineage (NCBI taxonomy): Bacteria > Bacillati > Bacillota > Bacilli > Caryophanales > Bacillaceae > Bacillus > Bacillus silvicola. Next base: position 12,186 of record NZ_JBNGVC010000010.1, read on the forward strand.
TTAGATACATTGGTGACCACTGCGCAAAAACAAGAGGGTGTGCTTGGAGCACGTATGACTGGAGCAGGATTTGGGGGATGCGCCATCGCATTAGTAAAAGAAAGTGAAACCCACACTTTTAAAAACAATGTTTATGATGAATATATCAAAGTTGTAGGATATGCGCCTGTCTTTTATGTGGCACACATTGGTAGTGGAACTACAGTGATTGGATGATGAATGAGGTGGAAACGATGAACACATGTCAAGCAATTTATGATTTTACTACACTTGCAATTGAGAATGGAGCCATTGAGGAAAATGACCGAATTTATACGCACAATCAACTATTACGTTTAATTGGCGAATCGGAAATGGGAGAGATTACTAGTGTAGTCGAAACGGACCTATATGTGCTGTTAGATACGCTTTTGGATAAAGCGAGGGGAAATCTTACTATTTCTAAAAACCAGGCCAATCGTGATATGTTCGAAGCACTTTTAATGAATGTGATTACACCACTTCCATCCAAGGTCAATGCGAATTTTCAGGAGAGATATCGCAAAAGTCCTGAACAAGCAACGGATTATTTCTTTGAACTAAGTAAACGCAATGATTATATAAAGACCCGTGCGATTGCAAAAAATATTCATTATTTAGCAGAATCAAAATATGGTGAACTTGAGATTACTATTAATTTATCCAAACCAGAGAAAAATCCAAAAGAGATCTTAGCGGCAAGAAATACACCGAAGGGTAATTATCCAAAATGTTTACTTTGTATTGAAAATGAAGGGTATTTCGGTCGCTGGAACCATCCAGGTAGAAGCAGTCACCGAATCATTAACATCGAGCTAGATGGAGAAGAATGGGGTTTTCAATATTCACCATATGCATACTTTAATGAACACTCCATCGTATTATCTAAGAAGCATCGACCAATGAAAATTTCTCGTGAGGCATTCTCTCGTTTATTCAGTTTTGTAGAAATCATGCCACACTATTTTATTGGTTCAAATGCGGATTTACCTATTGTAGGAGGATCTATCTTAAGTCATGATCATTATCAAGCTGGACGCCATAACTTTCCGATGGCTAAGGCTAAAGTTCTTAAAACATTTGAACTATGTGACTATCCAAATATTTCTTGCGGTATTGTCAACTGGCCAATGAGTGTGATTCGCCTCTCTTCTTCAAACAAAGAGGAACTAATTAATGCCAGCACCTACATTCATGAAAGTTGGAAGAACTATTCGGATGAATTTTTACAAATTCGTGCGCAATCAAAATATGGCACACAACATCATACGATTACACCAATTGTGCGGCGTCGCGAAGAAAAGTATGAAATTGATCTTGTACTGCGTGATAATAATGTGAGTGAAGAATACCCTGATGGAATCTTTCATTCACATCCAGATGTACAGCATATTAAGAAAGAAAATATCGGGCTTATTGAAGTCATGGGCCTAGCGATTCTCCCTTCACGTTTGATTGAGGAGCTTCATGAAGTTGAGCTGTACTTGTTAAATCAAGAAGCGAATGTTTCTGAACTCCATCAAAAATGGGCAGATGAATTAAAAGCCCAGGGTGGCTATGCGGAAGAGACCATCCAAAGCTTTCTTCAAACTGAAGTTGCAAAAAAATTCGAATGCATATTAGAAGATGCTGGTGTCTATAAAATGAATGAAGATGGTAGAGCAGGATTTGATCGCTTTATCAAAGAATTACAAAGCGCAAATCGAGAGGTGATGACGAAATGACAGTTTTAGTTTTAGGTGGTGCAGGCTATATCGGTTCACATGCCGTCAATCAATTATAACCCTAAATTTAAGGGGAATTCTGTTATAAGATGCATCAGTACAAGTTATTTAATTTTTTATCGGATTTATGTCAGTTGCAGTCATATATCTAGTAAGTAAATGATCATCTCTATAATAAGTAATCAATTTCTTCTCTTCAGAAAGAAATGAACATAATAACATGTTTTCAATACGCTCTTGTTCGTCTTGGGTTAATGTAGGGCGCTCCACTTTTTTCTGCTGTTTAACAATCTTACGAATACTTTACTGTAAGGAGAGAAATGAATTGAATCTAGAAAATCCGATAGCAAAAGGAAATACGGCTGAAATTTATCTATGTGATAATAAAGTTGTAAAATTGTTTGGAAAATACCTTCCTAATACAGAAGCTCTATATGAAGCACAAAAACAAAAGTATGCATATTCACGTGATTTACACGTTCCTAAAGTATTTGAAGTTACAGAGGTACAAGGAAGACAAGCTATTATTATGGAATATGTAGAAGGAGAAAGTGTTGGTAAGCTTCTACTTAATAATTTGAATAAAGCAGAGCATTACATTGGCCTATGTGTTAATGAGCAAAAAAAAATTCATGCTATACGTGTGAATACGGATGAAATAGAATCAATGAGGGAAAGGTTAGAGTGTCAAATTAAATCTGTACATCAATTGGATGAAAAACAAAAGGGAAATATATTGAATAAGTTACATTCAATCAAATTTGAACCTAGATTATGCCATGGGGATTTCCATCCGTTTAATCTAATTTTGAGTAAAAAGAATGTGAATATTATAGATTGGGTAGATGCTAGTTCAGGTGATATTCGTGCAGATGTGTTTCGTACATATTTATTGTACGCGCAGTCTTATATAGAATTAGCGGAAATGTATTTACAAATATATTGCAGTAATACTGATCTAACAAGAGATGAGATCTTTCAATGGGCTCCTATTATTATTGCAGCTAGATTTTCTGAGAAAATATCTCCGCAAAATGAAGTGTATTTGAAAAGATTATTGAATCAGTTTTTATAAGTAATAAAACAAAGGTTGTCTAGTAGCTAATTAATAAATGCTGTTGTTTAACTAAAGTTTCCTCATAGTTAAACAACAGCATTTTTAAATATTGATATAGGCATACTTATTTTCAATCTTCATCCTATAAAGATTCATTATCCGTACTTGTTCCTCAGTTAATTCTTCTTTATCCCAATACATATGCATTAAACTATATTCAAAAATCTCCTTTAATTTAATAAAAAATGGAAATAGACCTATCATTTCTTTAGGGATCTCATTTTCTTCTTGGTATCCGTCGATTATTGCATTTGTAATAGAATTCTCATAGTCGACTATGTTACCATTCCCAACGAATGAATATTCTATCGCACTATAGATTGGGACTGCTAAATCGAATATGTAAAAATGTTTCTCACAGTCTTGAAAATCAATCATTGTTAAATTCGAATTATTTTCGACTAATATGTTTTCTAACCATAAATCTCCATGTATTAAGCCGTAATTTGAAGGATCCTTTGGCAGTTCCTTTATAGAAGTTAAAACGTCAGATGCAATTTCTCTTATAGTAGTTTCTTCTTTAGGGATATAGTTAATAAAATTATACTCTTCATTTTCATACCAGTCGTTTATATGTATTACTGGTTCAATTCTTTCAAAGTCTTTAGATATACGATGCAATTTTCCAATTTGTTGACCAAGCTTTTTAAATACATTAGAATTCCATTCGTTTCTTGGTAAATGTATACCAGGAGCAGCTTTATATAATACAGTAAAGAGTTCTTTGTCTAATGTTATTTTTTCTACTAAATCCCCTGATATAGAAGGAATTATTGGAGGGACTCCTAACCCTTTTTTATATAAAAAGTCCGTATATTTAACTTCTTCCAACTGTTCTTCATACGTTTTATAGTTAGTTATTCTAACGAAGTAATTACCTTGTTCTGCGAGACATTGATACATTTCGTTTGTTACTGGTATAATTTCAATAAAATTCAATGGATATAGTTTATTAATTTGTTTAAGCATTTCTTTTTCTAAATTTTTCATTATAACTTCCTTTCCAAACATAAATTTTCCACCCACAAAACTATTAGTTCCTTATCTTACAAATTTCGTGTTTTATTTGGTAGAATCCTTTAAAAAGATATATCCTGTAAAAGCCCGATTAGTACGGAATAATAATCGGTGGGGAAGAATAAACTCCACCCTGATTAAAATTTCACTTCATTGGAAAGTTAAGTAAGTGTATGACAAAATAAGATAGCTGAAAAAATATGAAAATAAAAGTTACATATAGTAGTTAAGTTTTTTTGTGGAAGTGTAATGTTATAAATCACAAGAAATATCAAAAGAAGGAAAAGGATACCTCATATAATCTTATTGGGGAGTGAAGTTATTGAATAAACATATACAACTTATGATCGATTGGATTGAGGGGAATTTGAAAAGTGAATTTTCATTAGATGAATTATCTAATTATATGGGGTATACTCCTTATTATTGTTCTTTTAAATTTCACCAAGTAACAGGAATAAGTATTAGACGCTATATTCTTCTCAGAAGATTGTATTTATCTACGGAAGATAATTGATATTGCATTTAATTACGATTACTCTTCGCAAGAGGCTTATAGTAGAGCTTTTAAAACTGTTTTTGGTATAACCCCAAGAGAATTCCAACTTAACAAAAAGCACGTTCAATCATTTATTAAACTCTCAATCAATAATGGCAAGGAGTGGGATAGAATGAATTTTTCTAGAAAAATTGAAGTTGATCAGTTACGAAATGCGAAGAGTGAGCTGTTTGATAAAGATGTACTAAACATATTAAATGGTCAATTTATGTATGAAGAATTTAAAAGTGAAAAACTAATGGGGGAGTCTGATTACGCTCCATTTAATGAAGCTATGTGTGTAAATACGACTACTGCACAGATTTTTGATGATGAGTTTATTAAAACAAGGGCAGAAGGACACCGAGGTACTGTAGAAAATTATACGAAAAAGGTTATTCATCCTTTAGAGGATCTTTTTAAGAAAGAGTATAAATGTATTGTTTTATGGTTCGGTGAAGATATGTTTTGCCAAATGAATCTACTTACAGTACTTTCTTACCTTGAACAGTCTGGTTATAAGGGCAAAGTATACTTAAATAGCTTCAGAGAGGATGAATTTAAAGTAAGTCAAATTGAACTTGAATTAGGAAACTATTTTTCTGTTTACAATGAAGTGCTAGTAAATCATAAAAAGCCATCTCATGAGGTACTACCTGTAATGTATCAGGCGATAGATTTATATTTAGAAATGCTAAAAGAAAATAATGTAGTAGTAAAGTATATTTCCAAAAATAAAGGTTTACCAACACAAGAGTTATTAAAAAGGTTGTTTAATCTCTTTCCAACAATAGGATATGGGGACCTACAATATATAGAACTTATTAATAAAGCGAGATGAAATTGAAACTAATTAGAAGAGAATACAGTAAAAAAGATGCACCTAAAAGTATAGGTGCATCTTTTTTACTTATATTTGTTCAAGTAATTCCAATTCTTCTTCTACAAATGCCATTAATTCTTTTATTGTTTCACTAGAAAAATCAAAGCGAATTCCAGCTGCTGCATATACTTCTGTTAAGGGTTTAGAGCTACCTAGAGATAATGCTTTTTTATAGTTTTGTAGTGCTTGTTTAGGATTCTCTTTATATTGTTTATACATTTGCAATGCACCAAGTTGCGCGATTGCATATTCGATATAATAGAATGGTATTTCGAAAATGTGTAGTACAGGTAACCAGCCAGTTGCTATCCAATTTTCATAGCCTTCAATATTTACCACATTCGATTGGTAAGAGTTATGTAATTCTAAATATTTTTCATTTCTTTCTTTAGCAGTATGATTTGGATTTTCATACATCCAATGTTGGAATTGATCAACGATAAGCATTTGTGGTAAATACTTAACAATATCTTTAAAGAAATCTAATTTTGCTTTTATAACTTCTTCTGTATTCTCATAAAATGTATCCCAATACTCCATCGAAAACAATTCCATTGTCATGCTGGCTAGCTCAGCTGATTCTGAAGGGATTTCTAAATGTTTTTGTAGCTCTAGCTGCTTCATACATTCATTATGAATACTATGGCCCATTTCATGGAGGAAAGTAGTAACATCATAATGTGTATGATTGAGATTCATAAAAATAAAAGATAATTGAGAAGCAGGTAAGTGTTCGCAAAAACCACCAGCTGCTTTTCCTTTACGACTTTCTAAGTCTAAGCAATCATTTTTATGCATTCGGCTCAATAATGCATAAAATTCATGGTCTAGTTTGTGTAAAATATGAGAACTTTTTTTGATTAAATCACTTTCGTTTTCAATAGGTTTTAATACTTTTTGATTTGGTGCGGCTGCTTTTAAATCCCACGGACGAAGTGTATCTACTTGAAGTTCAGCTTTTTTCTCATTAAATATATTATCAATAAGTGGTACAACGTATTTACGAACAGATTCAGCAAGCTCATAGCAATCATCAGCCGTATAATCAAAACGTTCATATTTTTTAAACATATAATCACGATAATTATTTAATTGAATGTTTTTTGCTTTTTGGTGACGGATTGTGATTAATTCATTTAAAATGGTTTGTAGTTTCTTCTCAACAGATAAGTACTGTTCAGAGATAAGTGTTTTTGCTTTTTTTCGTATATCACGATTCGGATCTTGTAAGTAAGATTGTAGTTCAGTAATTGTTTTTTCTTCGCCATTCCATGACGCAGTCAAACTGCCCGTAATTTCGAAATATTCGGTTACTAATTTGTCTTCTTTCACTTCTAAATCAATGTTCTTTTCACAAAATAATGTTTGTGCATTTTTTATTTTTTTATCTAGTATGCTATAAGTTTTTGGATCAAGTAGCATTCGAAATGGTGATTCTAAATATTTATTATCAAATGAATTTTGATAACGTTTCAAAAGAGGCCTTACATATTGTTGATCAAATTCAAACGTATCTTTTATTTCTTTGTTATCTGTATTACATTGAAAAGCAATATAGTGTAATCTTAATTGTTCTTCGATTTTCCATATTAATTTCGACTGTATTTTTAGCCAATTTTCTAAATCTTCATCTGAAGAAATAGGCTTACTTAATAAAGTAGACAATTCGTTTTCTAGCTCATGTATATTACGGATATCGATCGTATTAGAGTTCTGCATTATTTACCCCTCACTTTTTATTTACTCAAGGAGGTATTCTTCTTTTTCGCTATGATTCCTTTTTTGCCTAGAAAATTTGTACCTATTACTCCAAGAACAATCATAAGTGTACCGACAATATGATAGTAGGCAATTTGCTCGTGTAAGAATACAACGCCTGCGATAATGGTAATAAGTGTAGATAAGTTGCTAAAAACACTTATTTTTGCTGCTTCAATATAAGATAATGAATAGTTTAATAACAATGCTGTCAGTAAGGAAGATAGTAATCCTAAATATAAAATGGAGATAAGGAATATTCCATTTGTAAATGGCTTAAAGTATACAGTTATTGTACCTTTGTTCATATGGTCAATGATCGCGATGACATTAAAACTAATAAAACCGATTGCTGTCATTGTGTATGTTAAATCCATTAGCTTGAATTTCTTTGTCATTTTTCGAGCTAATACATTGTAGCAAGCAGATGATAATGCCGATAATAAAATGAGAATAACGCCGATGAAGTTCGTTTCATGAGCTCCTATACCATTCATGATAAATATATATATGACACCGACGACAGAAATAAATACAGATGTTTTTTGCCATGTATTCGTATACTCTTTTAAAAAATAGGAAGCGAGTATCATTGTAAATATAGGAATAGCTGCTTGTATAATTCCAGCTTCAGAAGAACTTGTATATACTAATCCAAATGCTTGGAAAGCAAAGAATAGTGCTGGATAAAATATTGCGAGTGGTAAAAGAGTAAGTATGTTTTTAAATGAAATATTTAACTTTACAAAACCGAAAATAACCGGAATGGTTGCTGCTATGAAGGCAACTGTAAAACGGTGAGCCAGAGTATCAAGAGGACTCGTAATGGTTAGTGCTAGTTTCACAAACATAAATGAAAATCCAATAATAAATGAATAGAGTAATGCTGATATATATGCTTTTGTTGTATTTTTCATAATTTCACCTCATAGTAGTTAATTTCTTACTGGCCAGTATACGTACATAGTAATCCTTCTAATCTAGTGCTACAATGTGAACAAACATAAACTGTACCGGTACAAAAAATATAGGAGGTGTAATGATGTATAAGTATTTACATGTTTTGAACGATCTAGAAAGTATGATTCAAAATGGTGAGATAAAAGAAGGGAAGAAATTACCGTCTATACGTGCGCTTGTTACACAATACGAATGTAATAAGGCGACAATTATACGGGCGCTTCACGAATTAGAAAAACGCCATATTATTTATTCTGTACCTCAAAGTGGATACTACGTTGTTAAAAAATCTGGAAGTTACGTAGAAAGTAACGAGATTATTGATTTCGCTTCTTCAGCACCAGATCCCGATGTTTTTCCATACTTGGATTTTCAGCATTGTATTAATAAAGCGATTGATACATATAAGAATGATTTGTTTATATACGGAACACCGAAAGGATTACCATCCTTAATTTCGGTTGTTCAAAAACAATTAGCAAACTATCAAGTTTTCACGAAGGAAGATAATATATTTATAACGTCAGGTGTGCAACAAGCACTTGCTATATTAACTTCTATACCATTTCCGAATGGACATGGCACAATTCTAATTGAACAACCGAGTTACCATTTATATATAGAATATGTAGAAACAAATAAGATCCCTGTAATCGGAATAAAGCGTACACATGAAGGGATAGATTTAAATGAACTAGAGAAGATATTCCGAACAGAAAAAATTAAATTCTTTTATACAATACCAAGGTTTCATCATCCACTTGGAACGTCGTATTCTAAAAAAGAGAGAGAAAAGATTATTAAACTTGCGAAGAAATATAATGTATTTATAGTGGAAGATGATTATTTAGCAGATTTAGAGACTGATTCAAAAGTAGATCCTTTTTACAGTCAAGATAATTGTAACCATGTTATATATTTGAAAAGTTACTCAAAGATTATTTTTCCAGGTTTACGAGTTGGAGTTGCAGTCATTCCACCATCCATCGCAAATGATTTCCATAAATATAAAAAGATATTAGATATTGATAGTCCGATGATTTCTCAAGCTGCTTTAGAAATTTATATAAAGAGCGGAATGTTTGAACGCCATAAAAGTAAAATTAAATATTCATACTACAATAGATCAATAAAACTAGCAGAAATATTAGAAAAAATGCAAAATGAAAACCCATCTTTGTTTACATATAATAAGCAAAATACATTGGGAATACACACTTGTTTAGAAATGCAAAAAAACATAGTGACGGAAATACTTATAAAAAAATTAAGTGAAAATCAAATAAGTATTGATTCTATTGATAGAAATTATTTAAATGATTTTCATAAAGAAAGGTTGTTGAAGTTAAACGTATCGAATGTAAAGGAAGATAAGATTGAAGAAGGTATTCGCAAAGTAATTGAGGAAGTAACACAATTGGGACGTCTAGATTTTCAATTTAAAAAAGAATAATACGTATAAGGAGGTTTGTTATGAAACGAAAAATAATAGCCTTGTTTGTATGTATTACTATAGTTATTGCAGCACTTGTAATTATTGTAAATAATAAAGAAAGTGACAAATGTATAGCAGTTGCTATGTATTCGAGAGGTGTTATAGTGGATCATAACAATGAACCTATATCTAATGTGAAAATTTATGAAGATTCCATTAAAAGTAAAGAGCGTGCTATTTCAAATCTACAAGGTGAATTTGAAATTATCAATGGCGTGTGTGGTAAAATTACGTTACAATTTGTTACTCCTGATGGAGAAATCTATACGAAAAAATATGATAGTGAGCATATACCAAAAATAATTAAACTTAGTGATAAAAATGAAGGAGAATGATATGAAACCATTACAGGGTAAAGTTGCGGTTGTGGCCGGAGCAACAAGAGGTGCTGGAAGAGGTATTGCGATGATGCTTGGAGAAGCCGGAGCAACTGTATATGTAACAGGAAGAAGTACAAAAGGGAATTTATCCTCGATGGGACGAACAGAAACGATTGATGAAACCGCAGAGCTTGTTACAAAGCAAGGTGGAAGAGGAATCGCAGTTCGTGTTGACCATACGGTAGAAGAAGATATTAAAGCATTATTTGCAAAAATTGAAGATGAACAAAACGGTCAGCTTGATATTTTAGTAAACGATGTTTGGGGTGGTGATCCTTTAACGGAATGGGAGAAACCTTTCTGGGAACACAATCTACATAACGGATTATTAATGCAACAAAGAGCGGTTCATTCTCATATAATGACAAGTCATTACGGCGTACCATTAATGGTGAAAAATAAGAAGGGGCTTGTTATTGAAATTACAGATGGTGTCGACTATCAATACAGAGGAAATTTATACTATAGTTTAGCAAAAATCTCAACAATTCATTTAGCAGAAGCAATGGCGAAAGATTTAGAACAACACAATATTACAGCAATTGCAGTTAGTCCAGGATTCCTTCGTTCAGAAGCGATGTTAGATATATTTGGTGTAACAGAGGAAAATTGGCGAGACGGAGTAAAACAAGATCCTCATTTTATAGCATCAGAAACTCCTTTCTTTGTTGGCAGAGCAATTGCGTCTTTAGCAAGCGATCCAACTGTTCATGAAAAAAATGGACGGGCGCTAAGTTCATGGGAATTAGGAAGGGAGTATGGATTTACAGATATGGATGGAAGAAGACCCGATTGGGGGAAATACTTCGAAGAGAATGTTTTAAATCAAAATTAATATTTTTTAAGAGCACTCATTTGTAGGAGTGCTCTTTTTTATTTAAGAATAAGTATTATAGATTTTCTACAAAAAAAGATGGTAAATAATTCCTGTTCGATGGTATCCTTTAAGTATAGTTTATATATATTATATGGGGGGAAGTATATGGCAGTTCTTGTAGTAGAAAATTTATATCAAATGTCTTTATTACTAATGCTTTTATGCTCATTTTTCTTTTATAGATATTTAAAGAATATAAAACGTGAGAGAAAGCTTACTCTTTTTGAATTTACGATGTATATTATTACTCTATTTACGATTTATACTTGGGCATTCACTTCTATTATTAAATTTTTGTCTAAATCATAATTTACATTGAAACTCTCTATTATAAAGTAGTTACTTTTACCTTCTAGGAATATAAATATAGTCTGTGTCTAAATCAATTACAATATCACTTAAAATATCTTTTAAATAAACTTTTGAAATGAGTTGATAGTTATTTCTAACGCAAAACAAGGCAACAATTTCGTTATAAGATAAATCATCGCGTTTTACGTTTTTATACTTTTTCTTTAAATCAGCAATAGAACAGTTACTTCCAATAACATACTCATTAATTTCATATCCATCAAATTCAATTATCATGTGATCACTGTTGATTGCTAGTCAACGTTATAGCTTTAATTTTGGATGAATCTATTATACATTGTTTGAAGTTTAGTGAGAATATATTTTTGTAAAGTGAGAGGGTAGTAATGGAACAATATAAGTTAGTTTTAGAAGGACCTAAACAATTAAATTGGCAAACTTGTGAAATTAAGTCTATACAGGATGATGAAATTATCATTAAAACAATTGCAGGAGCAATAAGTATTGGGGCAGAGTTACCGCAGTATAAAGAATCGGACATTTCAGATGTTAATCCTGTATATCCGAGAGAAACTGGATATGAAAGTTATGGTGAAGTTATTCAAGTTGGTAATAAAGTAACAAATTTAAACGTAGGCGATAAAGTAGTTTCTTTTTATGGGCATCAAACGATAGGAATAGTTAAGGGACATAAAGTAATTCGAGTACCTAGTTATATAAAGCCTAAAGTTGCCTTATTATCCATTCTGTCATGTGATGCTGCTAAAGGAGTATTAAAATTAAACCTACGACGGGATAAAGTGAAACTTTAATCAGTGGGGGGTTCTTTATTCCCACTGATTATTAGTTGAACCAATCGGGCTTTTACGGGCAGTGGATCCCCCACTTAACTTCTTTGATTTCGCTGGATTTTGAGGTAGGGGTCTTACTGCCCGTTAATGCGGGATAAAAAAGTACTAATAACTGGCATGGGGGTTATGGGTTTACTCACATGTTATTTCTTAAAATATTATGTAGGTGTTGATCATGTGGATGTTGTTGAACCTAATAGAAATAGAAGAGAATTGGCACAGAAATTTGGTGCAAAAAACATATATGATTCAGAAGAGCAAATAATAGAAACATATAGTTACGGTTTTGAATGTTCAGCTACAAATAGCGGATTTCGTACATTGCAAAAAGCCCTTAATAATAATGGTGTAATATGTATACTTTCTGATGGTAATAAAGTTGAACTAACATTAATCGCCGACTTTTATCGGAAAGAATTGCAGATCATTGGGTCAAGTGACGGATATGATTATCAAAAACATGCAGATTGGTTTTTTAGAAAAATAGAACAAACACCGTTTATAGAAGAAATTTTTCAACATGACATAAATTATACCGCACTCGTACAATGTTTTGAGGAATTGGGGCAAGGGATAATTAATCCTTTAAAAGTATACATTTCATATGAATAATGAAAAAACTAACCAAATATTTGTCACATACCTTACATATGTTTCGTCTTAATTATGATATTCAAAATGAGGAGGAACACATATGAAAATTTTTGTAGCAGGTGCAACGGGTGTAATAGGACGTTCTTTATTGCCAATGTTAATAAAAGAGGGGCATACGGTGTGAGCAATGATTCGTAATGAATCGCAAGTAGAAGCAATAAAGAAAGTTGGTGCAATACCAGTAATAGCCGATGTATTTAATCGTCATGCTGTATTTTCTGTATTAGAAGAAACAAATCTCGATGTAGTAATTCATCAATTAACATCATTGTCTACATGGGATTTTGAGGATAATGCATAAATTAGAATCGAAGGTACTCGTAATCTCGTTGACGCAGCTAAAAATGTAGGTGTAAAGAAAATAATTGCTCAAAGTATTTTGTGGGCATATGAACCAGGAGATACGCTTGCATCAGAAACAGATCCTCTAGATTTTTCAGCTTCTATGCCTCGTCAAGTTACGATAAATGGTATTGTTAAATTAGAAGAAATAGTCTCTGAATTAACCGAAGTAGTTATACTTCGGTACGGTACGTTATATGGTCCAGGAACGTGGTATACGGAAAACGGAGTGATTGCGAATCAAGTTCGAAATAACGAAATTGTTGCGACCGATGGGATAAGCTCGTTTATACATGTCGAGGATGCAGCTAAGGCAGCAGTGTTAGCTCTTAATTGGCCCTCAGGTATAGTAAATGTAGTTGATGATTACCCAGCTACTAGTAAAGAGTGGTTACCGATATATGCAACTGCAATTGGGGCACCTAATCCTAAGATTCAAGCGTGGAAGAATAGCTGGGAGAGGGGTGCTTCAAATAATAAAGCACGTAAAGAGTATGGATGGATACCTTTATATCCTTCATGGTCTGAAGGGTTTAAAGATTTGATGAGTATGTGAAACATCATAAAAATCTTTTTATGGGAATACTAGTAACATTCACAATTAAAGGATTGGACCGTAATGAATATACTTTTTGAAAGCTTTATTTTAATCATCACTGGAATTATTTTTTTAAAATTGACAGGTAGTAAATCTGTTAGCCAAATGACGAGAGCTGAAATTATTATTGTTGTTTCTATAGGCCGTATTATTGTAGAACCTATATTAAGTAGGAAAGTAGTCCCATCTATTTTTACTGCGTTTATTTTTGCGAGTGTTTTACTTATCATTCATTTTTTTGAATTGAAATCACGAAAAATAGAAAAGTTTCTAAATGGAACTAGCATTATTGTTATAGAAAACGGGGAGATTTTAAAAAAGAATTTATTACGCGCAAAAATGTCAGAACAACAATTATTTATGCATCTGAGAGAAAAAGGTATACATGAAATCAAGAATTTACAACAAGCAACTGTAGAAACGAACGGACGTATTGGATACAAACTAACTACCACGGCTCAACCGATTACTTTGGAAATGTTAGAAAAGCTATTAGAGCAATACAATCTTAAAAAATAGTTGTAGACTGAAAAACGCTTTCTGTACATAAAGGTATTTTTCGCAAATATGTAAAAGTCCCTTCAGTAATTCTGAAGGGATTTTCGTGCTATCTACTGTATCTATTAATTTAATTTGTGTCTATTAAGATTGGAAGGTATTATTTTTAACGGTCTCATCATATCATGGTCTTCATGCTCTAAGCGATGACAATGCCATACATAATCTCCAGAATAGGGTTCAAACTTCATTATGATTCGAACGGTTTGTTCACCTGCTACTAGCACGGTATCTTTTAAACCAAAATCAGCTGGGAGAGGCTCTAACAAGTTTCCATTCAAATCATGACGATCAAGAACTCGAAAAGTATGTGCTTGTATTTTACCTAGGGTGATAACGATCAATATTATGATTAACAACATTAAAATTCAAAAAATATATAGAATGAATAATTGACAAAAAATGAGAATAGTAGTAACCTAACGTAAAACATACGCTACCGTATTTTATTGGAGAGATGATATGCAATTAACGAGGGAAGACTGGATAAAAGTAGGATTACAACAATTAGCTAATGAAGGAATACATAAAGTTCGCATTGAAGCACTTGCTCGATTGCTAAAAATAAGCAAAGGAAGCTTCTATCACTATTTTCGTGACCATCAAGAACTTTTAGATTCTATGCTTGACTTTTGGGAAGTTCATGCAACAAAGCTGATTGTTCAAAGTATGGAGCAACAGGATTCCTCTTTAGAACAGCTATTACAGATTAGTTTTAATCGAGATAAAAAAATTGAGAATGGTATTTATGCTTGGGCTAAATATGATCCTGTTGTGGCAACACGTTTAGTAGATATAGAAGAACAAAGAATTTCTTGTGTTGCAAAATTGTATCAAAAAATGGGCATAGACGAAACTGAATCAATTGCTCGAGCGAGACTTGCCTATTTAACGTATGTAGGTTGGATGACAAGGTTTGAAGCAAATCCTAATTTTGATATTGATAAAATGGTTGAGCTTTTAACTTCTTTCAGCGGGTGTACAAACATCGACTGAAAGAAGTAAAGCCTCCGAACGCAATTATGCTAAGGCATAATTGATTATTCGATAATTAATGTCCCTAATATGGTTATAAAACCTGAAGGGACAAAATTTTTACTGTAACATACGGTAGTGTATGTTATTTTTGAAGTTACGACATTGGGGGCAAATAAATGAAATTACTATTAACATTAGTAGCTGTAGTGCTTCTGTGTTTTATTAGTTTTTTGCATATTTATTGGGCTTTTGGAGGTCGATGGGGTTCTGCCGCTGTTATCCCAGTAAAAGAGGGAGAACATAAGCCTGCTTTTACTCCGAGAATATGGGGAACATTATTCATAGCCATTCTTATTCTACTAGCTAGTGTCATTATTGTTGTTCAAGCAGATTATTTGCAGGGGTTCCAGGCAAATAGTTTATCTAAAATCGGAAGTATTGTCTGTGCTTTAGTTTTTATTATTAGGGCAATTGGTGATTTTAAGTTTGTTGGATTTTTCAAGAAAATTAAACATTCTCAATTTGCTAAATACGACACTTGGTTCTATAGTCCATTATGTTTATTCTTTGGTTTTGTCTATATCATGTTGTTGTTTTAATAAGTATAATGAATTCTGTATAAAATAAATTTTATACAGGAAGAAAACACCTCTTATTGAACAAGTAGTAATAAAAAGAAGTTTGAGCATAGCAATAGAGCAATACGGGTTCTGTTGACAGCGAAGTCCGCTATGATAAGTCATTTGTGGTTAAAAAGAGGATAGATAGAGCGAATTTATTCAAGCTCTTCTATCCTTTTAATTTCTATACATATAATGTATGACATTATATAAGAATTCACTATTAATAATAGGTCCAGCTAATATCTTGATTTTTAATAAAATTTAAAAGTGTTGGTTTTTTATTGGGTAAATAAGAGGTTAGTTGTTGTTTTGGAGTTTAAATCATTGATTTAAACTTGGTAATTGTATCATATAATCTTTCTAATCCAATCAACATATCTTTTTCATTTAACATTGAATAACTAATTCGCAAATGATTATATTGAGTTTCATGGTTTAACAGACAAGCTGTGCCGGGTAAAAAAGAAACATCTACTTCATTCGCTTTTTGTAATAATGTAAAAGGATCGATTGACTGAGGGAGTGTAACCCATAAGTTAAATCCTCCATTAGGTACTATAAATTCTAATTCTTTTAATGGAGATAATATATCAATTGTTAAATCGCGTCTAATTTGTAAAGCAGTACGTAATTTTTCTAAATGATTTTTCATTCGTTCCGCTCGTAAAAAAGGAAGTAGTGCTTTTTGTGTCAATAAGGGGCTACCTATATCCATCGAAGCTTTCACGGCATATAACCATTCAAAAATAGGACCCTCAGCTGCAAGCGCCGCGATGCGCAGACCTGGTGCTAATGTTTTACTAAATCCTTTTAAATATATAACGTGACCATTTGTATCAAAGCTTTTTATTGGAGGGGGAATTTTAAAATCCTCAAAATATATCTCTCCGAAAGAATCATCCTCTAAAATGAAAAATTGATAAAGCTCTGCTAGTTCTACAAGCTCCATTCTTCTTCCTTTGCTCATTACTGTGCCCGTTGGATTCTGAAAAGTAGGATTCACATATAACAAAACAGGATTCTTTCTTTGACAAATATCATCGATTAAGTCTGAGCGAATGCCGTTGTTATCAAGACTAACAGGGATAATTTGAACTCCTTTATTAATAAATACATCAAGCGCCGCTCCATAACATGGACTTTCTACTAACACTATGTCTCCAGGCTTTAATAACGTTTGGGCGATTAAATCAATTCCTTGCTGGGCACCGCTTGTAATTAATAATTGAGATGGATCTGTAACTACTTTTTGGTGTTCTTTTAAGTAGTTTGTTATTTCCACTCTAAGTTCTTTATCACCTTGAACAGGTCCGTATGTTGCCAGTATCATTTGATCCTTATTAAGTAATTTGTGCATTTCATCTGAAAGAAACGGATTTGGTAGTAAACGTGGATAAAGGACCGCCTGTGAAAAATCGAAATATTTACGGTGTTGGTTCATTACATATTGAGAACGCATAACATTAATGGATTTCGTTTTTTGCCATTGATACGGAATTGGTTTGAAATCTTTATTTACACGTTTATGTATATAGGTACCTTTTCCTTGCTCAATGCGTATATATTCTTTCGTTTCTAACTGCTTATACGCTTTACGAACAGTTAATAAACTAATTTGTAAATCATCGGCCATAGAACGTAAGGAAGGGAGGTAATCGCCATGTGAAAGCATCCCGCTTTGAATTCTCTCAACGATTTGCATATATATTTGTTGGTAATATGGTATGTTGGATTCTTTACGCAGTACTATCTTCATAGAATCACCTGTTTTTCTTTTTAATTTAATTAAAGCGAAAAACATTCTGGCAATCAACTATATTTTTATTCCACTGTTATATGCGTTGATACACTGTTATACACCATATCCTCTATACTCGTTTCAAGAGTAAAAAGGAGGAAGCAAAATGGTCATTTTAAATTATATTTTAGTATGTATTATTTTTGGAACGACATTTTTAACGATAAAAATTGGAATAGAAGCGGGCGCACCACCATTATTTTCAGCTGGAATTCGTTTCTTTTTGGCGGGCCTTATTCTCATTATTATTTTTAAATTAAAGCGAAAGGATATTATGCCTTACTTAATATCGAAACGTATTATATATGCTGGTTTTTGTTTAACATTTATGACATTCGCGACCCTTTACTGGGCTGAACAATATATTTCTTCTGGATTAGCTGCAGTTCTATCTGCTACGGGTCCAATGATGATCTTGCTATTGCAATCAAAGAGAAATAAAACAAAATTGCAAAAAGAACAACTTGTCGCTTTAGTGATAGCACTCCTTGGTGTTTTTTGCATTTCTTTACCTGGAATGCATCAAGAACTTACATTAATATGGAGTATCGCTTGTCTTGTTATATTAGTAGGAGAGTTGTTTTATGGAATAGGTTCTATTCGTTCTAAAGAGATACTTTCAGATTTACCTAACGTATCACCATTTCTCATTAACGGCATTCAAATGTTTTATGGAGGAGTTTTGTTGTTAATTGTATCTATCGTAATGGAACATCCTAATCTAACAATCTTAACATCTTGGAATGTACAATGGCCAATTTTATATCTTATATTTGTAGGATCTATCGGTGGACACGGTTTATATTACTGGCTTTTATCAAAAACAAATCCTGTATTTCCATCAACGTGGTTATATGTATCTCCGTTAATCGCTGTTATTGTAGGTTATTTTGTATTAGGAGAACCATTAAATCCTACAATGGGAATTGGTGCTGGTTTAATCTTGATTGGTGTATTTTTAGCAAATCGTACTACGCTTGGAGTTTATTTTAAGCAGGGTAAGTTATTGAAGAAAGAGATTTAAATAGAAATTATCGGAGCATTTTAAAACAGAGAGCTAAATGAATAGCTCTCTGTTTTTTTATTCTGAAAGAAAAACATGATACGGAATCAATTAAAATCGATTTAGTAGGCACTTTAAAATGTATAATAATTCAACTCGCAAGCCCTCTCGATAAAGTTAAATAACTCCTTATTCAATATAAAAAGCGAGAAGCATCAATGTTTATATTTTTAATTATTCACAAAAACCAAAAAGAATGTTATGGTTTGTAGAAAATGAGGAATGGGTGGAAATATGGCGGATCATAATGTTGACATATTTAATGATAAATACGAATATATTGGGATTTCTAATAAGCGACTTGCCCATCTAGAAGGATTATGGCATAGAGTTTTTACATGTATTGTAATTAACTCAGATGAAAAAACTATGATTCTACAAAGTAAAGTGCCAAATCAGTATTCCTTTGAAAGAGAAGATTATTTAGATATTAGTGTCGGTGGGCATTATAAAGCTGGTGAACGTATCCAAGACGGAATTAGAGAATTAAAAGAAGAGATTGGAATAGATGTAGACTTCGAGGAACTAATTGAAATTGGTATTAGACAAACATCGAAAACTATTTCTGCAGACTACATTAGTAATGAATTTCAACATCTCTTTTTATATGATAGTAATAGACAACTTACACAATATAAGCCTGATAATAAAGAAGTTAAAGAGTTGGTTGAAGTGCCAATATATCAAGGGATAGATTTACTGTTAGGTAAAATAGAATACTTAGAAGTGAAAACCTTTGGGATAAAAGATGGTAATAGAGTTGTTAGTCACAAAGTAATTACATTAAAAGATTTTGTACCAGATTATCTAACTATTGATAAATTCATGATGAGACTCTTTATAACAGCTAAGAGATATATTGAAGGTGAGAAAAAGGAGTTCCTTTTTTGGTAGTAAAGATAAAAATAGAATATTATAGAATAAAAAACACTAGATCTTTAAGATCTAGTGTTTTTTTATTAGTTTACTTTCTTTATAAAGCCTTTATAATGACGCTTCACAAGCTGGCTTTCAAGCGTCTTCATTGTTTCTAATGCTACACCTACAATGATTAGTAAGCTTGTACCACCGATTTGAGCAGAAGGTGGTAATGTAGCAATTTTCGTGAATACAAGCGGTAATATTGAAATTGCGCCTAAGAAAATGGCACCGATAAATGTTAAACGATATAAAATTTTTGTTACATATTGTTCAGTTGATTTACCTGGGCGAATACCAGGAACGTATCCGTTTTGTTTCTTTAAGTTATCGGCCATTTGTTCAGGATTTACTTGAACGAATGCGTAGAAATATGTGAAGGCAACGATAAGACCCACATATAGTGTCATTCCAAATGGATGTGCAAAACCAAGATTCGCAATTATCCATTTAGATACGCTTGAATCAGGGAAGAGCTGCGCAATTGTACGCGGCGTCATTAAAAAGGCTGAAGCAAAGATAACAGGAATTACACCTGCACTATTTACTTTAAGAGGTAAATGAGTATTTTTTGCTCCTTGATATTGATTGTTTCCTGAAACAGCTTTTGCATATTGAATCGGTATTTTTCGAACAGCTTGTTGAATGTAAATAACACCAACAACAATCGCTAAAATAACGAGTCCAATTAAGACCATTTTTATAATGTGCATAAATAACTGATCGCCTGCGTTTTGGAATTGTTGCAAATAAATTTGATTAGCGACATTCGGAATCGCCGCAACAAGTCCTGCGAAGATAATCATTGAGATTCCATTACCAACGCCATTAGCGGTAATTTGTTCACCTAACCAAAGTAAAAATGCAGTACCAGCAGTTAAAACTGTCGCAATAAATAAGTATGTAGTCCAGCTTTGATCTGTAATTAATTGTCCACCTGCTATATTATTAAAACCATAAGACATCCCAATGGATTGTATGAATGCGAGAATGATCGTAAAGTATCGAGTAAATTGAGCTGATTTCTTACGGCCCATTTCTCCTTGCTTTGCCCATTCTGTAAATTTAGGTACAACGTCCATTTGTAGTAATTGTACAATGATAGAAGCTGTAATATATGGTGTGATACCTACAGCAAAGATTGAGAAGTGTTGCAGTGCTCCTCCGCCAAATACGTTTAGCATACCTAAAACGTTGGCTTGATCTTGTACTTTTAATACCTCTGCGTTAGTATGAGGAACTGGAATAAACGTGCCAATTCGAAAAACAATTAGCATCGCTAGTGTAAAAAGAATTTTGTTTCTTATCTCAGCTACTCTCATGAAATTTGAAATCGTACGAAACATTATGTCGCCTCCTATATTTTTATCAGTTCAAAACTGATTATTATATCTCGATGAAGTAACCACAAACCTCCTTCCGCATTAAATTCATTTGACAAATGGAATTTTATACATTTTGTAGTTTTCACGGATATAAAAATATAAGGTGTTATACAAGCGATTTATTGATTTTTCGTAATTATTCAATACCCATAATATAACTAATAAATTAACAAATGTACATACATAAGCATTAAAAATGAATGAATAGGATGATTTTTTACATATATTTAATGCTAGATTGATAATTAGGAACGTTTTATGTAGTTATATTGAAGGGATTCCATGGAAAGTATTATGATGTAGCTGTAGCGCATAATAACCTCAAGGAAATCTTCAAGGATGTTGAGAGAACTCATACGTTTCAGCATGAATTAGAGAACCTACTAAAGAAAGAGAAGATTGGATTGGAATAATAGTGAAGGGAAATCTTTTTTCCATAGAGAATATTTCTAGCGTAGGAATCTAAGTATGTAGGTTCTAATGAAAGGAGAATTCACATGAATCCATTTGTAAATGACAAGTTTTATGAAACTAGAAATCAATTATTTGAGGAAATTACTTTGTTAAGTGATGCTCAATTTAATAGGAAACCAGATAAGGATAAATGGAGTATAGCACAAGTTTGTCATCACTTAGTTTTATTAGA
Organism: Bacillus silvicola; assembly: GCF_050524305.1. Taxonomy (NCBI): domain Bacteria; kingdom Bacillati; phylum Bacillota; class Bacilli; order Caryophanales; family Bacillaceae; genus Bacillus; species Bacillus silvicola. The sequence goes on from NZ_JBNGVC010000010.1 coordinate 33,679, forward strand.
TGAGAGAGTTATAACAGTTATTTCATCGGGATTAAAAAAGATGGATAGTATCTTAAATGAGCGTAAAGAAATTCACACTATTTTATTAGATAGATCGATAAAATTTATAGCCCCAGAAATGATTGAACCAAGTATAGAACCATTTGAAGTGCAGCAAATGGTTGATTTGTTAAACGACTCTAGAAAAGAATTGATGCGTTTCCTGAGTACAATAGAAGATGAATCTATATTAGCGAAAAAATCAGTAACGCATCCAGCTCTTGGAGAATTACTTCTTGACCAGTGGATAGAACTGATCTATTTGCATGAACAGCGTCATATAGAACAAATTAAAGAGATAAAATTGCTTTGTGGAGTTGAAAAATAAACATCATTATCTATTTTTTGAGCGATTTGTAATAGCATCAAGGTTTCGAGTGATAAAATAGAAATCCTGATTAAAATTATGATGAATTTAGTTGAAAGCAACCAATAAGCTGAAGAAATTACGAAACTAGCAGATCTTACTCCTGAAGAGGAAACGAACATTCGAAAAAAATCTGAATCCGATTTGCTGTATAAGTGTAACCCCGTCTTAAATGAAGAGCGAGGTTATTATTTTTGGAAGTGATCTCAGCATTTTTATTTAGAAGGAAATAAATTGGCAATGAAATCCGAAAATGTAATAAGCATTACAGATTTCGCGATGCGTGAAATCCCATATCGGACTTTAGTCCGCCTTTAGGCATGGGATGAAAGTATCGCTTTTTCATAGAAAAACATTTGTTTTTTGGATATACTTTAACTATAGACAAGTACAAGTCTTTAAAACGCCTATGTGTTCCTTGAAAACAAGATAGCATATGGAGTTCGATAGACTAATTCACGCTATCGGTAAAATGATATGTGTCGTCAAGAACAAGACGCTAAAACATGTGAACACGCAACTATCTGTACGGTATGGTCATAGTACCGTAGCTCACGAACCTATATGGTCTGTCGTGAGAGTGGTGATGGCACACCGCAATCTTGCACGTCAGCGATACCAGAAATGGACTTCGCCTTTGGTGGCAAGAATCCCACTGACGCTAGTCAGCTTGCCCCTTTAGGGGTGGGAGTGCATGCCCATCAACTTAAAAATGAAAACAAAGTGTACTTTCATTTTGTGGAGGTAAAGCATTCCTAAAATAGAAGCATACTCTTAATAATATGCATACCAAATAAACCCTAACGGGTTTCCTTTTTTAAATTATGCAACTTTCTTTTGTTTTTTCAACCCATTATACTCATAAACAACACCCATAATATCAAAAACAGTCTTTTTCTCATATCGATGAGATTTTCTTCCGTTCTTCTATAGGAGGTGGAACAGGCTGATTAGGATCTTTGTTATTTCTTGGATGTTTTGTTGTATGGCTTGATACAAACTCGATAAGTGGTCTTGAATCATTCCAATTGCTTTATATTCACTTAATTCTTGTTTCTTCTTTTGTAAAATTAATTGTCGCATCTTAAACATAGTAGAAGAACATAGAAAAATGGCAATGAGTTTTCCATAAACATGGCATTCTAATCGCTCTTGTTTAATATGTTGCCAATGATGAATTTGAAATAAGGATTTCCAAGTTTTAAAAATGATTTCAATTTGCCAGCGGAGAGAGTAAAAATTATGGATTTGTTCCATCGGAGCAATATCCCAAGGTGTATTGGTAACATATAGGTTCATGCCAGCTAATCGTTTGCTTTTTTCCGAATATGTAATCCCTTTTTTACTTTCTGTGTACACTTGTTTTTTCATACGCTCACGAAGTTGTTTTTCTGTTAATCGATACATAATCACCCGAGTGAATAGTTTTTTATCCTTTCCAATATAAGCTTCTTTTATTTCATAGGACTGTCCTGGTTTTAAGGTATCCATGATGTGCTCTAAATCAACTTTGATGTACTGAGATTGTTTTTTTATTGTTCCGTTTCGAAAGTATTCAGGAAATTCATTTTTGACATATACCCTATTGTTTAATTTGAGTCGCGATATATAGTACACACCACGTTGATCCATTTGATCTAAATCATCCAGTGAATAAAATCCCGAATACATAGGTCACCAGGGCGTAATGTTGATAAACACTCTGTTCCAAAGATTTTATCATTATTTTTCCCTGGTTCCACTTGGAAATTTAAAAACTGACCACTATGTAAATCATATTCTAACTGGATTTTTATACCCGCTGTTTGTGCACAACCACCTGATCCAGGATATACATTGGCCAAGTGTTTTGGTACGTGAAAAATGGTTGCATCTAAAATACGAATTCGCTGAAAATAGGTAAGTGAAGCACTTGGAATTGCTGACTTTCCACAAACTTTATTTTTTAATAATGTGGAGAAAATATGTTTCAAAAAGAACACTGCCTTTTTATTAAAGCGCTTATTTAGTCCTTCAGGACTCATAAGAGTTCCTGTTGATGCATGTAGCTGACTACACAATCGGACTAATGAATCACTCGCTACTCGTTGACTAATCCAGACACATATAGTAGCTAAATCATACCCTGAAAATTTACGTTTTCGTTTTACAAAACCTAGCTCTCTAGCGAGATTTTCCAAAAATGAAGGGGTAAGATGTTCATATAATTCTTCAGCGAATAATTGTAATTCGTCAGAAATTGATAGATACATACAAAAACGCCATCCTTTCCTATGATTCTACAGAAAGAATAGCGTATTTTTTGGTTCTGGTGCAAAGGTAGTGGAAAAGAAAATATAACATATATATTTCTAGCATAATGGTAGGATAATCCTGGTTCCTCATCATTTCTACTAAATCACGAAAAATTAAGTTGTACCGTACCAACGTACAGTTAACAAAATAATATCTTGCTGATAATGCTTCCATTTGAACAAATTTTCCTTTTCCATACCGATCACACATCTTTTGTAGAGTAATAGTATCAGCATATCCCAGTTTAAGAGGTTACTTACAAAATATTTAGAATTTTTTTGCGAGAATCCTCCGAAATGTAATACGGACTTTAAATACTTTCATTTATAATTCTCTATTTGTCTATACTTTTCATATCGCTGTTGTATAAGCTCTTCCGAGGATAATAGTATCAATTTTTTTAGAGATGATTCGATTACAGATTCAATCATTTTTGCCTGTGATTTTATATCATTTTGTGCTCCACCTTTAATTTCAGGAATGATTTCATCAATAATTCCTAAATGTTTTAAATCTTTTGCTGAAATTTTCATATGTTCAGCAGCTTCTGGAGCATACTTAGCGTCCTTCCATAGGATAGATGCTGCTCCTTCTGGCGAAATTACCGAGTACCATGAATACTCTAACATATGGATATGGTTACCGACACTAATGCCAAGAGCTCCACCACTTGATGCCTCTCCAATTACAATACAAACAATTGGCACTTTAAGTGTAGCCATTTCAAATAGATTTCGAGCTATCGCTTCAGAAATTCCACGTTCTTCAGACCCTTTCCCTGGATAGGCGCCTATTGTATCAATAAATGTAATAATAGGGCGATTAAATTTATCAGCTTGTTTCATAAGTCTTAGCGCTTTTCTATAACCTTCTGGATGTGCCATTCCAAAATTTCTTTCTATACTTTCCTTTGTATTTCTACCTCTTTGATGACCAATAACCGTAACGGGCATCCCTTTAAATTTTGCAATACCACCTATCATTGCTTTATCATCACCATATAATCGATCACCATGAAGTTCGAGAAAGTTTGTAAACAATAAAGGTATATAGTCCAATGTCGTGGGCCGGTTACGTAGCCTTGCAATTTGAACTCGTTGAAAAGATGTAATATTAGAATAAATTTTATCTTGCATTTTATTTAAACGTTTTTCTAATACATGAATTTCTGACGATAAATCTACATTATTTTCTTTCATAATTTTCTTTAATTCATCAAATTTCTCTTTTAATTCAATAATAGGACGTTCAAAATCCAAGCTCATTTTATCCTCCAAATGTTATGATTTACCTCACTCTAATCAAAAGGCTTAGAAATAGAATCAATAAATAATTCAAAACCATCCACAACTATTTTTTGTTCTGATTCTGATAAATTATTGAGAATACTTTGATAAAATGTAATGGATTGCTCTCTTAAGCAATTAACAGTTATGTGACCTTTTTCTGTGAGGTGCAGAAAAAGTTCTCTTCTATTTTTTTCATTTACTTCACGATAAATAAGCCCCTTTTTTACTAACTTATCTACCAATCTACTTACAGTTGAAGTCTCTAATCTAAGTTTATTGGATAGTTGCCAAACAGTTAATTTTTCCACCTCTAGTTCTTCTAACGCCATCATTTGAGAAGTTGGTAAAGGTTTTTCAAATGGTCCATTGGGCAAATTTTGAGATTCAAAAACCCCAGTTATTATAATCATTTTCTTAATATCTGTTCTTAGTTTTAAGGCATCTTCTCTTTTCAAAAAGGTCACCCTCCTACAACTATTGTATCATACATCAATTGTATTATACATGAATATGATTTTTTCACAAGCTTAACGTAAGCCAATATTACAACATGGACGAGATATTTCTTCTTGTTAAAATGGTATAAGTGGATTGTTTTCTACAAATGGCAGAACATCAATTATGTATCAGGGGCCTTTATGGGGTACCGCTCATCGAAATCAAGCTAAGAAAATAAAACTACCCCCAAAACGAAATTTTGTGATAACTTGTAACAAAATTTCGTTTTTGGGGGGAATTCTAAATTCTTAAGTTGATGGGCATGGGGTGGGAGTGTCAATATGTATATTTATAATATGCTTTAAAAGAGCATACCTTAAGCTAATAACATGCAATAGATGTGTCCTTTTCTATATTTAAATGGGGAGACAAATTTATCTTTAAAAGATATTTTTGACAAGATAAAAAAGCCTGAAACTCATATAAGACTTCAGCAGTCTCAAAACGTTACAATCCATGCAGCTATAGACATAAATAACAAAATTATATTGAAAAATCTAACTTGTATATGCGTTGCCTCACTAAAGTATTTATCTACTATTCTTAAAATAGTAAAGAGTGGCGTTTTATGCTGTTAATAAGATATAAGTGTACTTTGATTAGTATGAATATAGATAATTAACAACTAACCAATTGGATGAGCACCTAAAAGGGCTCATTTTTTATTTTATCGACCACATATTTTCTATTATGCAAATACAGATGAGTTAAACATGACTGCTAATTTCAAAGAATTGAAATCAGCATGTATTCGAGTGGCAACTAATAAATATGGAGCGAATACAGCTGAAGTTCAAGCAGTGCAAAAGGCATTTGATGCAGCAAAAATTAAGTAGTTAGAAATATAATTTCTATTCATATATTATTACATTATGAAAAACAGATAATGACATTTTAAGGATAGTAGCTGTTTTTTTACGTAGCAATACACTAGTGAAAATAAACTTACTAAGCAATAATCAGGCTGTCTATCTTCAATAAGTTACGACAAATATATAAAATTTAAAGGATATAAAAACAGAAAATTAATAATATATTGACCTCTTAATAGTAAGTGCTATAGAATGGAAGCGATAACAAACGATTGCTTTAAAATGATTTCCCTGATCTTTTAGTATTTACAAATATATGAAGGTAAAAACAAATCTATTTTTTTAAGTATTAATGCAAACGCTTTCGTATTAAAAGATCATTGAAATACATACGTGAAAATAGTCAATATGGGGGTGAAGTAAAAGAGATTTCTAAATTAATTTAAGCAGTGTAATTTAGTACGAGCATAATAAATCGCTCGTACTATTTAAAGAAAGGGTGTATGTGGTGCAAATGACAAAAAGGTTAATTAACAAATCATTTTTATTACTTACCATAATCGTTATGTTATCATCTGTTTTCTCTTTTCAGAGTGTGAAGGCAGTTTCAAGTTCGAAAGCTACTGAAATTATCATTCATTACAAAGAGAAATCTGGAAATACAAAAGACTGGAATCTTTGGATGTGGGGAGAAAATGCAAATGGTAATTCATATGAATTTACTGGTGAAGATGAATTTGGAAAGTACGCAAAAATTAAAATAGATGGTGACTATAATCGTGTAGGCTTTATCATTCGTACGAATGAGTGGGAAAAAGACGGTGGAGATCGTTGGATTGAAAATATAAAGGACGGTCGTGCTGAAGTATGGATTCTTTCGGGTGATGAAAAAGTATATGACTCTAAGCCTTCTTCGGATCTCTCAATTCAAAAAGCTACTATTGATAGTTTTAATGAAATTACTGTAACGACTAATGTTCCGTTTAATAGTAAGGAACAGAAAATTGAAATTGAGGGAATTAAAATTAAGGAAATTAATCCTTTTGATAAAAATGGTGGAGATATTACTAATAAGGTGAAAATAATTACGGCACAGAAAATTGATTTAAAACAGACATACAAAGTTAAAATAGAAAACTTAGCTAATATGAATACAGAAATTGGTAAAGTCATTCGTAGCGAAGAGTTTGATAAATTATTTTATTATAGTGGTAACGATTTAGGTAATATATATACCCCGCAACATACAAAGTTCCGTGTATGGGCTCCTACTGCGAGTGAAGCAAAGTTAGTTACATATAAAAAGTGGAACGATAAAATAGGTACTGAAATAAACATGCAACAAAGTGAAAAGGGGACCTGGAAAGCAGAACTTAAAGGGAACCAAAAAGGTCTCTTTTATACGTATAAGGTGAAAATTGGGGATAAGTGGACAGAAGCAGTTGATCCATATGTACGTGCTGCTTCTGTAAATGGAGATAAAGGTGTAGTCATTGATTTAAACGAAACAAATCCGAAAAAATGGAAAGCAAACAAAAAACCGGAATTTAAAAATCCGGAAGATGCTATTATTTATGAATTGCATGTACGCGATCTTTCCATCCAACCTGAAAGTGGTATTAAGCAAAAAGGAAAATATTTAGGGGTAACAGAAAAAGGAACAAAAGGTCCTGGAGGTGCAGTTTTTTTATGGCTAAATTTTCTTCAAAAGAAAAAATACAAGCAGTAAAACGATATTTAGAAGGCCCAGAAGGCGGGACAAGCATTGCTAAATCTATAGGCGTGGATCAGCGGGTATTTTATCACTGGATTAGCCGATATGAATATTCCGGTGAAAAAGCTTTTGAAAAACGCTATACATCTTACTCTACGCAATTTAAACTAGACGTACTTAACTATATGATTGAAAATAGGACGTCTATCAGGGAAACAGCGGCAATTTTTAATATTCCATCTTATGAAACGGTTCGTAAATGGAAAGTAGCTTATGAAACAGAAGGATTGGATGCCCTACAACTTAAAGAAAAGAGGCATCCGTCTATGAATAATAAAAATCACAAAATAGTGAAAAAGCAATTACCAGTCGAAGGCTCCATTGAAGAACTCCAAGAGGAGTTAGAAAGGTTACGTATGGAGAATGCGTATTTAAAAAAGTTGAATGCCTTAGTTCAAAACAAACAGAAGTCACAAAAAAAGACAAAGCGCAAGTAGTTTATGAATTAAGGCATCAATTTCCGGTACAATCACTTTTAGTGCTTGCCAATATTCCACGTAGCACATATTATTATTGGTTAAAAAATGCCAAACGTCCGGATCCAGATGCAGATTTGAAAGTATTAATTCAAGCTGTTTATCATGAACATGAAGGCCGTTATGGTTATCGCCGTATTCGTGATGAACTTACTAATCGTGGACATAAAATAAATCACAAAAAGATACAACGCATTATGAAAGAATTAGGATTAAAGTGTTTGGTCCGTATGAAGAAATATCGCTCTTATAAAGGAACTGTTGGAAAGATTGCCCCTAATATTTTAGAACGTAATTTCAAAGCAGAAAGGCCAAACGAAAAATGGGTCACGGATATTACGGAGTTTAAATTATTTGGAGAGAAATTATATGTATCGCCAATGTTGGACTTGTTTAATGGTGAAATTATCACGTATACAATTGGTTCAAGGCCAACCTACGCCCTTGTTTCTAATATGTTAGACCAATCCTTTGAACGCTTAACAGATGAGGATGCCCTCCTTATTCATTCCGATCAAGGTTGGCACTATCAAATGAAAAAATACCGTGATTCTCTTCATAAACGTGGTATTACACAAAGTATGTCTCGGAAAGGGAACTGTTACGATAACGCAGTTATCGAAAATTTCTTTGGTATTATGAAATCTGAATTTTTATATCGAAAAGACTTTAAGAATATGGAACATTTTGAACAAGAACTAGCAAAATATATATCTTACTATAATCATAAGAGAATTAAGGCAAAATTAAAGGGTATGAGTCCGATACAATACCGGACCCACGCCCAAAACGCTGCCTAATGAAATAACCATGTCTAACTTTTAGGGGTCACTTCATGTTAAAACAGGACTTGATCATATGAAAGATCTTGGTGTTACTCACGTTCAGTTTTTACCGATATTTGATTATGCCTCGGTAAATGAAGAAACTTTAAATGAACCACAATATAACTGGGGATATGACCCGAAAAATTTCAACGTCCCAGAGGGCTCCTATTCTACAAATCCTTATGAACCGACTGTTCGAATAACTGAATTAAAGCAAATGATTCAAACACTGCATGATAATAATCTTCGTGTTGTGATGGACGTAGTATATAACCATATGTATAATGCCGCTGAATCTAATTTTCATAAGTTAGTTCCAGGTTATTATTATCGATACAATGAAGATGGAACATTTGCAAATGGAACTGGAGTAGGAAATGATACGGCTTCGGAACGAAAAATGATGAGGAAATTTATGGTTGATTCCGTCACATATTGGGCAAAAGAATACAATTTAGATGGATTCCGTTTTGATTTAATGGGTATTCATGATTATGAAACGATGAATGAAATACGTAAAGGTGTTAATCAAATTGACCCTTCTATTATTCTGCATGGAGAAGGCTGGGATTTAAATACACCTCTTGCAGCTGAATTGAAAGCAAATCAAAAAAATGCGGAGAAAATGAAAGGGATTGCTCATTTTAACGATAATATACGTGATGGATTGAAAGGTAGTGTATTTGAGGAGAAAGAAAATGGTTTTGTAAATGGAAAGCAAAACATGGAAGACCGTATTAAAAAAGGCATTACAGCCGGTATTGACTATGATACAAATTCGTCTACTTATCAAGATCCGGGGCAGGTGCTAACTTATGTGGAAGCACATGACAATCATACTTTATGGGATAAACTTGAGTTGACTAATTCAGGTGACAGTGAAGAAATGCGAAAACAAATGCATAAATTATCTTCTTCTATTTTATTAACATCACAAGGTATTCCATTCTTACATGCAGGACAAGAGTTTATGCGCACAAAATATGGTGATCATAATAGTTACAAATCTCCTGATTCAATTAACCAGATGGATTGGTTACGCCGTGCAGCATTTAATAATGAAGTAGATTATATGAAGGGCTTAATAGATTTACGGAAAAAGTACCCAGCTTTTCGAATGACATCTGCAGAGCAAATTAAAACACATGTATCTTTTATTGATGCTCCCAAAAATGTTGTAGCTTATACAATAGATGGAAAGGGCAATGGGAATAAAAGCGAATACTTTATGGTGGCTCACAATGCAAACAGAGAAACCGTGGACATAACTCTTCCATCGAAAGGTCCTTGGAAAGTGCTAGTAGATGGTAAGCAAGCTGGAAGTAAAACACTTTATGTTGTCCATGATAATAAAATTAAAGTTCCTGCATTAAGTTCATTTGTTTTAAAAACAGAGAAACCGATTAAATAAAAGCAAATAATGTGGAAGTATATACTGAATTGAGTAAATGTAATAAGGATTGTAAATGCAAAAAGCGAAGTGACGGTTATTTTCACTTCGCTTTTAAAGTTAAATTAGTATAATTTCACATACTGTAATTATATTACAATTTAATGAAAAAAATAAACAAAAAGAGAAGAACTCACCAATGTTCTTCTCTTTTTTATGTGTAATTAGGGTTTCCATAACTGTAGATATGGATGGTGTAAATTAATGGATGAATAATTTACTCTTAAAATTATAACAGAACAAATAAAGCATTTTATATGTAATATTGCATAAGAAGGATAAACAACAATAATTTCTGGTGAATAAGTAGCGCTTTTTCCACATGGCGAGTTTATTTCAGAGTTACTTCCTAAATTCTATATCATTTTCCAATCATGTAAGGTTAAGGGAGAAAACAGAAAAAAGGAAGATTTAAAAGTGAGCTTAGTATAAAATGAAACATTGCAAGTATAAGATTCCGTACTTAGTAATTTCTCACTTTAAGGCATCACATTGGGAAAATGTGGGGAGTTCAATCGATTCTGAATAAAATTGATAGTATCAGTTGCAATTTTTTTACGTTTAAGAACAATCCCAGCATGTCCACATGTATAAATATATCGCGTAGGTCTTTCCCAGGATTCCCACAAATAGTCCGTATCCTCAGGATGCACATATAGATCGTGCCTACCTGAAATTAATAAAATATTTTCTTTTTTCACTTTTGGTAATGCTTGACTCGGTTCAGTGATTTTCCAATAATCTATTAAATCATCATACGTTACACCATGATGTTCCAAGTCTTCTCTAATAAATTTACCTGGATTTGTCTTCCAAATCGAATAAGAAAGTCGATTCGCGTAGAAAATGGATGCTAATACATCAATCTCTGATTCAACAAGAGCTGTTAAGTTAGTAATAACCCCACCTAAACTGACTCCTATTAAAATCAAGGGGCCATTATTATTTGCTTTAATCCATTTAATCAAAGTTCGTAAATCAGCTACCGCTTGTCTAGTGGCTTGTACAGTTCGTTCAATATTAGCACTTACCATGTACTCTCCACTGAATAGGGATTGGTTGGGTTTTCTTTCAAAATGATAGGGTAGAGTGAAATAATACATATTCCACTTCAAGTTAGTCATATGGTCGTGAAATATTTTTTTTACACGTTCGTTAGAATCCATTCTCCAACCGTGAACAAAGATGACATGAGGTGCATCTTCATTTTCATGTAAAAATAATTCCCCAGTTACAGAGTCGTTGCGTGAATCACCAGATTGAACCGAGCTTTTATATTTGAACTGTCCAACCATGTATTCCTTTTCCTGCTTTGAATGCTTAATGTTAAAATGAATATTAGATGGTTGTACTTTATAAAAAAAATCTATGTCCTTTATATCTAGTGAGGTGTTAGAAAGAGAAGTATACTGAAACTCGACACTTCTTTTTTTGTGCAAATCATACAAGGCATATCGATCAATGAGTTTTGAAAAAATCAAATTAACCTCCTCCAAAATACATATTGTTTTAAAACATGGATAAAATTTATGTTTTATTTATACTGTTAATTAATTATAAAAACAGGTGATAAATTTGTATATTATAAAGCTAGCAATAAAATAAAACTATAAATAATTTATACAAAAATCTAAAAAACAAGTTAATATTCTCATTCATATTAGAGAACATTAACTTGTTTATTTTCGTATCAAAAGATACACCGTTTGAAGTGACGTGATTTATATGAAAGACAATGTGTCAATTTATATATCTTATGCAGTGATTGTTACTATAATTTCCGAAGCCAATAGTCAATTAACCATACAATCTATGTCTTTTTGGTATATAAATAGCTATATTCATTAAAGAAAGAGCTTTAATCCTTCATGAGAATCTTTAAACCCTAATTTTTTATAAAATTGCAAAGCTTCTTGTCGTTCTTTATCCGTTGTTAACTGTACTAAATGACACCCTCTTAATTTAGCACGTTGAATAGCCCATTTAATAAGTTTACTTCCTATACCTTTACCACGTTTCGATGATGCTGTCCGTACACCCTCAATTGTAGCTCTCCAACTCCCTTGACGTACAATGTAAGGCGTAAATGTAATTTGTTGAAGACCAATAATCTCTGTCCCATCACATGCGACAATTAACTCGTTATTTGGATCACAATCAATAGCATGAAATGCTCTTATATAACTATCAGGGAGTGGTGTTTCATAGCGCTCTCTTTTATTTCCTAAAACATCATCAGCAAGCATTTTTACAATTTCATCTAAATCATCTGCCGTTGCAATCCTAAATGTTATAGTTTGTGTCACTATTAAAAAACCTCCTTAATGTATGCACTTGTTACTTTTATTTTACTTGTTTAAATACAATAGGTTAAATTATAAAATATTATGAGTCTCTATAACTTTTTCTTATAAATAGCATAAAAGCCTATCTTATAAAAATTATAAGTTAGGATTTTTAACACAATATTATTATTAGAAAATCCGACCAACTTCAATAAAACTCCATATTCTTTAATGGATTTTCATATTTTAACAAACACACATATAACCATTCAAATAAGGTGCTTTTTAGTTGTTGTATAGAAATTACATAATAAGCATGGATTTGTACTTTCATTCAATGAATCTTAACTTTAACCTCTAAGGACTGCCTCTTTATCAATATTCAAAAACGATTACGCTTTTGGATTGGTGTTCCGGTTTTTCTTGACCAGCATATTGAATAACTACACATAAACTCCTTATATCTCTAGATAAACTACTGATTAGCTCCATATAGACTCTAGATAACCTATATAGAATACAAGTTATCAAGGAGGTAAGAAAAAATGAACTTTATGAAACGAGCAATTCTCAGTATGAAAAAAAGAGTAGGAACATCATTAATTTTGATGGCAGTTTTCCTAATTGTTACAAATTTAGTGTTGGCAGGATTCACAATCCAAAATGCATCAAAAAAAGCTGCTGATGCAGCAAGAAAAAAACTCGGTGCAGATGTTACTTTAAGTCTTGATTTTGACAAATTAGGTCAACAAGCTCGGGAAACTGGAGAGATGCCTAATCCGCCAAAGCTTAATACAAAAGAAGCAGATCAATTAGCGAAGTCAAAGTATGTAAAAGACTATAATTACATAACTAACACTTTCGGACTTTCTGATGGACTTAAACTAGTAGGGGCTTCAGAAGGAGAAGAAGATGGAAAAGGTAAAGCGGGAATGGCGACTGTACGAGGCGGTTCAAGCTCCGGTACCGAAATAGATATGAATGCTTCTTTTATGATTGAGGGAGTTCGCAAAACTGCATTACAAGAAAGCTTTAAGAATGGAAAAAGTAAAATCATTGATGGAAAACCAATTACAGAACAGATGAAAGATCAGAATGTAGCTTTAATGGAAAAACGATTAGCGGAATTAAACAATTTGAAAGTAGGAGACAAAGTTAAAGTGCAATCAGGAGATAAGGAGGAAACCCTCGAGGTTGAAATTATCGGTATTTACGAAACGAATGAGCAAGCAATGGGTCAACAGGCTCCTCCTATAATGGATCCAGCTAATAAACTATATATGCCGCATTCAACTATGAAAAAATTAGAAGTAGATCAAGGTATAAGTAGCATTCAAGTCGTGTATTTCTTGAAAGATCCACAAAACATTGAAGCATTTAAAAAAGAAGCAAAAAAATCTGATATTGATTTTAATTATTATAAATTAGATGCACATGATTCGTTGTACAAACAAATGATTGGGCCTATCGAAAATATCTCATCTACTTCTCAAATGATTATTTATATTGTATCAATTGCAGGTGCGATTATATTAGGGTTAATCATTATGTTATCGATTAAAGCACGTCGTAAGGAAATGGGGATTCTATTGTCCATTGGAGAAAAAAAGTGGAAACTGATGGCGCAGTTCATAGTAGAAGTAGTATGTATCGCTATTTTAGCATTTGGATTATCCATAACAACAGGAGCGAAAATATCTCAATTCATAGGGGATAATTTACTTTCGAGTGAAATTGCTACAGCAAGCGAAGAAACAGACACCCCGCAAAATGGGACTGTAATGGTAGCTGGACCTGGTGGAACTGTACAAAATCAAAAAGAGGATCCAATTGATAAAATTAATGTAAGTGTAACAGGAGAAGATGTAGGGAAAATGGGAGGGATTGGACTAGCTATTGCTATATTAGCAACGCTTCTTCCAGCATTATCTATTCTACGCTTGAATCCAAAACAAATTCTTTTAAAAGATGAATAAGGAGGATCTATATGGAGACGATTTTACAATTTAAAAACTTAGATTATTATTATGAAAGTAACGGAAAAAAAGTAGCGATACTAGACAATGTTAACTTTTCTTTTCAAAAAGGGCATTTCTACACTATTCTAGGACCATCCGGATCTGGTAAAACCACTACTCTTAGCTTAGGTTGTGGGCTAGATATACCTAAAAATGGTTATGTACTGTTTAATGGAAAGGATATTCGAAAAATTGGTTTGGATCGGTACCGTAATCAAAATGTATCGGTAATTTTCCAATCTTATAATTTGATTACCTATATGACTGCTCTTCAAAATGTCTTAACAGCAATGGAAATTACAGGTGTTAAAGTGCAAAATAAAACGGCAAGGGCGTTAGAATTATTAGAGAAAGTAGGACTTACAGAAGTAGAAGCGAAACGAAATGTTCTGCAACTAAGTGGCGGGCAACAACAGCGTGTAGCAATAGCTCGAGCGTTATCTTGTAATGTTGATTTACTGATTGCGGATGAGCCGACAGGAAATCTTGATGAAGAAACGGCAAATGAAATTATTGAGTTGTTCCAGGAGCTCGCGCATCAAGAAAATAAATGCGTAATTGTTGTGACGCATTCACAAGAAGTTGCAAAAAAATCGGATCGAGCAGTGTATTTAAGTAAGAAGAAGTTAGTGGTAAACGAAATTAATAATACCTAATATAAAAACTATGGTTATTGAATTCACATAATTTTCAAAAATCCACTTCTTCAAATATTTATATTTGATATATAATAAAACCAAGCCATAATCAAAATGGTCTCCCTGTATTGAATGTTAAGATAGTTTGTTGCCCCCTTTTTAACAATATTTGAAAAAAGAACTTGTAGGATATCCTACAAGTTCTTTTTGTTATGATCGATTGACTATAACATTGAAGAATTACATATAAAAAACGGGACATTACCTAGATGTATGATCTAAATACTGTCCCGTTTAACTGTTCATCTGTATAGTTATTGAAGAATTAAACCAACAATCATAATTAAGCTAAATACTATCATCCAACCAAACGCACAATAGCCGAAAATTCTAATCCATTTAGGTAATTGATTCATGTTAACTTTATTTGTGGGAACTCCTTGCATAGAAAACATCATTTTCTGATCTCTATCCCTATTATTTTGTTGTTCATACATAATATCATCACCTTTCTAAAACTATTGTATTTATAGTATATCAGCCTGAAGATAATTATCCACAGAATATTCGACGAAATAAAAAATCATTCGACAATAATAGTGGATATAAGAAATTCAGGTAATGTACCTCTCAAAAAAAGTTGGTAAGAACTTCTTCCTACTTATAAATTATGAAGGTGGATGGAGGGCTCTATTTTTAATGTGTAATCTGTTTTTCAGTAAAACATACTTATATTTCAAAAAACTAAAATTCGATTACTTAAAAGCTATGTATTCTAAAGTAGATGCTCATTTAAAACATAGTAAACCTTTACCAAAGATGCTTTTAATTAGGGATTGAACAATTGTAGATAAATATACCAGGGGAAGGGCTAACTTCATCTTATGTGATAGATATTATAAGTAAAGGTGTTTGATTTTCCATGGCTCTAAGCACTAACCATTTGGAATAAAGATGTAATGTATCAGTTATACTATGTAATATTTCTTCATTACAAAATATGGTGGTAAGTATGACTAAGCAAACAATTACTTTATTTCAAGTTTCTATGATACTCATTGGTAGTATAGGGATAATTAATCATGTCATTATGATTCCTATGTTATTAGATACCTCGGGTAGAGATTCGTGGATCTCTATCATATTAGTAAGCATTATATACTTGATTTGGATTTCATTAATATTCATCATATATAAAAACATAAAAAATGAACATTTGTTTTTGTGGTTAAAAAATAATTTTGGGAAATTCAGTGTATATCCAATCATATTCATAGTTGTACTTTATTTAATAACAATTGGTGTCGTTGCACTAAAAGAAACATTAACCTTTTTCTCTTTTTATTTATCAGAAACACCTCACTTTGTATTAGGAATACTTTTTTCAATGATTTGTCTCTATAATGCTACAAGAGGAATTCAATCTATTGCACTTACAACAGGTGTTTTGTTACCTATTGTATTTCTACTTGGTTTTTTTGTAATGTTTGCAAATGTTCCACATAAAGATTATTCTTTACTTCAGCCAATGATGGAAAATGGAATGAATCCAGTATTTAAGGGGATGGTTTATCCTGCAGCAGGATTTCTAGAGTTAATCTTCATTCTTTTTTTACAACATCACATTTGTTCAAAAGTTAAATTATATCAACTGATTGCTTTGGGTATTGTTATTATTGGTATCACAATAGGACCAGTTATGGCAGCAATTATAGAATTTGGTCCTTTCGTAGCAGCAAACCAACGATATCCAGCATTTGAAGAATGGAGACTTGTGTCAATAGGAAGGTACATTGAAAATTTAGACTTTCTCTCCGTGTATCAGTGGCTTGTAGGGATCTTTATTCGTCTATCACTTGTTGTTTTTCTTATTCCAGATTTGTTATCAATTACAAGTCGGAAAACGAGAAATGGGGTTATGTTTGTAATCCTTTCATGTATTGTATTAATAAGCACACTACCTATCAGTGACTCTAGTTTCTATTGGTTTGTATCTCAAATTGTTTTACCAGTTTCAGCATTAGGGCTATTTTTATTTTCTATCTTACTGATAGTGTTTGTGTGGGTCGCTAAATATAAGAAAAGTTCTTGAAAAAGTATGAGAATGTATTTTATATAAGGTTGCTGAGTTTGAAGGAGACAACGTAGATGAACAAACGAGTAGAATTAAACGAGAAGATAATATTAGAGTGGTTTGAGGGATGCAACGATGTAAAAGTAATAAAGCGTGAATTCGATGAGAAAGAAAAAACGAGGTCAGTATTGTTTATGTATTGTCAAAGCTTAATTGACAATACAAAATTAAAACAAGCCACATCGTCTCAAGTTTGCAAAGAGCTTTTAAGTAATTCGATAGAAGAACTTAACCTTTCAACATTAATTCCCCAGTTATCAGTAAAGAAATTAGATATAGTAAATTCGAATGAAACTATCTCTCAGATTATATTTGAAGGTAACCTCCTCATTATTTTTGAAGAATCTAAACAAGGATATATAGTTGATATTGCCCAAATACCTACAAGATCAGTTGAACAAACAAATACAGAGATGACCATTCGGGGTGCACGTGATGGATTTGTTGAAGAGTTAAACACAAATATAGGATTAATTAGGAAAAGACTAAAAACGAGTTCTCTTAGTTATGAAGAATTTATTATTGGAGAAAGAACACAAACTAAAGTAGCACTCTTGTATTTAAAAGATATCGCATCCCAAGAAATCATTAATCAAGTTCGATTAAAATTAAGACAAATTAAAATAGACGGGATTGTTTCAAGTGCACAAATTGAAGAATTAATCACAAACAATCAATTTAGTGTATTTCCTTTAGTTGAATATACAGGACGCCCTGATTATGCTGTGAATTGTTTGTTGTATGGGCGTTTTATTTTACTAGTTGAAGGGTCACCAACAGCCACTATTGCACCAGTTACATTTCCTTTTTTTGTGAATACATCTGAAGACCAAGATTTATTCTATATATTCGGCAGCTTTGTACGACTTGTAAGTCTTTTTGGGATAGCAATTTCTATATTTCTTCCAGGAATTTGGATAGCATTAATTACATATCATCCAGATCAGATTCCCTATACGTTGTTAGCAACATTAAGCTTATCAAGAGAAGGAATTCCTTTTCCTGCTCCTTTAGAAGGGCTAATTATGATGACCTTATTTGAAGTTTTGAGGCAAGCAGGATTACGTGTTCCTGCCGTATTTGGCCAAACGTTATCTGTTGTAGGGGGATTGATTATTGGACAAGCTGCTATTAGTGCAGGAATTGTTTCAGCATCTATGGTCATTATAATAGCAATTTCGGTTGTTTCGACATTTGCTTTAACTAATCAGTCAGTAACAGGAATAATAAGTATATTGCGATATATAGTATTCCTAGTATCTTCTTTATTAGGCATAGTAGGATTTATCTTTTGTGTCCTTGTGATGGTAATACATGTAGTAAATTTACGCTCTTTTGGAGTTCCATTTTTTACACCATATTCACCCCCTGTATTTAAAAGTATGCTAGCAGCCACATTTAGAATTCCTTTCACGTATATGAAAAAAAGACCTAAAGAATTGCATACTCAAGATAATACAAGGAAAAGAGAGAGTACCGATGAAGAAAAATAAAAGAATAGTTATATTTCTTTTTATGATGTGTACGTTTCTAACAGGGTGTTGGGATCAAAGAGAGTTGCATCACGTTTTGTATATAAATAGTCTAGGTATCGATTTTAAAGATAATAATTATATCATCCGTCCGCAATTTATTAATTTTTCTAACAT
This sequence comes from Bacillus silvicola, assembly GCF_050524305.1. Lineage (NCBI taxonomy): Bacteria > Bacillati > Bacillota > Bacilli > Caryophanales > Bacillaceae > Bacillus > Bacillus silvicola. The sequence continues at coordinate 52,230 of NZ_JBNGVC010000010.1, forward strand.
AGCGAAACAAGAAGGGAGCACTACCCGTAATTATAGCCAGGCCTATATTGGAAAGGGAAAGGGTCCCATTTTAGATGAGGCAGCATTTGATTTTTATAAGGGTGCTCAACAAGAAATCTCATGGGAGCATCTCAAAACAATTGTTGTAACAGAGAGATTTCTAAAACATGGTGACTTAAATCAATTTAATGATTTTTTCTCTCGTTTTTTTCAATTTCGAGATACTATGTGGATATTTGGAACTAAGGAACCTTTAGAAAATATATTAGCGAACAATAATATTTTAAATATTTCTCAATTATATACAATCATTAATTTACCAAAAGAGATAACTAAGCAATATACAATAATAGATCCTTTACCTTTATATAAATTCCAAAGAAATTATTATGAACCCGGGATGACAACTCGCATTCCTTTCTTAGCTACGACTAAAACATATTGGAAAAAAGGGCATACATCATTTCCAATGTTAAAATTTAGTGGTTATGGTTTTATAAGTGATAAATTTTATATAAATCATTTAAACGACCATGATATTGCTGGGGTTCGATGGACGGATGAAAATACCAAACGAGCTCCATTACTATTAAAATCTAACGAGAAAATCATTGGACATATAGTATTGAAAAATCCAAAGATAGATACAAAGCATTTTATTAAAAATGGAAAGTTACGCATGCTTATGAACATCCATTTCGATGCTGATATTTTCCAATTAATAAATTCTATGCCTGTAAATGATATTAAAAAAATTGCAGAGGACCAAGTTGAAAAAGAAATTAAAAAAACGTACCGAAAAGGAATCGAAAAAGGGATTGACACGTATCAGTTATCACATTCCTTATATCGTCAGAATTCTAAATTATGGAAACGATATGAAAAAGAGGGGAGAATATCCCTTCAAAATAAAGAATCAGATTTTAACGTCTCGATTAATATAGCTACAAATGGAAAATCTAAAAATATGCGTAATATGATTGAGCATTAGAATAGTTGAAGATGAAAGGAAACGTAAAATATTAACTCTAAATAGGAGATTCGAACATGAAAGACCACTACGATGCGGCGGCGCCTTCTTTAGGGCTGGGATGAGGGTTCGGTCAGATCAGAGGAGGCTTTTGCCTCCTTAGTTGCCTGAAAACGCGCTTATACTTCTTAGCGTTTAGATAAGTACAAGTCTTTAAAACTATATGCGCTGTAAAGTAGGAGCAGTTCAATGATTTATTATTATTTATTCGTTATTTTTAAAGCATCTAACACAATTTTGGTTGCATCTGCAATAAGTTTATCATCGTAATTCACATCCTCTTTAGAATGATTAGAAAGTATCGCAAGAATAATTGGGTTTTTATTTGGTGGCCAAATGATTGCGATATCATTCCTTGTTCCATAAGAGCCAGAGCCAGTCTTATCGGCTACTTCCCATTCTCCTGGAACTCCAGCACGAATTAAGTTGTCCCCCGTTGTATTTCTTTTCATCAAATCTATTAAAAAGTTCCGTTTCTCAATTGAAAGTATATCGCCTAGCGCGTATGCTTGAAGACTAGTAGCTAATGCCTTTGGGGTACTAGTATCACGAGTGTCTCCTGGTTGCACTTCGTTTAATTCTGGTTCAAAACGTTCAGGATTTGTGACAGTATCTCCTATTTCTCTCAGTGATTTTTTGAATTCACTTGGCCCACCTAATTGTTTAAGAATAAGATTTTGTGCAGTATTATCACTATATCGAATGGAAGCATCCGCAAGCTCTTTCAGAGTCATACCTGTATCTACATATTTTTCAGTAATTGGATTGTAATTCACAAGATCTTTGCTAGTATACTTAATTCTTTGATCTAAATCTTCTATTGATTTCTTTTGTAACAGTGCTCCCACAGCAAGGGATTTGTGGGTAGATGCGTATGCAAACCGTTCATCTGAACGATAAGTAACGGTTTGATTCGTATCTGTGTCCAATGCATAAATACCAAGTTTAGCATCATATTCTTTTTCAAGTTTAACAAAAGAATGATTATCTGTATTTTCTTGTTTGGTTTGTTTCGGTGGTTCAGATTGAATATTACTATTGGAACAGCCTATAAGCGTTACAGATGAAAGTAATAATACAGATACCATCTTTTTATAATGTGAAATGTGAAAAAATTTGTTTGAAACTATCATAAATTTTCAACCTCTTTCAAGAATATATAGATTTTGTTTAGGTATTTTACATACCTATGCAATTAACAAATGTACAGGATAGCACTCTTCTTGCATTTCTTGCATTACAAAATGAGAGGATTATCAAGAACACCTTTTTTATACGTAATAGACAATTTAAGTAACACATTTGTTCCATTTATGATTAATGTTTTGAATATATCCATTAATTTTATTTATAAGAATCACAAAATCCACCTTTTTTTGCACGCCACTTAATTTAATGTGGATTTAAATTGAGTTTACCTCGTAATGGGAATTCCAATTGGATTGCGCATATATAACAACCTCATTTCGGACAGAATAAGTAATAACAACTACTGATTTCATTTTAAGTGAGGTGTTATACGATACATACGACAAAACAAAAAAGACTTGTGGTGCAAAGTATAACTACATTTAGTTTACTAATAACGACTATCTTTACACCCATGCTTATTTACATTGTTTATGGATTACAGATTTCGAAAGGCTTTGAGGGATACTGGCCATCAATCTTGTTTTATACAACTTATATGACGGGTGTGTTTATCTGGATACCTATTGTGAATAAGGCTGGGATTCACCGCTCCTTATATTGGACTGTTTCTATTCTGATAGTATCATTACTTAGTGTTACTTTCTTTGGATGGATTTCAAGATGGCTAGAAATAAGTGCGTTAGTTTCTGGTTTTGCAGTTAGTACAATTTCTACCATGACGAGTACTTTATTGTTTCTACATGTGGAAGGCGGGGGAATGGTTTATAATAAAAATCAACAAGCGATTATTATTGGTATCGTTTTTCTCTTACTAATAATCGTATTGTTAGCGATTAGTTTTCTATCGCCGCCGCTGATAACATGCATATATGGGATTTGTTTAATCAGTATCCTTTTTGCTATAAAAAAAATGCCGAGAACAGAGTTAGCCAAAGGGCTTTTACCTATCTCCATCGTATCGGTTGTAGGAAAGTTTCTTTTTGTCTCAATGCTTATTCTTTTGATACGAACAAGTCGTAACATAAATAATGAACAATATATTTTCTATTTTTTTCTACTCTCTATAGCGCTTATTTGTTTCATGTTTTTGAGTTTGTTGAAAGGAAAGTTCTTTCATAAACTTTCATCTTCTTTACCAATTCGCTTAAAGGCAGAATCATTTTTACTTGGATTAGGAAATGGATATTTATTTTTGATGGGTATTTTTTATAGTTTTACTTTCTATAACATGTTAACCTGTATTTTCATTGTAGTTGGACCATACCTATTAGGGATTTTGATGTCCATATTTTTAGATATCAAAGCTGCTAAGAAAGTTAATCCAATCCATTTGTTTTTAGTAAGTACTTTAATCATGATATTTGGGTTTTATTCTCCAATATTTATAGTCCTTAGCGTTACATTTGGGAGCTATGCCATTAATAGTATTTCTTCTCAAAATAATATGAAAGTATATATGGTGAATGCTACACATAGAGAGCTTTCTTTACTCATTTACACAACATGGAGAAATATGGGGAATATATTTTTACAATTTTTTATATTGATTGTGATTGTGGGAGTAGGGGTCTTTTACGATGTCGAATGGTCGCAACTTTTCCAAACAATTGTTGGGAAGGGTCAAATGCAGATTGAAGGGTTATCCGTACAACGATTGATGTTTATGTTAGCAATTTGCTGTTGGCTTGGCATGGTGGGCTTAGGTATGTGGATTGGTAAAAAAGCTAATCCCAATATTGCTTAAAAAGTAACTCGAAAAATATCAATACTAAAACTACAAAAAACAAACAAACTCGTCCTACTAAGAGGGGAGTTTGTTTGTTTTTTGTTTAGATAATGGAATGTTCATGCAAAATTGTACACTATGTTCCATATTTTTTATAGAATATTTTATATCTAGCGTTTCGAAAATTTGTTTAACAATATATAAACCTAAACCACTTCCTCCAGTATTTCGATTCCTTGATTTTTCAATTCGATAAAATGGTTTGAAAATTTGTTGTATATCTTCTTCTTTAATATTGACACCTGTATTCATAATTTGCATTTTGATTTGACCTTGTTCAGAATCCTCACTTAACTTTATATAGACTTTTTCATTATGTGGTGAATACATAACCGCATTATGGATAACATTTTTACATGCTTTTTCAAAAAGAACACAATCTGTATAAACAGAAAGGCCAGAATCAATTTCTTTTATTATTTGGATGCTTTTTTGAGAAGCAAAAAATTCGAGATCTTTTGTGATTGTATCTATTAACTTCGAAAGATTAACTTTTTCTACCTTTAGTTTAAAGGTGTGTTGTTCTAATTTCGACATGCTTAAAATTTCACGAACTAATTGTTCCATACTTTCAATAATTTGATGATTTTTCTTTAAATATTGATCACGATTTTGATAAGGGCCAATATTGTATATCATCCCTTCTAAGTATCCTTTCATTACAGTAAGAGGGGTCTTTAATTCATGTGCTACAATCGCAAAAAACTCTCTGCGTTTTGTTTCTATTTCTCTTTCTTTTTCAATATCATTTTTTAATTGTTGATTTGCTTTTTTTAAATCAAACATAGCTTGTTGTAAGTTAATAGACATGTCATTCAAACTATTAGATAATTCTCCTAACTCATCTGTAGAGCGAACCTCAATTTTTTCGGAGAAATCTAAATTTGCCATCTTTTGTGCACCCTCATTAATATAAATAAGTGGTTTTGTAATAAACCTGGAATAGAAATAAGCACTCCCTACACCAATTACGAGTACAATGATACTAATATAGGGGAGAAAGCGTACTAAAACCTGTGAAGCTTCATCAATCGGTTGAAATGTAGCAAAGACTATAAGCGTTAAACTACCATCTTGGAATTGAATTGGTTGCGTAACGTTATATGAATTGCTAAGGGTACCTGCATTCTCGAACCGTGTCGCTCTAGTAACTACTGTTGTTTGCGAACCACTTTGAGTAAAAGAAAATGAAGGAGAGTATTTAATTATTCCCTCATTATTTTGAAGATAAAGCATCGCATTATTTTTTTTGGCATATTCATCAAAAAGTGGTATCGCATCTTGAAACGTAAGATCTTTAGACTTATCAATGATTTCTTTTATCCCTGTTTGAAGTTGATCTGTTTTGTATTGCTCATAAAACGTAGGGAGAAAGAAGTATAAAGTTAAATAAATCAATACTGCAAAGGATAACAAAATGAGAGAGGTAGTCATAAAGAGTTTATAAGTAATTTGCTTCATCTTCATGATTTTCACAATACTATTCATCAATTTTATAACCAATACCCTTTATTGTTTTAATATAAGGGATAGCTAACTTTTTACGTAGGTTTTTAATATGTGTATCAATTATTCGCGTTTCGCCAAAATAATCGTATCCCCAAACTTTTTCTACGATATTTTCTCTTGTGAGTACTTTTCTCTCGTTTTGAAATAGTAGTTGTAGAATTTCAAACTCTTTTGTCGTTAATAAAATTTCAACTTCATTTACATATACTTTATATGCATCAACATCGACACGCACTTCTTTAAAAACCAAATGATTATTTACATTTTTATCATAACTTCTTCTCAGTACGGCTTCGACTCGTCTAATCAAAACATGAAACGAAAAGGGTTTTGTTATATAATCATCGATTCCAAGATCAAACCCTTTCATTTGATCTTCTTCTTCTTCTAACGCAGTTAGCATAATAATTGGTACATTTGACTGGCTTCGAATCATCTTGGAAACTTCAAATCCATTAAGATTGGGCATCATTACATCTAGAAGAATTAAATCAAAGGATTGCTTATTAAATTGTGTCATACCCTCTAATCCATCTGATGCAACTACAACTGTATACTGTTGTGTCATTAAAAATTGTTTAATTAATTCCTGAATTTCTTGATCGTCCTCTACCACGAGAATATGATAGTTCCTCATAATATCACCTCTGATAGTCATTATAGCCTTACTATCTGGAGTTTATGTGGAGATGAATTAGGAGACTTCACAGGACGGTTACTGTGTTAGCTCCACGTTCAATAAGATGAACGATTAATATTTAAGAAAAACTAATGTATAATAATGTAAATCGGGTGTGATTTCTTAAATCGTATGAAAATATACTTTTACTTCTTTACCAAGAGGAGAAAAGGAAATGAATTTCAATATAAAAGAAGCTACTGGAATTCTAGAGCGCGTGCCACAAACTTTGGAGTTTTTTTATCTAGTTTATCTGGCGAATGGCTACATTGTAATGAAGAGGAAGGAACTTAAAATACATTCGAAGTAATTGAGCATTTAATTGATCAGGAGAAAAAACGAAATGTTACAGAAATTCAAGGGATATGATAAAAAAAGCTATGGCCACAGCGATAAAGTAAAGGTTTTGGAATCATTATTTGATGAATTTCCACCGAAATATAGATTACCACTTAATTACATTCAAGACTTTTGGAATAATAATTTCCCGAAATGTTTTTCTATAAACCAAAATACTATTAATATCATAAATACTCTAAAGTCACATATTAAAATTGGAATTATAACAAATGGCTCAACTCAGAGGCAAAAAGCTAAAATAATTAATACGAATTTGAATCGTTATTTTGATACAATCATTATTTCTGAAGAAACGGGATTTAGTAAACCTGACAAACGCATATTTGAATTAGCATTAAATAAGCTAAATGTACAACCAGAAGATGTACTATTTGTTGGAGATGACTTAGAAAAGGATATTGCTGGTTGCCAAAATGCAAATATAAAGGGTATATGGTTCAATCCTAATATGATTAAGAATAATACCGACACAAAACCATATGCCGAGATTACTTCTTTCGATAATTTATTAAGTTATTGCGGAGAGATAAATTTCCGAAAATAGTAAAAAGATAGATTTCACTTAATTTCATTGACCGTATGAGAAGTTTTAAAACAATATTTATTTACGATAATATAGAGAGGATATTGAGCCAGGAGCAAATCATTTATGTGTGTTAATGAAGATCTACAAAGCATGTTTAATATATGCTTTATAAATTATAGAGGAGTGAGACTATGGAAATAAAAAATGTAGTAGTCAGTGGAATAAATATTGCAGTCATAAGAAACGATACGGTAGTAATATCCGACGTTCAATCTGCATTAGATCTTATGGCAACAGTTCAATATGAAGTGGATTCGAAGCGGATTGTTATCAATAAATCTTTAATAAGTGAAAGTTTCTTTGACTTAAAAACACGTCTTGCGGGTGATATTCTTCAAAAGTTTATAAACTATAGTGTGAAAATTGCTATCGTCGGGGATTTTTCTATGTACACTAGTAAAAGCTTAAAAGACTTCATTTATGAATGTAATAAAGGTAATGATATTTTTTTCTTAGCAACTGAGCAACAAGCATTTGAAAAGTTAAGCTCATTGAAATAAAGATATAAAATGTATTTCGAAAGAGGCATCCGTGATGGTGTCTCTTATTTGTATCTTTATATAAACATGTTTTTCAAATTTAAATTTTGTACCGGTACAGTAACTGCAAATGTACATTGTTACAATATCCCTTCAAACTTACAATCAGCATATACTATTTTAACTTATAGCTAATAAGGGGTGCTGATTATGACAAGTTTACAAGATCAACTGTTTACAAGATTGAACCTTGAAAAACGTACTGAAGTAAAATTTGAAGAACTAAGTTCAATACTTTTTGCATTTGCACATACTATACCGTTTGAGAATTTGGATGTTATTGCAGGTAATACGAATACAATTTCTATGGAAAACTTACAGGAGAAAATTTTAACTAGATCCCGCGGCGGACTTTGTTATGAATTAAATACTCTTTTTTATTATTTTTTAAAAGATAGTGGTTATGATGTACAACTCGCATTAGGTACCGTATACAAAAATGATATAAACGCTTGGGCACTTGAGGATGGACATATAACAATTATTTTAAATTATGATAACGTACTGTACTTAATTGATGTAGGTATTGCTTCATTAGTACCTCTCGTTCTTGTACCTTTTACTGGTGAATCCGTTTCTTCTAAAAACGGTTCGTATCGAGTGCGACGAAAAGAGACTAGTAAAGGAAATTATGTTCTAGAAAGAATAGATGCTAAAGGAGAGTGGACAGTTTGTCATGCTTTTTATACTCGTATTATTGATGAGTCAGTAGTAAACGATGTTCAAAAAAGAGTAATAGAAGATGAGAAATCTATTTTCAACAAAGGACCTATCGCAGTAAAATTGACAGATTTTGGTCATATTTCTTTAACAAATACAAGTATAACTGAAATTAATTGTGGTCAAAAAACGAAGCGTGAAATTACAGAAAATCAATATAAAGAGCTTTTATATACTTTATTTGCTATTAAGTTATGAATAAACAAATAGCCGGTTCTTATTCAGAATCGGCTATTTGTTTAATTTTTGGTTTAAAAGTTTTTTTTCTAATATGTTTTGGAAACTGCGGTATAGTTAGTGTTTTTAGCGTTTCTGCAGCCTCTTCATACGTATGAAAAACGGGTTCTTTTCCATTGTCTCCTTGCAAAACTAGTCCTTCATCTCGGATTAAATACGGCATAAAATTATTCCTTTAAGTAGAATATTGTGTTCTTTTGAAGCAGAATGATACGATTTAAAGTTTGATTTTCTTAATAGATATAATACACTAGAACAGTATAAAAAAGTATATGCAATGAATATTGGAAGCAAAGGAAGATTATTATGTCAGTAATTGATAAATTGAAATTAAATAAGTATACAAATATGGTCGTTATTAACGAACCGAGTGATTATGACATTTTTACAGGGAAAGAAACTGCATTTTCAAAAGAACACGATGCCATTTTTATTTTTGTAGAAACTCTTGATGAGATGGTGAAGCAGACGAATTATATTATTAATAATGAAGAGTTACTAATTGAAAAAGGTTATGTGTTTTTCGCATATCCGAAAAAAGGTAATGATCGTTACAGTACGTTTATTCATCGTGATGAGATGTTTCCAGCATTACATGTTGGCGACGACGGTTATGTAGGAAAGAGCGATATTAAATTTGCACGAATGGTAAGTATGGATGACGTCTTTACTGTTGTAGGCTTAAAGCGTGAGAAGAAAAAAGCAAAGAAAACGCCTGCTGCGAGTCAATGTGTTGCTGATTATGCAGATCGTATTCAAGATGTTGAAGCATTATTAGCTAATCATCCGAATGAACTTAAGTTTTATCAAAGTTTAACACCCGGATATCAAAAAGATTGGGCTCGTAATTTATTTTCTGTGAAACAAGAAAAAACACGTGATAAACGTCTTGAGAAAATGATTGAAATCCTTTCACAAGGCTATAAAACAATTGAATTATTCCGTAAGAAGAAAAAATAACGATTAAGAACGTCACAATGATGCAACAATTAATTACGTTTTGCACATTGAAAAAAGGATTCCTTTCAGTATACTGAAGTATGTTCTTATATTTAAATAATTAGCAAAAGAGAAAAGGTGTTTGGAATGAAATCGTATATTGTAGTTGGAGCTGGAATTTTAGGAGCATCTACTGCTTATCATCTTGCTAAGGCTGGTGCGAAGGTTACTATTGTAGATCGTCAAGAGTTAGGTCAAGCAACTGACGCAGCAGCAGGTATTGTCTGTCCATGGCTGTCGCAACGTCGTAATAAAGCATGGTATAAAATCGTTAAAGGCGGGGCGCGTTACTATTCTTCGTTAATTCAGCAATTAGAAGAAGACGGTGAAACGGATACAGGTTACAACCGTGTAGGTGCAATTAGTTTACATACTGATGAGAAAAAACTAGATCAAATGGAAGAGCGAGCGTATAAACGCCGTGAAGATGCACCGGAGATTGGTGAAATCACTCGCTTATCAGCTGAAGAAACGAAAAAATTATTCCCAGCATTATCGGAAGAATATAGTTCTGTTCATATTAGTGGTGCTGCACGAGTAAATGGAAGATTATTACGCAACGCATTAATAAGCGCTGCGAAAAAACATGGTGCAACTTTCATAAAAGGTGATGCAGTATTAGTCCGTGAAGGGCATCATATTACGGGAGTTAAAGTAAATGAAGAAACACTTGTAGCGGAAAAGGTAATGGTAACCGCAGGCGCATGGGCGAACGAAATCTTGAACCCATTAGGAATTAATTTCTTAGTTACGTTCCAAAAAGGACAAATTGTTCATTTGCAAATGGAAAATACAGCAACAGAAAATATGCCAGTTGTTATGCCGCCAAATGATCAATATATTTTAACATTTGACAATGGTCATGTAGTAATTGGTGCAACACATGAAAATGATACTGGTTTTGATCACCGTGTGACTGCTGGTGGTTTACATGAAGTATTCCATAAAGCATTGGCGGTGGCGCCTGGTTTAGAAGATGGTACAATGCTTGAAACGAGAGTTGGATTCAGACCATTTACACCAGGATTCTTACCTGTTATCGGACCACTACCTAACTTTGAAGGTATTCTCGTTGCGAACGGATTAGGGGCTTCAGGTTTAACGGCTGGTCCATACTTAGGAGCAGAATTGGCTAAACTAGCGCTCGGACAAACAATTGAATTAGATTTAAATGATTATGATGTTGCTGGTGCAATTGAATAACAAAAAAGATTAGGATTCGCTCCTAATCTTTTTTATTTATAAATAATTTTTTGGTTAGTTATATCACAATCAATTCCAAAACGAGATATTTTGAATCAGTGAAACAGTTAGAATAAGTGTTGATGCGGAACCACCAGATAATAAAGTTACTATTTTTCGCCCATTCTGTTCTTCTGAAGGTTTTATAAGTTCTGTAATCAGCACAATCCATATTATTATAGATACTATAGAGATAATATTTATGGACATATGTAACACACCCCTTCTTGTTTTACATAAACAGTTCTTTATAAAATAAAAACAGTCTAACAAGAAAATATGTACAGCGCTACAAATTAGGATTTTCCTGTTAGTCCTCCTTTTTTAAATAGAAATACCACTGATAAAATAATGATTACAGCTTTTAAACTGCCCCAATATGGATAAACAGCATGATCTGTTAAACTAGCATGTTGAAAAATATTCTCTAAACCGAAAATCCCAATAATGACTGCCAAAAGAAATGCAGCTTTTCCTATAGTCGTATTACTATAGAGGGTAAATAAGTATATTGCACATATAAGTGGTAAGATGATTTGTAGTAAGATTGTCATCGATTTCCCCCCTAATTTATATATTTATAATTATATAATAAAATGTAATATAAAGGAATCTGAGTTAATCGATGTAAAAAGGGAAATGTAATAATTTTTAAACTCAACATATATCTATATAGAATCTATCAAAAACGGACGTGTATGAAAAGGAATTTCCGATTAAATGTCTATAGTTTTGATACTAATAGAACAACTCACATCATATTCTTCTATTAAAAAAGAATAAAAAGGGGGTTAAAGTTAATTGACAAAAGTTAAAGTTAGTTTACGACCCATTGTTCATAACTTAAATTTACCAACTGTAATAAAAACAGCTATTCTTCCAAATGAATCGACTGAAAGGCTATTTATAGCAACTCAATTAGGAGAAATTTTTTACATAGGAGACGGAGTAATAAAGACCTTTTTAGATATTCGTCAACGAATTATCAAATTAGGTACATCTGAAGAAGGCGTTTCTAGTAGTGGCTATGATGAGCGAGGATTGCTAGGACTAGCGTTTCATCCACAATTTCATCAAAACGGTTTATTTTATCTTCATTATTCAGTAGCTGGAACTCAAGGACCGGGTGCGCTTTCTGAACAATTTAAACCGAATCCTTGCGACCCTAAAAATTTAAACTTAAAGTGGGTAAAGAGAGATACTCAATATGATCATATCGATACAGTTGAGGAATGGATTTTACAATCACATGGTCAACCTCAAAAACGAAGAACATTACTTAATATAAGAAGGCCATTTTTTAATCATAATGGAGTCAATAGTTTAAATTTTTCACCGGAGACTGGAAAACTTGTTTTTACAAATGGAGACGGCGGATCAGGTTATGATCCATTTAATTTAAGCCAAGATGATTTAGAAATAGCAGGTAAAATAATTGAAATCGATATCAGTAAAAATACATTTATAAATAAACCTCCAGTTGTTACACGTTTTAATGAACTTCCTTTATCTATACAAGAAATACTTACAGTAATTGCGAAAGGAGTTCGTAATATAACAGGTATTTCATTTCAAAGATTTTATAATCAATATGTAAAATATGCTGGGAATGTCGGACAGGATATTGTAGAGTCTATTTTTTCATTTACTCATTATAAACCAATACCGGTTACCGAACTTGTTCAAACGTATTTAATGAGCTCTACTCCTAATCAAGGAGGATTTATTAACTTTGGTTGGCGAGGATGGGAGGGCGTTTTGCCCACTTCTTTTATAAGACACTGTTCTGAGAATCCAACTTTGGATGAGAGAACAATGGCTTATTATGATGAAACAATACAAACATCAGTGAAACGTATTCAGCCTCTAATTAGTTATTTTCATAAAGATTTCAGGGCCGATAAGTTCGGGGGAACTTCACTTACAGGAGTTCATCCATATATGGGGACTGCAATTTCGAATTTAGCAGGTAGCGTGGTGTTTACTGACCTTGCCAAGAAAGAAGAATCTCAATCTCCAGTTAAGGGTGTTTTAGCCTATACTATGGCAGGTACAGACGGTAAACAAAATGACTTTCATGTTATTGAAACCAATTATGATTTTGGTGCTCAAGCAGCTTATTATGTTAGTTTGGGAGCAAATTTGGATCAAACTAGATTATATTTAGGCGTTTATGGTTCTATGAAAGTATCTGATTTTAACAAAGGTACTATTTTTGAAATTGTTCCTTGATACGGTATAAAATCTAAGTCTAAAAATATAAAGAATTCATTCTTCTTCAAAATGCACGACCTGTCGTCCCCCTAAAAAACCTCTATGTATAAATGTCTATTGTATAGTAATTGATAACTAGCAGAAGGTAACGCATAAACAATAAGTGTATGAATAAGATAGAAAGTGATGAATTAAGTATCTTTAGGAGGTATTTTGATGAATCGCTTTAGATGCTATTGGTATCAATTGATGATAGCGCATGATACGAACTTTATTATAAAAAGAAAGATAACTCCTGCAAGTAGGTTAGTCATTACTGCTTTATTGGGTTCACTTGCCACCATTTTTCAATCTGCTGGGAACTTAATCCCTGGTATAGGGTTATTTATTAGTCCCTTCTCGACGCTACCGATTTTTCTCGCTATTTGTTATTCTATTCGTGAGGGAGTACTCTCTTATATTCTTACTATTTTCCTCTTATTCATTATTCAGCCAAGTGAACTAATTGTCTTTCCCTTTACTACAGGATTATTAGGTATAGCGTTAGGAGCATCCTTTTTACGATTCAAGAGGAGGATTTGGATAGTATCCTTTTCAGCGATATGTCTACTTATAGGGATTATAATCGTTCTCGATATCTTTCATTTTCCAGTACTAGGTCCTATGGTTCATACAACTATGGATATAAAAGTTATTACGTTAATATTTATACTGAGTTTTCTATATTGCTGGATCTTTGCAGAGCTGTGTAGAATAATTGTGAATAGAGTATATAAAGTATGGTCTTAACAATTGTATAAAATCTTTTTGAAAGAATATACTTTCCAATATATTTTCAAAGATTGGAGATTTAAGTCATGTATAATGTTGAAATTAGAAGGCCGAATTCGGATGATATTGATGAACTAAATTTGTTTTTTCGTATAGTTATTACGAATACTTATAAAAACGAAGGGTTATCACAATTATTAGATGACATAGAAAATGAAATTAACTCGAAAAAGCAATATTTGAAAAATGATTTTGATAGTAATGGAGAAAATCGTTACTTTTTATTAGCAATAGATATAAGTAACGATAAAATCATTGGAACAATTGAAGTCGGTCCAGCAAGTACATTGATTAATAGTTGTACAGGCGGTGTACTTAAGGATTTGTATGAAATAGGAACTGTATTTATACTTCCAGAGTATCAAAGAAAGGGTATAGGGAGTTTACTACTAAATACAATGTATCTTGCATTACTTAGCAGAGGAATAACAGAATACTGTTTAGATAGTGGATACAAAAAAGCGCAAAGTATATGGACGAAAAAGTTTGGAAAACCTAGTTATGTACTAAAAGATTATTGGGGAGAATCAAACGATCATATGATTTGGAAAAAGAGTTTGCATGATATACCTATAATATTTGAATTTTAAAATGAAATGTGCCTCTGAACATAGCTTTTCTTACGTATGTATGCTATTATTTATCTTTATAATAAAAGAGGACGTGAATGAACTTGATTAAAATTAATATCCCTGAAGCTGATGTTTCAATTACTGAACGTAAACAAGTTATTAAAGGAGACGAGCCAATAATTACTCCAATTAACGGTTTTATCGATTTCCACTTGTTCCCTAGAGATAAAGGCGGCATTTTTATGTTTTACAATATTAATGACGAACTTCTTTTCGTAGGTAAAGCTCGTAAAATTAGACAACGTATTAAAAAGCATTTTGAAGACAATGTTTCACCAATTAAAAATCATCGTGATGAAGTATATCGCATCGATGCATGTATCGTAGAAGATCCAACAGAAAGAGAAATTTACGAAACATATATCATTAATGAATATAAAGCAAAATATAACGTTGAAAAAGTATTCTATAAATAAGCAACATAA
>NZ_JBNGVC010000011.1:0-12442 GCF_050524305.1 Bacillus silvicola
ACATCGACAATTGTTAAATCTTCTCCATACTTTACAAGAATCGCCGCAATACTACCAAAATTGTATATCGGAATAGATAACACACTTTCCGGTACATGTATGGGTCCTAATCCTTCTGGCCCATGAATTTCAGGGTAATACGTTGTAATTTCATTTGTAAGTGGCTTTGTTGCCCCGCTAATTACAGGAATATCTTGTCTGTTTGCTAATTGTAAAATATAAGCTGCGTTATGAGCGGCATGTATATGTTCAACATTTCCATATCCAGTTACGATACCAACAATTTCAATTTCAGGATGTAGTAATCCGTACATAATTGCAAATGAATCATCAATACCTGGGTCTCCGAAAAATAAAACTTTCTTCAAGAAACGTTCCCCTTTCATAGGTAAGATAATTATGTATATGTGGAAAAAATTTAAATCTATACAATTCTAAGCAAATATTAATAGTGAGTAGTGTGTCGATAAAAAGAACTAGTATTATACTAGTTCTTACTCTGGTAATCATCTAACAGTATAATTGAATTCCGTACAAATGCTGGACTATTACATTTTAATATAGATATTTTCCATTATATCTATATTAACCCCCCTATATTAGTTCAATATTGTTACTTTCAAATTGCAACTACTCGCAGAAAAGTCTTACCATACTTTTTCGCTCTCGATTTGCTTATAATTATCTTTTTTAAATGTTAAATGAGCAATCACAACTCCAAGTATAGTAATTATCCCTCCAATTATCGAAACAAAGCTTGGCACCTCACCTAACCATACCCAAGCGATAAAGCATGCAGTTACTGGTGTTAAATATAGAGAGCTTGTTGCCTCAGATGCACCGGCATAGGATGTAATATATGCTAATGCAATGTACGGAAGGACTGTCGGAAACACACCTAAATATATAACGCTCAAAGTGATTTCTATAGGAGCTGCTACGATTTCTTCATAAATCCCAGGTAAAAAAATAAGCATACATACAGTACCAGACCAAATTGTATATATTGTAAATGGCAAGAAACCATACTTTTTCAAGTACGACTTTTGGAAAACGAAAAATAGGCTTTCTGAAAATGCCGCTAATAATATTAGGAATACCCCACTATTCAATTGAATGGAATCTCCTTGATTTAATGATAAAAAAGTAATTCCTACTAAACTAATTACACCACCGATCCACCCATTTAATTTCATTTTTTCATTTAAAAAAACAGAAGCAAGAATTGCAGTTAATATAGGTGTTACAGATACAATTAAACTAGCAGGTCCAGCATTTACACTCTTTTCACCGTAGTTCAGTGCAATATGATAAATAGTAAATCCTAGAGCGCCAAATATAAAAATTACTGGAATGTCTTTTAAGTCAGGTAAACGTAATTTGTATATAAACGAAAACAGTAGAAGAATCAAAGAAGCTATTAATAATCGTAGCAATGTGAGGTGTTCAGGCGTGTAAGCTTCAAGGCCCATACGAATTCCTGGAAAAGCTGTCCCCCATATAAGAATTGTAAAAGCATGAGCACATACAATACGAGAATTCCATTTTTTATTCTGCATATTTTTTCTCCCTCTCCAATAAACCAGCCATTTTTTAATTACCAATTATTTCTTTTCATCATATTTAATAGTTGATACAATGTCTTCAACCAGTTATTCCTCGAAAAAACCAACCACTTTGTATTTTTAAAATGAATGAGGGAGTTTTTTAATATGTCTACCGATAAAAGACCGCCAAAATATCGACAAATAATAGACTATATGAAAGAAAAAATTGAAAACGGAGAATGGACAATTGGAAGTAAGATTCCTAGTCAGCGGCAGTTAGCGAAATTATTTCATGTCAATCGTAGTACTGTAATAACTGCACTAGAAGAACTTATGGCAGATGGTTTAATTCAAGGGAAAATTGGGGCGGGAACAATTGTAATGAATAATACATGGTCATTATTAGCGACTAATCCCCCGCCTGATTGGAGTGAATATGTGAAAGCTGGTATTCATAAACCGAGTAAATTAATGGTTCGAGAAATTAATGAAGCAGAAGCAAATAAAAAATTCATTCATCTTAGTAAAGGAGAACTTGCACCTCATCTTTTCCCGTTAGAAACCATGAAATTCATTATGGGAAACGTATGTGAGGAGCTAGATTATTTCGGATACGAGGAACAAAAAGGATATTTCCCTTTACGTGAAGCGATAAGTAATTATGTAAAATCATTCGGAATAAATACATCTCCAAGTTCTGTATTAATAGTCTCTGGTGCATTGCAAGCATTACAATTAATATCAATTGGTCTCTTACATAGAGAATCAACTGTTTTACTTGAACAACCATCTTACTTATATTCGCTACATGTATTTCAATCGGCTAATATTCACCTTTCTGGAATACAGATGGATCATCATGGTATTTTTCCTAATGATTTGATAAGACGAATTAATTATAGTCAAAAGAAAAATATTTTATATTCGATTCCTTGTTTTCAAAATCCAACGGGTGCATTAATGTCCAAAGAGCGTCGAAAAGAAATACTAAAAATTTGCGAAAAAGAACAATTGCCTATCATTGAAGATGATATTTATCGTGAGTTATGGATTGATGAACTACCTCCACCTCCGTTAAAATCAATGGATAAACATGGACATGTATTATATATTGGTAGTCTCTCTAAAACGCTTAGTCCAGGACTTAGAATTGGTTGGATTATCGGACCAGAGCCAGTTATTGATAGATTATCAGACATAAAAATGCAAACAGACTATGGATCGAGTTCTTTATCTCAAAGAGTTGCTGCGGAATGGTTAAGTAAAGGTTTTTATGAAGAACACGTTGCGAACGTAAGGATCCACCTAAAAGAGCGCAGACGAATGATGTTACAAGCTTTAGACAAGTATTGTGCAGATATTGCTACATGGGATATCCCATGTGGTGGATTTTTTATATGGCTAACGGTTGTACCTAACATTCCAATGAAAAAACTGTTTTCAGAGGCCTTATCAAAGGGAGTACTTTTAAACCCAGGACGTATTTATGAAGAAGAATCGGATCAGTGTATACGCTTATCGTATGGATATGCTTCCACTGAACAAATTGCTCAAGGTATTTATATATTAAGTAATTTGATTCGTAAGTTAATGGCATAATAAAAATCCTCTTTTATATAAAGAGGATTTTTTGTGTACCTTATTTACCACAATCTCATTTCCTGTCCTAATAAAATAAGTTCTTCATAAGGATCTCCGTCAATTTTTAATACTTGTGCAAAAGCCGGTTCTGTTTTTACGCCTTGTTCTTTTAATTCAATTACTTCTTCTCTAATGTGTGGGTGCTGCATTAATAGCATGTGCTCCACTATCATATGTTTATATGCATTTTGGTTACGTACTGGCTGCGGTTGAGCAAATAATTCAAATTCAAAACCTTCAAATTGAAAATTCACCTTTATTGTTAAGAGATTTTTAATGTTTTTCTTTTTTATTTCAAATTCTTCGTATGAGCCATACAATGATCTAATTTCCTGTTCAAAAAAATCATAATTATGTACTTCCATTACAATGTCTAAGTCAGAATGAAGGGTATCAATTCTAATAGGGATTGTCCCGCAAAGTACAGGGCTATATAAAGCTAAATCCTCCATTATGTTTAGTTTATTAATAACTTCGTAAACTTTTTGTTGTTTATCGTTCCCAGATTGTAAGTATGTGATAGATGTAAACATAAAAGTCTCTCCTTCATTTAACGTAATACTCGTCGCACTAAATTTGAGAAAAAATTTAATCTTTTCGTTTTGTTCTAAGAGTACCTATATTTCAATATATTAAGCCAAACTAACAATGTTTTTCAACTTTTCTCCTATACTGCAATACTATAAAAATAAAAAAGGAGGAATTTTTATGAGCATTTTTAACGTGATTTTAACCATACACATTTTATTTGGAACAATATGCTTAATCACTGGTATCGTAGCGATGCTTGCTCAAAAAAAGAAAGGAAAGCATACAGAATGGGGCGAAATATATCATGCATCCTATGTTGTTATAACCATTACTGCAATTATATTGTCCATATTAAATTGGGATAAAATCGCATATTTATTTTATGTAGCAATTATCTCCTATTCATTTGCGATTTACGGATATCTCGCAAGAAAACAGCGATGGAAAAATTGGCTAGGACATCATATTAGAGGTATGTTAGGCTCATACATTGGTGCAGTGACCGCACTTTTAGTGAACATTGGGATGTATATTCCTATTATAAATTTACTACCACCAATATGTTTTTGGTTCTTACCTACCCTAATTGGCATTCCTCTTGTATCTAGTGTATCAAAAAGGTATAAAAAACAAAGGTAAAATTAATTACAGTTTAATTACCTTCTAATTTATTTTGTAAAAATAGAATGGAACATCTTATTATTATAAGGATAACCAGAAAGTGAAAATAAAAAGAATCCCATAATGCTCGGATTCTTTTTATTTATGATTTTTTTAAGACGATATTGAATGCAAACGATCCGGATAATTAGTAAACATCCCGTCTACACCCCATTTTAGTAACTTCTCCATATCTTTTTCATTATCTACTGTAAATGGATGAATTTCTAAGCCATGTTTCTTTATGTTTTTTACATAGACTGCATCAATATACTTATAGTTCATGCCTAGGCCAATGCAGTATGTTTTATAGTTTTTTATTTCTAAATCTGTTAATTGAACTGCTTTTTTATATGATAATAATTGTACTAACGGTATATTGGCATTTAAACTATGAATCTTTCGTAGACTTTCTTCACTAAATGATTGGATAATAACTTTATCACTTATTTGATAGAGATTTATAATTTCTAATAAATTTTCTTCCATTCCAGGATATTCATCTGGTGATTTTGTTTCGATATAATAATTAGCATTATGTCCAAACGTTTCAATAATTTCTTCTAGTGTTGGAACTTTAGCATTTTCAAATTCTTTCTTTGCTAACTTTGGATACTTTTTATTGAAAAAAGAACCTGCATTCAGTTGTTTTATTTCATCTAATGTATGATCTTTTACAAAATCAGAACCGTTTGTTGTACGGTTTAATGTTTCATCATGCATAGCTACTAAATGTCCGTCTTTTGTCATTTGGAGATCTATTTCTATATAGTCACCTTTTAATTGCTGTCCTAATTGATACGCTTCTAATGTATGTTCCGGTGCATATGCAGAAGCCCCTCTATGCGCAATATTTTTAATATGATTTGATTGATTAATGGCTTTTGTATATTTTTGTTCATTTACTTGCTGAAAAACAAAAGTGCTAATTACAATAAAGAAACAGATGATTGTAATTATAGATATTTTCTTCATAATGGTATGTTTACTCCTATATTTAAAGCGATTTAATTTGGATGAATTATTCAATTAAATGTCGATTTTCAAAAACTGTAATTTGTCCTGCGGCTTGAAAGCCAGATTTTTTATAAATGTTTTTTCCATCAGGTGAAGCTTGTAATACGCAATAATTATTTTTTAGTTGTTTTGCTTCTTGCAGCAGGAAATTGAACATAATAGAACCAAATCCTTTTCCTCTCATATCTTCTTTAGTCGCTATATCATAAATACCAACGCTATCTTCCGTACAAACTAGAGAGCCAACAGATACTACCTTCCCTTTATAAAGGCCTAAGTATAGTTTCATGGCATCACTATTCCATAAATCTAAAGAAGCAATTTGATTATAGTATGCTTGAACTTGAGTACCTTCTGTTGATGTACCGAATAAAGCTGCTAACGTTTCGCCAAATTGTTGTATTTGTTCTGGCGATGTTGCATTTTGTATTGTAAAACCTACTGGAATGTCTATTGTTGGATGAATTTTTCTTAAGTCTGCTACCATCGCGATATTCTGTTCTGCTTCTTTTAAACCAAGTTTGATTAATTCGCTTTTTATAGTCTGTTCTTGCTTATCATCCCAAAACCAAACACTCATTGGAAATTTTTTTTGATTATAGCATTCTACCTCCTTATATAATTTCTCGATCCCTTCCGTTACATTACTATTTAGTAGTGTAATAATATTAAATGTATCTGCAGGTAATCCGCAGTCGACAGTAATGTAATCCTTCGTTTCTTTTACATCCATTCCATGTACCTGCCGCGCAATATATGAGGTTTTATATGTGAAATTATCTATTAGTAACTGTTTATAATTCATTAATTTTGCTCCTTTCATAAAAATTCGTATTCGAATCCTTCAGTATTAAATATAACATATAAGAAATGTACCTATTTCTATAAAAATATCTCTATAAATCACTCTTTGCGCCCTAAAAGAATTAAAAATGATATAACGTTGTCGGAATGAAAAAAGTGGTATATAATAAATATTAACATTACTAGTAATTATTTTAGGTATTCCTAGAATAAAGGAGCGATACATATGAAAATTACTATTTATTTCGGAAGTCATGAGGATCAAGATGTTCGTACTATGGACTGTCATTTAGATGTAGAAGATACAGAAGAGATTGTTTCTGTATCATAATATAAATAGTTGGGATGAACCCTCTTCCCTACAGCGTTTAAGGCACCTTTTACAGGTGTCTTTTTTGTTGTTTTTTCATCAAAAACCCTTTACTTTAGAGCGTTTTAATAGTAAAATATAAATATACGAACAAACGTTCTTTTTATTTTGATTGTACATGAAGGGATGATTTTAACAATGACTCAAGCAAAGCGCAGAGGAAGAAAAAAGCAAACACCTATTATTTCAAATACAGGCTTTATCGGCTCTGTCTTTATTGATACATTGGAGTTACAAAAGAAATCCTATTATTTCGCTCGTAAAAAACTTCAAATTGTTCATCACGTATTAGATGGTCTATCTGGAGCAACGAGTGCATTATTTAAAGAACATAATATCGCTGCATACATGTCATGTGTGTATTTACATAAACAAAAGAAAATCGGCTTCGTTCTTTCAACAAAACCTTTTGAACAAAGTGATGGTGTTTCTTATTTTATAAATTATTTAATTGAAAAGAATTTTTACGGTAACGAAGAAGTAGAATATCAAGAAGTATTTAATACAGGTTTTATTGGTGTAGTGTTCGCGGATTTATCTAGTATAGATCGCTTTAATTTTGAGTTTGAAATGGGTATGTTAACGAAGTTAATGAAAGATATGATCATTCCGGTTAAAGAGCTCTTTTTACGACATAATGTACCGGCATACATCTCTACTTCTCATTTAGAAGAGCAAAATAAATTAGGTTTCGTTCTATCTGTAAAGCCATACGATGAACGAGCTGAAGCCGATTTATACTTTGAAACATATTTAAAAGAACGCGGATTATTTATTGGTGATGAAGAGGATGATATTGATAAGATTGTTATTAGAAAAACAGCTGAATTACGATAGAAAAGCGCAGGATGGTGATCCTGCGCTTTTTATAATTTATGAAATTAATTTACCAAATAAACGGTATTAGTTTTTTGGTTTTCTGTTTATATACTGTAAATTGTTCTCCGTACTTATTCTGTAAGTAATCATCAGATTTGGGAATATAGTCAAAAACAAATACTATGAATAGGCCTAGAGGTATTAGCAAACTATAAATATTGTTAGAGATTAGCGCTAAGCCTAATACCCAAAGGCAATCCCCAAGATAATTAATATGAATTGCATATTTAAATAAACCGCCTGTATATAGCTTACCTTGATTTGCAGGATTGTCTTTAAAAGGTTTTCTAAGTAACTCTGAAACTGTGTTTAATATACTCCCTCCTAAAAACAATACCCACCCTATAACAAGCACTATTAAGTTGGGATCCTGTTTACTAGTAATCATTAAAATGGGGAAACTTAAATAATAAATCCCAAAAGCAATACTGTTCATAATTGCTTCTTGCCATGCAATCCCTCTAGGTAACCAAATAAACATCATAGCTGTTAATCGTAAAGCTGTAATAATTAAAGCAATAAAAAGTCCTAGTGAAACGCCTGATTTGGCATGAGTAATGAAAAGTAAATAATACGCGATGATTAAATAGATAATCTCAGCAACTAAAATCAAGTTTTTTTCTTTTATCGTTGGCCGGTTTATACCATACATTGTGATACGCCCCTTTATTTATTCATTTTATGGGAAAATATACTTCTATGATATTTTTCTCCTCCCGTCTGCTATAAGGATTCGTTTTATAAACTTCAAACGGAGCGCCATTCAGTTTATAGTTATTTCCTTTAACCCAAACATGTAGCTTTGTATGAATAGAAGGCAATTCTTCGTAAGATCCAATAAGTGTAGCCATTGCGCAAAGGCCGGGATTAAACACTTTTGTTTTATTTGTGGCCTCTGCAAGAGGAATCGCAATTTCTACATCATAATTTTCAGGTACATATTCTGAACTATGGAATATAGCAAGTGGTTTTGCAATAGGTAATAAATTTTCAAATGAAATTTTACTAAACAACTCATTAAAATGCGTTAAAAAATCAGCGGTATTCATTTGTTTTCGCTGAGATAATATATTATAGGTTAAGTGATTTACAAGATTAATCTCAATATGATTTAAGTAACCCATGATACTTTCCTCTTCATCTAATTGTTGAATATCAAGCGTTAACTTTTTTAATAAAGAAGAATAAAATGTTATTTGTTGTGTTAGATTTTCTTGTTTGACTTTCATTTTAGAGTTAAGAAACTCAGTATTCTCCCAATTTGTTAAAAGATCTTTAATCTCTTCCAGTGAAAATAAATAGGTTTTTAATCGTGTAATCAATAAAGCTGTTTCTAATTGAGAAATATTATAGTAGCGATAGCCATTTTTAGCGTCTATGAAATCCGGCTTTAAAAGTCCAATTTCATCATAGTAGCGCAGCGTCTTCATTGTGAGATGTGATATTTTTGAAAACTCCCCAATTGAAAGCATAATAATCACCTCCTGTTATTAATTACTTCAAATATACTGTTTCCTGTAAGGGGAAGGTCAATCAAAATAGTTAAATTTTCTTAATGTATTTAGCGGTGCATCCATACCAATCAACCTAAAATTTCGAAGTATCCCCAAAACGAAAATTTAATCTTTTCATAGTTGTCCATAGGAATTTAGTTTGTTTTTTCGTTTTGGGTATTTGCTTTTCTTAGCTGGATGGTAATGTGACAGTACCCATTTTATAAATAATCTAAGAAACTACTAAGCACTATAATCTTTCGAATGAACTTCTAATATTAAACGATTTGAAGAAACCTTATTCAATATTAAATATAAGATTCCTCCTACAATTGGAATAGTATAGGCTGGAATATAGTTTAATAATATACCTGATATTGCGAGTGCTATTGGCTGCATCATTTTCCCTAAACTTAATCCAATACTAAGCACTCTTCCCCTATATTTATCCGGAATCTCTTTTTGCATGAAATAAATTAAAGGAATATCAATTAGCGCTATAATAAGCCCTAAAAAGAACATAACAACACAATACGTAATAACGTATACAGAATCATTTACTTCAAAACTTTTGAATAAAACTGGAATTCCTGAAATAATCATAAAAACTGCCAACATAAAACTTAGCTTTTTCAAAAGATAAGAGTAAGAAAAACGATCAGTTATCTTTTTTACAAAAATTGCACCAACGATTATCCCTACTGGAAAAGTCCCTTGAATGATACCAAATTGCTTGGAACTTAGATTTAGAACCGTATTTATAATGTATGGTAATGGAACAGTTACAGCAAATCCTAAGAAGAAATTAAGTGAAATTAAAATACTAAACGTATTCTTTAAACTTTCCTTTTCAATTAAGTAAGAAAACCCCTCTTTTATATCTGTAATAAAATTAATTCCTCTTTTTGAACATGCCTCATTTATGTTGAACTCGAACAGTTGAAAATGAATAAATAGTATTGATATGCTCGAAAGAATAAATGAAATACCGTTTATAATTATAAAAGTTTTAATATCAAAGACTGCAAAAACGATGCCACCTAACATAGGACCGATAATTAAAGATACAGAATCGATAATTTTACTTATAGAGTTAATACTCATAAGCCTCTCTTTAGAGACGATATTTGGTTTTGCAGCTTCAAATCCTATTGAAAAAAATGTTGTAAATACCGACATAAGAAAGGTAGTAGCATAAATAATGAATAAGTTTAATCCGTAATTGCTGCTTACTATATAAACAGCAATTAATAAGCCTCCATTTAGTAGATCCATACAAACAACCAGTTTCTTTTTATCAACCTTATCTGCGATTACGCCGGCAAATGGATTCATAACAATCATAGGAATAGATCCTAATATGAGCGAAATCGCGAAATTTAACGCTGACCCAGTTATTTGTAAAACATATAATCCTAATGCGAAACTATAAATAGAGCTACCAAATATAGATACTGTTTTCGCAATTGAATAGAGGCAAATATTTCTTAGTTCTTGATTGCTTTTTTTATTTTCTAAATGTAATCGTAAACTCCCCATAACTCTTCCCTCCCACTGAACTTTGTATTACGTACAGTGTAAGTTCTCGGGTCAACCCAATATCAATATTCTAGTATTCAAAACTTTTAAAAGAAAAATTAAAAAAGATGGGGTTAACCCCATCTTTTTCCGAAAAACGAATATGTATAAATTTCTTCTCCTTGAACAAAGAAATCCTCGTATTTTCCGCCTCGGTCCAAATAATTTGAAGTTCTTTCATCAATGGATTGAAACTGTAGATTTTGGATTTTCCCCTTAACTTTTGTAGATGTAAAATTATCTCGGAGTCTAGGTGCAATTTGGCTATTTATGCTGAATTTATTAAATAAAATAAATGAACTTAATAAATAACAATCGGGTTTAAAAAGGGAATTTAATTCGTGCAATAAAAACTCCTCATGTTCAAAACTATAATTACTTGTACCTGATTGATCAATTACAATATCAACAGAATAACTCTGAATAGGTATGTTTAGAAAATCGGCACAGATAAATACAATATTTCTTTTCACATTTATTCTTTCAATTACATCTTTTAAAAGTAAAAGTTTATTCAAATCTCGATCAACAGCAATGTATAAACAATCTTCCGGTAATTCTTCATAAACATTTCGTAAAAAGAACCCCAGACCCGATCCTAAATCAAGTAATATCTTGTTATTTAAATCTAGCTGTATTAATTTCTTTTTTGCCCATTCGCCGCCTCTTTGTATATTCTCCAAAAAGGTGGTATCAGTTTCATGGATATAATCTGAAATAGACTCTTCAAGTGATGTCCTTTCATACGCCTCAAATAATTTTCCAGCTGTTAAAATCCCGGAAATAATCGCGTATTCCTCACCACAATTACAAATTAACTTTCCCTCAACAATTTGGTTCTTATTGATAATACCATCTTCAAGAATTAAATTTCCGTTACACTTAAAACATTTAAATAAATGAAGTACTTTTAAATCTATCCCTAAAATCGAATTCGAAGTTTCAGTTGCTATTGATAAATTATTTAACGCTTCCTTTAATTTGTCTTTTCGTTCCTCTAAAGTTTTTATTTCTTGTTCAATTTTTTCATATTTCACTTTAAATAAAGATTGATAAAAAGTATCATTTTCGTAATCTAAGGATTGGCCTAAATTTTTATAAAGAAAAAGTTCTTTAATTTCATTCAAGCTAAAACCTAGCCATTTGTACTCTAATATAAGCTCTACATCTTTTTGACAATATTCATCAAAAAAATAGTGGCCACCCTTCTTTTCAGGAATAATTAGTCCGAGATCCATATAATGTCTAATTGTATCTATGCTTATATTATTTTTTTCTCCAAACTTTCCGATTTTCATAATATCACTACCATTATAATTTTTGTTTATACATACTTCTTTTTTAAAAGGAGAAAATCCTTTTATCTATACATTATTATTTATGATATGAGGTTGATGTAATTAAGATTTTATATAATAAAAAAACCCGCGAATTATTCACGGGTTTTCCTTTTAATAACTAATTGCTATTGTACCTTCACCTGCATGAACAGCAAATGAAATTGGTAATGGATACAGTTTGAAATCCATTTCAGGAAATGCTTGTTTAATATCTGAAATCCATTCTTCAGCTCCATCTTTATCGTTAGCATAGAACATATGAAGTACTTTTGGTAATTCTTTTTCAAGCTCATTTTTAATGTATTCTCTACATTTTTGAATTTTACGCACTTTCTTTTCAAGTAAAAGTTCTCCGCCTTTTACTTCTAAGATTAAGTTGACACTTAATAAACTTCCAAGTAAGAATTGAACTCCCTTTACACGACCACTTGCATATAAACCTTTTAAGCTCTTTGGAAATACATAAAAAGGTCTTCTTTTTTCATCTACTAATGTTTTGTGTATATCTTGTAAAGTCATACCATCATTGTATAACGTTTTAGCTTTTCTCATAAGTTCATCCATTGGATAACTTGTCGTTTC